>DATIPO010000215.1:0-53530 GCA_035471925.1 Acidobacteriota bacterium
GAGTTCTCACTCTTTGAGCAGTTCGGCCAGCTCCAGAGCCAGGGTGGGCGCTTGGCCTTCGTGCTTGAAGTAGACCAGAGCGTCTCGGTCGAGCTTGCCCAACCAGTCGGCCCACTCTTCAAGCTGGCCCGACTCATAGCCGCTGCTTCTCAGCCGGACATAGACCAATGGTCCCGTGAGCACGCGGACGGCCTCACGATCGTCGGCCTCGACCACCGCCAGAGTCTGGTTGGCGTCTTCCAGCAGGCAATAGGTGTCGTCGCAGAACCAGGAATCGTGCCGGAATTCGAAGGCCATGGGGAAGATCTCAGCCGAAACGTCCAGGAACGCTTTCAGTCTCTCCAAGTCGCACTTGAAATAGGGCGGAAGCTGCACCAGCACGCATCCCAGTTGCTCTTCCAGGGGCGCGGCGCCCGTCTGGAACCACTCCAGGTTTTCTTCAACGTCCTTGAGCCGCCTGTGGTGGGTGACGCGGCGGTTCATCTTGAGGGTGAAGCGGAAGGAATCAGGCACTTTATCCTTCCATTGGGCCACGGTTTTGGCCGAAGGCGAACGGTAGAAGGTATTGTTGATTTCGGTCGTGGACAATTGGCTCGCGTAATAGCGCAGGTAGTCCTTCTGGGGCAGGTCTTCCGGATAAAAGCTGCCCTTCCATTCCTTGTAGGCGAATCCCGAGGTTCCCACGTAAATCATGGACGCGATTCTACCATCCCGTCCGGGGCACGGATGACCGTCCATGCTTGGGGCCGAACCCTGAGAGTCGCGCTCCACAGCGCTGTCGCCCATTGGCAGAGTGTCCGAGGGCACAGGGAGGGTGCCCGGATCAGGCATTGAGGCAATCAAGGACGATGCGTTTTTCCAGGGGCGGCAGATAGCGCGATTCGGACACGATGCGGCGCAGGGCGGAGAGGTGGCGCAGGGCCAGGAGTCCGCAGTATCGGCTGCGGGGGTCGTTGGCGATCTGGGCGCGGAAGGAGTGCTGAGGACGATGGCGAATTTCGCGGCAGTCGATCCAGGTGTCGCGCGGCCAGAAGGGGTAGGATCCGGCCCGGATGGGCAGGCATTCCCCGCGCATGGCTGAGGGGATCTTGTGTCCGCGCGAGGTGCTGAGCAGATAGAGGCAGTAGTTCTGGAAGGTTCCCAGGTGGATGCAGTACTTGTAGACGGAATCGTCCTTGCCCACCGTTTCTGGCAAGCGCCATACCGATCCGCATTTGAGAGCCTGCGGAGAGCGTAGCAATTCACTTTGAAGGTCACGCATCTGCATTGCCATCGAGATAGTCCTCCGCTTCTTGGTTTTCCCTCAGCAGCTCGAGCAGGTTCTGTTGCTCTTCGTTGTCGGGATCGAAGAGCAGGCGCAGATCCATGCGTCCGTTCTCATCGGCTCTTTGCCAGGCTTCTTCCTGATGGCTCTTGTCGATGAGCTGCCCCATGCTCAGCCCTCGGCACTCCTCAAGTCCGTTGTCGAGGGCCTCGCGGTCGGAATCGGAGAGCCAGTCGGTCATGGTGAAATGAGGCGCCGAGAAGGTGGCATAGGATTTCTCGGGCTCCACCCGCACCGCTTCCAACAGGAGATCGAGCCTCTTGTCGCCAGCCAGGCGCAGCCGGCTGCGCGCCGCATTGGCGGCGTTCTTAAGCCAGTCGTAACCGGAGGAAGGCACCGGACCGTTGAGCATGGCCACGTAAGCGTCGCCGGTAACAGGACGTCCGTAGCGCGTCAGGTGGTACTTGTCGGCGTAAAACAGCACCTTGCTCACTTCCAGCGTACTCAGGGACCGCTGGCTGGCCACATACTGCAGCGCCGCCAGGAACTTCCTGAAGCGAAAGCGGAACCTGATTTCCTCCGACTGATCCACGTTTCCTCCGCCCCAAGCCTAGCAGTCCGCACTGTCACCCTCGGGGCGATTGGCGAAGACCGGCCAGCTATTCGATTTCGGCACCCAGGAGGTAGGTGTAGCCTTTAAGTCCCTGGCGGTAGAGGGCCATCATCTCTTCGGCTTCGGCAGGCTGGATGAGGCCTTTGCCAAGGCCGATTCCCAGCAGCTTCGAGATGCGTTCCAGAAGGTCGGCGGACTGGAATTGGACGTAATCGAGCACCTCTTCCACGTTTTCCCCGTGGATGAACTCTTCAAAGCAGTAGCTGCCGTCGTCGTTGAGCGAGACGTGAACGGCGTTTGTGTCGCCGAAGAGATTGTGCAGGTCGCCCAGGATCTCCTGGTAGGCCCCCACCAGAAAAACCCCGATCAAATAGAAATCCTGAGGCGGAAAGCTGTGCACGGGAAGGGTGGGCGTGCCCCGCTTTTCGCCGGGACGTCCAGGGTCGCCGATGAAGCAGTCGACCTTGCCGTCGGAATCGCAGGTGATGTCCTGCAAGGTGGCCTCGCGGTCGGGGCATTCGTCGAGGCGGTGGATGGGCATCATGGGGAAGATCTGATTGATGGCCCATGAATCGGGCAGGGATTGGAAGAGCGAGAAGTTGCAGAAGTACTTGTCGGAGAGGCGTTCCTTGAGGTCGGCAACTTCTTCTCCGCCTTCGATGTCAGGCAGCAGGCGGTAGACGCGGCGGGCAACCGTCCAGAAAAGCTGTTCGCACTTGGCCCGTTCGGTGAGGCCGGTGCGTCCGCTCTTGAAGTGGTCGAGCACCTCTTCCTTGACGCGGATGGCTTCACGCCAACTCTCGAGGGCGGTTTCCGGGCTGAGTCGGCCAAGTATGCTCTGCAAGGTGAAAAGAGCCGGATCTTCCTGGTCGGATAGCTGCGGCTCCTGCTTCCACAGGGGCGGGGACGTAGCTTCCAGCACGTCCATGACCAACAGCGAGTGGTGGGCCGTCAGGGCCCGTCCTGATTCGGACACGATGTTGGGATGAGGCAGTTCCCGCTGACGGCAGATTTCGCCCAGGGCCGAGACGATCGTGTCGGCGTAATCCTGGATGGAGTAGTTGACCGAGGAGGGGGCGTTGGAGCGCGATCCGTCATAGTCGATGCCCAGTCCGCCGCCCACGTCCACGAACTCGATCTCGCATCCGGCCTTGTGCAGCTCGGAATAGAAGTGGGCCACCTCTTTCAGGCTTTCGGCGATGGACGAAATGTCGGTGATCTGACTGCCCAGGTGGAAATGAAGCAGCTTGATGCTGTCCAGCATGCCTTGGGAGGAGGCCAATTCGAGGGCGTCGAGAATCTCGCTGACGGTCAGCCCGAACTTGGACGATTCGCCTCCCGAAGACTGCCACAGTCCGCTGCCGGCCGACGACAGCTTGACCCGAAGTCCGATCTGGGGATGGATGTTGAGGTCGGAGGAGAGGCGGAAGATGGTTTTCAGTTCGGAAGGCTTCTCCACCACGATGAAAATGCGGCGGTCGAGCTTCTGTCCGATCAGAGCCATGCGGATGTAGGCTTCGTCTTTATAGCCGTTGCAAATGATCAGTCCCTGGGGATTGTCCTGCATGGCCAGGACGGCATGCAGTTCGGGCTTGGAACCGGCTTCAAGCCCCATGTCGAAGGAACGTCCGAATCGCACGATCTCCTGCACGACTTGGCGCTGCTGGTTGACCTTGATGGGGTAGACGGTGAAATAGCGTCCCTGATAGCCGGACTTCCTGATCGACTGGCGGAAGCACTGATGAATGTCCTCGATGCGCTTTTGCAGGATGTTGGAAAAGCGCAGCATGACGGGCAGATCCATTCCTTTGCGCTGGATCTCGTCGATGAGCTCCTTCAAGTCGATCTTGCGCCCGTCCTGGTGGGGATCGATCTGGACGTTGCCCCGCTCATTGATGCCGAAGAATCCGGCTCCCCAGTCATCGATGCGGTAGACCTTGCTGGCTTCGTCAATCGACCATTGTCGGTGGGCTTCTAATGTCGTCTTCAAAACGCGCTTATTTTAGCGCAAGCGGCCTTTCGACTTCGAGCGGGGTCGGCGGAACGACGGCAAGCCCACGTTGAGACAAGGGGTCGGCATCGTGTCGGCGGACTCCGGTCAGGCAATCACGATCAGGGAATCGCCCGACTCCAGCGTCAAATCGCCGTCCGGATTGGCGATTGTCTCGCCTCCAGGCTTTTGGACGCCTAAAACAATGCTGTTCTCGGTCTTCTTGAGCAGCGACATGGCGTCTAGGAAGGTCTGTCCGACCAGGGCGCTGGGGACTTCCCGCCGGTGCAGATCAGTGGGATAACGCGAGCTGAGCAGGCGGTTGACCACCCGGGTGATGCCGTGATCGCGGGCGGCCCTGGAGATGAGATGGCTGCCGAACTCTCCCGGAACGATGATCTCGTCGGCGTGGGCCCGTTCGCAGTGTTTGGAGTTGGCTTCGTCGGTCAGTTCAACGATGGTGTAGGCGTCGCGGTTGACCGATTCCACCGCCAAAGTGGCCAGCACAACCTGAGCATCGCGGACTTCGGACGCCATCCGGTCGTCGCCCAGGACGATCACCGACTTGGCCTGATCGAGATGGGCCCTCTTCAGCCCCTCCTCGTCCACGGCGCCGCGCACGAAGAAGAAGTAGTCGTCGTCCTTGAGCGGCTTGCGCTCGATGTCGGCCAGGAGGACGATGGGCCATTGGCGGGTGCGCTCATCAGCACGCAGTTCGCGGATGATCTCGTTGGCCCGGCGGTTCCACTGGCAGATGATGAGATGGTCGCGGATCTCTTTGGAAAGCATGCCCAATTCCTCCTTCAGCTTGCGCTCCACCAGAATGCTGGCGATGGTGGCCGAAAACATGCCCAGGACTCCGATGCCCACCAACATCATTACCACCCCGATGACGCGTCCTGCCACAGTGGTCGGGTACATGTCGCCGTAGCCGACCGTGGTCATCGTCACGATGCTCAGCCAAAGCCCTTCCTGCCAGGTCCGCTCGGGTTCAACCAGCGCCAGTGCCACGCTGCTGAGCAGCAAGGTGGCCAACAAGATCATCAAGAGCCGAAGCAGGTTTTCCCGGCGGACCAAGCGCCAGGTTCTCTTCAAAAGCGCGATCAGCATGATTGGCGACCCATTTGACCATGAAGCCGCCGCTAAGTCCAAGCCTCAGCCCGGGAGGCTGCGAAACGGAGAGCCCGCTGCAAGCGTCTCTGAGGACGGGTCCAAGGAGCGGAGAGGAAGTGCACTGTTATGAGAGAATTTCGCTTGGAAAAAGAGATCCGGCTGCCTTGTCCGCCACAAGAGGTCTTTCCCTTTTTCGCTGACGCCGCCAACCTGGAGCAGATTACCCCCGACTGTCTGAACTTCGAGATTCTGACGCCCAGGCCCATCGACATGCAGGTGGGGACGCTGATCGACTACAAGCTGCGGGTGCGGGGGATCCCCATTCGCTGGCGCACCAAGATCACGGTCTGGGAACCGCCCTTCCGTTTTCAGGACGAGCAGCTTAAGGGACCCTACCGCCAGTGGATCCACGAGCACACGTTCGAGGAGAAGGAGGGCGGGACGCTGTGCCGCGACGTGGTGCGTTACGCCGTCTGGGGCGGCTGGATCATCGACAAGCTCTTCGTGCGCCGCGACGTGGAGGGCATATTCGAATTCCGCCAACGGCGCCTGAATGAGATCTTTGAGCCACGAGACGGTCAGCGGCCTGGTCCTGAAGCGAAGGCCTCTTAACGGCTGAGTTGCCGGGCAAAAGTCGCCTGACCGGACTGTCCCCGGACGCAAGCCGAGCCGGAGAAGAGCGACGGCAGATTCTCACTGCTGCGAAGCTTGGGCCTGCTGGGTTTCGTCGCGCTGATAAGCGATCTGGCCGCCGATGACGGTATAGAGGACCTCTGTGTCCAAGATCTTGGAAGTTTCGATCTCCAGCAGATCCTGCGAGAGAACAGCGATGTCGGCCACTTTTCCGGGCGTCAGCGAACCCTTGACCTGCTCCTCGAAATTGGCGTAGGCGGTGTTGTAGGTGTAGGCCTTGAGTGCTTCTTCGACGGAGATGCGCTCATCGGGGAACCATCCTCCCTGAGGCTCTCCGGTGACCGTCTGGCGGGTGACGGCGGCGTAGATGCCCAGCATTGGATTGATGGGGTACTCGGCGGCCGAGGTGCCCGGCCAGTCGGTTCCGAAGCAGAGCAGTCCGCCGTTATCCTGGATGGTCTTGAAGGCATAAGCGCCTTTGCTGCGTTGGTGTCCGATGCGTTCCTCCATCCAGCGCATGTCGTCGCTGAGGTGAAAGGGCTGGACCTCGGCCACCACCTCCAGTTCGCCCAGCCGTGGAAAGTCGTCGGGGGCGATGACCTGGGCGTGGACCAGGCGGAAGCGGCGGTCCTTCTCGCCATTCTGGCGCCGCAATTCCTCCAGGTAGTCGAGCAGCAGGTGGTTGGCTTCGTCGCCGATGGCGTGGACGGTGAGCTGCAGTCCTGCTTGGTCGGCGTCCAGCATGTACTGCAGGAACTTGCCTTCCACGAAGTTGCCGTCTTCGTCCACCATCAGGCGGCGCCAGCGTCCCCGGCTCCCGGGATTGTGGGCGTAGGGCTCGAAGAAGCGGGCCGTGGACGTCCCCATGATGCCGTCGATGTGTCCCTTGAGCGAGCCCAGGCGGATCCACTCGTCGCCGGAACCGATCTCCAGGCCCCGATCAGCCAGTTTCTTCCAGTCGTCGAGCGGGTAGCGGAAGTGGATGCGCACGTCCAGCTCGCCTTGCTCACGCAGCTCGCGGTAGATGTCGAGCTGGATCTCGTCGCTCATGTCGGAGACGTTGCTGACGCCATGCCGGACGATCTCGCGAAAGGCATTCTTGGTCTGCGAGATGCGGCGTTTGCGGGTGAATTCACCGGGGATCTTGTCCCTAAACAGCCCCGCCGCGCCTTGGCCTTGAAAGACCCCGGTATAGCCTTCGGAATCACGCAGGAACTCTACTCCCCGGGCCCGCGGACGGTCGGGATCGAGTCCGGCCGTTTCCAGCGCCTTGCGGTTGGCGGCGAACTGGCTGTTGTCGAACTTTCGGATGAAGACGGGATGCTGGGAGGTAATCTCCTCGATGATGCGCATGTCGGGTGAAAAGGGCTGGCGGGAGCTTCCGCCGGCGCTGCCCTCGGCCCATTGGTCGTAGGCGCCCCAGTATCCGCCCAGGATCCATTCGCCGGGGTCGAGCGAAGAGACGACCTGCTCGACCCTTTCCACGAATTCCTCTTGCGTCCCGGTGCGCATGATGTTGAATTCCAGGAATCGGGCTGCCGAAGCAAAGTGGACGTGATTGTCGTTGAAAGCAGGCAGGGCGAAGGCTCCCTGCAAGTCGACGACTTGGGTGGAGCCGCCTCGGTGAGCCATGACCTCCGCATCCGAGCCGACAGCCAGGATGCGTCCCTTCAGGACGGCCACGGCTTGTGCGTGAGGCGTCGACTCATCCGCCGTCCAAAGGTCGCCGTTGTGCAGAATCAAGTCCGCCTGGGGAGCCTGTGGAGCGCAGGCAGCCACCAGCAGCACCCACAAAAGGACCAGCCAAAGACCGGGATTTCTCATGGCAGCCATACTAGCGCATCCCCCACCCCGCCGCGTTTCTCAAGGCAGGCTGCTAGGATCAGCGGAACCGCTGAGACGGCGGCCCCCCGCGGCCCGACTTGACCTCCACACTGTTGCCTGTTGTTAGTGCCAGTATTAGGCCTTGAGGGTGGCGGCCGGCTCCACGCGTTGGGCCCGGCGGGCCGCCAGCCAACAGGCCAGGAAGGCCAACAGGCACAGGAAAAGCAGTGCCGCAGCATACGACAGCGGATCCCGGGCAGAGATGCCGAAGACCATGTTCTCCAGCCAGCGGGCAGCGCCTAAGGCTCCGGCCAGTCCGATGGCGGCTCCCAGCAGGCTCAAGCGCACGCCTTTGGCCGTGACCCACCGTACCAGTTTCTTGGGATGGGCTCCCAAGGCCAGGCGGATGCCGATTTCACGCCTGCGCAAACTGGTCCAGTAGGACAGGATGGCGAAGACTCCGATGGCGGCCAGGACGGAGGCCAACCCGGCGAAGAGTCCGAAGAGGACCACCGCCGCCCGCAGAGGACGCTGTTCCCGGTCGATATAGTCCGACAGCATGACCGGCTGGTAGACGGGCAAATCGGCGTCCAGATTCTGGACAGCTTGTCGGATCCCGGCCAAGAACATCGCGGAGCCGGACGCGCCGCGGACCATCAGAATCACTTCGGGGGGCAGTGTTTGCTGGTAAGGGAAGTAGACTTCGCGGGTGTTTGCCGAATCCAGGCGTCCCCTCATTTTGGCGTCGGCCACCACTCCCACGACCGTCACCCAGTCGATCTCGGAACGGGTGCGCCATTTAAACCGCTTCCCCAGCGGACTCTCACCGGGCCAGGCGTCATCGGCCATCGATTGGCTGACAAGGGCCACAGGCAGGCTGCCCTGGCGGTCCTGCGGAGTCAGGTAGCGGCCCTGAAGTAGAGGAACGCCCAACTGTTGCAGCGCGTCAGGCGAGACGTGATGGCGGAAGCCGCGAATCAGGTCGCGCTCCTCTGACTCGGCCTGTGTTTCGTCGTAGAGGTCGATGGTCCGGTAGGAGTAGCCGGGCAGGGTGGCCGACCAGATCCAGGCCGCCTCCGCCCCCGGAAGGGCCTGGGCCCGGCGTTGGAGTTCCTCGACAAAGAGGCCCCTGCGGGAAGTGTCGGAATATTGCGGACTGCTGAGTTCCATTTGCGCCGTCATGACGCCTTGCGGCTCAAATCCCAGGGGCGAAGAGTTGAGCAGCAGCAGGCTGCGACCCATCAGTCCCATGCTGACCAAGAGCACGGCTGTTAAAGCGATCTCGCTCACCACCAGGCCTTTTTGCAGGATCTGGCGATAGGTGGGCGCTCCGGACCGTCCCTCTTGCAGCAAGAGGATCGACAAATCCCTCTTGCGGTAGAGCAGAAGCGAGGTCAGGGCCAGCGCCAGAGCGGCTGCCAAGCCGGCCAGGGCGGCACCCGCGAAGACCCGCCAGGACGGCTGCAAGTCAACGAATCCAGGGAATTCAATGGGGCTGATGGCGGCCAGCAGGCGGACGCACAAGACTGCCAGCACCAATCCGGCCCCCACGCCCGCCAACATGAGCACAACCAGTTCGGCCAGCGAGCGGCCGAAAAGCTGCTTCAGGCCGGCTCCCAGTGCCAGCCTCAGGGCCAATTCCGATTCCTGCTGAGATGTGCGCAGCATGACCAAGTGCAGCACGTTGAAAAGGGCCACCAGCAAGACCAGCAGCGAGGCCGTCATTAACGCACTTACCGGCGTCAGCAAGTCGTTGTAGAGGCCGAAAAAATATCGCCGCAGAGGCACGATGGTGACGCCGAAGTTCTTGTTGCTGTCAGGGAACTCTTCCTCCAGGCGCTGGGCTACGCCTGCCAGGTCCTGGCGGGCTTGTTCCATCGAAGTCCCTTCTTCGAGGCGTCCAATGCCG
This sequence comes from Acidobacteriota bacterium, assembly GCA_035471925.1. Classification (GTDB taxonomy): domain Bacteria; phylum Acidobacteriota; class UBA6911; order RPQK01; family DATIPO01; genus JANQFM01. Next base: position 9,347 of record DATIPO010000215.1, read on the forward strand.
AAGATCCAGCGCGCCGTGCGGCGCTGCAGGGTGTGGATGCCGAACATCTCGGCATGGACGGCCAGCGGCAGCCAGATGTCGGTAGGATGGTTCACTTCGGCCAAGTCGCTGAAGTCGGGAGACATGATTCCCACCACAGTGAAAGCCTCTCCGTTGAGGCGGATCACTGAGTCCACCGCTTGCGGCCGTCCGCCCAGGCGGGTCTGCCAGAATCCATGACTGACCACCGCAGTCTTGGGTGCGCCGGGGAATTGGTCGGCCGAGCCCTGAAAGGTCTGGCCGTAGGCCGGATCCGCTCCCAGCAACTCGAAGTAGTTGGAGGTCACGAAATTGGCCCGCGCTCGAAGGGGCTCGAAGTCTCCGCTCACAGTGACATGGCGCCAGTCGGCAAAGAAGGCCATGTCCTGGAAGGTCGTGTTATGTTCCCGCCAGTCTTGCAGATTGGGGTAGGAGGCGGCATTGAATCCGCTGCCGTTGACGTTTTCGTGCAAGAAAACCAGCCGCTCGGGGTCCGGGTAGGGCAACTCTCTGAGGAGGGTGGCGTCGGCGATAGCCAGAATGGCAGCGCAGACTCCCGTCGCCAAGGCGACGATCGTCAGGACTCCAGATGTGTATCCAGGATGCTTTCGAAGACGGCGAAGGGCAAGACGCACCTGTCGGAAAAGATCTTCCATTGCTGCTCCAATCCCCCGACTGTTTGGCACGTTTTAAGTTGTCGGGCAATTATTTCATAAATGCTGGTTGAAGGCGAGAGAGCATTCAACTTGAGTCAACATGAGTCTTTTTCCGCCCATCCCGAGCCCGTCTTGGACCATCGTTGGAACGCTTCGGGTCAGGGTACGTCATAGAGCCTGCCCGCGGGGTTACTGACACCGGTCGGGGGCACGCCGTCTGTCGAAGGAGCGGGCCGCCTCATCTCTTCGAGTACTAAACAGGCAACCGACGTTGGACGGAAGTAACTTGTGTGTGAACTTGTTGGCCGCTTGACGGCTCTAGAGTTCGAGGTGTGGAGTTCAACCCGAGGACGCACTCCAGCAACATGAGACGAGTCTGAAGACACAAACGGGAGGAGACGCAGTGCGAGTGGGCAAAGCTATAATGCTGGGCTGGATGGCCGCTTGGGCGTGGCTGGGAGGAGTCCAGGCCGCAGAGGAGCGGGCCGATTTGGCCGCCAAACTTGAGAAGTCGCTGGACGCGCTGGGAGACTTCGGATTCTCCGGAACCGTCCTGGTTGCTGTGGATGGCGACGTCCTTCTGCACCGGGGCTACGGCTTGGCCCGGCGCGGCCCCGAAGTGAAAATGCAGCCTGAGACGCGCTTTCCGGTGGCTTCCATCAGCAAGCAGTTTACGGCGGCGGCGATTCTCACTCTGGAAGAGGACGGCAAGCTGCGGACGCCCGAATCCATCGGCCGCTACTTGCAGGGAATTCCGGATGACAAGGCCGCCATCACCATCGGGCAGTTGCTCACTCATACTTCCGGCCTGCCCTTTGAGTGCGGAGGACGGCCCGCTTCCATGGAGGCCTTGCTGCAATGTCTGTGGGCCACACCTTTGCAGGAGGCGGGCAAGGTCCAGTATTCCAATGCCGGTTATGCAGTCCTGGCTCACTTGGTCGAAAAGGTCTCCGGGCGATCGTTCAGGGAATATGTCAGGAAGCGCCTGTTTCAACCCTCGCAAATGGCCAAGACCGGCTTCATCGATGAGCCGGATCGTTTCGCTCAAGGCCAAGTAGCCCATCAGTACACTTGGACCGTTGAGCACGGGACGGAAATCGACTCGCAGATGAATTGGAATCTGCGTGGATCAGCCGACGTTGTGACCACGGCCGGAGATTTGTTTGGCTGGGAACAGGCGTTGAGCGGCGGCAAGATTCTCGAACCGGGCGCCGTGAAAAGGCTGCTGCGGGGGGACGGTGAAGCGGGCACGGCCAAGGGCAGCGGGTATGGCTGGCAGACTGACCGCGCCGGACAGGTTCAAAAGGCGGCCGGCACATTTGGACTGGGCTTTAATGCGGTGTTTCGCCGCTATCCACGCAAGGGAGCCGTCCTCGCGGTTCTTTCCAACCAGAACTACGGGCTGCTGATGCCAACGCCCCTGGTGGCGGAAACAGCCGAAAACATCCTGATGGGACATCCCGCCATCGAACTCCCCCAGACGGCGGTTGTGTCCGAGGATTTGCAGCGTCAATGTGCAGGCAGCTATGAGCTTCCAGGTCAAGGTCAGCTTGAGGTGGAAGCGCATTCCGGCTCCCTGGTCATCAGCGCCCAGGGGCAGCCGTCCGTCGACCTGCTGACGGCCCGGACCAAACCCGAGGCCCGCCGCTTGCGAGGCTACACGGAGCGCGCCCAAAAGCTGGCCCAGGCGCTGGAGAAAGGCCGTTTCGGGGAGATAGCCCAAATCCTGGAAGCGGCTGATCCGTCCCGCATCGAGAACCTCTACCGAGGTTGGATCGAGGGACTGGAGAGAGAGCAGGGCAAACTGGAATCGGCCGAGGTGGCGGGGACGATTCCTCAAGGCGAGTCGGCCCGAACCTACCTGCTGCTGAATTTTCAGGAGGGACGCAAAGTGCGCCGCTTGCGCTGGCTGGGGGACGACTTGGTCAGCATCCTAGCGGGTGGGCTTCCCCTCGTTCCCACCCGTTTCCGCCTCCTTTCCAAGGACAAGCTGGTCGGATTCCACCTGGCCTATGCCCGGACGGTGGAAGTCCGCATCGTGCGCGACGGGCAAGGCGTTATCTCGGGGCTGGAGTTCGAAGGCCCCGAAGGCAAGGTCGTAGCCCGCAAGCGCTAGCCCGACCGAGCGCAACGCAGGCAGCGCGGATGGATGCGGCACGGCAGCAGACCACCTGTGAGGAATGCGGGCCAGGAACCTGTCGCTGGCCAAGCCGCCCCGTCACTCGCTGCGCAGCGCCAGCAGCGGATCGAGCCTTGCGGCCCGCCGGGCTGGAATCACCGAGCCGGCCACGGCTGCCACCACTAGCAGCAGTGCGGCGGCCAGGAAAGGCAACGGAGCGAAGGGCGAGACTTCGTAAAGGAAGCCCCGCAAGTACTGCACGAAGGGAACGGCAGCTATTGCCCCAAGCCCGACTCCTGTCAACACAGGACGCAGAATCTCGCCCAGCACTTGGCTGGTGATGTCTTTGGGACGCGCGCCTAAAGCCTTGCGGACGCCGATCTCGCTCACCCGACGGGACACCAGGTATGACAGCACTCCGGCGATGCCGATGCAGGCCAGCAGCAGAGAGGCGGTGGCGAAAAGCCCCATGAGCACCGTCCGCAGCCGAGGCGCGGAGAGACTCTGCGAGTAGAGTTGGTCGAAGGTGCTCAGGTCTGAAATCGAGGATTGGGGACTGATGGCCCACACCGCCTCCCGGGCCGCCTCGGCCAAAGCTGAAGGGTCGGAAGAAGTCCGCAGCACGAAACGGCGGTTCCAGGAGGCCCAAGAATCCTGCCGCCAGTCCAGCAATATCTCCATCTGCACCTCCTCCAGGGGACCGAAGACCCGCGCGTCGGCGTAAACACCGACAATCTGGCGGGGTATCTCGTGGATCCAGATCTGGTGCTCGAGGGGATCCTGATCAGGGAAGAGCCTTTCGGCCAGGGTCTGGTTGATGAGCATGACGGGCGGGGCTTCGGCGTTGTCGGAGGGAAGAAGATCCCGGCCGCGCAGCAGGGGCAGTCCCATGACCTCCAGGTATCCGGGTGAGGCGGCACGGGTTTCGGCACAGATTTCCTGACCCGGCTTGGGTCGCGGACGGCCGATGACGCCGAATCCGTCGCAGGAATAGCCGTCCCCCAGCGGCACGCGGTTAATGTCGGAAACGGCCTCCACCCCCGGCAGCGCTTCCAGCCGCTGGCGGATCCGCTGATAGAGCGGTTCCAGTTCGGGCTTCTCGCCGTACTCTCGAAAGTCAGGCGTGACGGTCAGCGAGAGGCGTCTTTGAGTCTCGAATCCGAGGTCGACGCTGAGCAGGCGGTAGAAGCTCTGCGACAGGAAGGCCGCCGATGTCAGGACCACCAGCGCCAACGCGGTTTCGGCGGTGATCAGCCAAAAGCGCGAGCGCATGCGGGTGCCGGCGGATCCGCTGCGGGCTTGGGCAAGGTCGTCGCGCAACCGTCCTCGTCGCGCTTGCAGCACCGGAGCCAGTCCGAAGAGCAGCCCGGCGCTCAAGGACACGGCCAGGGTGAAGAGGAGGACTCGACCGTCCAGAGACACCTCCCGGGCGCGCGGGATGCGGTCGGCTGCGGTTTCCAGCAGCAGGCTGAGTCCGCCCCAAGCCAGCACGAGTCCAACGGCTCCGCCTGCCAGTCCGAGGAGGGTAGTTTCGGCCAGTTGTTGGCGCACAACGCGTCCTCGGGAAGCGCCCAAAGCCAGGCGCAAAGCGAACTCGCGGCGTCTGGAAGCGCCCCGCCCCAGGCACAGGTTGGCCACGTTGACGCAGGCGATGGCCAGAAGCAGCCCCACGGCCACCGTCAGCACCCAGGACGCTTGACCGAACTCGCCCACGATTTCATTGCGCAGGGAGGCTGCGCGGATGTCGTAGCCGGTGTTTTCCTGCGGAAAGCGCTCGGTCAGGATGCGATCCATGCGTGACAGGTCTTCTCGAACCTGCTCCCAACTCACGCCGGCTCGCAGACGGGCGATGGCGGCGTCGGTGGAGCGTCCGTCGCGGAAATGTCGGGCGCGGTCATCGCGCAAGGGCAGCCAGATGAGGACAGCAGGAGCGCCGGTCCCTGACAAGGCGGGATCTTCAAAGTCGCGGGGCAAGACCCCTACAACCGTATATTGCGTGCTGCCCAGTGTTAGCGTGCGGCCCAAAGCCGATTCGGCGTCGCCCTGCAAGCGGGTTTGCAGGAAGGTCCAGGAGACGATCACAACCGGATCAGCTTGAGGACTGTCCTCATCGGGGTTGAACAGGCGGCCTCGCAGCGGAGTAACCCCTAGCAGCTCAAAGAAGCCGTCGGTGACCACCGCCGCCGGAAGACGTTCAGGATGTTCGCCGCCGCGGTAGGTGACGGTGCGGGCGTCGTAGGCGGCTACGTCCTCGAAGACGCGATTCATGCTGCGCCAGTCCTCGATATTGATCAGCGAGGACGTGCGGCGGCCGTCGTCGAGGTCGGTTTCCCCTTCCCACAGCCGCACCAGCCGTTCACCATCGGGGTAGGCCAGAGGGCGCAGCAGTGCCGCGTCTACAACACTGAAAATGACCGTGTTGGCCGCGATGGCCAACGCCAGGGTGAGGACGGCGGCGAGGGCGAATCCGGGCTGGCGCCCAAGCGTCCGGACGGCGTATCGTAAGTCGCGAAGCAGGCCTTGCATCCAACCTTCTCCTTTCCGGCGCCACCAGGGGGACGGGTTGTGTCCTCGGCGCGGGTCGGTAAAACGGCCGGCCAGCCGGCGTCCTCTCGCGTCCACCACCACGAAGAGCTCATCGAACTCCAAGTCCAGCCTCTTGAGAAGGCGGCGGCGGGTGGCGGGCGAAGGGAAGGGCCGGCGCCCGTTCACCAGCATCGACAGATGCCCCTTGGACACCCCCAGGATCTGCGCCCAGCGGTTCTGGCTGATGCCGCGTCTGCGCAGCTCTTGAGCCAGCCGCCAATGTTTTAATCGAACTTTCATCGTCCGGACAATTCCATTGAAAACACGCCCCTCCCCGGCCCGTCAACCCTCGCTTCCAGAAAGCGTTCCCGACCGTTCACTAAGGCAAGGGAGAGGAGATCCCCAATGACCTGATCCATGGGCCGCTCATAGAATGAGGTACGGTGAGTCATGAAGTGAGTCACGCGGAGGCGATTGATGCAGCAACTGACGATACGGGGCTTTGGCGAAGACCTGGAAGAGAAAATCCGCTCCTTGGCTGAAAGGGAGAACATTTCCTCAACAGGGCGGCCGTAAGGCTGTTGCGTCGAGGCGCTGGATTGGACCAATCGCCTGAATGGGATCCGATCGGGAATTCGCTTGACAATTTCTTTTCCACTTGGAGCGCCGAAGAAAAGGAATTTATGGACAAGATCGAAGAGGAGTCTCACCTTTGGCCGACACTTTGAGAAGTCGATGGCCTGGCTTTGAAGCTCCTCTCGGAAACCTGACCCGTCACTCGCTGCGCAGCGCCAGCAGCGGATCGATGGAGGTGGCGCGGCGGGCCGGGAGGTAGCTGGCGGCCAAGGCGCAGAGCAGAAGGATGAGGGCGGTTGCACCAAGAGTCAGCGGATCGGCCGGCTGGACCCCGTAGAGCAGACCGGCCAGGGAACGGGCCAGCAGGTAGGCGGCGCCGATTCCCAGCACCAGCCCCAGGACGCTCCAGCGCAGGGCTTGGCGGACCACCAGTCCCAGGACGGCGCTCCGTCCTGCACCCAGCGCCAGGCGGACGCCGATTTCCTGGCGCCTTTGGCGCACGTTGAAGGAGAGCACGCCGTAGATCCCCAGCGCTGCCATGAGCATGGCCAGTGCCGCGAATCCTGTCAGCAGTTGCAGCAAGAAGCGCGGACGCGAGGTCGAGGCCGATACGATGTACTCAAGCGGACGCACCTCGGAGACGGGCAGGGAAGCGTCCTGCCGCTGCACTTGCTGGCGGACCAGGCCGCGCAAGTCGTCGGCAGGCAGCGCCGTCCTCACCACCAAGCGCATGTCGCGGTAGGGGAACTGCTGGCAGGTGTAATAGATGGACGGTTCGGCCGCCTCAGTCAGGTCGCGGTTCTTGACGTCGCCCACCACGCCCACCACGCGGTAGCGGGAGTCCTCGGTCAGCGTCTCACCCAGCGGACCGATGCGGCGGGCATAGGAGGTGATGATCTCGCCCAGCGGGTCCTGCCCCGGCCACATCTGGTCGGCAAGAGCTTTGTTGATCACCACTACTGCCTGAGTATCGCTGCGGTCGCTGTCCGCCAGATGCCGTCCCCGAAGCAGGGGGACGCCAAGCGTTTGGAAGTACCCTGGAGTGACGGTGACATGCTGAGCCTGAGGCCGGTCGTCGGGGCTGGCCGCCTGCCGTCCTTCGATTTCGTAGGGGATGCGCCATCCGCTCTGCAGCGGCAGGAATCCGGTCACGCCTACTTCTTGAATAGCGGCCTGCTCCCGCAGCGACTCCGTCAATTGGCGGAAGAAAGCGGCCACCCGTTCGCCTTCTCGGTAGGCTCGCTGGGGAAGCTGCACCCTCAGCGTGCTGATGCTTTGGCTGCGGAATCCGGGATCTTGCTGCAACAGGGTGAGGAAGGATTGCAGCAGCAGTCCCGACCCCGCCAGGAGCATGGTAGCCAGCGCCATTTCGCCCACTACAAGCATCCCCCGCAGCCGGCTGGAGGCTGTGCCGGTCGCACCCCGCGTCCCCGACTGAAGCAGCGGCTGAAGATCGCGCCGTGCGGCACGCCAGGCCGGGATGCTGCCGAAGATGAGTCCGGTGAGCAGGCTGAGTCCCAGCGAGAAGGCCAGGACGCGCCAGTCCAAGGTGGCTCCCTCCAGCCGGGGGATGTCGACGGGCACCAATCCGGTCAGCGAGCGCAGCGCCGCCCAGGCCAGCGCCAGCCCCGCCACCCCGCCGGCCAGGGCCAGCAGGACGCTTTCCGTCAGCATCAGGCGCAGGATGCGGGCGCGTCCCGCCCCCAGCGCCGAGCGTACGGCAATCTCCTTGCCTCGCGCGGCACCCCGGGCCAGCAGCAGGTTGGCGATGTTGGCACAGGCAATCAGCAGCACCAGCGCCACCGCTCCCAGCAGAAGCAGCAGGGCCGGGCGTACCGATCCCACCAATTCCTCGCGCAGGGGGACGGCGTCCACACCCCAGTCCTTGTTGGTGTTGGGGAACTCCTGAGCCAGCCGGCCGCTCAGGGCGTCCAGTTCGGCTTGGGCTTGTTCGGCCGTCACCCCGTCCTTCAGACGCGCCACTGACTCGAAGAAATGGGCTCCCCGCGAATGCCGGACGGGTTGCCAGGTAAGCGCCATCCAAACTTGAGTCTCTCCGGGAAAGCTGAAGCCGGGAGGCATCACGCCTTTGATGGTGAAGGGCCGCGCGTCCAGTTGAACCGCCTTCCCGATCACTGCGGGATCACCTCCGTAGCGGCTCTGCCACAGTCCGTAATCGATCACCACCGCCGACTGATGGTCAGGCGCGTCATCGCCTTCCTCGAAGCCCGGCCCCACCATGGGATCGACCCCTACGACATTGAAGATGTTGGCCGAAGTCTCGATGGTCCGCACCCGGATGGGCTCGCCGCTCTCATCGGTCAGGTTCAGCTCAGGACGCCACCATCCCGCCGCGTCCACGAAGACCTGCTCCTGGGCGGCATAGTCCACGAAATTCACCGGAGAGAGCCCTTGTCGCGTCAGGCCTTGAGCATCGTTGCGCTCCCACAGCATGACCAACTGCTCGCCTTGCCGGTAGTCGAGCGGACGCAGCAATACTCCGTCCACTACCGAGAAGAGCGCCGTGTTGGCCCCGATTCCCAGCCCCAAGGCCGCAATCACTGCACCCGAGATTCCAGGAGCGCGCAGAATCTGCCGCACCCCCGACCTTACATCTGCCCAGAGTTGTCCCATAACCCCTTTGGACCCGACGACTTGCCATTTGGTTGGCCTTTCAACTGAATGAGAGACCACATCGCTTGCGAGTCAGGACGGCTAGAGGGGGCCAGACAGACGCAGAAAGAACCGGAGTCGGGTTGAGACACAACCACCGAAGAGGATCATCCGAGGACTCCTAACGGGGCCTTCGTCTACTTGGCTGCCTTCGAGCCCTGTTTGAGGGATTCGTCCCGGACCCAGTTGGTCAAGATGTCTTGAAGCCCGGTGATGTTGTCGGTGATGTGGACATTCATTTCCTCCAGGTCCTGGACCGACTTGCGTCTTGAGGCGGTCAGACGGGAGGTATAAAAGACGATCGGTCCGGGGAAGCGGTCTGCCAGTCTTTGCAGCATTTGAGGATCGTTTAGAAGACCGGCAGAGTCGCCTTCTTCAATCTCGGGAATATCGCTGATCAACGCTTGAGCCGTCAAAGAAAGAACTTCTTCCAGCGAGGGCGCGACCTCGACGTCGACTCCCATGCGTTTCAGGAAGGAGAGTTCCTTTTCACGCCGCGCGGGGCTAGGCGTAAACCAAGCCAGATGAAGCCCGGATAAATCGACGGCTTCAGTCAGCGGCCGTCCTGATTCTCCCCGCTTGACGGCTTCCTCCTCGGTTTGGATCGTCGAGAAATCCAAGCTGGAGCCCAGCATCAGCAGGATCTTTTGGCGATCAGCATCCTCAGAGAAATCCTCGACCAAGCGGACGAAGGTCTCGTCGCGAGCCAGTTCCAGGTAAATCTCGGGGATCTCTTGCTCGACTTGTTGCAGGACGCCCTCGGGCGAGGCGGTGGCGGCCTCGGCTGCACCCTCCAGCCCCAAGTGCTCCAGGAAGTCGGTCACGTCCGCGGCCTGCATGTCTCCTCCACGCAGGCGGTTTCTACAGCGGAAGTAGCGCAGGAATTCCTCGAACGGGTCAGCGGAGCTCTCGAACAAGCGTACGAAGCGGGGAAAGTAAAGGTAGAGGATGAGCACCTTGCTGAGGACCGTGCCCTTCATCTCGGCGGCCCGCTGGTCGGTCTTTCTGACCAGGATGAAGAGATTGATGAAGCGCTTCAGGCGGCGGGGATTGCGCTGGTTGCGCTCAATGACCAGCTCGCGCTCCACGTTGCGGAACACAGTGCTGGTGCCCGATTGTTCCAGATAGCTGTCCATCAAGGCTTCGACCTGGAGGGCCTCCAGACGGGGGATGCTGAAGCCGATTTGGATGATCTTCTCGATGTACTCGCGTCCCGTCACCGAACTGGAGAACTTCTTTTGCTCCAGGATGGCTTCAGTCACCACCGTCTGGTCGTATCCCACCACAAAGACCAAGCCGGGCAGATCAAGGTACAGTTTGATGGCTTCGAAGACCTGGAAGACGTTCTCGGGCGAACAGCGGTCCAAGTCGTCGATGAAGATCACCAAGAGCCGGCCCTGAAGATCCCTGGGCGTGGACTCAATCCACTCCGCCATGGTCTCTTCCAGGATGGCCTTCATTTCATTGCGGAGCTGAGGATCGAGTTGGAAACTCTTCCACAGATCGTCCACCATGCTTCCCAGCCCGAACCAGTGGGAAACTGCCTTGGAGGCAATTCTCAATCCCGTATAAACGCGCCTGGAACGGAGCTGCTTGCGCAGAATGCTGGGGTCGATCTCTTCCAGGACGGTCTTGATCAGTCCTTCAAGGACGTCCTTGCGGTTGTCGGCCGTCCAGGCATTGAACCAGACGGTGTGCACTTGGTGGCCAAGCGCCTCCCCCTCTCCAGACTCCAGATGGCGCCGGATCTGCATCATGAGGGAGCTTTTGCCGCTTCCCCAAGGCGCTTCGACACCTAGCGTAAAAGGCGTGGAATCCTGAGAGGCGAGGACCAGGCTGGCCAGTTGTTCAGCCATCCCGTCGAAACCCAACGGATCCCTGGGTTGGGCATAAGGCCGGTCGCCCAGCAGGACGAATCCGTCCGCTTCGGCCTGGTTGTCTGCTGTTTCGCTTCTCATGCCAGCCTCCTGGGCTCCTCTCCCAAAGGTCAACCTGGGAGACGCATTGCGCTGTATCGGTCAGGCAAGCCCGTGTTGGGGATGAGTCACCTTGTTGCTCAATCATACTCATAGGCAAAAAGTCGTACAAAGGACGACCGCAGAAGCGTGCGTCGCTGGGTTGGGCTCCAACTCAAGACATTGGGGGGCGGCAACCGCCCTGCTTGGAAACGTGGGACGGTTCGTTGAGGGGGATCAGGTTCAGCGCGTAAACGAACGTGAGGCGGAGGGACCGAAGGCCGTCGATTCAAACTCCCGCACCTCGATTTCGATGGTGGTTTCGTCGATGGTGATTCGGTTGTAGGAGTTGGACTGGCCGCGCAGGCGCTTGGAAGTGGCGGTCCCGGCGTGGGCTACCACCGTGGGATGGTCGTGGTGGGGAATGTGCTCGTGCAGGTGAGAGCTCTCGGCGCGGTGGGCGTGGCCGCCCAGAATCAGGTCGACGCGGTGTTCACGGAAAGCTTCCAGGGCCAGCAGGCTGCGCCCCAGGGCGTCCCCGGGTTTTTCTTGGGCGCTGACCACGAATTGGTGATGGGTCACGACAACGCGGCAGACCTCCTCCGGCTGTTGGGCCAGGAATTCAGCCACGGCTTCGATTTGGGTGCGCGAGATGCGTCCGCCTTTGAGGGCCAGCGAGCGGGCCGTGTTGATTCCCACCACGGCCGTCTGTCCCACCCGGCAGGCGGGCTGCAAATCTTCGTTGATGTAGCGCCGGTAGCGGTTGAGAGGACGCAGAAAACGCCGCACGGGGTTGTGCAGCGAAATGTCGTGGTTGCCGGGAACCACCAGCACCTCGGCCGGCACGGCGTCCAAGAAGGCGGCCGCGGCCTCGAACTGGTGGCGGCGGGCACGCTGGGTCAGATCTCCGCTGACGATCACCAGATCGGGCTTGTGGGACGACAGGTCGTCCAGCAAGGCCTCGATGGCTTCGGGGTCTTCGGCCCCGAAATGCAGGTCTGAGATGTGTGCCAATTGTGTCATCGTCTAGCTCGCACGACCCCTCCTGAGGGTCTTCTATTCTAGAGACGGCTTTGGTCCCCCAACGTTGCAGCCGGGCGGGGATGTGCGATATTCCCGGTCCAATTTGCACCGCGGCTGACTCCTCTATTCTACTTCCCGGCGGGAATGGCTGAGCCATTGCTTACCGTCCTGGGCGGCAGACCTGCGCGCTGACTTGACCGCTGTTGCACCCTTGCAGTGTTCTCCATGGGTTGTCCTGGCGCCAGAGTGGCGCTCAGCCGCTTCGCGTCTTCGCTCTGCCCTGTGCTGGCATATGGCTCGTTTTCGCCCAGCCACGACATGCTTACCGACGAGCAAGTGACGCCCCTGAAGGCGCTTGTGGCTTGTCAGTCGGCCAGCGGGGAGGATTTTGGGAGCAGGACGGGCAGGGCAGCGGGGACGGACTTGTAGCGCAGGGGCGACGTAAGGATTTCGACTTCGCCGTCGAGCGAGACCATAAGGCGTTCGCGGCGGGTGAGGACTTCGACTTCCTCCACCTCAAGCGATTGAAAATCGCGGTCCTGGCTGAGTCCGTTGGAGACGATGCGCATGGCCAGACGTAGGACCGAGCGGCGGGTGCGGCAGCGTGCCAGATAAAGCGTCAGCTTGCCCTGGTTGAGGGTGCGGCGTCGCCCGAAATGCATGAGCGTGAGGTCGTAGAAATTGTTGCCGACGAAGACGAAGGGCGTACGGCTGACGATGGAAACGTTGCCCGACTTGATCCTGACCCGGCGAAGGCGGAATCGCACCAGGACCTTCCAGAAGGCCTCCAGCGTGGCGAAAAGCTTTCCGGCCTTCCGCAGTTTGCGTTCCTGCTCCCTGATCTTGACCAGCAGCGGATAGAGTCCGATCGAAGAGTTGTTGAGGAAGCGGCGCCCGTTGACTTCGCCCATGTCGACGTGGACGAGCTGGCCCTCGAACAAGGAGTCCACGGCATCCTGCAGATCGAGCGGAATCCTCAAGTCCTTGGCGAAATGGTTGAAAGTGCCCAGCGGGATGACGCCCATCGGCAAGTCTGCGCGGCTGGCTTCGGTGGCCACCGCGTTGACGGTACCATCGCCTCCGGCCGCCACGATGGACTGAAATCCTTTCTGCTTGGCCTCCTCGATCCACTCGGCCAGCCTACCGTGGTCGAACTCGCGCAACTCGACCTGCACTCCGTGTCGGGCAAAGGCCTCCAACAGCCGACGCCGGCGATTCCAGCGAGGACGTCCCGAGCTCGGATTCCAGATCAGCAGCACCTTCTCCACGCGTCCTACCTTACTTCAAGATTGGAATTTAAAGTTGCCCCCAACCCTTTCAGCGCTGGTCCGGTCTTACGCCACGTCCGGACGGATGACGACACCGTTAGAAGTTCAACAGGAATTTTCATTGAGGATGAGAGAGTCATGAAGAGAACTTTCGCTATTTTGAGTGCTTTGTTGGTGGCCTTTGTGCTGGTCGTACCGGCCCTGGGTCAAGTGGAAACCCGCGACTTTCAAGTCGGGGCGCAGGATACGCTTCGCCTGGAAGTGGAGCGCGGTGATGTGGTTGTGAACGTTGGCGCCGGCAGCCGGGTTTCGGTGCGCGCCCACGGATTGGATGTCCGCGAGGCTTTCGAGACCTATCAGCGCGGCGGCGAGGTGGTGGTTGAATACCGGCCCTCCCGGCTGCGCCAGCGCGGCGGCAATCGCAGATGGTGGAACAGCGGCGGCGGCGAACGCTTTGAAATCGACCTGCCTGACACGATGAACATCGACATGTCAACCGCTGGCGGCGACGTCACCATCAACGGCAATCCCCTGGGAACCGTGCGCGGCAAAACCGCCGGCGGCGACATCGATGTCGGAAACATCGGCGGCTACGCTGAACTCAAGACCGCCGGGGGCGACATCAACGTCGGCGACGTGCAGTCCGAGGCCGAACTCAAGACTTCAGGCGGCGACATCGAGGTCCGCAACGTGGGCGGACGCCTGGTGGCCAAGACCTCGGGCGGGTCGGTTGAAGTCGGCAACGTGGGCGGCGACGCCGAATTGAAGACGGCTGGCGGCGATGTGCGCGCCCAGACCGTTTCGGGAAGCGTCGAGATGACCACGGCTGGCGGCGACGTCGAACTGGAGGCCGGATTCGGCCACGTCAGAGCGACGACGGCCGGCGGCGACGTGGAGCTGCGAGAAGTCACGGGTTCGGTGGAAGCCAAGACGGCCGGCGGTACGGTACGCGTCCGCCTCACGCCTGAAGGATCCCGGCAGAGTGAGCTGACCACCGCCGGAGGCGACATCGAACTCGATCTGGCCGGAGGCGGCGGCGTCACCATCGAAGCTGAGATCCAGGACGCTGATGAAGGCGGCGGGTGGTTCCGCCGCGGACGCGGACAGCGCTATGACATCCGCTCCGACTTCGAGGCCGCCAGCTACGAGTACGACGAGAACTCGGGCCGCGTCTATGCCGTCTATCAGATCAACGGCGGAGGCACCATGGTGCGCCTCAAGACGGCTGCCGGAGACATCTACATCCGGCGCGCCGCCCAATAAGACCACGACAAAGGTGCCGGCGGCGGACCTAGCGAACTGCCGCCGGCACTTTAAGCCAGCCCCTAGCCGGCAAGCCAAAGGGCGCGTCCAGCGCCTGAATGGACCGGCCGGCACCTATCGCAACCCTAGCTGGCATTCTAACCCCCTGGAAGGGAATGGGAGCCCCCCTCCTGACCTCCCGGGGGGCTTTTTGTTGCAGCGGGCCCATTAAGGTTGGCCGCTCCCGCCAGGCTACTGGAGACTGCTGCAAATGCCCCGGCGCGACCACAACCTCAAATCTTCGAAGTTCCCGCTATACAACCCTTTTAGCATTTCGTTGCAGGTGCTGCCTTACCCAGGATGCCGCTCAGCCAGCGCCTTCGCTCTACCCTGGTCTGACGCACGGCTCCCCTTCAAGGAAGCGCGGACCTAATGTTCGATACAATCCGTGGGCTGGCGAATTTCACCGAGTGCGGTTCAAGCTGAATGAAGTGGCCGATTCAGTGCAGGAAGAGCTGCTGCGCATCGGCGATCGTTACTCTTCATTTCCCAGGTCGACCGACAGGGAGGTGGCGAGCATGTGGGGACCCCATTCCACCCGCAGCGTCATCTTGCCCGGATCGCTCTGGTCGTAGGATAGCGAGATGGTCAGTTCTTCCTTGCTGATCGCGCTTGTCGACTTGCTCACGGGGATGCGCATCAGGGGCTCGGCCTGGGCCGTCTGGGAGGCGTCCAAGCGCAGGCTGCGGACCTGCTCCGGATCGAACAGCAGCAAGTGCCATTCATCGTCGTGAGAACGGCCCAGTCCCAGGTAGTAGAGCCCGGGCGCCACACTTCGGCCGCCCATGTTCAACTCGAGATTGGTGTCCAGGCTGGTCCAGAAGTTCTTGCCCAGGCGGATCTGCTGTCCACGGGTCACTGAGTCGAAGCGCTCGGAATCATTGTAGTCCTGACGCCACTGAGGGCGTCCGTAGGCGATCGCGATCTCTCCCAGGAAGCGTTGCTGCGCCGAATCAAAGTACACCACCCTGGTGGAGGCCCGGTCCAAGTCAGGCGATCCGCCAAAGGCGCGGATGCTTGGCTCTTGCTGGTTGGGCACGGCCAGAGAAACGGCCAGAAGAAAGGCGGCGAATGTCATCATGCCTCCATTCTATCCAATCGGCGCCAACCGACGCGACCCCCGGTCGCCCCTCCTTCGCCAAAGGTACGAAGGTCACGCCAAGCCTACGGAGCAGCACAAGGCTACGGAGGGCCCGGCACGCGCCACGCGAGCGCGTTAGGGTACGGAGGTCACGTCGCAGGGCAAGCCTACGGGAAAGCACGTACGGGACACGGAGAGCGCGCAAGGGTACGGAGGTAGGGCAAGGGTACGGGAGAGCACGCAAGGGACGCGGAGAGTACGACAAGGGCGCACGGGGCGAGGCTGCGAAGGGCAGGCAGCGCTGATGTGAGAGTCAAGTCTGGGCTCGCTGAAGGCGAGCCATATGTCAGCCCAGGGTAAAGCCGCAGTCGAGCCTAGCGAGACGGAGGCGCCACCCTGGGTTTCTGGGGCGAAATCTCCGAACGCTGAAAGCGTGGCAATAGCGTCGCGGGCCGGCTCAATGACCTGCTGCCGCGCGCGCCATGGCCTCGTGGAGCAGGCGAGCGGCAGCGATGGAAGTGAGGTCGTTGAGGTCGCGGGAGGGGTTGACTTCCACCAGGTCCATTCCGGCCAGCCTCCAGGGGAAGCCGATCAGCCAGTCCAGGACTTGGCGGGTTGTTAGCCCGCCGGGGACGGGATGGGAAACGCCCGGAGCGTAGGCTGGGTCCAGCGCGTCGATGTCGAGCGTCAGGTAGACAACGGCCTCACGGGGAATCCACTGAGGGTAGGGTAGTTGGCCCTGAACGTTGCGCGCTTCGATAATCCTGAGCCGCTCGCCCCAGCTTCGGGCCTGCCGGCGCTGGAGGGTGTTGAAGGCCCGCACTCCGATCTGGGTCAGGCCAGCCACGTGGTCCAGCTCCAGCAGCCGTGAGGCCGTGCAGGCGTGGCTGAAGGGGTCGCCTTCATATTCGGGATAGAGGTCAGGATGGGCGTCGATTTGAATGACATGCAGTGGACGCCCCAGCGCTGCCAGCGCTTCTCCCAGGGGAATGGTGACGGAATGGTCGCCTCCCATGAAAAAGGGGACCGCCCCTGTCTCAAGAAGCGAAGCCGCCGACGAGCGGTAGGACTCCCGCGTCGAGGACCAGCGCGGACGGGAGGCCCAGTCGCCCCCATCCAGGACGCGTCCGCCCAGTTCCACGCCCGACTCGCTGCAGGAGTTGAAGCAGCGGCCGTCGTAGGCTCGGCGGATGCGGGCGGGCCCTTCGCGGGCCCCTCGGCGGAAGGAGGAACGCGAGTCCTCGGGAAGACCCACCAAGACCAAGTCCCCCGCCCGTGGATCATGGTGCTGCGCCGACAGGCAGCCGGCAAAAGGTATGACGCTCAGGGTGCCTCCTCTTGATCAGCCGTTTCCAATTCTTCCAGCAGATCGACGGCCCGGCGCAGGTGGGGGATGACGATGGAGCCGCCCACGATCAAGGCCACCGAGAAGGTCTCGAAGAACTCCTCGCGGCTGACCCCCTCCTGCTTGCACTGGATCATGTGATAGGCGATGCAGTCGTCGCAGCGCAGCACCATCGAGGCCGACAAGCCCAGCAGTTCCTTGGTCTTGGCCGACAGCGCGCCTTCCCGGTAGGTCTGGGTGTCGAGGGCAAAGAAGCGCTTGACCACTTTGTTGTCGGCTTGAAGAATCTTGTCGTTCATCCGCTCTCGAAACTCGCGGAATTCATCTAGCTTTCGACTCATAGCGTCCTTTCTTTGAAGCCTGAGCGGCTCATTATATGCGCTCAAACCAACAGCAGTCGCCAGGCAGATTCGCTACAATCTGGGAACGCTCGGCCCCTATGGGCGTTAAAGAGTGGGAGAGGCCGGGAACGCGGATCTTTTAGCCCCCTCGAGAGGAAGGCTGTGGATCCGCCGTTTGGGAGGACGTTGACCCGGCCCCGCGAGTAGGGAGTTCAACGTGGACCGAGGACTGATGAGCCGGACGGCTGCCGCGGCCTTGGCGGCGGGCGTATTGTGGATTTGCGGCTGCGACAAGGGCGGCGAACCCACGAACCTTGAGCGCTATCGCGCCGAGCAGTTCGTGGAGGCCAAAGAGATCAGGGGAGGCAAATTCTCTCCCGACGCCCGTCAAGTGCTTTTCGCCGCCAAGAACGACAAGGGCGTCTTCAACGCCTACGTCGCCGATGTGGACGGCGGTGATCCGCGGGCTTTGACCGATTCGCTGCAAGAACACTTTCCCCTGGCCTTCTTTCCCCGCGACCGCCGCCTGTTGCTCGGCCGCTACGCCGAAGAAGGACGCGCCTGGCACCTCTTCCTGCTGACGCCCGAGGGCGACGAGCGCGACCTCACTCCCGACGCCTTGACCTCGGTCGAGTTCCAGGGATTCAGCCGCGACCTGAAGAGCCTCTACTACATCGCCAATCCGCGCGACGACAAGAAGTTCGATCTCTACGAGATGGACGTCGAAACCCTGCAATGCCGTCTGCTTTTCGCCAACGACGGGGGCTTTGTGGTGGGGCCTGTTTCCGACGACCGCCGCTACGTTGCGGTCCACAAGCTGCACACTTCCTACGATTCCGACTTCTACGTTTGGGACCGCGAGCAGAAGGTCCTCAAGCATCTCAGCGCCGCAACCGGCGAGGTGTACTTCAAGCCGCTGACCTTCGGCGTGGGTAATCATGACCTCTACTACCTGAGCGACGAAGGGAGCCAGTTCAACTACCTCATGCGCCTCGATCTCGACAGCGGACGGGGCGGCAAGGTTGAGGAAGCCGACTGGGACATCCTCTTCGCCGAGTTCTCGCGCACGGGACGCTACCGCATGGTGGGCGTCAATAATCCTTCGGGAACCGAATTGCGGGTCTATGCCACCGCCAGCGGAGAGCGCCTGTCCCTGCGGGGACTGCCGCGAGGGCAGGTTATGCATGTCGACCTTTCCCACGACGAGAGCCGCATGGCGCTGCTGGTCAATGAGGCCCGCTCGCCCGCCAATGTCTGGGTTTACGACTTCGAGAGCGGGGAATCGCGGCAATTGACGAGGGCCCTTCCCGAGTCCATTGACTCCCGCCAATTGGTGGAGCCCGAGGTGGTCTACTTCCCCTCCTACGATGGGCTGGAGATTCCCGGACTCTTCTACCGTCCGCGGGGACTTGAGGAGGGTGCCAAGGTCCCTGGTCTGGTTTTCACCCATGGAGGTCCGGGGGGGCAGTTCCGGGTGCGTTTTTGGCCTCTGGTGCAGTACTTGGTCAATCAGGGGTATGCGGTCTTGCAGGTCAATAACCGCGGCAGTCACGGCTACGGCAAGACCTTCGCCAGTCTGGACGACCGCCGCCATGGCAAGGAAGACCTCAAGGACTGCTTGGCCGGCAAGCGCTTTTTGATCGAAAGCGGACTGGTCGAGCCCGACCACATCGGCATTATCGGAGGCAGCTACGGCGGCTTTCTGGTGCTCTCGGCCCTGGCCTTCCATCCCGGCGAGTTCCGGGTGGGCGTCGATCTCTTCGGGGTGGTCAACTGGATCGGCACGCTCACCAGCATCCCGCCCTGGCAGGAGAGCATGCGGCAGGCCATTTACACCGAGGTGGGCGATCCCGAAGAGGACGCCGAATACCTCAAGTCCATCTCGCCCCTCTATCACGCCGACAAGATCCGCAGTCCGCTGCTGGTGGTGCAAGGCGGCAAGGATCCCCGCGTCAGCGCCGAAGAGACGGAGGAATTGGTGGCCGCCGTCAAGCACGGCGGAACGCCCGTCGAATACCTCCTCTTCCCCAACGAGGAGCACATCGTCTCGCGTCCCGAAAACCGGATCAAGCTCTACAAGACCGTCCTCAAGTTTCTCCAGGTTCACTTGAAGTGATTTCGTTGAGGACGTTCCAGACATTGCGTTCCGAACGGATCCATAGCCGCAGCAGGTCCATGGTGAAGCGGTAGCGGGTCTGGTCGCGGTCGAGGACGCGGGATTGGCGCAAGCGCTCGTAGATCATGCGCAGGCGGGCTTCGTCCAGCATGTGCCCGGCGGGGCCGGGAAGGGTCTTGAGCAGGGTCCGGCAGCTTTCAGGGTCGAGATAGTCGTCGGCCGAGGGCAGCAGGGTGGCCAGCGAAGACAGGGCCAGCTTTTCCTGGTCGCCGTAGCGGGCCCACTGGTAGAGAAGCTGGGGCGGCGGATGCTCCAGAATGCGCCGCACCACTTCTTCGATGACGCTGTCGTCGGTCCGCCGCAGGCGCCGCTCGTTGAGGACGTCCACCAGGGTCTGGCCCAGCAGTTGGGTGAAGAAGGGATGCCCGCGTCCCAGCCGCCACAGCCGGTTGATCGAGCCGGGGGCGAAGCGGACGCGTCCTTGCAGAGGACGCCGGATGAGGGCCCGGGCGTCCTCGCGCCCCAGAAAGCTGATCTCGCGGAAGGCTGACCGCGCCAGCAGCACTTCCCAAGGGCTCGATTCCTGCAAGGGGCGCGATCCGGTAAAGACCAGGCTGAGGCGGGGAAAGCGTTCCAGGAGGCTGTTGAGGTAGGGAAAGACCTCCTCGCTGAGGATGCCCTTCTCCACCTTGTCCTCGATGAGCTCGTATTCGTCCACAAGCAGCAGCAGGCGTCCTTCGGGGACTTCGCGCAGGACGGCCTCCACGAGTCCGGTGAAGGCGCGGTAGTCGCCCGCCGGGCCTGTCGAAGGCGGCAGTGAGAAGCCCGCCAACTGACGCTTGCAGTCGCGCAGCAGCAGTTCCGAAAGGCTGAGCAGGAATTCGCGGTCGTCGGACACCACCAATCCCTGCATGTCGATGAAGACGGGTAGGAAGCGGCGCTCCAGTCGTCCCTGCACGAGTTGGTAGAGGATGGAGGTCTTGCCTGCCCGCCGATCGCCGCAGAGCACGATGACTCCGCCTTCCCGATCGCCGGTGAGACGGCGGCGGATGAACTCGAATTCCTCCTCGCGTCCGAAGAACATTTCGGGGCTGCGCACCGGATTGCCCACGATGTAGGGATTGGGGCGGATGGGCCGGAATCCGTCTTGCGCGGCCTCGGACTCGCCCTGGGAGTCCGCCCAGGGATGCCCCAGTCCCATCCCCAGCGACGGGTCGAATCGGGCTGTCACCAAGCGGCGTCCCCACCGCACCAGGGGCCATGCCGCCAGCAGGGCCGCCCCGGCCGCCGCCAGGGAGGGGGGCGCCGTCCAGGACTCGGGGGGAAAGCCGCCCGCCCAGTCTGCCGCCAGGAAGACGATCAAGTAGATGTTGAAGAGTCCGCCGTAGACCATGGTCCACACCACCAGCCGCCGGAAGGTCAATCCGATCTCTGAGAAGTTCTGGCGCAGCACGGCGGCGGTCAGGGCCAAGGGGAAGACCAGCAGGGTGACTTCCGACAGCGTCTCCAGCGAGTCGGGCAGGCTGAGCGTTCCCGAAGCTGTCAGAATGCGCGGCAAGGCTCCCGCCAGACAACCGATCAGCAGCACCCAGAGGCGGTTCTTCTCCGAGGCCGTCAGCGACGAGCGGTATTTGTGCAGCAGCACGGCCAGTCCCAGCAGGAATCCCGCGGGATAGGCCAGCACCGGCAGCAGTCCGCCCAATTCGTCGGGATCGAGGCGGTTGAGCACGATCAGCGCCGCGTAGGGCAGATAGACCAGGCCATGCAGCCAGGGACGTCCTTCCAGAATGGGGCTGCGAATGGGGAAGAGCAGCGTGAAGTGCAGGAAAAGGAAGGGGAATAGTGCGAAGAATCCCGTCCACAGGCCGGCCACCAGCGGATCCAGCCAAGGGCCCAGGGTGGCCGCCTCAGAAGGGTTGAGTCCGCTGAAGAGCACCAGCAGCGAGGTCATCAGCAGGGCGGCCACGAGTCCGGCGGCGTCGCGGGCCCGCCAGGCCGTCCAAGCCGCCGCGGCCCAGATCACCAGCGACAGCCAGACCTGCCCGAAGGTCAGTTCGCCGCCCAACAGAAAGACTGCCAGTACCGACGCCACCAGCGCCAGCACTCCCGCCATCAGGATGCGCACGATCTTCTTGGCCTTCATGCTTCCGCAAGAAAGATAACACTCTCCTCCCCCAATAGCGTTTTGAACCTTGGGTCTTAGCATGCGTCTAAGCTCGGTGGGCGCAGGGCAGGAAGACGGGCTTGACTGAAATGCCTTTGATATTCTGTTGAACTCAGATGTCTGGGCTACAAGGTATGTTGAAGCGTTTTTTGCAGTTCGTCATTCTCGATTTGGCGGCCTGGGTTTGTTTGAGTTCAGCCCTCTTGGCCCAAAGTCCGCCCGAGGTCATGAAGGCCGTCGAGGAGGGGCAGAAGGCCGTCTTCCGGCTCGACTTCGAGGAGGCGGAAAGAATCTTCCGCCGCCTCAAGAGCGAGCATCCCCGGCGGCCGGAAGCCTACGGCATGCTCACGACCGTCAAGCTCAACCAACTGCTTTTCGCGGCCAAGAATCTGGCTCTGGACGACTACGCCACGCCAACGCCGTTTACCAAGCAACCCACTTACAAGAACGTTCAAGAGGAGAGGGTGGCGTTTCTGAAGAGCGTCCAGCAATTGGAGGATTTCTGCGACCGGGGCTTGGCCGGCGATCCCGACAATGTGTTGCTGCTGTACTTCAAGGGTGTGGGATACGAGAACTTGGCCACCGAAGCTCTGGCCGTACGCAAAGATACCGGCAGCGCACAGAAATTCGGACGCCGGGCCCGCAACCTGCACGAACGGGTCCTGGAGCTGCGTCCTGGACTGGTGGACGCCAACATGAGCCTGGCCGTCCATGAGTTCGCCGCCGCCACCCTGCCCTGGCGCATCAAGTGGCTGGCCTTCCTGCTGGGCATCCGGGGCAATAAGGAACGGGCCTTGGAGCGCCTGCAATTGGTCTCCGAGAAGGGCATCTACCGTTCCCGCGACGCTCAAGTGCTGCTGGCGCTGCTGCAAGCCTGGAAGGGCGACCCGTCAGTGGCGGCCCGCATTTTCCGCGACCTGCGCCGCGACTTCCCTCAGAACTTTCTCTCCGACATTAATTTGGCGGCCGTCTACGAACTGCTCCTCAACGATCCTAAGAAGGCCCTGGAGGTCTATCGCGAACTGCTTTCCAACCTGGAGGTCAAGGCCCCCGGCATCCGGCCCGCGGAGGTTCACTACCGCATCGGGCAGACCTACCTCCAACTGGGCGAATATTCCCGGGCCATGGAAGCCTTCGAGAAGGCCGTCCAGGAGCCTCACACCGAAGAAGAGACCCATCCGTTGGCCTACTTCCACATGGCCCAAATCCACGAACGCCGCGGCGAAACTGAGCAGGCCCGCGAAAAATACCGCCAGGTGCTGCGCTACAAAGGCCCCGAGGATCTGCTCGAAGACCAACTCGAAGAAGCCCGCAAAAAAATCCGCTGATGGCCTAATGGCTTTTCAGCCTTGAGATGGTAACTTCCGGGCGGCCCTTGCGGCCGATCTTGGCATTGCTCCTTCTCGACTTAGCTCCCACTATGCCTTCGTCGGCCAGCCTTGATCTCGACGACAATCGCTCGCCCTTAAGCCACAATCCCGAATCTGACAAACCACTAGGGCTCAAGAATGTAGAGGTGGAAGCCGGGAAGCTGAAACTGTTGGCGCGTTGGGATTCGTTGGAGGATCTCGGTGACTTGGCGCTCTTGAGAGGCGTCCAGATAGCGCGATCGGACGAGCAGGACACGGGCGTTCTCCGGGGGGCGTTCCAGCAAATCGTCCAGGGCGATTTGGCGTTGCGGCAGTTGAGGGTAGCGGAAAGCCAGGACGCGGTCGAGTCCGGGAGCGGCGATGCGGTCGCCGCCACGCACCTCCTGGCGCATCAGCTCAGCCAGCGCGATCCAGTCGGCCTGCTGCTTGCGGTCGGAGAGGAAGACCGTCCCCGTGCCCAGCGATGCCGCCAGAAGCAGCAGGAGCCAGGAACGGCGCAGGCGAGGTGAAAGGCTCCAGCCCAGTGCGGCGGCCAGAAGTCCAGCCGGGGCCAGGAAGAGAATCTGCCGGGCGGCGAAAAAGTATCCGCGCCAGGCGTCCAGCAAGAGCACCATCGCCAGTCCCGCGCCCAGCCAGATGACCAGAAGCCAAAGCGCCCCACGGGCACGGAGGCGATAGAGTCGTGTAAAGCCCCATCCCGCCAGGCTCAAGAGCAGAAGGCTGAGAGGCCAGCTGCCTCCGCTCGACTCCTGTATCAGCCGGCTGAGGAAGTCAAGGGAGAGAAAGGTCTCCACATACTCGTCCTGGGTTTGGGAATAGCTCCACCAGATCCAGGGTGTGAAGAGCAGCAGGGCAACCGCCTGGCTGATCAAGGCGGGCAACAATCCGGACTGCCGGACGGCCAGCCGGCCCGCGCTGCTGAGCCGGGTTTCGCTCCTCGCCCCCTCCTGCTCAGCCGCTTCTGATAGCGAATCTTGCCGTGGCCGTCCGCCTCGCTGGCCAGTGGCGTCCGGACTGGACCGAGACAGCCACAGCCATCCCACCCAAGCCATCTGCAAAGCGGCCAAAACGAGTCCTTGGAAGCTGGTGTAGAGTGCGCTCGTCAGTGCCAGCCCATAGAGGACGAAGGGGAAAAGGTCTGTCTTCCCTCGGCCATCGGCGGTTTGGCGAGACGGGGAGTTGTCCTGGTTGGGCAGCTCCTCTTGGCCGCTGCTGAGCGGCTGGCGGGGTTGGCCGTCTCCGCCCGCCCGCCGGGACTGTGGGGCGGGCTCTCGTGTCGGTTGAGACCGCGTCGTTTGAAGGCGCAGGGCCCGCAGGAGGAGCCAAAAGGACGTCAGAGTGAGCAGGAAGAAGAGTGAGTAGGGTCGCCCTTCCCCGGAGTAGAAAATGTGCAGCGGGTAGAATCCCAGCAGGAAGACCGCGGTGGCGGGAAGGAACCGCTGCCAAGACGCTGGCCGCGCCCGTTCCTCAACGCCCTCGGCAGGCCGATGGGAGTCCCGCCCCTCGCCTTTCTGACCAGCGGCCTCCGGTGCTGCCCCTTCCCGGCTCGGAATCAGCCGGACCATTTCTTCAGCTAGCTTGCAGAACACCAGCAGGGCCACAATGGCGGCCAAGGCGGCGTGGAGGCGGGCACCGGCCTCATTCAGGCCGGCAAGCGACAGGAAGAGTAGCTGCACCAGGTAGTCGAGCGGAGCGGGAGCCGTTTCAGTGCGCAGATCAGCCAAGGCCTGACTCCAGGCGGGATGATTGAAGCGCTGAATCTGGATGATTTCGTCCAGCCAAAGCTGGGGGCCGATCAGCCCCATCAGCCTTAAAACCGCGCCTACGGCCAGCCCGGCCAACCCTATGAAGCGCCACGTGAGGGGAAACTTCATGACAGGGTTATAGAATGGCTGGCCTTTGGAAGGCAAGATGTCCTCAGGAGAGGGGCTTGCTCTTATTCCTGTCCCCTGATACCGTGTCGTTTTTGCGGCGAGGCTTTGGGGAAATGGGTAGAAAGCCCTATGAATCGTGTATAATCCGGGCCATCGCATTGCTCTTTGAGTCAAGGCGCGCCGCGCCGCGCAGGCCGGTCATCGAACCGCAGCAGGAGCTGCGGCACCCTCGGCTATGGCCTCAGGCGGCGGGGCGGTGGGATACAGAGTTTGCAGGAGGAATCAGTCTATGGGAGCCAGTTCAGTCAATGGCAAGGACCAAAAGGTCAACGGACACGCCGTCAACGGACGAGCTTCGAAGGTGAACGGGCATGCCGTCAACGGCCATGCCGCCGCCCAGAGTCTCGGCGAGATGCCGGAAGGCGACGGAGGCAAGCTGATCGTCATCACTTCGCCGCTGACCGAAGCCATTGACCATGCCGGCTACTTCATCCAAATGGCCATGGCCTCTTTGCCCATCTGGATGGAGTGGGTGCTGGACAAGAAGTACCCTACTTGGCGCAAGGTCGAGCACAACAAGGACGGATCGGCTCTCTACATGCCGGCCGGCGTGAGGCTGCTTGAAAAGGCCCTGGAGCGCGATTTCGACAAAAGCGACGTGGTGGCCTGCTATCCCGATGACATGGACAAGTTCATCGGCCCCCGTACCCGGGTGGTGGCGGTCTCAACGCATAATCCGCTGGGCGTGACCTTTGCCGCCGGCGTCTACACCTCGATCTTCGGATCCTCCAAGATGCCGGTCAACTCCTTCTACGCCCGCAAGATGTTCGATCAGATCAAGTCCAATCCCCACCGCGACCATTTCAAGGTCATTGTAGGCGGTTCGGGAGGCTGGCAGATCAAGCAGACCGATACCTACGAAGAGCTTTCGGTGGACTGCGTGGTCGAGGGACGCAGCGAGTCTGAAGACACGCTCTCGCTTTTCCACAAGGCCATCGCGGGCGAGGACCTGCCCCGCGAGGTTGACGTCTCTCATCCCAAGAACCGGGAAGAGATCATGGTGCCCGACCAGCGCACCACCTTCGGCGTCGTGGAAATGACCACGGGCTGCGGACGCCGCTGCAATTTTTGCGTTCCCGACCTCAACCCGCAGATCGACGTACCCAAAGAAACCATCATGAAGTCGGTGGAGGCCAACGTTAAGAACGGCAACAAGCAGATCTCGCTGGCCACCGAAGACATGTTCATCTGGGGACAGGTCAAGACAGGGACGCCCTTCTTTTTTCCCAACCGTGAAGCTCTCATCGAGCTCTATCAAGATGTGGTCGACACCCCCGGGGTAGAACAGCACGCCCTCAGCCACAGCACCATCGCACCCGCAGTGGTCGACCCGGTGCTGATCAAGCGGCTCTCCGAAGTCATGCTCGACAAGTCGCCCATCCACATCCCTCAGGTCAGCTCCCATCCTAAGGGCAAGGCCCTGGTTTCGCTGATCGGACTGGAAACCGGTTCGGTGCGCATGGCCAAGAAGCTCATGCCCGGAAAAGGCGTGCCCTTTAAGATCGACTACTGGCCCAGCGTGGTGCTGGAAGGCCTGCGCATCCTCAACGAGCACAACTGGTTCCCCATGTTCACCTTGATGGTGGGCAATCCGGGGGAAACCGACGAAGACGTTAGAGAAACTCTGGATCTGGTTTACGAGATGGAGCGCCGCGGCCTCTTCGCCTTCCTGGTGCCCTCCATCTTCACGCCCCTGCATGACACCCGCATGGAGCAGGAGCGGGGCGTCACCCATACTCAGAATCTTTCGCCCCTGCAGTGGCAGCTCATCATGAAGTGCTGGAAGAACAATCTGCGTCCCGGCCAGTACAGTTGGTGGGGACCCATGGCGTGGCGCCTGGGTGCTCTTGGGATGTGGGCCTACAAGCTGCGACGGACCAACGGTCCCAACTTCACCTGGCCGCTGCTCATGTTCGCCAGCGCTCTTCCCGAGCGGCTGATGGAGAAAATGGGCAAGATCCACGTGGGACGTCCCATGAAGACGCTCAACCGCAAGGAACTGCTGGGCACCCTGCGCAAGAACTACTGGAAGTACCTGCGTCCCGACACCGGCGACATGCCCGACGGATGGGCTCCCGAAGCCCCCATTCCCGGCTCCGACGGAAGCGGCCAGCCGGCGGCGGCTCAGTGAGTCTTGGCACGGTCCTGCCAAGAACTGGAGTCGCTGATGTCTGTTTATTGCACCCCTTCAGGGTTTTTTTTGGAGTTATTCCGTACCCAGGGTGGCGCTCGCGCCTCGCTTTGCTCGCCGCGGCTGACCCTGGGCTGGCCTATGGCTCCCTTGCAGGGAGCCCGGACTAAGGCGACAGTATTCCGAGGCCGGGGCTGTAGCCGTCCGGAGTCAGCAAACTGTAGTCTTCCGAGGTCAGGGCTATAGCTGTCTGGGGGGGCAGCAAACTGGTGTCGTCCGAGGTCGGGGCTGTAGCCGTCGGGGCAGGAGCTGTAGTCGTCCCGGGTCGGGAGCTGGGTCCGACTTGGTTGGCGACTTCACAACAGGCGCTTTTGGGATGAATGCTGATGCCGACCGGCTGTTCGGGGGGAGGGCTTCAGGGTCGAGCGTGCGGGGTCAGTAGCTGTAGTCGTCGGGGGTGGCGTTGGCTTGGTGGGCAAGGTAGGCGGCTGCGGCGGCCGGGATGGCAATGAGCAGGGCTCTCAACGCAGCCTTGACCCAGGGATTGAGGTCGCGCAGCGGTCCGGCTTCGGCCAGCCACAGGGCTGAAGGCGACAGCCACAGCAGCAGCAGCGAGTAGAGCGGCAGGCTGGCATAAAAGTAGCCCGAAATCCACAGTCCTCCCAGCAAGGTGGAGGCGACGCCCGAGGCACCCCGGTCGAGCTTGAGCTTGGAGAAGAGCAAAGCCGCCGCGGCCAGCGTTCCCAGTCCGGCGGCCAGCGATCCCGTCAATTGTCCCAGAGAAGCCGTGTAGGACAGCACCAAGGCTACGCTGGTGGCGGTGGCCAGCACCGTCAACGCCAGGGGAAGGGAGACTCCCGGCGTGCGCGCCGCCAGTTGGTCGATCTCAGTCCACAACACCAGCAGGCCCAGCGTAAGTCCCACCAAGGCCAGCGCCGCTTGGGCGCCGTCCATGGAATTCTGAAGGATCGGCTTCCCGATCAGCCACACGGTTCCAGCCGCCAGAATCAGGCGCAGCCCCCAGCGGACTGCCGCAGGCAGCCCGGGGCCGCCTTCCACCAATCCCAGCAGAGCGGCGGCCAGGGCCAGATAGGCCAGCCAGTGAGTGCTGTCCACCGGAGGCAGAGGCGGCCAGGCCAGGATAATCCAATGACCCACCGCGAAGGCCAGTCCCAATCCCAAAGCCGCTCCCCGGCGCAGGCCGGATTCCTCGTCGTCAGAAAGGGCGCGGAAAAGAAGGGTGCAGGCTGCGGCAGCCAAGATGGGCAGGACGATTCCCAGAATGATGTGTTGCAGCATGGCAGATCCCGGGGAAACAATAGCAGAATCGCCGCTTGGAGACGCACTCCAAGCGTCTCCAAGCGCCAGTCAAGACCACCGGAAGGCAATTCAGCTATTCTTCTTCAGGAACGAAACCTTCCAGGTTGAAGGCGATGGTCACGATGTCTCCCACGAGCTCGTCTTTGCCGTAGTTGACGTCGAATTCGCGGCGCGGGACCTCGAACTCAGTCATGAAACCGATGCGCTTGCGGTTGATCTCGGAAGATCCAGTGTGGCGGGCGGTGGCGGTCATCTGCTTGGTGGTGCCGCGGATGGTCAGGTCGCCGGTCACCTCGTAGGTGTCCTCTCCGGTCTTCTTCACGCTGGTGCTTTTGAAGGTGATCTCAGGGAATTGAGCCGCATTGAGGAAGTCGGGGCTCTTGATGTGTCCGTTGAGGCGGTCGTTGTTGGTGCTCACCGAGTTGGCCTGAACTGTGACCTCGATGGAACTCTGGGTCGGGTCTTCGGGGTTAAAGTCGAGAGTGCCTGAGACAGCATCGAAACGGCCCACGAAGATGCCCGCGCTCATGTGCTTGACATGAAAGTGGACGGTGGAGTGGGTGTCGTCGATCTGGAAGGTGTCGCCGTGCACCAAAGTGGCGCCGAGCAACAGGACGGAAACAGTAATCAGGAACAGAGCGATGCGCTTTCGCATAGGTTATCTCTCCTCGTTTTATGCCATTGGGTTGTGATCGGTCAGCAGTCTGAGAGAAGCATCCCTTCCCAAAGAATACTTGACGCGACAACCATAAGACGTGGAGAGACCGGCTGAGGTTTCGTTCTGATGGCTCTTGGGAGCGAGTTTTTACAGGAAGTTTACCCTTTTGGCCTCTCTTGGGGCTATTCGCAGCGCAGTGACTCCAGGGGATCGCTGCCGGCCGCGCGGCGGGCCGGTATCAGACAGGCCAACAAGGCGGCAGCCACGAGCAGCAAGGGGACGCTGAAGAAAGTCCAGGGATCGAGAGCCGACACCTGGAAGAGCATTCCTGAGATCAGCCGTCCCGCCAGCCAGGCGCCGGCGATTCCCAACACGATGCCCGCGACTGTCAGGGCCAGTCCTTGGCCTACCACCGAGCGCATCAGGTCTGCCGGACGCGCGCCCAGGGCCAGCCGCACTCCCATTTCGCGGCGGCGCAGGGTGACGGTCTGGGAGAGGACGCCGAAGATGCCCACCAGTGCCAGCAGCAGGGCGGTGGCGGCAAAGAGCGAGAGCAGCAGGGCATTGAAGCGCGGCTGAGCCAGCGAATTCCAGATCACGTCTTCCAGCAGGACCAAGTCGGTCAAGGGCAACAGCGGATCGAGGTCGCGGACGATGGTCCGCATGACCGAGGCGACCTGTTCCGGATCGCCGCTGGTCCGCACCAGGATTGATCCTCCGGCGAAGGGAATCTGGAAGAGGGGCAGGTACATGGCGATCTGGCTCTCTTCCTGCAGTCCGCGAAAGCGGACGTCGTCGGCGATGCCCACAACCTCGCGGGCCGCCCCCCACATGAGGATGCGCTGGCCGATGGGATCCTCGTCCGGGAAGAGTTTGCGGGCCATGGCCTGGTTGAGGATCATGACCGGCTTGGCGCCGACCCGGTCGGTCTCGTTGAAGGAGCGCCCCTGCAAGAGTTGAATGCCGGTGGCCGAGAAGTAGCCGGGCGAAACGGGACGCACACGGGCCTCGGTTTGCTCGTTGACGGCAGGCGCGGGACGCCCGTCCACCTGGAAGCGGGTGGTGAATCCGCTGGCCAGCGGATGGTAGGTGGCAAAGGCGAAGGACTCGCTCTCAGGCAGCCGCTTCAGCTCTTCAAAAAGACGCACGTAGAACTGCTGGACTTCGGGCCACTCGGGAAAATCGGAGCGCTGCTGAGGATAGCGGGCCGCGGGCAGGGCGATGTCGCCCTTGAGCAGTCGTTCGGCGCGGAAGCCGGGATCGACGGCCTGCATTTCCCACAGCGAGCGCAGCAGCAGTCCGGCTCCGCACACCAGCATCAGGGCCAGCGCCACTTCACCCACCACCAGGACGCGCCGCAGCAGGGGAGCCGAGGAGGCGCCGCCCTCGCGTTCGCCTTGGCGCAGGGCCGAAGCCGCCTTGCGCCGTGTACTGTGAAAGGCCGGCGCCAATCCGAAGAGGACGCCGCTGAGCAGGCTGATCACAAGGGTAAAGCCCAGCACCCAAGGATCGAGTCCGGTCTCGCTCAGGCGGGGGATGCCCGGAGGCGCCAGTTGCAGCAGTACGCGGATCCCGGCCCAGGCCAGTCCCAGTCCCAACAGCGCCGCAACGCCCGCCAGCAGCAGGCTCTCGGTCAGGAATTGGCGGGCCAGACGCAGGCGTCCCGCTCCCAGCGCGCGCCGGATGCCCACCTCGCGTCCCCGCGATGCGGCACGGCTCAGCATCAAGTTGGCCACGTTGGCGCAGGCGATGAGCAGGACCATCCCCACCGCCGCCATCAGCACCCACAGGGTCAGGCGGTAATCGCCCACGACTTCTTCGCGCAGGGGCGAAAGGAAGGCTCCGCGTCCGGCGTTGTCGTTGGGGAACTCCTCCTCGAGCTGGGCTGCGATGGAGGTGATTTCCTCATTGGCTTGCTCCAGGGTGACGCCGGGAGCCAGACGCGCCAAGGCCAGGGTGCCGTGATTGCCCCGGGGGGACGAGTTGGGAGCGACTTGCAGAGCACGCCACATGACGACGTCCCGGCTGGGAAAGGGGGCCTCCTCGGGCAGCACTCCTACGATGCGGAAGGTCTGGCCGTTGAGCTCCAGTGTCCGGCCCACCGCTTCCCGCGCCGAGCCGAAGTGGCGCTCGGCGAAAGTGCGCCGCAGCGCCACCGTGAGGGGGCCGTTGGGGACGCCCTCTTCCGCCTCGAAGCCGCGTCCTTGCAGGGGGATGATGCCTAATTCGGCGAAGGCTCCCGGAGTCACGCCGCCCACCAGCACCCGCTCAGGATCTTCGTCCAGCCCCGTCAGCGTCATTTGCCGTGAACCGAAGCCGATCAAGTGCTCGATGGAGGAGGCCCGCTCGCGGAAGTCGAAGAGGTCGGGGACGGAAATGGCCTCCTTGCTGGTCTGGTTGTGACGGTCGAATTGCCACAGGATGGCCAGACTCTCGGAGTCCTTGTAGGGCAGAGGTGCCAGCAGCACGGCCTTGACCACGCTGAAGATCGCTGTATTGGCCCCGATTCCCAGCGCCAGCGTCAACAGGCACAGAACGGTGAAAAGAGGACGCCGAACAAGGGTGCGCAGGGCGAAACGGATGTCTTGAAGGGTGCTTTCCATGAGATTGGCTCCTCGGCCCGGCGTGGCCGGGACGCGATGTTCGTGGAGAACCTGGGATCGGTAGCGGGAGAGGCTGCCGAAGCGTTGTTGGGCCCTACGGCGGGCGCTGTCGGCGTCAAGTCCGCTGCGGCGGTACTCGTCGGTCCGCTCCCGCAGATGGAAGGACATTTCTTCCTCCACCTCCCAGTGCAGGCGACCGGGACGCAGGCGCGTCTTCAAACGGCGGACGATGGACTTAAGCAGGCTCATTCTCGATAACTCGGGAGACGGCTTTCCAAAAGCGCGTCCAAATGTCTTTCTCCTCGGCTAACTGACGCTGTCCGGCATCGGTCAGGCTGTAGAATTTGGCCCGTCGACCGCTTTCCGAGCGTCCCCAGCGGGATTCCAGCCATCCCCGCCGCTCCATGCGGTGCAGCGCCGGATAGAGCGAGCCCTCCTCAATTTGCAGCTCGTCTCCGCTGCTGCGCTCAATTCGGCGGGCGATCCCATAGCCGTGACGCTCCTCCCCGCTCAGCGTCTCCAATATCAGCATCTCCAGCGTTCCGTGGAGCAGATCCTTCTTGGACGGTTTGCTCATAACCTAGACAGTCTAGGGTAAGTCATACCTAGATTGTCAAGGGAAAAATCGGCAGGCGGCTCGCGCGGCGGCTGGCGCCCGCCGCCGATGGAGGCTATGATCGAGTTCGTGAGTCCCCGCAGTGAAGGATGCATGGGCTAACGGGCGCGTCGCCAACGAATCGCGATTGGTTCTACCTGGCACGGCGAAAATGGTTCTTTGGATGAGTCCAATAGGACGATAGACTGCCGCCGTACTGAAGGTTTGCCGGGACCAACGCCAAATGAAAGCGAGACCCACATGTTGAGCTTTGCCTTTCGAGGCTTTGGCTTTTTGTTGCTTCTATCCTGGTGGACTTTCGGGTATTACGCGATAGGGGGAACGGCCTCGGGGCCCTGTCCGGGTCCCGAGGCCCGACAATTCGACTTTTGGATCGGCGAGTGGAACGTGCTCAACAAGGTTCTCCATCCCGACGGAGAGTACGGGCCGGCTGGCCGCTCCACCGCCAAGATCTATCCCGCCCTCGACGGATGCCTCATCATTGAACATTGGCAAGGCTGGTTCCGAGGGAATCCTCTCTACGGATTCAGCATGCGGGCTTGGAACGAGGAGGAGGGTCACTGGGATCTCATCCTCAACTGGCCTGCTCCGGCCCGTCCCAACTTCGGACACATGACCGGAGTCTTCACTCACGGACGGGGCGAATTCTTCAGCAAGTTCACCGACCCTCAGGGAAACGAGGGCTGGCAGCGCTTCACCTTTTCCGACGCCCGCGGTGACACCTTGCGCTGGGACTCGGCCCGCTCCCAGGACCGCCAGAGCTGGGTCACCCGCTGGATCATGGAGTTCACCCGGCGCTCTCCCATGGACCGTGCCTTGCTCAACGGCCCTTCGCCCGAAGAAGGGCCTAACCTGTGCCCGGGCGAGCAGTTCCGCAGCTTCGACTTCATGGTGGGCGAATGGTACGGGCGTCCCGCCGACGAGAGCGAAGACTCCGACGAAGGGGCAGAGGTCCGGGAATCCGTCCACAGTTACCCCATTGTACGCAACTGCGCCGTCCTCGACTTCGTCGACCGCGCCGACGGGTCCAAGCAACTGCGGGTGCGTTCCTACCTGCCCTCGGTGCAGCACTGGGTGACCTTCCAGTTCGATACCGTCGAGCGCCGCTTTCAGCGGCTGCAAGGGACGCCCGAAGAGGGCCGGATCGAGATGCAGAGCGACGACCTGCGCATCGTCTGGATGACCTCCGACCCCCGCAAGCCCGTCCGCGAGGTCTACACCCGCGAAGGCGACGAGTGGACCCTCACTTCCCGCCTCGAATACACTCCCAAGCCCTGACAAGCCAAGAGCAGTCCTCAAATGAGGTCGTTCTGCTATAGTCCCCGACATGTCTTACCAAGGAAAAGTGGCAGTCGTGACGGGAGGCGGCACCGGCATCGGCAAAGCCATCGCCGCCAAACTGGGGTCTCAGGGGGCTTCGGTGGCCATCTGCGGACGCCGCCAGGAGCCGCTGGAAGAGGCCGTGGCGGAAATGAAGGAGCAGGGCATCCGGGCCTGGCAGTCCGCCTGCGACGTCTCTGACCGTGAGGACGTCGACCGCTTTTTCCAGCAAGCTGCCGAGGAACTGGGACCGGCTTGGTGTCTGGTCAACAACGCTGGCTCTTCCGGCGTGACCAAGGTCTCGCAGCCCGACTACGAGCGCTGGGACACCATCATCCGGGCCAATGTCGACAGCCTCTACTACGCTACCTCGGCGGCTCTCAGGACGATGCCGGACGAGGGGCGCATCATCAGCCTTTCCTCCATCCTGGGCAAGTTCGGCGTGCCCGGCTACACCGCCTACTGCACATCCAAGCACGCCGTCGTCGGTTTCACTAGGGCCGTTTCTCTGGAACTGGCCCCCCGCAAAATCACCGTCAACGCCCTCTGTCCCGGATGGGTTGAAACCGAAATGGCCCGTGAAGGACTGTCGATCGGCGCCCGCGCCAGCAAGACCGACTATGAAACCTACCGCAAGATGGCCATCGACCAAGTGCCTTTAAAAGAGATGATCGTGCCCGAAGAAGTGGCCGATTTGGCGGCCTACCTCGTCTCTCCCGCGGCCCGCAACATCACCGGCCAGTCCATCAACATCTGCGGCGGCCAAGTCATGCACTAGTGCGGCGTGGCCGGGGGGCTTGGGCCATCGTGCGGTGTTTGTCCCATGCTTTCAGCGTTTCGGATTCGCAATGGATGCCTAACGCCAGGGTAGGGTAAAGTCATGCACGTGATGAAATACCTTTCCATTTCGTTTTGTGTTGCGGTCTTACTGTTGCAGGCGTCGTTGGCTGTGGAAGAGGCCGGGCAGGGCTCCTCAGCAGTCGCCAACTGGCCTCAATGGCGCGGGCCGTTGGGCACCGGAGTCGCGCCCGATGCGGACCCGCCCATCGAGTGGGGGGAAAACAAGAACGTTCGCTGGAAGATCGAACTGCCGGGCAAAGGGCACTCGACGCCCGTCATCTGGGGGGACCGCATTTTTCTCACCACGGCCCTGCCCTACGGTGAAGAATTGGAGCCGGTGCCCGTCGACGCGAGGAATGCTCACGATCAAGTCCCTGTCACGCAGCGGCACAAGTTCATCGTCATGGCCATCGAGCGGCGGAAGGGAGAAGTCCTCTGGCAGCGGACCGTGCGGGAAGCCCTTCCCCACGAAGGCGGTCACATCACTGCCAGTCTGGCGTCCGCCTCCCCTGTTACCGACGGCGAGCTGCTGTTTGCCTTCTTTGGTTCCTGGGGCCTGTACTGTCTGGACCTCGACGGCAACCTCAAATGGAAGGTCGACCTCGGCACCATGCACCCGCTTCATGCCCACGGCGAAGGAAGTTCTCCCGCCCTTTACGGCGACACACTGGTCGTCAACTGGGATCATGAGGGCGAGTCGTTCATCGTGGCTTTCGACAAGCAGACCGGGAAGGAACGATGGAGGAAGAAGCGAAACGTGAGGTCCTCCTCATGGTCCACACCGCTGGTCGTGGATGAGGGCCAGAAACCGCAGGTCATTGTCAGCGGCTCCGATCGCCTCACCGGTTATGATTTGGCCACCGGCGAGATCATCTGGGAATGCGGCGGAATGTCGGTCGAGAACGTGGTCGCCACGCCAGTCGCCGAAGACGGCATTGTCTATGCTGGCAGCAGCTATGACCGCCGGGCCATGCTGGCTATCCGATACAAAGGTGCCAAGGGAGACATCACTGGTTCCCACCGCGTGCTTTGGAGCCGCCCGAGAGGAGCTCCCTACGTGCCTTCGCCTCTGCTCTACGGGGACTCACTCTATTACCACTACCATTTCCAAGGCGTGATGACCCGTGTCAACGCCAGGACTGGAGAGGACGACCCGGGACCGCTTCGCCTCTCCGGCATCCGCATGGTCTTCGCATCGCCCATTGGGGCCTCCGGGCGGGTCTACGTCGTGGATAGAGAGGGTAACGCTCTCGTCCTCTCGCACGGCGACGAGCCCCAGGCGCTCGCCCTCAATCGCCTCGACGACAGCTTCAGCGCCTCCCCGGTTGCCGTGGGGCGGGAACTCTACCTTCGCGGCGAGAGGCACCTTTACTGCATCGCTCATTAGACAAGCTTGCGGACGGCTTCCACGATGCGTTTGCGGGAGATGCCGAATTTGTCGAGCAGGGCCGTGGGGGAGCCGGAGCGGGGCAGGCCGCTGACCGCCATCTTGTGGAAGCGGACGTCCTGACCGGCGATGACCGAAGCCACCGCTTCACCCAATCCGCCCTCGGGATAGTGGTCCTCTACCGTGATCACCAGGCCCGTGTCTCGGACCGCCCGCAGCAGGGTGTCTGCGTCCACGGGCTTGACGCTGTAGAGGTCGATGACGCGAACTTCAATGCCGTCCTTCTTGAGCTCTTCGCAGGCCGCCAGGGATTCGTGGAGTGTCACGCCTGCGGCCACCAGGGTGGCCTGATCGTTGGCGCTTGAACGCAGTACCTTGCTGCCGCCTACTTCGAACTCTTCATCGTTGGGATAGATCAAGGGCGTCTTGGGACGGGTGGTGCGGATGTAGACGATTCCCTCGGTCTCAGCAGCCAGGCGGACGCAGTTCTCGGCGCACACGCCGTCACTGGGATAGAGGACCGTCGATCCGGCGATGGCCCGCATCATGGCCAGGTCCTCCAGGCCCATCTGAGAGGGGCCGTCTTCGCCGATGGAGGCGCCCGCGTGCGATCCGCAGATCTTCATGTTGGCCTGCGACACCGCCCCCATGCGGATCTGGTCGTAGGCCCGGGTCAGGAAAGCGGCAAAAGTCGAACTGAAGGGGATCTTGCCCAGAGCCGCGAATCCGGTGGCCGCCCCGATCATGTTCTGCTCGGCGATGTAGCACTCGAAAAAGCGCTCGGGATAGGCCTTGAGGAAGTCCTGCGAGTAGGTGGAATTCTTAGTGTCCCCGTCCAGCGCCACCACTTCGGGATGGGCTTCCCCCAGCTTGCGCAGCCCGATGCCGTAGGCTCCGCGCGTGGCAATGGTGTCGTCGGGTCCGTAAGAGGGCTTTTCCATCTGGCCTTGAAAGCCGTCGGGATCGATGCTGCCGCCTCCCTCGGGCGGGGCTATGGTGAGGTGGAACTGACGGTCGGGATCGTCGTTGAGCTCATCGAGGGCCTTCTGAAGCTCTTCGGGGTCGGTTACCGGGACTCCGTGGTGTCCCTCGGCGTCGGAGAGGAAAGAGACGCCGGCGCCTTTGAAGGTGCGGGCGGCGATCAGGCGCGGGGAACCGTCGCCTTGGCGGGCCCATTGCAGGGCCTCGTCGATCTCCTCGTAGTCATGTCCGTCGATGGCCCGCGTCTCCCAGCCGAAGGCTTCGAAGCGTCGGCAATAGAGGTCGGTGTCGTGGCCGAACATGGTGCGCTGGCTTTGGCCCAGCCCGTTGACGTCAACGATTCCGATCAGATTGTCGAGGTTGCGGTAGGAAGCCAGCGATGCGGCTTCCCAAATCGAACCCTCGGCTACTTCTCCGTCCCCCATGAGGACGTAGACCTTGTTGGCGATGCCGTCCAGCTTGCTGGAAAGGGCCATGCCTACGCCGACTGACAGCCCTTGCCCCAGCGATCCCGTCGCCACGTCGACCCACTTGTTGCGGGGAGTGGGGTGGCCCTCCAAGTCGCTGTCGATCTGGCGCAGCGTTTTCAGATGCTCGACGGGAAAGGCGCCCGCTTCTGCCAACACGGCCCACAATAGCGGCGCTGCGTGTCCCTTCGAGAGCACAAAGCGGTCGTTGCGCCGGTCCTTGGGATGCTTGAGGTCGAATCGCAGGTATCGGAAAAAGAGCGTCGCAACCAGGTCGGCAGCCGACATGCAAGTGGTTGGATGCCCCGATTTCGAGCGCGCCGTCGTCTCTAAAGAATGGCGTCTCAGCCGGTTGGCCATGGCCTGCAATGTCTGGTAATCGGTGGCGGAGCGTTCGGTGAGGGAACCTTGTCTTTCCATCGCACCGGCACTATAAGCGGTGCCGTTGCGGGTGTCAATGATCTCCCCTGCCCGCGGCTGTACTCTTTTGGAAACGAATCCGGCCCATTCCGCATCAGGGCTAACTGATGCTGAAAGTAGGAGACAAAGCCCCTGATTTCCAAATCAGCCGCTTGTCGGCAGGCAAGCCCTTCGGCTTGCACCAGGAACTGACCCGCGGGCCGGTTATGCTGGTCTTCGCCAAGGAGTCCTGCCCCACCTGCCGCTGGGCGCTTCCCTTGCTCGATCGGGCCGGGACTCAGGCCTCTGGAGAGAAGGGCCGCATGCTGGTGGTGCTTCAGGAACTACCCTGGGTGGCCGAGCAATTCGTGAACGAAGTAGGACTCAGCAGTCCCGTGCTGGTGGAAAGCGAACCCTATCCGGCCAGCAACGGCTTCCTCATCGATTTCGTGCCCTCGGCTTTCCTGATCGGGCGGGATGGGACCATCCAAGGCGCCTCGGAGAGCTTTCAGCGGGAGGAACTGGCATCGATGATCGAGCGCCTCTACGACAGCAACGGCGCCGTCCCCCGGCCTTTCTACCGGGAAGCGGACGGACTTCCGCCCTTCCGTCCGGGTTGAGGATCCAAGAATGCCGCCTAGCCGTGAGCTGGGCCGAAGACCCTACCTGTCGAAAGGACGCCGGCTGAAGACCAGGTACTTGCCTTCTGGAGGATGGCGCCGGTATCCCAGCAGGTGAAACACCTCCACCGCGAACCAGCGGGCGATTCCGGGGTTGACGATCATCCAGCCCAAGTTGCCCTTGCGCTGGTCGGGATGGCGCTTGACGCCCGGCATCCAATGGGTGAAGCGTCCCAGCCGCAGGTTGCGGAGGAGCGCCGAGAATTTCAGCCACAGCGGATTGAATTCGCGTCCCAGGAAGAATCCGTCCTCCCCTTGCTCCTGGTAGAGGGGCATGACGATGCGTCCGCTCTTGGGGCTGCGCACGGGTCCGCGGCGGTCGTAAGCCACCACTTGGCCTCTTTTGACCTTTTGGAAGTTGCGCATGCCGGGCAACATTTTGAACTGGTCCTGGGGACCGATGGCGTGGCGGTAGCGGATTTCAAAGGCGGTGGGGATGCCTGAGCATTCCCGGATAAGCCGCTGGACGTGGCGGTTGACTTCGTGTTGGCCGTCCTCGGCGATCAGACCGCAGATCTTGAGCGCGATCCAGATCAGCGATTCGTGATTGTCGACGGCGCCCTCGCTTTCGTGCTGACCGCCCTCGAAGGTCAGGCAGCAGTGCCCGCGTCCGGCCAGGTACTCCATCAAGGCTCCGCCGATCTCTTCTTCAATGCCCAGAATCACGGGAATCGGGAAGCGGAAGGCCAGTTGCCGAATGGCCAAGGTGTCTTCTATGGCGGCAAAGGGAGCTCCATCGGCCGAAGTCGTGTGAAGGTCGAGAAAATAGACAGGCCCCCGGGCTTGCTCGGCCAGGGCCTCGAGCTGGCCCAGCAGCTCCATCATCTCGCGCTCCTCGTCCATCAGCGGACGCCGGACGTGGCGCAGGGCCTCCACCCGCTCGGGCCACCACATGCGGTTGAGGTCTTCGCGGATGTAGCGCCTGTGCTGGGCCAGAGCCTGCAGATTGCCGGCCAGGGCCACGAATTCTCCCCGCAATTCGACGTCATGGCCGCGCAGGGTTTCCGCTACGCGCCTGGAAGCCCGCAGTCCTGCCGGTTCGTTGCCGTGCAGGGTGGTCACGCACACGATCATCGGACCGGGCCGCCGCCCTCCCCATCGGGCAACGACCCGCTCTAGGCCAGATTCAGCTATAGGCTCGCTTCCCAGCAATTTCGCCGCTTCGCTCATCGATTCCATTCAAAAAAAGAGAGAGGGACTTTCTTCTGTCCCTCCCATCTTACGATGTTAACCGAATTCCGTGCCGCTGATAAGCGCCCCTCCATTTTCTTTTTCGACAGACAGGCGAGCCGGTTTCCATTGAGACGCCGAGCAGGCTCTTCATTACCTCTTTACTTTCACCTAATATTGCCTTATAGTTGCTGATTATGATGAAAATATGCACTTCTAGAGAAAGTTTGATGGACCAAGTAGCTTGGAGAGACTTGTCGTTGGGCGAACGGCTGGCGGGAGTCTTGCGCCGTTCCCATTGCCGGACGGTGGGGCAGTTGCTGCGCCGGGGAGCCGACTGGCGGCTGGGCCGAGCGGGGTACGGAAGCAACTCCGAGAGCGAGTTTCTCCAGGCGGTCAGCCGGCTGCGTCAGGAATTCGACGCCGGCCTTGACCAACTGCTGAGAGAACTCTGCGAGGATGTCGGGGAGCGCCCCGAAGAGGCGTGCCGCAAAATCTTGGTGCGCCGCAGGGAAGGAGGACGCTGGATGCGTCTGCTGGGACACCTGGCCCACAAGGCTTTGGAGTGCGTCGACCTCACGGTGCTGCGCCGCCATCTGCTCTCGCTGGTCGACATCGACCCGGTCGAAGACGCCGCGGCCGCGGGCCTCAGCCCCGCCCAAGGAGAGCAAAGCGCGCGGGAAGAACAGGATGGTCCGCCCCAGCCGACCCCCTTTTTTGCCCCACGTTCTGCACTCAGGGTGCATTCCACGGCTAAAATCATGCCTATGGAGGAATCTCTGCCGCTGCTCAAGGGATACCAGGGCATGGCCGAGGACAAGCGCAGATTGCTGGAAGCGTGCCCCTCCCACGATTGGCCGGCCCTGGAGATTGAACTCTACCGCATCGCCGACGGAGTCCTGCCGGCCCGCCATTGGCGTCCTCCGGTGGCGCTGCGCGTCGTGCCCTCCTGGGTCTTGTGTCGGAGGCTGGTGGAAGCGGTGGCCCCTCTGACTTTGGTGAGGCGGGCCCGGCGTTGCCGCTGGAAAACGGTCGCGGAGGCCTTGGCCGAACCGGCCCGCGACTTGCAGCCGGGATTCGACGAGGTGGGAGAAGAACTGCTCTGGGAACAAATCAGACGCCTGACCGAGATGGGTCCCGGATGGCCCGTTTCCACCGGCGATCTGCTGGAGGAGAAGACCCTGCAAGAGGCCTTCTGGGCTTCGCTTGAGCGCTTGCCTGCCCGCACCGCCCGGCTGATGCGGCTGCGCCTGGGAGCCGGACGCCCTAAAGCCTTGACGCTGCAGGCGACGGGAGATCGGATGAACCTGAGCGCCGAACGCGTCCGCCAGATCGAAAACGCGGCCTGGAAAACGCTGCGCCAGGACGAGTCCTGGCCCCGCAGCTTGGCCCGCAAGGCCGAGCAGGCTCTGGAATCGGGCGGGACTGCCGTGGCCGTGGCGGTACTGGCTGAGGACCCCTGGATCGGGCCCGAACTGACGCGCTGCCGCCCCTTCTTCGACCAGCTCATCCGCAAAGTCCTGGGAAGCCGGCGGCGCCTGATCATGCGATACTGAGGATCGGCTTGGGGCGCTGGGGATTGAATACATCCGGTTGCGGCCTCGTAAGCTGTTTTCGGAAGCCAACCATTCCTGCAACCGCCCTTCCGCAATGGGCTGTGAGGGGGGGTCGGCTCCAGTTTCGTTAAACCAGCCAGGGAGCAGCCGTCATGACCGAGTTCCTCAGTGAGATCTTGGCCTTTCCTACCGTGCTCTTCACCGTCCTGCTGGGTCTTTGCCTGCTTTACTGGCTGACGGTCATTCTGGGAGCGCTCGATCTGGACCTGTTCGATTCCCTGCTGGGACTCGAGGGAGCGGAAGGCGCCTTGGAGTCGCTGGAAGCTCTGGACGCCGTGGATGCCGTCGAGGCCGTGGACGCAGTGGACGCCGCCGGCGGCGCCGATGCGGCCGACGCCGCTTCAGGCGGTTTCCTCGATTCGCTGGGCATCGGAGGTGTCCCCGTCCTCATCTCGCTCACCTTCCTCTCCCTTTTCGGCTGGATGGTCAGCTATCTGGGCATGCGGCTGGTTGACGATCCGGCTTGGGTTTTGGGAGGAGCCGTGACCGCCGGTCTGGTGCTGCTGGTGTCTCTGGGGCTGGGCATGTTGGGGGCGGTGGTGGCGGTGCGTCCCATGCGTCGCTTCTTCAACACTCCCGACGCCCGCACCCATTCCAGCTTGGTGGGGTCGATCTGCACCATCGCCACCAGCAGCGTGGATGCCGAATTCGGACAGGCCGAAATCGATGACAGCGGAGCTGGACTGCTGGTCCAAGTCCGCTGCGGCGCCGGCAACCAACTGAAGCGGGGCGACAAGGCCCTGATTTTCGACTACGATCCCAAGAAGCAAGCTTTTCGGGTAGAACCCCTGGAAGACAATACCCTGGCCGACTTGAGTCTCGGCCAACGTTAAGGGAAGAGAGACAAGTTATGGAATTCTTTTTCGTCCTCGGATTCGCGGGACTGATATTCCTGCTGGGCGTGCTGATGCTGTTCGTGCGCCTCTTCCGCAAGGTGGAGCAAGGGAAAGCCTTGATCGTCGGCGGACTGGGACGTCCCGAACCCAAGATTTACTTCACCGGCGGATTCGTCATCCCCATCATCCACAAGCCCGAGGTGATGGACATCTCGGTCAAGACCATCGAGATCGACCGCCGTGGCAAAGAGGGCCTGATCTGCGGCGACAACATCCGGGCCGACATCAAGGTGACCTTCTTCGTCCGCGTCAATAAGACCAAGGAAGACGTCACCAAGGTGGCCCAGAGCATCGGCTGCCAGCGGGCCTCCGACAGGGTGACCCTGGAAGAGCTCTTCAACGCCAAGTTCTCCGAGGCACTCAAGACGGTTGGAAAGCAGCTCGACTTCATCGACCTCTACACCAAGCGCGACGAATTCCGCGACCAGATCATCCGCGTCATCGGACGCGACCTCAACGGCTACGTGCTGGAAGACGCCGCCATCGACTTCCTGGAGCAGACGCCGCTGAGTTCGCTCGACGAAGACAATATTCTCGACGCCCAGGGAATCCGCAAGATCACTCAGCTCACCACGGCCGAGCACGTCCACACCAATGAATTCCAGAACAACGAGCGCAAGCTGATCACCAAGCAGAACGTGGAAGCTGACGAAGCCATCTTCGAGCTGGAGCGCCAGCGGGCTGATGCCGAAGCCAAGAAGGACCGCGAAATCGCCACCATGCGGGCCCGCGAAGAGGCCGAAACCAAGAAGGTCCAGGAAGAGGAGCGGCTACGCGCCGAAACGGCCCGCATCAAGACCGATGAAGACGTTGCCGTACAAGAAGAGAACAAGCAGCGCCAGGTGGAGGTGGCTGAAAAGAACCGCCAACGCGTCATCGCAGTGGAGGAAGAGCGGATCGAGAAGGATCGCCAGTTGGAGGTCATCGTCCGCGAGCGAGAGACCGAACTCAACCGCATCGCCAAGGACAAGGAAGTCGAAGTCGAGAAGAAGGCCATCGCCGAAGTCGTCCGCGAACGCGTGGCGGTGGAGCGCACGGTGGCCGAAGAAGAAGAAACCATCAAGAAGCTGCGCCGGGTGGAGGAGGCTGAACGCGAACGCCAGGCCAAGGTCATCGCCGCCGAAGCCGAAGCTCAGGAGAATCTGGTCAAGGACATCAAGGCCGCCGAAGCCGCCGAGCAGGCTGCCCAGCACCGCGCCAAGGAGCGCGTTACGCTGGCCGAAGCCGAAGTGGAAGCCGCCGACCGCGAAGCCAGCGCCAAGATCCGCCTGGCCGAGGGAGTTGAGGCTGAGGAAGCCGCCGCGGGACGTGCTGAGGCCGCCGTCCTCAAAGAAAAGGGACTGGCCGAAGCCGTGGCCATCCAAGAGAAGTTCAAAGCCGAAGCCGCCGGACTCACCGAAAAGGCCGAAGCCATGCGCCAGTTCGACGAGGCCTCCCGCGAGCACGAGGAATACCGGCTGCGCCTTGAGAACGAGCGCGTCATCGCGCTGGAAGACATCGATGCTCGCCGCGACATCGCCGAGAAGCAAGCCCGAGTCCTCTCCGAGGCTCTGGAAAGCGCCGACATCGACATCGTGGGCGGTGACGGGGTCTTCTTCGACAAGCTGGTCAACTCCATCGCCTCGGGCAAGTCGGTGGACGGCTTCTACAACAACTCCAACACCGCCCAGGCCCTGCTGGGAGACTATGTCAGCGGCAAGAAGGACCTCTCCGAAGACCTCAAGTCGCTGCTGGCGGGCGCCTCCCAGCACGCCCAGGGCCTGGGCAATCTCACCCTCTCGGCCCTGCTGGCCAAGATGATGTTGGACGACGATGCCGACAAGGAGAAGATCAAGGCCCTGCAATCGCGCGCCGCGGAGCTGGGTTTGGATAAGCTACGCATATCTTAAGAAGAAGCAGTCCCTTGTCTCCAGACAAGTTCGAACTTCGCATATCGAACCCCGAACTTGCTATCGGGTGACCGGCAGGCGGTCATGCAGCTTTGACGGCGCCATGGTGACAAGTCGCCTCTGCTGCTAAGTGCGAGGTTCGAATGTCGAATTTCGAAGTTACGCCATCAGCACCATGAACGAAGCCAACCTCGACCGGGGAACCTACGAAATCATCCGCGACCGTCTCGCGGGGCAGGCCCGTGAACTGGGCCGCAAGGCCGAGGACCTCAACCGGCGGCGCCTGGGGCTGTTCGGAACCAGCGAAATGGCTCTGGTGGGCAACGAGCGCATCCGCACCGAGAACAATTGTGTCCCCCGCGACCTCATCGCCGTGGGCTCGCGCCTGCTCTTCGGCTACAACGTCTTCATCGGACTCCGCCGCGAGACCCGGGTCAGGGACGTCCTTACCCTGCACCGCTTCGGCCGCGCGCCCGGCAGCCCGAAGGCCAAGACGGCTCGCACGGAGGAGGGAGGCGGGCCTGCGGAGGATGCGGCAGCGGAGGCCTCCTCAGGCGGGTCTGGGGGCCCGTCTGGCGACCA
The DNA here is from genome assembly GCA_035471925.1 of Acidobacteriota bacterium. Taxonomy (GTDB): domain Bacteria; phylum Acidobacteriota; class UBA6911; order RPQK01; family DATIPO01; genus JANQFM01. Next base: position 53,369 of record DATIPO010000215.1, read on the forward strand.
CGAGCCCGCGGCCAGTGCGTCCGCACCCGGCGAAGACTTCGTCATTGAGCCTTTGACGTCTGGCGATCCCGACCATTTCCTCAGCGACGAGAAGTTCGTCGAGGATTTCGCCGAGCTCTACCGTTACTACAAAGACGCCCGGTTGCTGCAGCTGCGCAACTT
>DATIPO010000216.1:0-7955 GCA_035471925.1 Acidobacteriota bacterium
CTCCTACGGCGACGAGCGGTTGGGCCAGGGACGCGAGAACTGCAAGGAATTCCTCCGCAACAACGAGAAAATCGCTCAGGAAATCGAAGGCAAGCTGCGCCAGGAAATGGGCATTCAAAAGCCCGAACCCGCCGCCGCGGCCGCCGAGTAGGCGATGAAGGCCTCCCCTCGAAAAGAAGGTCTGGGCGTCGTCATTCCCGTCCACTTTCCCTCAGACGTAGAACCGGAGCTGATCGGTCGCGTGCTGGAAGAGACGCTGCACGGACAGGAGGCCTTCTGCCCTCACTCCCAATGCTTGATGGTGGTCGACCAGGGCACCCGGGCCGACGCCGTGCTCACGCAAGCTCCCGCCTCCTCTCCTCTGAGCCGGGTGGGCCGAGACCGGCTGGAACGCAACCGCGGAAAGGCGGGATCGGTCTGCCGGGGGATCAGGAGGCTCCTGCGCAACAACGATCTGCGCTGGATTGTCAGCCGCGACTGCGACGGAGACCACCTCCTCGACGACCTGCCGCGTTTTTTGCGTCTGGCTGGGGAACTGGAATCTCATCACCCCCTGTTCGCCATCTTTGGAGCCCGCTCATCCTACGCCAAGTCAATGGGCTGGGTCCGTCAAGAATGGGAAAAGCTCACCAACCGCCTCTTTCTCGACTGCACGGCCTACTTGGCCGCCACCCGCGGCCAAGTGCTCGACCGGCGCTACTGGAACCGCTGGCCTCTCGACCTGCAATGCGGATACCGTCTCTACAGCCGTCAAGCGGCCCTGTTGGCCGTCCAGGGATTGGAAGAACTGCCCGACGATCCCGAGGTTTACACCTTCGCCAACGAAATGCTCCCCTTTCTCGATCTATCCCTGGCGGGCGGCTCTGTGGGACAGGTTCCCTGCACCTCGCGCACGGGTCAGCTCTTCTCCAACTACGCTTCCTTCGACATGGCGGCCCGCTACGGACGCTTTCTGGCCTACGTGGCTGAGCGGCACGAGATTCCTGCCGACAGCCTGCACAAACTGGTGGACGGAAGGCTCTTTGCCAGCCATCTGTTTTGGAGCGATCAGCGCCAGCAAGTCCTGCGCTTTCGAAGCCTGCTCTGCCCTCAGGCCCCCGACCCAATTCCGCCCCGGCATGTTTGATCGGGAAAGCCTCATTTGCTATGATCTTACGTTCGGATCGGGGATCGTCTAAGTGGCAAGACAGCGGCCTTTGGAGCCGTCAATCTAGGTTCGAGTCCTAGTCCCCGAGCCATACTCCCCCCGGCCATCAATCCAGGCTCTGATCCGGGATATTGGTCTGTCCGCTAGGTGGCGGGCGGCTGTCCGCCAGTCTCACCGACCTCGTCGTCGGACTGTTGAGAGACGGTAGGCCGCGCCTTGGCGGAGCTTGTCCCCGCAGGCGCCCGGTCCTCCTTAAAGGCGGCACCGGCAGGCGGCTATGAGGTATAGTGAAAGATGGTAGCCAACGCCCACTGCATTGGAGATTGAATGCGCTCTTCTCTTCCGCGCCCCTTGGGTGCGCGCCTGTGGTTCACTCTTCTCGTCCTCGGGTTGCTCACGGGACAGCTTCCGCAAGCCCTGGCTGTATCCTCCAGCGACGCTGCCAGCCAAGCCTTTCAGCACCTTGAGTTTCGCTCGCTGGGTCCAGCCGTTCAGGGCGGACGGGTCACCTCCTTGGCAGTGGTGGAAAGCGATCCGCGCACCTTCTACGTCGGAACCGCGTCCGGCAATCTTTGGAAGACCACCAACTGGGGAACCACCTTTCAGCCCTTGTTTCAAGGCGAAGCCACTGCCTCGATCGGGGCCGTCACCGTGGCACCGTCTGATTCCAGCGTCATCTGGGTTGGCACGGGAGAGGCCAACAACCGCCAGAGTTCGCCCTACGGCGAAGGCGTCTACCGCTCCGGCGACGGTGGGTTCACGTGGCGTCATCTGGGACTGGAGGAGACCCGCCACATCGGACGCATCGTGGTCCACCCCAGCGATCCCGATACGGCCTGGGTAGCGGCTCTGGGCCACCTTTGGGGACCCAATGAAGAACGAGGAGTCTACCTCACCCGCGACGCTGGTTCCACTTGGCGCAAGGTGCTCGACCTGGGATCCGATACCGGCGCCGTCGACTTGGCGATGCACCCCTCCAGCCCCCAAGTGCTGTTCGCCGCCGCCTACCAGCGCCGCCGCACTGCCTATGGCTTCGCCGGGGGAGGAGAGGGCGGCGGAATCTTCCGCAGCCGGGACGGTGGCGAGACCTGGCAAGAGCTCACCCAAGGACTGCCGTCCACTCCCATGGGACGCATTGGGCTGGCCGTGGCGCCCTCGCATGCCGAGCGGCTCTACGCCATCGTGGAAGCCTCCGACGGCGGACTCTACTTGAGCGAAAACGCGGGCGACAGCTTCGTCAAGGTCAACGACCGCAATCCCCGTCCCATGTACTTCAGCAAGTTGGCCGTCAACCCCCTCGACGCCGACCATGTCTGGATGCTGGGCGTGCGCCTGCACGAAAGCCGCGATGCCGGTGCCACCTTCAGCCGCAATGCGGCCCCCCTGGTGCATCCCGACCACCACGCCATTTGGATCAGCCGCGACGGGAAGCGGATGCTGCTGGGCGGTGACGGGGGACTCTCCACCTCCTTCGACGGAGGGGCCACCTGGCGCATGCTGGACAACCTGCCCATCAGCCAGTTCTACAAGATCGGGGTGGACATGGATCACCCCTATCATATCTACGGCGGCATGCAGGACAATGGCACTTGGAAGGGTCCTTCCTCGGTAGACGATGCCCGCGGCGTCCGCAATGCCGACTGGGTCAACCTCAACGGCGGCGACGGATTCTATGCCGAAGTCGATCCCGGCTCTTCCGGCATCGTTTACCTGGAAAGTCAGCGCGGACGCCTGGTCAAGGTCGATTCGAGAAGCGGAGCCCGCCAGCTCATCCAGCCCATTCCGCTCCCCGGCGACCCCCCTTATCGTTGGAACTGGAACACGCCTCTGCTGCTCTCCCGTCATCATCCCGGCCGGCTTTACGCCGGGGCCAACAAGCTGCTTCGCTCCGACGACGGGGGTCATTCCTGGAAGCCCGTCAGCCCCGACCTGACCCGTGCTTTGGACCGCCGCTACCTTCCCTTCCAGGGCGAAGAGCCCTTCGCTATGCTTTCCCAGCACGACGGTGTAGCCTATTTTGGCACCTTGACCGCCTTGGAGGAGTCGCCCCTCGACTCTGAGGTCATCTACGCTGGAAGCGACGACGGAAGACTGCATGTGACCCGCGACGAGGGCGAGTCGTGGGAGGAGATCGGCCTCAACATCGAAGGCTTGCCCGAGCAGCCCTGGATCAGCCGCATCACGGCTTCGGCCTCTAGTCCGGGACGGGTTTACGTATCTTTCGACAACCACCGCAATGACGACTACCGTCCGCTGGTCTATGCATCACAGGACTTCGGGGCCACTTGGCGGCCCATCGTGGAAGGCCTTCCCCAATCGTCGGTCAACCTGGTGCTGGAAGATCCCCTCAATCCCGATCTGCTCTATCTGGGCAACGAGATGGGACTCTACCTCTCGCTCGACCAAGGCGCGCAGTGGCGGCGCCTGAAAGCCAACTTGCCCACTGTTCCGGTTGACGACATTGTGGTCCATCCCCGCGAGAACGACCTTATTGTGGCCACCCATGGACGCGGGCTGTGGATCCTCGATGATGCCTCCCCGCTACAGGAGTGGAAGGACGGTTCCGGAGAGTCGGTGCAGCTCTTCACTTCCCGTCCGGCCCAGATCCGACATTTCAGGCTTCCCCAGTCGTGGACCGGCGATGCCGACTATGCCGCCGATAATCCGCCCTACGGAGCGCTGATCCGCTACTTCCTGCCCCGGCGGTCGGGTGATTTCAGCCTGCGCATCGTCGATCCCGAGGGACAGGTGGTGCGGACCCTGCAGGCCCCCGATGAGGCTGGGATGCATCGGGTCGTTTGGGATCTGCGCATGGAGCCTCCCCAAATGGCGTTGCCCCGCCGAGGACGGCTGCGAGGACCCCACATCGCTCCGGGCCCGTTCCGCGTACGCTTGGAAAGCGGCGGCCAAGTGAGGGAACGACCCTTGGATGTCCGGCTGAGTCCCAGCATCGGCCTCCCCGAATTCGATTTGAACCGCCGCCAGCAGGCCCTCGGCGACCTGATGGGGCTGCTCGACTCGCTCGACTTGTCCTTTCAGGCCGTGAGGCGCCTGAATGACGCCTTGGACGGAGTGGAGGAAGCCGGCCAAGACGAACAGTTGGGCCGCCTGCGACAACGCCTTTCGCGTTCGGCCCAATCGCTGGGGGAACTGCGCCGCCGCCTTCCGCGCCTGCTGGCCGCTGTCGATTCCAGCTTCCTGCCGCCCACCGCCGATCAGCTCAACCAGGCCCAGAGCGCCCGCCTCTTGCTGGCCGAAGCCTTGCAGATCCTCGACGCGCTGAGGCTGCACGACGTCCCAGCCCTCTACCAGCGGGCCGGCCGTTCTCTGCCCGATCTGGGCGAAGATTGGCCCACCCTCGATTTCCCCCTGGACGCTCAACGCGGAAACAAGTGATTCAGAAATTTCTGGATTGAGTGACAAAACAGATCAAAAGAAGTAGATATAGATGAGGCTCATGCGCCAGACGCAAGAAGTGGGCTTGACCCGGAAGCAGGCACGGCTTAAACTTACGGACCGTAACTCGCGAAGGATAGAGAACACTATGGGCGGCCTTCCTACGGAAATTAATTTCACGCTGACTCCTCAGGACCGTTTCGACGTCATTGATGTGACCAAGCTCAAGACCGACGTCAAGGACTTGGTGGGGTCCTTCCGCAACGCGCTTTTCTGTTCCCTCCATACCACGGCGGGATACCTCGACCAGAAAATCTGCGCCCGGCTCAATCACTGCCCCGATTCCCTCCATACTTACTTGATGGGATTCCGGCGCCTCTTTCCGCCCGACGCTCCTTACCGTCACGACCAGATTCACCTGCGCGACGAATTGAGCGAAGAGCAGAAGCAGTGCGAGCCCCGCAACGCCGACTCTCATTTGACCTTTATCAGTTCAGGACTCAAGAATTGCGTCTCCTACCGCACGGGACCCGAGACGCCGGTCTATTTCATCGACTTGGACGGGGTCTACGAGAGCCAGGTGCGCCGCCGCTACACTACCGTTATCGGTTACAACCAGGAAGAGCCGGTAGCTCGTTCCACCTTCGTGGTTCCGGCCTCGCGCCATGCCGTCGACTCCATCAACCTGAAAGACCCCCGGCTGGGCCTCTTTGAGATGGTTCGGGAGGAGATTCAGCGCCGCGGCATTGAGAAGGGCCGCGTCCACATCCGGCTGGCGGGAAGCGAGACCCACGCCGGCTTGACCATGAACGAGTATGAAACACTGCTCATGCGTCACGATCTGGCCGAGGTTCTGCACAATCCCTTCCGCTTCATGGCCGAGAAGGGCCGCAATATGTGGCGAGATCCCAGGGCCATCCCCAACAAGACCATCAATTACGCCAAGTACGACTTGGTTCAGGTGGTCAACGAACTGGTTGACGTCCTGGGGATCAGCGACACGGTTTTGGAGCGTTTCGTGGGCCAGTTCCTGACCGTCACCGCTTCCCGCTTCTTGCGCATGGAACGTTCGGTCGACATTCCCGTCAGCGACCGCGGCAACGGCGGATCCGGCAAGATTCTCGAAGGCACCTACCAAAGCCCCATCCTGATGCAGTGGAACAAGTCGGAAAGCGGCGACCGCAGACTTGAGGTCAACTTCAGCCGCTTTATTTGATCAGGCCACAAACTCCCGCATCGCCATCCCCTCATGGCTTACACTGGAAGCAGTCATGAGAATTCTGTTCCCCCTCCTCACCCTGCTGCTGTCCGGACTCTGTCTGCAGGCTCAGGACATGCGCTTCTTTCCTCAGATCGGCGATGGCGCCTTGGCTGGATTGCAGGTCCAGACCACGCTGCTTTTCGTCAACACGGGTCCTGAGACCCTCGTCACCGTGGATTTCTTTGACAGCCAGGGCCAGCCCCTGGTCTTGACGGCCGATGGCATCAGCGGCACGCAGCGTGTGATCGAACTGGCGGGAGGAGAGGGCCTTTCTCTTCAGACTTCGGGTCAGGGCAACGCTCAGGATTCGCTGGCGCTCGGCTATGCCCGGTTGCAGGCGCCCGAGAGCGTCGAGGCCTCGGCGGTCTTCTCCGTTCGGGAAAAGGCTGGCGGGACCTTGCTGGTCGAAGCCTCCGTAGCCGCCGTGCATCCTCAGGAGAGCTTCAGCATTTTCTTTGACAGCAGCGGTGCCCTCGACACCGGACTAGCGATGGTTGTGACGGACGGTCCGGGCGGGACCCTGACCTTGACTTTGCGCGATGCCCAAGGCCAAGCGTTGGCGGAGCGCCAGATCGAGATCGCCTCGGGCGAGAGGATGGCCGCCTTCGTCACCGAATTGCTGCGGGACGAAGTGCCGGGCATTGGGGAGATGCGGGGCAGCCTCACCGTTGAATCACAGGCGGGACCGCTGGCTGCCGTCACTCTGCGCCAGATTGCCGGCGTCCGTTTTCCTCAGGGCGTCCCCACCTTGACCACCTTTCCCGTGGCTCCGGCAATCGTCTCCTTCCAAGCCCCTCGGCGTTAGTTTTTTCCCCATAGAAGATGGGCGTCCTTGGAGACGACATCGACTGAGGTCGTTAACGGCTGTGCAGGCGATCTGGGCTCGGAATCCAAGGCTGCGGAAGGGAATCGTCTTCCTGCGGCTCAGGTGTGATAGCATCGACATCTCGACTCATCTAAAAGAGGAGCAAGCTTTTGCCAGCGACCCAGAAAATCACGAATGAAAACGCTCTCAGGGATCAGGACGTCCCGTCCCGCGACCCCGATCACCACGACGACGATCACCACGACGACATCGTCTATCCCGATGCCATTCCCTTCGTCCTAGTCCATTTGGCCTGCTTCGGCGCCATCTGGACAGGGGTGACTTGGGAAGCGGTGGCCATTGGTCTGGTCTTCTATTTTCTGCGCATGTGGGCCATTACAGCGGGATTCCACCGCTATTTTGCCCACAAGTCGTACCGTACCAGTCGGGTAGGCCAGTTCATTCTGGCTTTCCTAGGCCAGTCGTCGGCTCAGAAGGGCGTGATTTGGTGGGCGGCCCAGCACCGCCACCACCACAAATACTCCGACATGCCCCTCGACATTCACTCTCCGGTGCAGCACGGCTTCTTCTTTTCCCATGTTGGCTGGATTTTTGCCAGGAAGCGCGGACAAGCCGACTACAGCCGCTGCAAGGACCTCACCAAGTACCCAGAACTGGTGTGGCTGGACAAGCTGCAGAACCTTCCCGCTTTGGTCTTGGCGGTTGCGGCTTTATGGATCGCAGGATGGCCTGGATTGGTAGTGGGATTCTTCTGGAGCACCGTGGTTCTCTATCACGCCACCTTCTGCATCAATTCGCTGGCCCATGTCCACGGCAAGAAGCGTTACATCACGGGCGACGATTCCCGCAATAATTGGTGGCTGGCTCTGCTCACCATGGGCGAAGGTTGGCACAACAACCATCATTACTACCAAAGCAGCACCAAGCAGGGCTTCCGCTGGTATGAAATCGACTTGAGCTACTACGTGCTCAAGGTGCTTTCCTGGATGGGCATTGTATGGGGGCTTCGCAAACCTCCCGCTAACGTCGTGGCCGGGGAACGTCCGGTGCCCACGGTCATCGTTGACCGGGTGGCCCACGAATTAGCCGCCACCTTCTCTCCTGAACGCATCAGCAGCCAGATCGCCGAAGCCTGGCAGCAGAAGCCCAGCTTGTCCGACCTGCGCCGCCGCGCCGCCGAAGCCCAGAAGCAGGCCTCCGAGTATCTGGCCGAAATCCATTTGCCGGAAATGCCGCAGATTCCCTCGTTGGAAGAGTTCAAGCGCCGCGCCGAAGAACGATTCGCCTACACGCCTTCTTTGGACGATATCGCTGAACGGGCTTAC
>DATIPO010000217.1:0-4861 GCA_035471925.1 Acidobacteriota bacterium
CCCGAGCCTGGAACGCTGGGCTCGCTTGCCAAGAACGTCTGGACGGGTCCCTCCTTCTTCAACTGGGACTTCGGCGTCCTCAAGCGCTTCAACGTTCTGGAAGGACATTCCATCGAGTTCCGTGCTGAGTTCTTCAACTTCACGAACACGAATTCCTTCTTCCAGGGCAACGAAAGCATCAACAGCTCCAACTTCGGCCGCATCACGTCGTCGCTCTCCAGCTCCCGCGTGACTCAGTTCGCTCTTTCCTGGATATTCTAGGAAAGCCGTCCGAAGACCATTCCGCCGGCCCCTCAGGCCTGAGGGGCCGGCTTTATCTCCCCTAAACTCACGAGACTCCCAGCCACTTGATCGTGGACCTTGAGCAAGTGTCCCCATCCATGCCTTGCGACTTCTTACGTATTGAACGCATCTTTAATGGATAGCGTCTCTAGGACGATAAGTCCGTGAGGGAAAAGGTCGGTAGCCTTCGTTAGACTATGAAGGCGGGGGGGCCAGCCCTCCGGCAATTCCTTGCCGCAGGAGTTGAGAAAGGAGTCGTCATGTCACAGGGATTTTTGCAGCGCTTCCAATCGTGCCGGTTGGTCGAGCAGCAGCAAGCAGCCGCCCGAGCACACCTGGAAAGGCAGCGCTCCAAATTCGGCCTCCCGGTCCACCAAGCCGTTGCCCGGGCCGTTGGCCGACCCGACTCCCCTTTTGAGGTCCGTGAGTCTCATCGCTGAGGCTGAGGCCGCACTCCCGTTTCAGTCCATTCCACTTCCGCAGGAGAACCGGGTTTGTGATGAGGTTTCGTTCCTTCGTAGGGGACGACTGCGTCTCGAGAGCGGAACCGGTCGAGATGCAAGCGTCTAGCCTCTGGGTCCCAACGGTTGATTCAAGCTCGCGAGACACACCTGACCTTGAGGCCGAGAGAGAGGGCCCGGACGGCTACCTCGGAAGTCGTCGGGGCGGACATCCCGAGAAACCATTTCTCAGGATCATGACCGTGGCGGCCCTCCGGGCCGGATTCCCTCTGAACCGTACTCGAAATGCCCGTCTCTCAGAGATGAGATCCAATTGACTTTCCAAGTGCGGGCGGTCTCCAACTTACTCTTGGTCCGCCAACCAAATCAAGGCCTTCGACCAGCCGGAAGGTAAGGAGATTGTTAAGAGGGAATGAGGACTTAAACCTCTGATATTGAATGGCTTACATCATTCAATAAAGATTGTCGATAGCAGGTGTCATTTGGGGCGGACGGAGGGACCTTGGACCCAAGCCGGCAACCGGCTCAGGAGGGCGGGCTGAATCTAGTCCGCTTCGTACTCGGCTTCGATCTTAAGGCGGATGCAGCCTTCCACGCTCATGGCGGCCGGACACTTGGCCGGGTGTTTTTCAACCGCCCGCCGGGCGGCTGCCATCTTGCCTTGGGCCACTCGGATGTGGTAGCGGACGCGGATCTCGGTGATGCGCATGACGCCGTCGACGTCTTCGATGTCGCCCTCCACATCGGAATAGAGCTTGTCGGGGAAGCTGGGAATCTCGCGCGCATCCAGCGCGCCGGCAAGAGTGCCGGTCAGTCAGCCGCCTACTGCGGCGATCAAGTGGTCAAGGGTAGCAGGATGTTCCTCTTCAGGCGTGAGGCCGTAGAAGCCGGCAATTCCGCTATGCACGCCGAAGCGGATGGGTTGCTCGAATCCTTCCAGTTTGACGCGGCGGTTGGGCCGCTTCTCCTGGAAGATTTGCATCTTGGATGTGTGAACCAGTTCTGCCATGGAAGCGATTTTGGAACAGGACACCCTTCCTCTGCAAGGTCTGAGCGGAAAGCTCTTATTATCGTCGGGGACGCCAGCCACAAACCCACCACTGCCATGTTCACGAGACTGGACTCGGGTGCGGGTGTTGGCCGACGAGCGGCCTTATGGCTTGTCGTCCAGACCCAGCATGCGGCGCACGGCCGACTCGATCCGTTCCAGATTGCGGGGACTGTAGCCTTCGTAGCGCTTGAGCATGGTGTTGTCGTCGCCCAAGAGGCAGTTGACGGGGGTCCCGTCCACTCGGAAGGCCTTTCGCCAGTCCTCGTCCTCGGTGCGCAGGATGGGGTGACTGTAGCCGCCCTTCTGGGCCCAGGTCGTCAACTGGCGGTTCTGGGACGGGCGCACGTTGATGGAGATCAAGGAAAAGCCGAAGCCGCGGTATTTCTCGTAAAGCTTCTTCAGGAAGGGCAGTTCCTGATTGCATCCCGAGCAGGAAGGGAAGAAGAAGTTGACCATGGTCACGCGTCCCTTGAGCTCTTCCAGCGAGCGCATCTCTCCGCTCAAGTCGGGAAGCTGGAAGGTCGGCAACTGCGGCAGGTCGATGGAATAGTCGGCTTGAGCTTTGACGGGCGTCTGGGCCTCTTGAGCCTGCTGAGCCAGGATCGTTCCGCCGGACGAAAAAGCCAAGGTGACCAGGAGGCCCAGGATCACGGGCGTCTCCCTTGGAAGAGTCTTGAACTTCATAACTCTCGTACCTCCCCACTGGGTAAGGATACCCATTTTCTCGGTAAATGCAATCCCTTTTTGAGGTGCTGCCTTTGTGCGGGCACGCCAAAGGGCTGATTCGTGCAGCGATTCGGGGCCCCGGAAATCGAGAAGGCACAAGGGCCCATCGGGCCTGAAGAAAGGCAGACAAATGGGAGGCGGAGGAAGCAGGGGGCAGGTGCCCCGAGGTGCAGAGGGAACGCGGGGCTGATTTCGGCTCAGGGAATGCGGAGGTCGTCCTCCAGGGTGAAGCTGTACTGCTTGCCCTTCTTGATCTTGTAGCTGGGGCCGCGGACGTTTCCGTAGACTTGCCGGCTGAGCAGCAGCGCACCGCCCGCTTGGGCTCCGGCTGCCAGGGCCGCGCGTCCCGCCGATCGGTTTCTTCGGGTGGGGCAGCCGCGCCGGCCTCGTGAACCGGCGTCCAGAGCTTCTCCGGCCACGATTCCGGCAATGCCCAGTCCGGTGGCGAACTTGCTCCAGAATCCGCGGCCCTTCTTCTTGGCCTCGGCCTTCAGAGGACGCGTGTAGACTGGCTGCCAGTCTGGTCCGAGTTGCAGGTCGGTGATCTCGATGTGCAGCTTGTCGTTGGAGGGGTCGCGGTAGACCTCGCCTCGAACGGGCGTCCCTTTGGCGGCCACCACCCGCTGGTTCTGGACCAGATCCTCAGCCAGCACAGCCTGAAAGAAGGTGCCTCGTTCGCCGAATTCCAATTCGTCGTCGAATTGGATGGCCAAATTCGATCCCGAAGGAATGACCAAGGACGATCTGGAGGCAACTGCGGCAGGCCGATTGGCGGGCAGGTGGCCGGGCGCAGACACGGGCAAAACCGCCTGCTCGGCCCTCTCGTCGGGCTCGTAGTAGGGGGTATTGGGAACGATCACCGGCGCCTTCTCGTCTTGATCTTGAGCGCTGGCGGTGCCCAGCGAAAGAAGGCTGATGAGGATGATGAGGAAAACCGCAGCGGCGGTCCCCTTCCAATTCGAGGGAGAATACCCTTTCGGACCTGAGACTTTCATGGTTGCGACCTCCGAACCTATTTCGTCTACCCTATTAAGGATGCAATTCGCATTCAATCGGTTCAAGGCGGAATGGGCAAGAAGGCTTCCCATTCCAGCGGAATTTTGGTATTGATTCAGGGCCTCCCGTCGACAGCGGGAGAGGAGCAGGGAGCGATTCATTCATGGCCAACGGCGGCGGAAGAGTTCTGTTCATCGACGACGACGAAGGCATCCTCTTCGCCGCCGAGATCCTGCTCAAGCGCCATGTGGAGCGCATCCGCACCGAGAGCCGTCCCGAGCGCATTCCTCAGATTCTGGACGAGGAGTCTTTCGACGCCATCTTCCTCGACATGAATTTCACCGGGGGCACGACCAGCGGCAAGGAAGGCTTTCTCTGGCTCAAGACCATCCGCGACATCAATCCCGATGCGGTGGTGATTTTGATGACCGCCTTCGGCGACGTGGAGATGGCGGTGCGGGCCATCAAGGAAGGGGCCACCGACTTCATCCTCAAGCCCTGGCAGAACGAGAAGCTGATCGCCGCTGTGGAGAGCGCCGTAGCCCGCGGACGGCCGCGCACGGCCTTGGCTCAGCCTCAGGAAAAGGACGATCACCACTACGAGCAGGAGCTGGCTTACGCGGCGGCAGTGCAGAAGAGGCTCCTTCCCCAGAAGTTTCCGCGCTTGGAGACGCTGGAAACGGCGGCAGTCTGTTTTCCCGCCAGCGGCGTGGGCGGCGATTACTACGACTTCATCGGGCTCGACAACGAACGCCTTGGAATCGCCCTGGGCGATGTCTCGGGCAAAGGTGTTTCGGCGGCGCTGCTGATGGCTTCGTTGCAGGGCTGCCTCCAAAGCTACGCTCCTCAGCACGTCGATTCGTTGGACGCCATGATGGCCGACGTCAATCGCCTCATCACGACTTCCACCGATTCCAGCCGGTTCGTGACCTTCTTCTACGGCCTTTATGATGACTACCGGCGGCAGCTCAGCTACGTCAACGCCGGACACTTGCCTCCCATGGTGCTGCGCAGAGGCTACACCCCCGAACTTGAGGAAGCCGGGCTGGAGCGCCTGGAGGCCGGAGGCACGGTGCTGGGAGTCTTCGCCAACGCCGTCTACCGCAAGGGTTCCTGTCAGCTCTATCCGGGAGACATGGTGGTCTTCTTCACCGACGGCATCACTGAGGCCATGGACAGCGCCGAAGAAGAGTTCGGGGAAGAGCGGCTGCGCCGCGTGCTGCGACGCAACTTCGAGAAGCCGCTGCAAGAAGTGATCGACCAAGTCATCGAAGCCGTCCATGGATTTGCCGGCACGCCCCACCAGCGCGACGACCTGACTCTCATCATCACCCGCGTCCTCTAG
>DATIPO010000218.1:0-4028 GCA_035471925.1 Acidobacteriota bacterium
GCAGACCAAGGCGCCGGTGAAGAAGTCTGCGGTGACCTGGGTGCTGCCCAGGTGGTCGCGGAAGAAGTTGTGCAGCCCTCCCCCCGGGCGGGTGTCGTTTTCCACCACCAGCCGCCCATTGAACCAGCCCCGCACCAGGTCCTGGATCGGCGAGTTGAGGGGAAACTCCCAGATGACCTCGCCCACCGCTTCGTCCCAGAAGTAGATGCGCCCCCCGCCCGAGCCGTCGAGCTTGGCCGCCCTTCGGCCCTGATAGTCGTAGAGATAGCTGGTCGAGGGCGCACCGCTGCGGCGCCGCAGCGAGGAACGGCCGTCGTCTCCGGGCGGCGGCGAGGAGGAGGGCATGCTGGGTCCCACTCCTGTTATTCGGCCTTCGCCGTCACGCCAGTAGTGGCGCAGACCGTCGTCGAGCAGGTTGCCGGCCGAGTCGTACTCCCAGCCCAGGACCCGGTTGGTGGCCGCATCAAAGCTGAGCAGGGAGTCGAGGTAGTTGGGCGTGGAAACCGTGCCCTCGGCTGAAAGGCGGTTTCCGAAGCGGTCGTAGGCATAGTCGATGAACCAGGGCAGCCCGGCTACGCTGTCCAGACGGTTGAGAAAGTCGTAGCGGAAGACGCGGTCGCGGCTGTTGTCGACATGGTCGGTGATCAGGCGGATGTTGCCGTTGCTGCCGGTGACCGCGCGCGAACTGGTGATGAACGACTCCTGGCTTCCGTCCTTGAAGCGGATCAGGTAGGCGCCCGTTTGCGAAGTGTCCAACTCAATCACGCCCGAATCCGAGGGCCCGACGGGATAGTCGCTGGTGCTGGAAAGCGTGCCGCACACCCGCAGTTCGTCTTCGGGATTGGTGAAGTAGTCACGGTTGGGGAAGCGGTGAGTGCCTCCGGCGGCCGAGGTGTAGATGAAGTTGGAGCGCACCTGAGCCAAAAAGAAGCCTTCCCCGTCCTCACACTCGTAGAACTGGTCCTTGGAGAGCAGATCGCCGCGCACGCCGCCCAGCTTGGCTTCCTGCCCGAAGCTGGGAACCCAGTTGTGCCCGACCGTTATGGGAGCCCCCAAGGGATGGGGGACGGCCTCAGCTTTCCAGATCTTGCTGGAGTAATAGACGGTTTGCGAGTAGCCGGGCCCGCGTCCCTGGCGGCTGAACAGCCCGATGGTTAGGTTGACGGCGCCGTTGCCCAGGTTGACGTTGTCGATCTCGTCGATCTGATAGGTGGCCAGCGGCACCACCCCGCGCAGGTTGCTGTTGGTGACGTACTCGTCGGACTGGGCCTGCAGCATTCCTGCCGCCAGCAGGACCGCCAGCAGAAGCCGGAAGGGGGATGCGGGCATCTTAAGACCTCCGCTAGGGAGCGAAATCGCTTTCGGAGACCGGCGCGTTGGGCCGGATCTGCCCGAAGTCGAGCCGGTCAAACAAGACTCCGCCGCGGGTGCGGATCACGGTGGTCGGAAACAGCAGCCCGTCCACCGCCTTGTAGTGCTTGAACTCTATCTGAGCCTGCACGTCGATCCGCCAGTCGGAGGGCTGCTCGCGGTAGCGCAGCAGAAGGGGCAGCGAGGTCTCGGCGTCGATGACCAACTCGGCGCTGGTCATGCGCCGAAATCCGTCGCGAACCTCGGGAGCCGCCCCGGGTGGGGCCAGCCGGTGCAGGCGGATGGTATGACGGACAGCACCTGGGTTCTGGTGCGTCTCAGGCGCCATCACCCTCACGTCCGCCGAGCGGATGATTCGCAGAAGTAGAAGTGGCGGAAACCGCTCCAAGCCCAGCCCGGAGATGCGGCCCACGGGAAGCGCCGTCCGCTTGTCCTGCGTGAGGTTCCAGCCGCCGTTGCGGTTTACGATGGTGACCGAGGGGCCTTGGGGAGTGTCGAACTCCCAGCGGACGCGCTCGAGGTCGATGACCTTGAACTCCACATTGACCGGCGCGGCTGCTTTGCTGCTGTCCAGCCGAGTCAGGGCCCCCGAGGCTGAAAGCGTCCGCACTTCGACGCGATCAAGGCCCAGAGCCCGCTCGGACTCCCGCAGAAGATCGAGGGACTGGGGATTTTTCTGGGCGCTGACCAGTGGCGTCAAAGAAGCCAACAGCCAGACAAGCCAGATGATCTTCAGGATTGTCGGCCGTTCCCTCACGGGGCACCTGCCCGATACCAAAAGGGGTGTACTCTCGGCAGTAAACAGCTTGAATCCAGGGGCAAGGCAGAACCGATAGCACAAAAGCGTTATTGATTTTATTAATCGTTGTTAGCAGTCTAGAAGATCGGTGCTCCTAAGTCAAGAGACTTCTTCGGCTGGTAATGGGTTGCTAATAACGGCCCATTACCCTTCGGCTGGTGGAGTCCGGGAGGAGAAGAGGAGATAAGAACTGGTGGGCGGTGACAGGCTTGAAACGCCGACCTCCCGGCCCACGGGCACCTGGAGATTCTCCCGTTCTCCAGTAGCGACATTCGGCCCGTGCAGGACGACTGCGGAGGTTCTTCCTGCATAATCTGTGTACCCTCAACAAGTACGTAAACCGGTCGCCTCGAATGCAACCTGCCAGATGAGTCGGCACTCTGCTCAGCCCAAGTGCCGAGCCGACACCCTGCCTCAATCTCACACAACGAGAAACATTGGTGTATACGGAGAGACTCGATTCCGGTTTAAGTAATTGAAAACAAAGAAGATGCATGGTGGGCGGTGACGGGCTTGAACCGCCGACTTCCTGCTTGTAAGAAAGAACCCTCCGAGGCTCACCAACTTCCTCATTCCGCGCAGCTTATGCGTTTTCAGCCACTTAGCCGATTCCACATCGTGGCAGATTTTCCACGATGGGGGCAGATTTTGGACGGCTTTTCTCACACAATCCCCACACAGGCGCTGGACCGCCGGGTGTCCGCGCTAGCATTTGCAATGCCCTATGATGCTGAAAAGCCGACCAACCAGAGTGCTGTTCTTGGTTCCTATTGCCGCCGCACGACTCATGCGGGCAGCGTGGGGAGAGCAGGTTGTCGGGAGGAGCTTGGCTACCGAAGCGCTCCGAGGGGATTACGGAGGTCTAACCGACTTCGACGGCAGGGATCAGTGGATTATCGCCTAGACATGCCAGCCATCCATCGGACGACCTTCTCAACCTCCAGCAGATGCGTCATGGTGTGGACGGAGAACTGGCTCTTGACCCAACCCAAGTAGTCCATAGCCTCTTCACCGTCGGATGTTTTCCCACAGGCCTGAAGATCCTGGACGGTCTCCGCCAAGTCGGCGTAGACTTCAGCCAAGTCGTTAGCGATGGACCTCCTGCCCGACTCGGACGAACAAGGAAAGAGTGTGTAGTAGTAGATGTCCTGGATCTCAAGCCGTCGAAAAGTCCCCTGCAGACTCGCCGTTAACTGCCGCCTGGTCGCTACGCCACTTCTCGACCTGGGCTTCGTCGACGGTCGACTCTTCGGGCCACGGCTTTCCCGTTCCTCCTACGTCCTCTGGGTCGGGCTCGCCGTAGCCGTAGTGCTCCGCGATACTGTTGCCGAGTACCTCGTAAGCTCGCTCGAACTGGCGGATTCGATATCCCAGAGTGGCCAGGATCTGGTCGAGATCCTCGAAGAGGTCTAAGTCGTCTTCGAACTCGCCAAGGCGGGAGTCAAAGAAATCCATGTACGCCTGGCAGACGGCTTTTAGCCGCTTCGAAGCCTTCACCATCTTCCCTACGATGCGGCTCGCCTCCCGCCTGCCGATCGCCTCTTTGAAATCGAGTCCGCTTACCGCTTCGGTCACTTCCCTGCTCACTGCTGATCGTCCTCCTCGCCGCTCTCTTCACGGGGCAGGGGTGGAATGAAAGCAAGATGGTTTTAAGCAGGGAGGGCTATTCGCCATCCTCATCCGAGCGTTCGGAAATGATAGCTTCGCCTACGGCTGCCTTTCGCCGCCAGACTTCGATGGCCTTCCGGCATTTATCACAACGTTCAAGGTGCGCCTCGATTCTTTGTCGTTCATCATTGGGCTCGCCTCGAAAGACAAATCGGAACACTTGCTTTTCAAACGAAGGATCTACGCACGT
>DATIPO010000219.1:0-7069 GCA_035471925.1 Acidobacteriota bacterium
GCTCTTGGCCTTCGCGGGTGCGGCACTGGGAGCCGTTCTCTCACTGTGGACGGTGGACCTGATCATGGGAATGGCGCCCAGCGACATCAGCCTCTTCCAGCTCAACACCGTGAGGGTCGACCAGAGGGTCCTGCTTTTCTCAGCGGCCATGGCCGCCTTGACGGGCATCGTCTTCGGCTTGCTTCCGGCACTGAAAGTATCCAAGCCCGATCTGCTGGAGGCCCTCAAGCACGGCAGCCGCTCGGGCTCGGCGCAGAGCAGCCGCTGGGTCCGCTCCGGATTGGTGACCGCTGAAGTGGCGCTCTCTCTGGTCCTGCTGGTGGGGGCGGGATTGCTCATGACCAGCTTCCTGCGCCTTCTCAATGTCGGGACAGGCTTGGGCACTGAGCGCATCCTGTCGGTCTCCCTAACGCTCGATTCCAATCGCTATCCTGACCGCGCCCAGCAAGACGGCTTCTTCCAGCAACTCGCCCGAGGGGCTGAGTCGTTGCCGGGAGTGGAAGCGGCCAGCATGGGCAGCGGAGTGCCGCCTGATGGAGGTGGCTTCAGCTTCGGTTTCGGCACCATTGAAATCGAGGGTCAGGAGGCCGGTGAGCCCGATTACAATCAAATGCTTCCCTACTACACCGTGGGGCCCGACTACTTCCAGGTACTGGGAATTCCTATTCTGAAGGGTCGCAGCTTTGGTCCTCAGGACACCCCCGAATCGCCTCGGGCGGTCATCATCAATCAGGCCATGGCGCGCCGCTACTGGGGCCAGGATGATCCTCTGGGAGACCGCATGCGCGTCGGCTCCAGCGGTACGTGGCGGACTGTGGTGGGGGTGGCCCGCGACGTTAAGTCGTTCGGGCTCGACAACCCCTATGGCGATCTGGCCATCTACTATCCCTACAGCCAGCAGCCCAACAACCACCGAAAGCTGATCGTTCGGACGGCGGGCCAGCCCGAGAGCGTCATCGACAGCCTGCGGCAGCTCATTTGGACGATCGATGAGGGACAGCCCATTCACGCCTTTCAAACCTACGACGATCTGGTGGCCGAAACGCTGACCAGTCAGCGCTTCTACCTGACCCTGTTCATGGTTTTCGCGGGACTGGCTCTCTTCCTGGCCGCCTTTGGAATCTACGGCGTGGTCAGCTATTCGGTGACTGAGCGCACCCACGAGATCGGCGTGCGCATGGCGGTGGGAGCGGGCCGGAGCCAGGTCTTGCGGCTTGTGGTCCGCCAGGGCATGCTCCCCGTCGGATTGGGAATCGCGATCGGCCTAGTCTCGGCGCTGGGCTTGTCGCGCTATATCGAGAGCTGGCTGTATGAGGTGCAGCCAACCGATCCTTGGGCCTTGGCCAGCGTGGTTTTAACGCTCTCGCTGGTGGCGCTGGCGGCCTGCCTCCTTCCGGCGCGCCGAGCCACCAGGGTCGACCCCATAATCGCCCTTCGCGCCGAATAGGGCCGCCGGGTGGCCAACGAGTCCACACGGGAGCGTTCAGCGCCCAAGGTCGGTTGCCTCAAGTTCTCGACGGTACGAGGAGGCTCGCCAGGTCGGGCGGTACATGGGACTCGACCATCGAGCTGCGGCATGGAGGTCGGAGTCGACCCCGGGAAACGGGCCAGACGGTCCTGGCTGACAGGAGATGGCCCCGCAAGCGCATCACGAAATGACTCAATCGCAGCGGGGACACGGCGGACAGCCGCCGTCCAGAACGACCTTCCAGCTTCCGTCCTGTAGGCGCTGCCAGGTGGAGACGTAGGTCCCGACACGATCTCCCGCCGGATTGAAAACGGGTCCCGTGCTCAGCCCCAAATCGCCCGAACCGGTCACTTCCACGGTTTCAGGACGCCAGGAAAAAGGCGCCTCCGTCCCTTCGTAGTAGGCCTTCCACCCCTCCACGATGGCGTCCCGCCCGCGCAGGGCCTTGGCGCCCGAGATGAAAACGGCGCCTTCCGCTAGAAACGACCGGAAAGCGTCCAGGTCGCGGTCGGCCATGGTCTTGGCGAAGGCGGTTTCCGCCTCCCGGACCTGTGCCGCCAGATCTTGGCCCGAACTCTGAAGGCCAAAACCGGCCGACGCCAGCCCCAGCCCGGGAATCAGCGCGACGCCGATCAAGGCAATAATGACAACCCCTAATCCCCAAATCCTCATCAACCTGACCTCCAAAGTCACAGAACTTGGCCCGTTTTCTATTCTTCAAGTACTTCAACCAATACGAAATCTCGGGTAGTGTCGTTGCGTTTTTCCGCTTCGCCCGACCTGACAAGCCTGGGCACTGATCCACAGCGAGGACTTCCCCGAAGAGGAACTGCAAGTGATCCTGAGCAGCGAATCGCTTCTCCGCTGAAGGCCGTCAAGCCAGTCGCGCTCGTCTCCACGCGACACCGTGCTGAGCGATCCCGGCCTCACCTCCGGCCGTCCTGTACGCTTCGAACTCCCTTTGATCGTCGCCGTTTTCGAGTTGCACGCCAGCCACGGGTCGCCCACAATGAAGGCCCCCGCTCGACCTGATTTTTGACGAGGGATGGCATTCATGAAGACGCGTATGACGGTGGTTGGATTGGTGATCTGCGCGGTCCTGGGATGGGCCGGTGTTGCGGCTGTGGAGGAAGTGTCGTCGGCGGAACCGGAGACGGCAGCAGCGGCCCCTTCGGAAGAGTCCTGGAATGTGGATGAATCACGGGCCCCGTCCAAACTCTTCGAATACGCTGCCAGCCAAGGTACCTGGATCGGGCTGGACGTTTCGCCCGACGGCAAGACGATCGTTTTCGATCTGCTGGGACATCTTTACCGCGTCCCCTTCGAGGGCGGGACAGCCGAAGCGCTGACCAACGGCAGGTCTTGGAATCTCTTCCCCCGCTTCAGTCCCGACGGACGGCGTTTGGCCTTCACCTCCGACCGCGGCGGCAGCGAAGACATCTGGGTAATGGACCTCTCCGACGGCAGCCTGGAAAACGTCTCCCAGATGAGCCTGCCCGTCTTCCAATCGACGTGGTCTCGCGACGGACGCCACCTCTATGCCACAGCCCTCAATCTGCGCGTGCGCTTTCCCGTTTACCAGTTCAATCTGCTGGGCGGCAAGCAGGAGCTCATCCCGGCCGACGGACGCGATCCCGTCAACCATCTGGTCGAGCATCCCAGCCGCGACCTGATCTTCTTCGAGCACAACGACGAAAGCCTGCCGCGCAGCGGCCCGCGCATCAAGACCTACGACCTCAAGAGCGGCGAGATCGAGGTCTTCATCGAACGTCCCGGCGGAGCGGCCAGTCCGCGCGTGTCGCCGGACGGCAAGCTGCTGGCCTACGTCCGCCGCAACGACCTCGCAACCGAACTCGTGGTGCGCGACCTGGACACGCTGCAAGACCGCGTCCTGCACAGCGGACTCGACTGGGGACGCTTCGAGTCCAGCAGTTTCTATGGTTGCTACTCCAACATGGCCTGGACGCCCGACAACCGCCACATCGTGATTTCGATGGGCGGCGGCATCCACGCCGTCGAGGTAGAGACAGGCGACGCGCGCAAGATCGAGTTCACGGCGCCCGTCCGCCGCGAGTTCGACGAGACCATGCGCTTCAAGCTCGACGTCCCCGACGAGCAGGCCCGCACCCGCTCCCACCGCTGGGCTCAGCGGACGCCCGACGGCATTCTCTTCGAAGCGCTGGGCGACTTGTGGATGCTCACTGCTGACGGAGAGCATCAGAACCTGACCAACTCTCCCGCCCACGAAACCGCGCCGCTTTATGATTCCGGCTTCGGACGCATCTTCTTCGCCGCCTGGGACGACGAGAACCTGGGCACGCTGTGGGAGCGTCCGGTGGACGGCGAGGGCGACAACATCCGCCTCACCGAAACGCCCTCCCAATACGGAGCGCTCAAGCTGGCCAACAACGGACAGCGCATCTTCTACGTGCGCGGCGACGACGACATCCGCACCGGGACGCACCTCGAGGGACAGACCGGCTTCGAACTGATGATGGGGATCTCCGACCACCGCCGTCCGCGCATCGAGGAGTACAAGCTGGCCGACATCCAATGGTCGCGCAACCGCTACGCCAAGCGTCCGCCGGCAGTGACGGTGGGCGTGTCCTCGGAGGACATCTACTACAGCGATTACGAAGACGACCAACTGGTGCTCAAGAGGCTGACCGTCGACATGCGCACCGGATCCGTCTCTGAGCCCACCAAGCTTTACACCTTCCCCCGCGCCACCCGGGCCGTGGTGTCCCCCGACGAGAAGTGGATCGCCTACCGCGAATACCACCGCACCTGGGTCACGCCCTTTGAGTTCGTGGGACAGATCCTCGAAATCAGCGCCGCCGACCGCAAAGGCGTCTCCTTCCGCGTGGACGCCGACTGGGACGGTGACTTTACCGAGTGGGATGAAGATTCCCAAGGCCTGCACTGGACCCGCGGCCGCTGGTTCTGCGAGAAGAAGCTGGAGGATATCCTCGCCCAAGGCAAGCCTAACGACCCGCGTCCGCGTGCGGAGTCTGAAGGTGAGTCTGGCGAGACGACCAACGGCGGAGGCGGCTCATCCGCTGCCGGGGCCAGCCAAGACGCCGCTTCCAGCGGGAGCAGCCCATCGACCGTCCGCCGCACCGACCTCAGCATGACCTTCGACATCGCCCGTCCCGCGGAGGACGCGGTCACAGCCTTGACCAATGTGCGCGTCCTCACCATGAACGCCGGACTCGAGGTGCTGGAGAACGCCACCGTCCTGGTCCGCGGCGACCGCATTGAATCGGTGGGGACCAACGTCGACATTCCTTCCGACGCCGAAATCCGCGACCTGAGCGGACACACCATCATGCCCGGCATGTTCGACGCCCACGGACACTACGGCAGCCCCATCGGCCTGCTCAATGTCATCGAGCAGCGCCACTACGGACTGCTGGCCAACCTGGCCTACGGCGTCACCACCATGTACGACGTCTACGGCACCACCCAGAAGGACTTCTGGATCTCTGACATGCTGCGCGCCGGCAAGATGACGGGGCCCCGCATCTACTCGGTGGGCGACCCCATCTTCGTCACCAAGTACCGCACCAAGATGCACCGTCCCATCCACTCGCTGGAGGACGCCCTGGAGCACGCCCGCTTCAACCGCGACCACGGCGCCCTGGGACTCAAGGACTACTCCAACCACACCCGGGCGGCCCGTCAGCAACTGGCCGCCGCCTCGCGCGAGCTGGGACTCAACTTGGTCAGCGAGTCCTTCGCCAACCCCCAGATGAACCTGACCCAGCTCGTGGACGGCTTCACCGGCCTTGAGCACACCATGGGCATCACCCCGCTCTACGACGACGTGGTTTCCTTCTTCGCAGCCACCGAAGTCGGCATGACCCCCACCCTCATCGTGGTCTATAACGGACCCTCGGGCGAACGCTACTTCCACATGACCGAACGCCTCTGGGAGGACGAAAAGCTGCTGCGCTTTTTCCGCAAGGAAGAGCTGCTGCGTCTGCGCCGTCCCACCAAGTACTGGGAAGACGACCAATACCACCGCCGCATGGCCTCGGAACTGCGCAAGCTCCACGAAAAGGGCGTCATCCTCACCATGGGCGCTCACGGACAGATGATGGGCCTGGGCGCCCACTGGGAAATGGAACTTTTCGTCCACGGCGGCTTCACTCCCTTGCAGGCCATCCAAATCGCCACCATCAACGGCTTCCGCCACCAAGGCCTCGACGACCGCCTGGGCTCCATCGAGCCCGGCAAACTGGCCGACCTGGTAGTGCTAACAGAAAACCCCCTAGAGGACATCCGCCACACCCGCTCCATCCGCTACGTCATGAAAAACGGCCACCTCTACCACGGCGCCACCGCCGCACCCGTCACCTCAGAGGACCCACTCGAACCCGAGCCTCTCTACTTTCAACGATGAGCGAGAGCCGCCAGCATGCCTGCTAGCGCCTCATGACTACAGAAGGAGATAGCAATGAACAGTAGGGAATTTCGTAAGGCGCAGCACCATATCGACGTCACAGTGGGGGAATCGGTTCGCATCATCCGGGAGCTGCAGGGCCTCAGCCAGAATGACGACCGCTTCATCGTCCGGCTGTAGAAGGATGGTCCAGCGGAATAGGCGCGCCTGTTACAATGGCCTCCGTGCAAGAGCGACGACTGGGATTTAATTTGGAGCCGACCTTCCGCTGCAATCTGGGGTGCGAGATGTGTCCGCGGTTTGCCAGCGAGGATCCCCACCTGGACATGTCGATGGAGGTCTACCAGCGCATCGCCGACGCCATGCGCTACGCCCACAATGTCGACTTCACCGGATGGGGCGAACCGCTATTGCACAAACGCATCTACGACATGGTCGCCATGGCCAAAGAGCGCGGATGCGAAACCTCCATGACCTCCAACGGCACCGCCATCAACCCCAGGAACGCCCAGCGCCTGATCGACGCGGGGATGGACCGGCTGACCGTTTCCATCGACGGACTCACTCCCGAAACCTACGACACCATCCGCGTGGGCGCCAGCCTGGACAAAGTGGCGGCCAACCTGCGCGGCCTCTCGGAACAAGTAGCCAAGTCGGGCAGCGGACTGGAACTGGCCATCGCCTTCACCATCCAAGAGCTCAACGCATCGCAGATCACCGACGTTCCGGCTTGGGCCGACTCGGTGGGGGCCAAGGTCGTCCACCTCAAGCAGCTCAACGTCCCCTCCACCCAAGAGGACTGGAAACTCAGTCTCCTCAAGTACCGCCTGGGACACAACGACGCCCCCGCCAACGGCCACGCCCGGGGCGACGCTGAGCCGGAACCCCTCCCAGTGCTGGCCTCCGGCGAGAACGAAGAGCCAGGCACAGAGGCGGCCGCTCGTGATGCTTCAGATGACATTCAACCGACTCATGCGCTGGGCGACGAGAAAGAACGGAGCGGCGCCGCAGAGGCCCGAAGCCGCACCCTTTGGGACCGCCTGACGGGCCGCAAGGACACCGACCCCCTAACCCAAGCCGAAGCCGACATCCGCAAGGCTGTGGGCAAAGGAAAAGAACTGGGGCTGAAGGTCGCCGTCCACTCCGAACTTCCCATCAAGCCCACCCTGACGCCGCGCCATTGTCTGGCGGCCCCC
>DATIPO010000220.1:0-2692 GCA_035471925.1 Acidobacteriota bacterium
TCCGCACAGTCCGGTACTCGACGTTTCCGCCTTTGAGATCCTCCCGCGTCAACGGCTTTCCGACCCCATTCGGGGGACCGACATTCATCGCGGCTGGCGCCTCCGGCGGGGGCAGATCCACAAACACGGCACCCGTCCCGCCAATCCCATTTGAGCCTGGAGACTGGACAATCACTCTTGCGCCCCGCATAATTCAAGGCAACCAACAATAGCCACAAACAATTGCAAGTGCGCGGCCCCCCTAAAGGGATGTGGTTCTTCACAGGCGCTTTTGGGGACGCCGCAGAACCAGAAGAAGGGAGGTTCGACGTGATGTCTTTCGTACATCGTTGCGGACATGTCCGACTCAGAGGGGGAGGGTCCACGTGGCCATCGCAGGCTGCCCTCATAGGGCTTCTCCTGCTGGCTGTGCTGCCATCCTACGCCCTCGGTCAAGCCAACGGCAAGCTTCAGATCCATTTCATGGACGTATGGCAGGGTGACGGGGCGATCCTCATATCGCCCGAGGGCGATACCGTGCTGTTCGACAACGGCAACTACAAGGACTGCGACAGGCCGGTGAACTACTTGAAGCGGCTTGGCGTGGAGGACATTGACTACCACATCGCCAGCCACTACCATGCCGACCACATCGGCTGCACCGAGGAGGTTCTGGACGACTTCCCGCTGACCACGGCGGCCTACGACCGGGGCGGCAATTACCGGTCCAAGAGCTACGACGAGTACGTGAAAGCGGTGGGCACCCTGCGCAGGACCGCCACGGCTGGAATGCAGATCAAGCTCGACGAGGGCGCCGCACAGCAAGTGTTGATCGACATTCCCGCCCTCAGCGGCGCCGGCATCGAAACGGTCAACGAGAACGACCTCAGCGTGGTCGCCGTCGTTCGCTTCGGAAACTTCGACGCCGTGATCGCCGGGGATCTGAGCGGCTTCGACACGGGCTACTACGAGGACATCGAAACCATGGTAGCCCCGAAGGTCGGGCAGGTCGAGGTGTACAAGGTCAACCACCACGGCTCGCGCTACAGCTCCAACAGCACTTGGCTGAAGACTCTCAACCCCCGGATCGGGGTCATCTCGGTGGGCGACCACAACGGCTACGGCCACCCCACGCGCGAATGCCTGGAGCGGCTGCACGCCTACGGCGTGAAGACATTCTGGACCCAGGACGGCGACGGCGACACGGACCCGGCACCCGGCACCGACGTGGTGGGAGGTGACATCGTGGTCGAATACGAGCTTGGCGACGACTACTTCACCGTTACCCACAGCGGCGGCCAAGTCGCCACCTTTCCCATCTGGCAGCAGGACGACGCGCCGCCAGCCAAGTACGCCTGGAGCAAGCGGTCGAAGCTCTACCACTACGCCGAGTGCCGCTACGTCAAGAACATCAAGCCCAAGAACTTTCAGCAGGGCGATTCGCCGCCGCAAGGCAAGAGCCAGCACGACGAATGTCCGAAGTAACACAGCGGAAAAATCGGCGACTGAAGGGGAACGGCTAAACCGTTGAAAAGACTGGTGGAGCTGACGGGACTCGAACCCGTGACCCCCTGAATGCCATTCAGCGAATTGAGGGGTGTTCATGGCTGTCCGTCGTTGTGCTTCGGTCTCGTCAAGTGGCCTGAAACCCTCTGTCTGCCTGCCTTTCGCTTGATTTTGCCGTTTCGCTGTGCTCCAATGCGTTGGGCCACCTGACGGTTGATTGTACAAAAGCCTGGGTTAACGGATAACCGCCGACCAACTCCAGAGCCAGCGGGAGTCTGCCAAGCTGCCGAACAAGTTCATCGACCTGAATCTGCCGATAGGTGCTGGAGCCACGACACAGCACAGCGAGCGAATCCGTCTCATCAAAGACACTCAGGTCGAGCGCTGGATACCGCGTAAGATCGCGGCGGCGAGTCGTGACGAGCGTGTGAATGGCTCCGCTTACCGGAAGCCAGGGCTGGAACTCGCCTTCCGGCGGAAAGTTGTCAAGAATGATCAGACAGGGTTGCGATTGACTGAGCACCAGCCAAAGCTGTTCAAGACGCCGACTCTCCTCCAAATGACCCTCAATTGGAATTATTGCCGCTTCGGAAACTTGGTCGATAAGAGCGGAGCAACCGCGATCCGCGTCGACCCAGAAAATGCCTCCCGGATACTTCCCCGAAAAGCGGTGAGCATACTCGATGGCCAACTGGGTTTTCCCGACACCAGCAGCGCCAGTGACTTGTGCCACGCCTTGAAATACGGCTGCCCGGCCAGCGCTCAGCATGTCGTGGATCTGCCACACTCGTCGACCCGACATACGAAGCGGCTTCCCAACGAGGGATAGGGCATCCGATGCCTGCTTGGCAACCGCGTTACTGGAGGAAGACTGGTCCGGTCGGTGGGTGCCTCGACGACCATCGGTTTTCCGCCGAGGTCCTGATATATTCGTGGATGCTCGCGCTCGAACTTTGCTGGAGTACTGACGTCTAGATACTGGATAGGCTTGAGGAAGCGCGGCAGTACATCTAACCTGAGCCGGCGGGTCGACTGGCTCGATACGGGAGCCGATCCGGTCACGCTCCTGGGCCGCACCGTAAGGATCAACTATCCCGACGGCGGGGTGGAGCACCGATACTTTTCCGATCTGCAGCCTTCGGCCCTCCATCACGAGACGGGCCAATCGGTTTTCCCCGGGGGGACGCAGCTGCCGCTGAGAAGCAAG
>DATIPO010000221.1:0-1523 GCA_035471925.1 Acidobacteriota bacterium
TAAGCACGTCGTCCCAGAATCGGAAGGCCCTCTCATTCCGCGAGAACAGTGCAAGGTAATACAGCGGCAAGTTCTTCTCGAAAGACCGCATTAGTGTTTTGACCGCATAAAAGGGTTTGTAATATTGTGGGGGAATAAGGCATACTTGTGTATGCCCAGAACCCCTCAGCAGCTCTGTGTTGCCAAGACCGACCAACGAAGCTTGGACAAGGTGCTCGCCTGCGGTGTACAGCAAGTGCGCGTCGTGGTGCGTGCGCTGGCGTTGCGTCACATGGCCGACGGGGCCACAGCCGCCGAAGCCGCTCAGTCGGTGCGGTTGACGCCCAAGGCCGTGCGCCAGATCGCGCGGCGTTACCGCCAAGGCGGCCTCGACCGGGCGCTGTACGACAAGGCGCGTCCGGGCAAGAAACCGCTGCTCGATGCCGCCTCCCAGCAACGCATCGTGGCGCTGGTTTGCGGCAAGCCACCGGCCGGGGTGGCCCGCTGGAATGTGCGCTTGATCGCCGAAGAAGCGGTGCGCCGCAAGCTGGTGCCGAAGCTGGGACGCGAAACCGTCCGCATTCTGCTTCAAAACCACGACCTGAAGCCGTGGCGGGAAAAAAATGTGGTGTCTGGCTGAGCTCGACGCCGACTACATCGCCAAGATGGAGGACGTGCTGGCGCTGTACGAGAAGCCCTACAATCCGTGTGAGCCGGTCGTTTGCCTGGACGAGAAACCCGTGTCGTTGCATGCCGAAGTCCGCCCGCCGAAGGCGGCCGCGCCCGGGGTAGCCGCCAAGCGGGACAGCGAATATAAGCGCCAGGGAACGGCCAACGTTTTTTGCGCTGTCGAGCCCAAGGCGGGACGCCATTTCAGCTATCCGACCCCGCGGCGTAGCGGGGCCGAATTCGCCCAAGTCCTCGCCAAGCTGGCGAAGGCCTACCCCGCTGCTCGCGAAATCCATCTGGTCGTCGATAATCTCAATATCCACTGCCGCAAATCCCTCATCAGCCGTTTTGGCGAGCAGGCCGGCGGTCGCTTGTGGGACCGCTTCACGCTGCACTACACGCCCAAGCACGGCAGTTGGCTCAACCAGGCGGAGATCGAAATCGGCCTGTTTGCGCGCCAATGCTTAGGCTCGCGGCGCTTCGAGGACCTGCCAACCCTGCGCCGCGAGACCAAAGCCTGGAACCGCCGCATCAATCGCAAACGCACCACGATCCAATGGAGCTTCACCCGCCTCGACGCCCGCTCCGCCTTCCACTACCAAACGAACCTTTTCACCCGGTCGGAGAACTAGTTTCCGCCGGCGCGTCGGGGTACTCGCCATTCGGGCGTCTCAGGGGAGGTGCCGGGGCCCGGTGTATTGGGAAGCCGGCCGGGGGCGGGAAGCGGCTTCCCAACGAATCAAAGTGGGTTGTTTGCCCCAAGGAGACAGGGCAATCGGCCCACTTTTGCCCGTTGATCCCGTAAGTTGCCGGTCTCCTTTCGAACATC
The DNA here is from genome assembly GCA_035471925.1 of Acidobacteriota bacterium. Taxonomy (GTDB): domain Bacteria; phylum Acidobacteriota; class UBA6911; order RPQK01; family DATIPO01; genus JANQFM01. The sequence goes on from DATIPO010000221.1 coordinate 1,478, forward strand.
GGCCGTTCCCCGGTGGCTTCCAGCCGTAGCAATGACCGTCCCCCAG
>DATIPO010000222.1:0-2769 GCA_035471925.1 Acidobacteriota bacterium
TCTGGGAAAGTAGGCTCTCGCGTTCTTCCCCGTAATCGGCGAGCTCTTCAAAGCTGATCTCTCCAGCGCCTACCTCACGGATGGGCTCGATGCTCCTGATCAAGATCCTGGGATTCCAGCCATCCCTCTTGCCAAGAATCCGCCCGCGGATGATGAACCTTTCTTGGCCCTCGGATTCGAGCTGCTCGTAGAGTTTCTCGGCCCGCTCTTCGAAAGCGACGGCCTCCATGTGGGTCCAGTCGTTCATCGTTCCGGGAAGCGCAATCCAGAGACTCAGAAAGTTCTTCTTGTCCCCGCCCGTCGTAAGCTTCCAATTGCGAGGGTCAGACAGAACCTCGACCACCACCTCGTTGGCCCAGCGCGGTGGACGCTTGCGGGTGAACTTACGGCTCATGCCAGCGCCCTCTCGTCCCGTGGCCGGTCCTCAAGCTCGACCCGCAGACCGGCGCTCTCAAGCTGGTTCAAAAGCGTCTGGGCCATCGGTCGCGAAATCCCCTTGGCCTCGGCGATCCGGCGCACGATCTCGGCTCGGTAAGGGGTCATTCTACCTCCGGCAGCTCCCGGCAGCGTCGGAGGTCCCGAGGCCACTCGGCGGGGTCGGAACCGGCGGGGTCCTTGATTACGGCTGCCGCAGGAACGACGATATCCCGTCCTATTCCGATTTCCCCGCGGGGATGGGGTCCCAGCCGCTCGATCCACACCGGGACCCCCGCCTCCCGCGCCTCAGCGACCACCGCCCGCACGTGGTCGATGTTCACCGGTGGGCCGTCCGGGTCGGCGCTGATGCGGAGCCAGTCGATCAACCCGTGACCGCGTTCCTTATAGGCTGCGCGCGCAATCTGGGCGACAGCAATGCCGGTTTCTTCGTTCGGGGGGGCGGTGGTGGAGGGGGACGCATCCGTCTCCCGATAGTGCGCCACAAAGTCCGGGGTCAGATAACCGGACAGGTTTATCTTACCCCGGCCGGGCACCCACTCCAGCCAGTGCCCGGGGGACTCGACAGCGAGCAGCTCCGGAATTAGCCGGTCCGCTTCCGCCTGGTCGTGGGCGCGGACCCCCGGCCAGACGGGGCCGCGGCAAATCTCGGCACCCCCTCCAAACCTCCAGTGCTCAGTGGGCGGTCGCCACTTGCCGTTTTGCTCTGCATTCCATCGAAGCTCCCTTTTGCACCCGAAGCACCAGCCGAGGACGTCGATCATGGCGACAGCCTCTCGCCGCTCCACCCCGCATGTTCACTGATAATGTCGAACTTGACGGCCGCGCAACTACCGAGGTCGAGACCGGCGGCAGACGCTAGCAGCGAGAGGTACGCTATAACATCTCCTATTTCGTAAGACAGATCCTCCAGCAGTGATTTCTCGTCTCGATCCCTCTCGGCCCACGCTCCCCCAATCCCCTGTCGTGTCCTGGTGATCTTCTTGCAGACATTTGCCACCTCTCCCGCCTCCCCGCACATTGCCCCAGACCACTCCAACAGAGACCAACCGCCCAACGAGTGGTTGAGCGCCTGCTGCCGTTGTTCGGCAGCCTTTTGAAACCTGCTGAATGTGAGCGTCATCGGTCTGACTCCTGTCTAAGTCGGCCCTCTCGGTCGATTCGGATTGGCTTACTCATGGCGACACCTCCGACAGCTCCCCTGCCAGCCTCTCCAGGTCCTGGGGGTCGATCTCCAGTAGGTCGCATAACCCAACCAGCTCTGCAATCGTCAGCTCTCCCCCCTTCTTCTCCGCCCGGTACAACCTCTGGGAGTGGATGCCCAGCTTCTCCTGAACCTGCGGGCGGGAGACCTGCCGGTCCTCCCGGGTCGCCAGGATCGCGGCGCCGAGACCCTTGACCAGCACCCCGTCCAACTCGGCGTGGTCGGTGTTGAGTGCCCACCTGAGATCCTCTTCATTCAGCTTTTTCTTCACGCTCTATGGCCTCCAGTTGGCGGACGATTGCCCGGTTTCTCTTGTTTGGCCAGACGGGCTCGGGAATCACCACCCGCTTGCCCTGCTTCAGCATGCGGCGGTGCGTGCTACAGAGACCATCCCTCCCGCGGTTGAAATGGCACTGACCGCCCTCCCAATTCTTGGCGATGCAGAAGCGCTCGTTCTCGAGAAGGTTGTTGCGGTAGACCCTGAACTTCTCCCGAGGAAGCTGGAAGCGGATAAAGAAGTCTCCCTCCCTGAAGGTGACGCTGTTTCCGCCCCACTCCACGTTCACGCCCTCATCGTGATGCTGGAGTAGGGCTTCGATGAAGACCTCCCTCATGAACGAGGACATCCTGGAACTGAACTGCGCAAACTCGGGCGTGTCTTCGATCTCATTCATCGTGGCCTCCAGGGTGGGCGGCAATCGGCAGTGGACACTCGACTCGGCGGCGTTGCCCAAACAGAGAAGGGTCGCCGCTCCGCTTATTGCCGACGGGCCAGTGTCGGGACCTCTGTCTGAGCCTGTGCCTATGCATCGCCGCCCACCCTGCAAGCCACGGTCCCGGGATGTCTCATCCCGGGTAATCCCGCCGGGTGGGAATAGCTCCGATATTCGCCAATGTCAGCGTCGGAACAGCGCACGGCGGAGACTCGATTCGACGCGTCGTTCGTGGCCTCCAGGTTGGAGGTGGAGCCCGGCGTCGCCAGCGCGGGCGACTCTAGAATCGCCCCCCTGTACCCCCGGGTCACGCCACCACCCTGCAAGCCACGAGGCGTCATTCGGGGACCTTCACGATGAGGTCGTAGTAGGCCACTCCATCTTCCACAACGAATTGGCCGTTGGTGATCGAGAAAG
>DATIPO010000223.1:0-80240 GCA_035471925.1 Acidobacteriota bacterium
TCAGGGGGCGGTGACCTCGATCTTTGCCGGTACAGCCGTGACTCTGTTGTGGGAATACTGGCTTCGGGACTCGCTCAATTCGTCGATGGGCGCCGTACTTCCCGCTGTGACAGTCTCGGTCCTGGTCCTGGTGTGCGTATCCCTGCTGACTCCGCCCCCCGACAAGTCCAAGTACGAACCTTTCTTCGCTAAGTCAGAGGGTGCCTGAGTACTCTAGAAGCACGCCTCCAGGACGTCAGTTCTCCCAACCGTATTCCCCCACCAGGGGGACGAAAGAACAGGGGTCCCTTTCTTCGTGCTCGTACTGGTTGCCGTGGCGGGTGATGATGGTCAGCACCTGCGCGCCCCCGTTCTGCAAGGGGATCACCAGACGTCCTCCCTCATCGAGCTGCTCGAGTAGGGGCCGCGGAGGCTTGCGGGGGCTCCCGGCGCTGACGATGATGGCGTCGAAGGGTGCTTCTTCCGGCCAGCCTCGCGTCCCGTCTCCAACCAGGAAGTCGATGTTGTCGTAACCCAGCTTGTCCAACAGCTTCTCGGTGCGGCGGGCCAGCGACTCATAGCGTTCAATGGTGTAGACGTGACGGCAGATCTCGGCCAGGATGGCGGTTTGGTATCCGCTGCCGGTACCGATCTCAAGAACCTTTGATTGCTCGTCGAGTGCGGCGTATTGCACCATCACGGCCACCATGTAGGGTTGGCTGATGGTCTGCTTCTCTCCGATAGGGAGAGGACCGTCGTCGTAGGCCCGGGGACGGTACTGCTCGGGAACAAAGCGGTGGCGGGGAACCGTGTAGAAGGCTTGCAGGACGGACTGGTCGTGAATGCCGCGCGGTACGAGCTGGCCTTCGACCATCCGCTGACGTTGTGCCTCATAGCGGCTCATGCCCCTAGTTTTTCACACATCGCCGCCGCCTGGCCAACATCGAGCGCAAACGAATCTTCTCGGATTCGCAGAGCTGCCCGCGGTGCCCGCTGATCTCCCGCGCCGCGGCTTGGAGGGCGGACAGGTCCTGGACTTCCTGCAGGGCCTGGCGCAGGCGGTAAAAGAGCGGACTGAAGTCCCCTTGAATCTCGGCCAGGACGTGAAAGGAACGGCGATGAGCCGGACACAGCCCGTGTTCCCGGATGGATCGGCAGTGGCGGGCAGTGGTGTAGCCCTTGTGGCTGGCGAAGCCATATTGAGGGAAGCGGCGGTCGAGTTCCACCATCAGGCGGTCGCGGTGGTTCTTGGCCAGGATGGAGGCGGCCGCCACGCTGATGCTGTTGCGGTCGCCCTTGGGCAGGGCCCGCTGGGGCGGCCGCTCAAGATCGGGAATCAGGCGGGCGTCGGTGAGCACGAACTGGGCTTGACCGTCCAATCCTTCCACCGCCCTCCGCATGGCCAAAAGGGCGGCGTGGTAGATATTGAGACGGTCGATTTCCTCTACCCCGGCGGCCGCTACGCTGTAGCACAGAGCACTCTTGCGGATCTGTTCTTCCATCTCCAGGCGGGTGGGCTCGTCGAGCGTCTTGGAATCGTTGATGGAAGCAATCTCAAGGCCGCAAGGCAGAGCCACCGCGGCGGCCACCACGGGACCCGCCAGAGGACCCACGCCCGCCTCGTCGACGCCCGCCACAACCTGGATCCCGCGTCCCCACAGGACGCGCTCCATGCGCTGGATGCGCTGCATGCGGCGAGCCTCGCGGCGCTGCTCCTCCAACCGCCGCCGCAGCATGGCTCCGATGCGGCGGACGCCCGCCCGCCTGTCGCGCTTCATCTGATTCAAGCGGTAGCGGCTGACCGGCTGGCCGTCGTCTACGAACCGCCGCCGGATCTCCGCAATGCTCCAGTTGGAAATGCCCCGTCCCGCCATGGACGTTCTTCCTTCGATTGCTGCGTTTCCTGCGGACGTTCATTATAATGTGCCGCCGTGAAAAAAGGTCCCGATCATTCCTTCACCCTCAAGCAGCGCCTGCAAATCAGTCTGGCCTACGGGCTGGGACGCCTGCTTATCGGACTCATCGGGCGGACGCTGCGCTTCGAGGTCGACGGATGGGACCATTACGCCCGCTTCCATGACCGCGGTCGGCCCGTCATCCTCTCCTTCTGGCACAGCCAGATCCCCGCCGCCACCTACTTCTGGCGCAACCGCGGCATCGTCGTCATGACCAGCGAGCATTTCGACGGAGAATACATTGCCCGCATCATCGAGAGCTTCGGCTACGGAACCTCGCGCGGATCCAGCACTCGGGGCGGCGTGCGGGCCCTCCTGCAGCTCAAGAAGCGCCTTGAGGAAGGACGCGACGTGGCCTTCACCATTGACGGACCCAAAGGTCCCCGCCAACAGGTCAAGGCCGGTCCGCTGCTGCTCAGCCGCAAGAGCGGACGGCCCGTCGTCTGCTTCCACATCGAGCCGGCCCGCTACTGGCAGTTGCGTTCCTGGGACCGCATGCGCATACCCAAGCCCTTCTCCAAGGTCCTGGTCAAGATCGGCCCTCCCTTCCAGGTGCCCCCCGGCGACTCGCACCAAGACTGGATGGAGTCCTACCAGCAAGAGATGGAACGCCTCCAGCACGATTGCGAGAAGCGCACCTCGCGGAATACCTGACCCCCGGTCCGTCAGTGAACCGTCGGAGGCTTGGCCTGCTGGACAAAACTGAGGACGCGGTTCATATAGCCTTCCGAGTCCACCAAGTGGAGATTGATGTGGTCGGCTCCTTCCACCCGGAAGAACTCCTTGGGGCCGTCCAGCTTTTGGTAGAGCAGGTGTCCCTGCTCCAGGGGAACGGTGCGGTCCTGGTCGCCGTGAATCACCAGGACGGGAAAGGAGTGGTTGTGGAGGTGCTTGGCCGTGGCCAGCCGGACCCGCGAAAAGAGGCCGAAGAATCGATACTGGGGGTAGTGGCGCAGCAGCGAGGCCTTGGAGGGAAAAGGCGTCTCCAATATCAGCCCCTGGGGCGGCAGCTTGCGGGCGGCGTAGGAGGCAAAGGCGCAGCCCAGGGAGCGTCCCCAGTAGATGAGCGGGACCTTGGGGGCCTTAAGGTGATCGCGAAAATAGCGGACGGCGGTCTCGGCGTCCACGCACAGGCCCTCTTCGGAAGGCGTGCCGCTGCTCCAGCCGTAGCCTCGGTAGTCGACCGCCAGCACTTGAAGTCCGGCTTGATGAAAATTGATCAGGATCTCGTTGAGAATTCCCAGGTTGGCACCATTGCCGTGGAAGTAAACTACCGCTCCCAGTGGGTCGGAGGGCTGCAGATGCCAGGCGCTGAGGCGGCATCCGTCCGGCGTTTCAATGAAATGCTGCTCGAAGGGGACGCCCATGTCCGAGGGCGTCTTGGCCACTTCTCCGCTGGGACGGAAGATGTACATTTTTTCGATGCGCGGCACCGCCCACCACAGCACGGCGGCGATCCCTGCAAGGAACGACAGCGACGCCGTTAAGAGCACGATCAACAACACCCAGCCAACCGACATGGCAGCAGATCTTATCACTTCGGGCAAGTCCGGGAGGATCGCCGCCGAAGAGGACCAGGGCGTGGTCAGGCCGCGTTGGCCGAGATCCGATCAAGAGCGGCTCAACCCGCGGTTCTTCTCAGGACGACTCGACCAGGTCGGTCTGAAGGGAAGCTTCTGCGGAGGAGGCTTGGCCGATCCCGCGTGAAGGAGCTGAGGCCAGGGCCGAGTTGGCCCAGGCGGCCAAGACCGCGCCGGCCAGATCGGTGTCCTCCCGGCGTCCCAGCAGATGTTCCGCTCCGGGAACGGCCAAGAACGACTTGGGCTGGCGGGCGGCCTGGAAAAGGGCCTGGCCATGAGAGATGTCGACCGTCGAGTCCTCGGTGCCGTGAATGACCAGGAAGGGCTTGCCCAGGGAAGCTGCGTTGCTCTTCAGGTCGTGCCTCTCCAAGTCGTCGAGGAAGGCCTGGCTGATGGGATAGGAAATACCGGCGATTTCAACCGTCACCGGTCGGCCCTGAGGACGGTTGTCCGGCGCAAGCTTGGGCAGCAGCCGGTAGAGGTTGCCGGGATCGGAGGTGGTTCCGATGACGGCCAGGCCGGCTACCTTGGGAAGGCGTGCCGCCGTGACGATGCTAATGGCCCCGCCCATCGAATGGCCCGCTAACGCCACCGGCCCCAGACCTTGGTCCAGCACCCAGCTCACCGCCCGCTCCAAATCGCGGCTGTCAGAGCTCAAAGTCGTGTCCTCGAACTGGCCCTGGCTTTCTCCCAAGCCCGCATAATCGAAACGCAGCGAAGCGATCCCGGCTTGTGCCAGCGTCCGCCCCAACCGCACCAAAATCTTGTAATTCTTGTTGCAGGTGAAGCAATGGGACAGGATGACGCAGCCCCTACTAGAGGCGGGACGCTGCAAAACGCCCGAGAGGGTCAGGCCCTGGCTGCTCTCGAATGTGATCTTCCGGGTACTTGCATCAGTCATGGTTCTTCGCCTATCAATGAGGTGCCGTCCGCATCTATGCAAGATGCCCGTCGACCGGCAACGGTTTCCTCGATGCCCTCAAAGCTAGGAAGTGCAAGCAGATGGACTCACGACCGAGTTTGGCCCAACTGGCAGCCGTTTTCTTCCGCATCGGAGTGCTGGGCTTCGGCGGGCCCGCCGCCCATATCGCCATGATGGAAGACGAAGTGGCCGGACGCCGCAAATGGATCTCCCGCCAGGACTTCCTCGACTTGGTGGGTGCCACCAATCTCATCCCGGGACCCAATTCGACTGAGATGGCCATCCACCTCGGACTGCGCCTGGGCGGCTGGCTGGGAATGCTGGTATCGGGTGCCTGCTTCATCCTCCCGGCGGCCTCGATGACAGGCGCGTTGGCTTGGTTCTATGTCACCTACGGAGACCTGCCCGACGTGGCGCCCTTGCTCAAAGGCATCAAGCCGGCGGTCATCGCCATCATAGCTGTGGCCGTATGGCGTTTCGTCCCCAAGGCCATCGACCGGGTCTCGTTGGGCGTCCTGGCGGCGGCTGTGGTGGCACTCAATTTCCTGGGCTTCGACGAAGCCCTTCTCATCATCGGAGGCGGACTGCTGGGCATGCTCTGGCTGGCCGGCCTGGGACTCCTCTTCAAAGGCCTCAAGTCATTGCCGCTACTGTTCGTGCTGCCGTTGGCGCAGGCCTCGGGGACGGCCCAAGCCCCGTCGGCTTCACTTCAAGGCCTGGCACTCTTCTTCCTTAAGATTGGCTGCATCCTCTTCGGCAGCGGCTATGTTCTGGTGGCCTATCTGGAAGGGGAACTGGTGCGGGAGAAGGCTTGGCTGACCTCTCAGCAGCTCATCGACGCCATCGCCGTGGGTCAGTTCACGCCTGGACCAGTGTTGACCACGTCCACTTTCGTGGGCTACCTGATCGAAGGTTGGCAAGGCGCCGTGGTTGCCACTGTCGCCATTTTCGCCCCTTCCTTTGTCTTCGTCCTGATTCTCAGCCGTTTCGTCCCCCGCATCCGCGAAAGCCGCTGGGCGGGCGCCTTCCTCGACGCCGTCAACGCCAGCGCCGTGGCCTTGATGGCGGCCGTAGCCCTCAACCTGGGTTTCCAGGTAGTGACGGGATGGGCACCAGCCGTGATCGCCGCGCTCTCCTTTGTCCTCATTTACCGCTTCCAGCTCAACAGCGGCTTGGTGGTGGTTATCGGAGGCGTGTTGGGCTGGCTCCTGATCTGACCTGGCTGCCGTTAAGAATTTCCTTCTCTTCAGCGTCCACCATTGCGAAACCTTTGCGCGGCGAGTGAACTTCTGGGGACGCGATTGCGTTAGGGCTGATGAAGGAGACAAGAAAACCAATGATTAAGAACGCTATAAAAATCCCCTTCCTGGCTGTGACCTTATTCGCTCTGACCCTTCCCGCCGCGGCCGGCCAATGGCTGCACATTCTGGTGGAGGAGGAAGGCAGCCAGGAAACCGTGCGGGTCAACTTTCCCTTGACGCTGGCCAAGCTGGTGGCGCCGATGATCGAGGAGCATTCCGATGGAGATCTCTCCCAAATCGAGATCAACGACCGCCGCCTGACGGTGCAAGAACTGCGCGAAATCTGGGAGAGGGTCAAGGCTGAGGGCGACTATCGGCTGGCTTCGGTCCAGCATGGCGAGAACGACATTGTGGTTGCATTGGAAGGCCCCTTTCTCATCGTGCGCTCACGCGAGGGGTCACGCCACCAGGTGGATGTGCAAGTGCCTACGCCTATCGTTGACGCCCTGCTCTCAGGGACTTCCGACCAGCTCAATATCAGCGCCGCTCTGGATGCCTTGTCCACCTATGCTTCGGACGACTTCACCCTGGTGAACGTGGTGGACGGCCACGACCGCGCCAAAGTCAAGGTCTGGATCAGCCAGAACAGTGACCAATAAGCCGCCCTTTCCACTCGACTGAGGATCAGCCATGTTGATGAAAATCGGAATCGGATTCCTGGCCCTGCTCACCGCTTTGATGGGTACGGCCGCTTGGGCGGTGGTCCAATCGGGCGTGGCCTACGTCAGCGTCGATGACCCTTCTGAAGGCGTCAGCTTCCACGTGCCCGTCCCCTTGGTCCTGGCCGACGCCGCCCTGGCCTTTGCCCCTGAAGAAGACCTGCGCCAAGCCCGCCGCGAGCTGCAACGGCATGCCCCATTTCTGAAAGGGGCCCTGCAAGAACTGGCCGCGGTCGAAGATGCGGTCTTTGTGCACATCAGTTCGCCCTACGAGGAAGTCCGGGTCTTCAAGAAGAACGGATACTTTGTCGTCGACGTGCAGAGCGACCGGGAAAGCGTTCACGTCAGCGTTCCCGTCGAGGGGGTCCAACGCCTCATGGGCAGCGTGGCCGCCTGGTAGCATTGCTTTTCCCTGCCGTCTTTCGAAAAAAATCACCATTTTCGGCTAAAATGTGGAAAAATTAGCACGCGAGCTGGGTCAAACAGGCTCGCAAAATGGCGCATTCTGCGTAAAACCAAGCATTTAGACTTGACAAGAAGTCGATTTTTGGGACAATCGTCACGCGGAAAGTTTTTCGGCCGAGCCTGTCGGCCTGCCCTTAATATGCGACTTTTTGAGTTGTCAGGTATCCTTTGCACTCAAACGATAGGATCATACCGAGGGGTAGCCGGGTGTGGCTGCGGGGTATCGGGAAGAACTTGAAGCCATTCAACGAGGATTAAACACAGCCGCCGCCCAAGCGGCTCGCCGCTCCTGCTTCGGGCGGGACGGACGAGGATTTCACAAGAAAGAAAGGGGCAAAATGCTGAAGAAAGGTTTTTACATCGCGATCTGCGCGCTGTTCATGACGGCACTAGCGGTCGCCCAACCGGTTTCGTTCGACTTGACGGGAGATCAGGAAGTCGACCCTGTGATGACTGACTCCGAAGGAATGTGCAGTGGCCGTCTCGACGCGCTGGCCACGGCGTTTTCGCTGGACTGCACCCACAACGTCGGCGATGCCATCGCCGCCCACATTCATCGAGCACCGGCGGGCGTCAACGGCCCGATCGTGTTCTTTTTGAACTCGGATACGGCTTTCAGCTTTACCGTGACCGCCGAAACCTTGGCAGACCAACCCGATGCCGCCACGCCGATCAGCTTTGACGAGTTTCTGGAAGCGCTGCGCGCCGGCAACCTTTATGTCAACGTCCACACTGTCGAAAACTCCGGTGGTGAGATTCGCGGACAGATCCCTGCTCCCGACAATACGCTCTACTTCGCGCAATTCGGATCGGGTGCCGGAGATCCCATGACCAATGCCCCCGCCATCACATCCCAGATTACGCTGCTTAACACATCGGCCACTCCGACCAGCGGCGAGATGCACTTCAACGGTGACGACGGCAACCCCGTTGATGTCACAGTCGGGGACGTAACGGGTTCGGATATCCCCTTCACAATCGAGGGCAATGGCGTCACTCAGATTGACCTGACGCCTGGCGACATGTTGGCCGTAGGCTCAGCCAGGTCTCACTCCGATAAGCCGTTGGTGGGTGTGATCCGCTTCGCCATCGAAGGCTCGGGTGTGACCGGAGTCCTGGGACAGGGTGCCTCCACCGGATTGCTGGCCCCCGTCCTCGTCGCAAACGGCGGCGTCGGCAGCGGCGGCCTGGATACCGGCTTGGCCATCCAGAACGCTGAGGCTTTCGACAACACGGTGACTTGCGAACTTCGCGACGGCGACGGAATGACCGTCGGCATGAGCGAGATCGGCCTCGACTCGCAGGGGCACACGGCGGCCTTCGTCACACAACTTTTCGAAGGTGCCGCGGACTTCTCGATGGGATTCCAAGGCAGCGTGGTCTGCACCAGCGACAGCGGCTTCGCCATGATCGCTCTGGAGCAAGGCGCTGCAGGCAGCGGCATTTTCAACGCCGTACCCGCAGTTCCCTTCAACTAAACTAAACGACACTGACCATTCTCCCCTGTTTGCGGAGAATGTCATTTCCAGCCGGACCTCCTTGTTGGGGGTCCGGCTTTTTTTGTGTGCTTGCCGGAGACCGCTTCTCAAGAACTCCTTGCCGAAAGAGCTGCCGCCGACGCCTGGCACAGGGGGCGAAGGTGCAGGGGGCTAGCGGTAGCGAGCTGCCTCGTGCCGCCGAGAGCAGAGAAGCAACCGGCCTTGATTCCTGAAATTGACTTGTGTGTGAACTTGCTGGCCACCTAGTGGCCCTGGCGCAGAGTCGATACGCCTGACAGGTTACTGCCTCCCAAAGAAAAGCCAGACGGCCCGATAGGCTGCCCGGCTCTGGGAGACTCGGCGGCGGTCGTCAGTAGCGAAAGCCCTTGAAGCTGACGCGGAAGAGCAGAGCGTAGAGGACGGGGACCACGCCCAGGGTCAGCAGTGTGGCGAAGACCAGTCCGAACATGACGGCAATGGCCAGAGGCTCGAACATGGGGCCGCCTCCCAGATAGAGTGGAATCAGTCCCAGGACGGTGGTCAAGGTGGTGAGGAGAATGGGCCGCAGCCGCTGCTGGGCAGCTTCCATGACAGCACGCTGCGGACTCAGTCCTTCCCCGATTTCGATGTCGATGCGGTCGATGAGCACGATGGCATTGTTGATGACGATGCCTGCCAGCGAAACCACTCCCAGAAGCGTCATGAAGCCAAAGTAGGACTTCATGATGAGAAGTCCCAGCACGACTCCGATCAGTCCCAGGGGGATGGTGAGGACGATGATCGCGGCCCGCCGCAGAGAATTGAACTGGCCCACCAGCAAAAGGACGATGATCAGACCCGCTATGGGCAGCTTCTCGTTGATGGACTCGCTGGCATTCCCCGAGTTCTCGAATTCTCCTCCCAGCTCCCAGCGGTATCCGATGGGCCAGCTCGCCGACTCGCTCTCCAGATAGGGGATGAGCTGATCGGTGACTTGGGTGGCTGTGAACCCTCTCTCCAGCCCAGAAGAGATGGTGATGGTCTTGAGGCGGTCGCGACGGTAAATCTTGGCCGCTTCAAAGGTCAAGTCGAGATCGGCTATCTGCTTGAGGGGGACGGTCTGTCCCGATGCCTGGGAAAAGACATTGAGCGATTCCAGTTTTCCGATATCTTCACGGTCGGCCTGCGAGGAGCGCAAGATGACGGGAATGATCTCGTCTCCTTCGCGGTACTCGGTGGTCTGGAAGCCGCTCAGGACCGTTTGCAGCGAAACCGCCACGTCCTGGTTGCTGACGCCGCTGCGGCGGGCCCGGGCTTCGTCGATATCGACCACAATCTTCTTGGTACGCTGGCCCCAGTCGTCGTCGATGTTCTTAGGGCCCTCCATTTGGGCCAGCCGCGCCTTGACGGTGTCGGCCAGCGCGAAGAGGCGTTGGGCGTCGGGACCCGAAAGCCGGACCTCGATGGGGTTCCTGATGATGGGACCTGTGGCCAGGGCCCTGATGGTGGTCTTGAGATCGGGAAAGCGCTGGCGGCAGAAGTCTTCCAGCTTGGGAATCAGCTCGTTGATCACGGGGCGGGAGGCGGCATTGAAGAGCAGGAACGAATACTCGGGGCTGGTTTGTTCGGGAGAATAGGAAAGGTAGAAGCGGGGCGCTCCCTGACCGATGAAGGCCGACCAGTTGACGACGCCACCCCCTCCCTCTCCTCCCACGGGATTCGCCCGCAGCTCTTCTTCCACGAAGCGCGAAATCTCGGCCACCACTTCTTCATTATGTTCGATGGCCGTCCCCACGGGCAGGGCCAGTTCGGCGGTAAACATGGTGACGTCCGACTCGGGAAAAAAGATGTTGGGGATGAGGGCGAACAACTGCAGAGTCAGCAGGAAGATCACCAAAACGCCGATCACCGTCAGGGGCGGAAAGCGAAGCAGCGCTTTGAGAAACAGCCGGTAGAGGCGATAGAAGCGGCTCTTGAAGTCCTGCTGCTGCTCCTTGACCTTGAGGAACTTGACGCACAGCAGCGGGATGACCGTCAGGGCCAGCAGCCAAGAGGAAAGCAGCGTGATCGTCACGACTTTGAAAAGAGGGGCGGTATACTCGCCGACTGCCGATTCGGCCAGATAAATGGGCAGAAAGGCGGCGGAAGTGGTCAGCGACGAGGTGAGAAGCGGCACCCGCAGTTCCGAAGCCGCGGCCACGGCCGCTTCAACCGCCTTCTCTCCCGAGCCCATGCGGACCATGATGGCCTCAGCCATCACGATGGCGTTGTCCACCAACAAACCCAGCGCGATGATGAGGGCCGCCAGCGACATCTGGTCCAGCCCTATGGAAAAGGTGTCCATCAACAGCAGGCTCATGACCATGGCCGAGGGAATCAGGGTGGCAACCACCAGTCCGGTGCGGAGGCCCAGCATCACGAGCATCACCAGCAGGACCAAAGCCACCGCTTGGACTACGTTTCCCACGAAATCGCGTACCTTCTTGTCGACCCGGGCCGGCTCGAAGGCCACGACTTCAAAGTCGATTCCGATGGGGAATTGGGCCGGAAGGCTGTCCACCAGGGCCTTCACCTGCTCGCCCAGCGCGATCAGGTTTCCGCCTTCCCGCATGGACACGGCCAAGCCCAGCGAACGCTCTCCGTTGGCGTTCATCTTGGTGCTGGGCGGATCGACATAGCCCCGGCGGACATCGGCGATGTCTTCCAGATAGACGAGTTGGTCGGAGTCGCGGCCCGGGACGTTGATCACCGTTCGGGCCAAGTCTTCCACCGAGTCGAAGTTGCCCGAGGGCTCCAGTACGATGCGTTCATGGCCGGTGCGTACGTTGCCGCCCGGGATGATGATGTTGCGGGCCTCCAGCGTCTGACGCAAGAAAGTCGTCGAGAGACCCAGTTCCGCCAGTCTGGCCTCGTTGTATTCCACAAAAAGGCGCTCCTCCTGAGCCCCCACGATGTCGACTTTGCCCGTATCATCGATACGCAGCAGCTCGTCCCGCACCGAATCGGCCACTTCCTTCAACTGGGAGTATTCCACTCCCTCCCCGGTTATGGCCACGATGATGCCGAAGACGTCCCCGAACTCGTCGTTGACGAAGGGCCCGATGATCTCGTCAGGCAGGTCGGGGCGCACTCCGTCCACTTTGCGCCTCAGGCTGTCCCAGATGGGACGCATCTCGGTATAGCTTTCCAGGATGTCGACGTAGACGATGGAAAGGCCGGTCTTGGACTGGCTCCGCACCGCGTCCAGCTCGGGCATCTCCTGGATGGCCTCTTCCAGCTTGTCAGTGACCAGGTTCTCGACTCTCTCGGGACTGGCGCCCGGGAAGCGGGTCACCACCAAGGCCGTGCGGATGGTGAAACCCGGATCCATGGCGCGGGGCATGGCCAGGTAGGCGGCGGCCCCGGCGATGAAGACCAGCAGCAGCAAGGTCAGCGTGACGCGGTCTCTTTCGATTGCGAAGCGGGTAATGTCCATGACGGCGAATCGACTTGTTTCAGACTTGATCTTCAGGGCGGAGCTTGACGGTCTCCCCCTCCTTGACTTTGCTGACCCCGGAGACGACCACCAAGTCGCCGTCTTGAAGGCCATCCAGGATCTCCAGGCCCTCGGCAACCAGGTCGCCGACCCGCACCGGCCGCCGCAAGGCCCGTCCCTCTTCTTCTCCGGTCCGTTCCAGCACGAAGACGAAGGATCCTTGGCGGTCTTGAGCTACGGCGTGGCTGGGCAGAATGACGCGCGACCGGTCGCTTTCGCTTCCGAAGCGGAAGCTGACTTCGGCTGCCATTCCGGGCAGGATGCGGCTGTCATTGCGGTCCAGCCTGACGGTGACGGGGAAGGTGTTGAGGGTCGATGAAGCGGCCACGCCCACTTCGGTGACATGTCCGCTGAAGGACTCTCCGGGAACGGCGTCGAATCCTACCGTGACGCGGCTGCCCCTCCGTACCTGACCGATAAGGACCTCCGGAATGCCCACTTCCACCTCGGGAAGGTTGGCTTCGGTCACCACGGCGACCGGCTGTCCCACGTTGACGTTTTCGTTGATCTCCACCGGAATCTCTCTGACCGACCCGCTGACGGGTGCCTCCAGGGTGCAGTATTCGACCTGAAGACGTGCCAGATCGAGTTGCTTCTCGATGGAATCGATGGTGGCCTCGATGACCCTGACCTGAGTGAAAGCCGCGTCCAGGTCGGCTTCGGAGGCGTTGTTGTTCTCGTACAGTCCCCGGATCCGCCGCAGATTAGCCTGGGCATTTTCCAGCTCGGCCCGCGACTGGGCCAGTCCGGCTTCGGCCTGCTCCACCCGCAGCCGGTAGTCTCGCGGGTCGAGCTTGGCGATGACGTGGCCCTGGCGGATAAAGTCGCCGACCTGGACGTTCAACTCCCGCAGCGTTCCCGCCACTTTGAAGCTCAGCCGCGACTCGACTCCGGCTTTGGCCAAGCCGGTGAAGCTGCGCGTGCGGGCCGAACCCACGCTCTGGACCTGGGTGTAGCGCACGGGACGGATGACTTCAGCGGTCGGCGCCGGAGGTTCAGGCGTGCAGGCCGAGAGGAGCGTGAGGCTAATCAGCAAGAGCGACTTCTCAGATAGACTGGTGTGTGCACTCGTTGGCCACCGAGTGGCCTTAGGCAACCAAGACACGTCATCATCTCCTTCGCAGGGGCACTCCCTGCAGTCGGTAATAGGCATCCACGCGGCTGAACCAGGCGTCCCTCTCGGCGGGCGAGGCCAAGAAATCGAAAGCTCCCACGGCACGCTGGGCCTCAATCCAGTCGACTAGAAACTGATAGACGGCGCTGGCTCGGGCCAGGTCGGCGTTGAGGACGGCTTCCTGGGCGTTGAGCAGGTCGGTGATGTCGGAGACGCCTTGCGAATAGGCGTCCTGGATGAGCTGGAAATTGCGCCGGGCCGCATCGTAGGCGTCGTTTGCCAGCGAGATAGCGGCGAAGCTGAAGCCGGCCTCGTGGGCCGAAGAGCGGATGCGCTGCTCGATCAGTTCGGCTACTGACTGGCGGTCGATTTGCAGTCCCTTCAAGTCCTCGAAGGCCTGCTGGCGTTCCGCTTTGCGGGCGCCGCCTTCAAAGAGCGGCAAGGTGGCGCTCACGGCGACGGTCCAGTCAATGTTTCCGTTTTGGGGCAGGTTGAAGGGATTGCCCGGATTACGGCTGATGCGGGTATCCGAGAGCGAAGCTTGAATCACGACGTCGGGGGCCCAAAAAGCTCTCCTGGCGGCCAGAAGCACCCGCTCCTGGGCCTTGATAGCCGCTTCCAGACGCCGCAGTTCGGGTGCCTTCTCAAGCCCCTCTTCCACCAGAAACCGGCGCAGCACTTTAAAGCTCTCGGGATTCTCGATGTAGGCCAGGAAGCGCTGGTCGCCGCTTAAGAACTCGGCGTCGGTAAGACCGGCTTCCTCGGTCAGGAAGGCTTCCTCCAAAGGACGGTGCAAAAGCTGGTTGAGAGCGATTTCGGCTTGGTTGCGGCGGGCCGAAGCCTGGATGACGTCGCGCCGGTCATTGGCGATTTCGCTCTCCCAGCGGGTGACGTCGGAGACACCCGAAAAACCAAGCCTCTGCCGGTTTCGGGCCATTTCAAGATTGGCGCGGGTGAGTTCAAGGTTGTCCCGCCGGATGCGCTCCACCGTCTTGGCGATGAGGATGTTGAGGTAAGCGCCGGCACTCTCAGCAGCGATGTCGAGGCGCAGTTGCTCGCGCTCTTCTTCGCGCGTCCGCTGGATGTCCCGGGCGATGTCGATCTGGGCCGAGACCGAGTCGGAATAGAGGATTTGGCTCAGCGTCAGGCTGTTGGTGATGTTGGCTTGGCCTGAAGCTCCGAAACTGGCGTCGGCGCGGTCGTCGTCGATGAAGGTGGTGCGGCTGGACGCCTCAAGTGCAGGCAAACGGAGGCTGCGGGCGATCGCGACCTCTTGTTCTCCGGCGGCTACGGTCCGGTCTTGGGAGGCCAGTTCGAGGTTGCGCCTCAGAGCCTCCCGCACGGCTTCCACCAAGTCCAGACGCCGGGCGGCGGTTTGGCGGACGTCGTTGATCAGTTCGGCTTCGGTCAGCATTTGGAAGCTGGGCGAAACCCCGATGGCCCGGGCGGTGGCCATGTTGATGGTCAGCCTCTGGCGGCGGCGAAAGCTGACCGGCAAGCGCGAGGGCGGCTCTCCTTGCAGAATGCGCAGGATGGTGAGCGCCAGGCGGCGGGAGAGCTTGGCCACGTCGGCGTCCAGCGACAGCGAGGCCAAAATCCCCATCTCAACCTCGCTGCGGCCCCACAGGGAAAAGGTGGGAACATCCTTCTCGATCAAGGCGTCGATGCCGGCTTTCAGGTCCTCGCGCGTCAACTGAAGCAAGGGGGCCACGTAAACGGCCTCCATCTCTCCGGCCGACTCGATGGCCCCCACCAACGAGTTTCCGACTTCCAGCACTTCGTGCTCAAGGCCCATTTCTTCGGCCGCGTCCCGAAAGTTACGCCGCAACAGCGGCAGGACGCGCGTCACCGCTCCGCTGACGACAAAAGTAACCTTGTCGAAGGGCACCAGTTCCCGAAAGGTCTCCAAGTCACCGCGCACGTTGTCGGGAAAATCGATGTAGGTCAGATTCTCCACGCCGCTCACCTTCTCACGCACGGTACCCGCCCCCTCCTCCAGGGTGATGATCTCGGAGGGGATGCCCATTAATTCAGTATTGATGGCGAAGGTGGCCACCACCGGCTTGTTGAGAGACTCCCGCTGGGCGGCGATGTAGGAAAAGATGGGACCGGCGCCCACGATGATGTCGACTTGCGGATCCTGCAGCAGCGCCTCGAACTCACGGCGGATGCCGGCTTCCGTGAAGTCGGCCTCGACATCGGGCAGGAGTTGGACCCGGTACTTGCCTTCCAGCAAGCGCTGGATAGCCGCCCTGAACTCCCTGCCGATTTCCTCGGAACGGTCCCAGGGACCGTTGGAGAGAAAGGCGATACTGACTTCAGGTAGCTCCTGGGCGGCTGCCGTCTGAGCCGTCGAGGCCATCCAGCAGCAAACGACAACCAGAAAGATACGGGCCGCAGCCCCGCCGAAACCGCTCATGTATTGATATCTCGCCGACAGAAAAAGGTGATCGAGAGGCGTCGGCGCGATTATACGGATTCAAGCCGGCTGCGGCAATATCGGTCCGTCAGCTTATGGGCCCCTATCCGGATCAGATGGCTGACTCTCCGGTCCCTGCCGCTTCTTGGTAGCGTCTCAGATGCTTTTCCAGCTCCGGCAGATATTGTTCCTTGGCGGATTGGGGCATTTGCTGGATGGCTTCTTGCTGCGTGCGTGCGGCGGACCGGCTGTCGCCGTTTTCATGTTGAGCCAGGGCCAGCGTGTCGAGGAAGCGCCAAAGGTCGGGTCCGCCCTGCTCGCGCTCCAACTGGCAGGACCGGTTGGCGGCACTCAGCGCCAGTTGGGGCGACCGGAGTTGGGGATCGGGAAGGTGAAGCAGGAACCAAGCCGCGTTGTTGAGCTGAAGCGCGGTGGTGTCGGGGTCTTCTGCCACGCGGCGGATCGACTCGCCTAAGTGGGGCAGAAGGGGACGGATCTGCTCGGGCCAGCCCTGACTCTCGTAGAGCGTCAGCACGTAGACCAAGACCTGGACGCGGACTGGATGCAGGCTTTTGCCCAGCGGCGCCATGACCATGTCCTTGAGAAGCTCATAGCCTTCCTGTCCCCGTCCCATGCTGGACAGGATGGAGGCCAGGTTGTACTGGCTGCCCCAGGTCTCGTAGTGATGTGGCCCCAGGACCTCCCTGCGTTTCTCCCACACCCGCCTCATGACGGCTTCGGCTTCCTCCCACTGCTGCAGCGCCATATGGCTCAGGGACAGATTGTTGAGGGCCAGAAGAGTGCCGGGATGATCTTCGCCGAAAGTCTCCAGCCAGTCGGCGCAGACCTCCTCCAGCATGCCGTGCGCTTCCTCAAGCCGTCCCATCTCGGAGCGCAACTGGGCCAGATTGATGCGCGAGCCCAGAGTGTTGGGGTGGTTCGCTCCCAGCTTGGCCGTCTGCAGCTCCAGCACCCGCATCTGCATGCTCTCGGCTTCGTCCAGGCGTCCCCGGTTGGCGTAGACCTGGGCCAGGTTGTTCATGATGCCGAGGATGACTTGGTCGTCTTCGTCCAGGATCTTGCCCAGGCCTTGAAGCGCGCGTCCCCACTGCTCCTCAGCTTTGAGGTGATAGCCTTGGGCGTAGTAGGCGCCGCCCAGGGCCGAGGCGGCCATCAGGGTGAGGCGATGGTCGGGGCCCAGGTCCCTTTCGCGCACGGCCAGCGCCGTCTCGAGGTGCTTGCCGGCTTCTTCCTCGCGTCCCAGGGCCAGATAGGTCTTGCCGACCGTTTCGTGCAGCCGGGCTGCCACCGAAGGGCGATCGGCAAAGGAGGCGTCCAGTTCGGGGGCTGATTCGTCCAGCACTTCCAAGACCGTCACCTCGCGTCCCTTCTCCCCGGGGTCAGCCGAGGACATCATGCTGGAAAGAAACGAAACCACGGCTTCGGCCTCGTCGCGGGCGTTGCGGGCCAAGTCGCGCTCCAGGCTGGCCTGAATGAAGGCATAGGTGGCGAATCCGAGTCCGGCCAGCAAGGCCAGCAGGACGGCGGCCGCGGCGCTCAGGAAGCCCTTGTGCCGCCGCGCCATCTGGCCCAGCCGGTAGGAGGCGCTGGGAGGTGCGGCTTGGACGGCCTGTTTGCTGAGGTGGCGCTCGATGTCCTCGGCCAGCGCGGCCACCGAAGCGTAGCGGCGGTTTCGTTGGCGGTCGAGGGCCTTGAGGACGATCCAGTCCAGCTCGCGCTTGAGGCGGCGTTGCAGTCCGGCCGGATCAATCCGCCGGCGTCCTGAAATCTCCAATCTCTTGCCGCTGTCGGGGAGATTGCGCAGGCGCTGGGAAGGACGCGGCGGGTCTTCGTTGCGGACCTTTTGCAGCCACTCACGATGTCCTGAGGGGCTGTGGCGGGGCAGGGGAAAGGGCCGCACCCCCACCAGCAGTTCGTAGAGCACGACACCCAGCGAATAAACGTCGCTGCGGATGTCCAAGCCCCGTCCCGAGCTTTCGGCTTGCTCGGGAGACATGTACTCGGGAGTCCCCACGACTTGGCCGTGCTGGGTCAGCAAAGTGGCGTCCGTCAAGGGTTCGTGCAGTGCCTTGGCGATTCCGAAGTCGATGACCTTGGGCTGGGGTTTGCCAGCCACCTCGGTCACCATCAGGTTGGAGGGCTTGAGGTCGCGGTGGATGACCCCTTTCTGATGAGCGTGATGGACGGCCTGAGCTACCTCCAGAAAGAGCTCAAGCCGACTCCGGATGTCCAGTTCGTTGTCGTCGCAATAGCGCGTCAGGGACGTTCCCTCAACGTATTCCATGACGAAGTAGGGACGTCCCTTGTCGGTGGCTCCGGCATCATAGACACGGGCGATACAGGGATGGTCCATGCGGGCCAGGGCTTGGCGTTCGGCCTGAAAGCGCGCGATGATGGGCCGGGAATCCATGCCGGGCTTGAGGATCTTCAAAGCCACTTTGCGCTTGAGGGGAGCCTCCTGTTCGGCCAGGAAGACGGCTCCGAAGCCCCCTTCACCCAGGAGACGGATAAGGCGGTAGGGTCCCAAGCGGTCGCCTGGCTTTTCGGCAATGCCCTCCACAATCTCTGACGATGAGGGCATCAGGCCCTCGCCGGGAGCGTCCAACAGGCCGCTGGAATCATGGGCCAGCACGAGCCTTTCCATCTCCTGGCGCAGTTGGGGGTTGCCGTCGCAGGCGCGGTCCAGGTAAGCATCCCGCTCAGGGGGTTTGAGACGGCAGGCTTGTTCGAAGATCCTGAGTTTTTCGGCCACAGTTTTTCCCTTCACTACGAGATGCGTAAACGAAGGGAAAGTGGGATCATCCTCACCACAAGCCGTGATTTTTTCTCAGAGGGAGCGGGCCGGCAGCAGGCGGGCCTGCCAGGACTCGGCTAGAGGCTTCTCAAAGCCTCCTCCCTGACGCAACTCGCCCAGGTTTTGCAGAGTGGTGTCGAAGACCCGCGTCTTCTCGTCGATCTCCCCGCTCTCGGCCTTCTTGACAAAGGCCAGGCGGTCGACGGCCTGCACCGATCCGCCATCATCGCGGTAGTAGACCAGGGCTCGGTTGAGGGCGTCGTAGCCTTGCTGCTTGAGCTGTTTGAAATTGGCTATGCAACTGTCCATCGAGCAGCCTGAAAGCCCTTCGGGCGTGTTTCCCGCCACCACGGCGAAGCGGTCCTCGAAGATCGAGAAAGCGCCGCTGACCGGTACTTGATGAGCGTGCCACTTGGGCAAAAAGCTCTCAAGCTGGCTGGACACGGCTTGTCGTGCCTTTTCATCCAGAGGACGGCTGAAGGCCATGATCCACAGTTGGGATTGGTCGGGCAAGTCTCTAAAGGCGGAAAGATCCATTGCTGTGTCCTCGGGACGGGACGGCCTTTCCGCGCCGCCGGCTCTCAGCCGGAGGCGGCTTTGAAGCCAGAGGATGGGAATTGGCGCGGAGGGCCGTCCCGGAGAAGCTTGTTAGTGCTGCTGGGCCCAGGCCTTGTAGCCGCCCTGCAGGCTCTTGATGTTCTCAAAACCGTAATTCTGGAAGAACTGAGCGGCCTGGACGCTGCGCTGTCCGTGCTGGCAGTAGACGATGATCTCTTTGTCGCGCGGCCAGTCCTGAATGATCTCCTGGGCTTTAGCGCGGTCGACGGCGATCGAACCCTCGATCTTGCCCGACTCGATCTCCCAGGGCTCGCGGACGTCGAGAACGGCCACCTGGCCATTCTGACCGATGCGCTGCTTGGCCTCGTCCTGAGAAATCTCCAAGGCCGCCACCGGATCGAAGATCTCAGCCGATTCGTCGACTGAATCGCCGCAGAATTTCTTGTAGGCGCTTTGCAGGATCTTGGCCACGTTTTCGGCGGACTGGCCTTCGATGTGGTGGCGTTCAACCATGTGGACGACCTGTCCATCGCGGATGACGGCGGCCGAAGGGGAAGAGGGCGGATAGCCCGTGAAATGCTCCCGGGCGCGGTTGACGGCCTCCACGTCGTTGCCGGCAAAGCTGGTTACCAGACGGTCGGGAAGCGTGTCGCTCTTGAGCGAGCCCAGCACGCCCGGACGGGCCACGCCAGCCGCGCATCCGCAAACCGAATTGATGAAGAAGAGGGAGGTGCCCTTTTCGGACATGACTTGGTCCACCTCTTCGGCCGTTTTCGCTTCCGAGAAACCGGCTCCGGTCAATTCTTCCCGCATGGGTCTGATCATATTCTCGTCATACATTAGGCTGCTCCTTGGTCTCTAGCAGATTCTCAAAACTCATTCTCAAAATCGGACTTCGCGGTCCGCATCGGTTTTCTGAACATTTTAAGCGAAGAACTCTTATTATAACGAATCTCCGGGTTGCTGTTTGAGCCGCCGGCTCAGCCGGTCCCGGAGAGCCCGTCGGCGGGCGGACGCCTCACGTCCTCATCGAGGGTGAAAGACGATCTTGGGCTGCAACGATGTCCCGTCCGAGAGGGCGATGGCCAGCAGGCGCTGCTGGCTGAAGAGCCTGCACAAGCCTTGGGCCTTGTTGGGAACGACGACCGCGGCGCCGTTGAGGATGCGCTGGCTCAGCGAGGCGTCCAAATCGATTCGGGGCATGGAGGGCAGGAGTTCCTCCATGGGAATCAGGGCCTTCTGCCACTCCTCTTCCAGGTTCTCAGGAGCCACGGCTTGCTCCAGGCCGAATGGACCCGAACGGGTCCGGCACAGGTTCTCGAGGTGGGCGCCGCAGCCCAGGCGCTGGCCGATGTCATGGGCCAGACTGCGGACATAGGTTCCGCTGCCGCAGTCGATGAGGAGCGTCCAAGCCGAGTCCCGGCGCTCCAGCAGTTGAAGGCGGTCAATGCGGACGCGTCGCAGGGGCGGTTCGGCTTCTTCCCCCTTGCGGGCATATTCGTAAAGCTTCTTTCCCTTGACCTTGATGGCCGAATAGAGGGGCGCGCGCTGCTCGATCTCGCCCCTGAACGGCTCCAGAATCTGCTCCGCTTCCTCATCGCTGATGTCGGGGACGGGATGCTCCTCGGTGACGCGTCCTTCGCGGTCGTAGGTTTCGGTGGAGCGTCCCAGGCGGATCACGGCCCGATACTGCTTGTCGTGCTTTTGCATGAAGCGGGCCAAGCGGGTGGCCTGTCCCAGCACTATCGGAAGCACTCCGCTGGCTTGCGGATCGAGCGTTCCGGTATGGCCGCTCTTGGCTTTGAGCGTGCGCCGCACCAGCGCCACCATGTCGTGGGACGTGGGGCCGCTGGGCTTGTCGATGACCAGGACGCCGTCAATGTCGTCGCGGCCGTACTTGGGGCGCCTACCCATCGTGAGCCTCCTGGGCGGGGTCCTCGCTTTCCGCTTCAAGCAGCTCGGTCAATCCCTCCAGGACCGACCGGCGGACGTCCGACCAGTCGCCGCTCAGCGTCATTCCGGCGGCGTTGAAGTGTCCGCCGCCTCCCATGCGCCGGGCCAACCCGCCCACGTCGATCCGTCCTTTGGAGCGCAGCGACACCCGGCACGAGCCCTCTCCGTCTTCACGCAGCACGGCAGCCACCCGCACGCCCCTGAGCGAGAGGGGGTAGTTGACCAGTCCCTCAGTATGATGCATGTCGGCATCGGCTTCTTGCAGGTCATGGCGACGCAGCTCGATCCAGGCCAACTGGTGGCTGGTCCGGATCTCCATGCGTCCCAGGGCTTTGCCCAGCAAGCGCAGCTTGGCGCGGGGCTGGCTGCGGTAAACGTGCTGGGCGATAGCGGCCGGGTCAGCGCCCGATTCAACCCAGCGGGAAACGGTCTGGAAGGTGGACGCGTCGGTGTTGGAATACTGGAACGAGCCGGTATCCGTCAGCACGGCCACGTAAAGGCAGGTGGCGATCGAGGGTTCCATCCGAACCTCCAACTGCGTGAGGAGGCGATCCACCAGCATGCCTACCGCGGCGGCTCTTTCATCGACCCAGTTGAGGTCGGCGAAGGGCCGTCCGCCGGGATGATGATCGATGTTGACGGTGAAGTGGTTTGCCAGACCATCCAATCCGGTGCGGTCGAAGTCGCTGCACTCCAAGATGACGATGCCTTCATAGCCGTCTCCCACACGACGGCAGCGGCGTATGCCGCCGCTGCCCGGCAGAAAGCGGAAAAGGGGCGGCAGGCCGTCCGCGCTGAGGACGTCGGCTTGCTTGCCCAACTGGCGCAGCCCGTGGGCCAAAGCCAGCGAGGAACCCACCGAGTCGCCGTCCGGTCCCGAATGAGAGACGATGGCCAGGCGTTTGGCGGAACGCAGAAAGGCCGCGATTTTCTGAGCTGCCGTGAGTGTCTTGGCCATGGGAGGAGTCTAATCGTAGTCGATGATTTCGATCTCGTAGCGGGAAGCGTCCATCCCGATCACGCCTTCGATGTCGCGCACCATCTTCTCGGCCAAGGCTTCCAGTTTCTGCTGGTCGGGGCCAATGGAAACCGCCCCCAAGCGGGCTCTCTGCCACAGATCTTGGTGGCCGATCTCAGCAATCGAGAAGCTGGAGCGCTGCCGGGAACGTTCCACCGCCTTGCGCAGGATGTTGCGCTTCTCCTTCAGCGAATGGCAGAAGGGAAGGTAAAGCTCAATGGAACAGAAGACGATGGGCATAACCCCTTTCCTCTCCCGCGGGACCGCCCTGAGGCGGACGGCGACGGTGGACCAGTGATGGCGGCAGCCCCTCAACCGCCGTAAGCTGCGGGGCTGCGGATCACGTCCGCAGGACTTGACCCCTTCCCGAAAGTTAGCCGTCCGGTGGCCTTAGTGCAGTTCGGGCGTCTCTTCCTTGTGGGTGAAGCACTCGATGACATCGCCCGGCTTGACGTCTTGGTAGCCCTCCAGCGAGATGCCGCATTCGTAGCCCTTGCGGACGTTGTTGACGTCCTCCTTGAAGCGGCGCAGGGAATCGATGCGGCCTTCGTGGACCACGACGTTGTCTCGCAGCAGGCGGACCGATGCGTTGCGCCGGATCTCGCCGTCGGTGACCATGCTGCCCGCCACGACGCCGTAACGCGGCACCGAGAAGATCTCCCGAACCTCGGCCTGCCCCAAGGAAACCTCCTTGATGG
Organism: Acidobacteriota bacterium; assembly: GCA_035471925.1. Taxonomy (GTDB): domain Bacteria; phylum Acidobacteriota; class UBA6911; order RPQK01; family DATIPO01; genus JANQFM01. The sequence goes on from DATIPO010000223.1 coordinate 22,429, forward strand.
TGGGGTCGAGAAGTCCGACCAGCGCCTTCTCGATTTCGGCGGTGATGTCGTAGATCACGGTGTGCAGGCGGATGTCTACGGCTTCCTTCTCGGCGGCGTCGGCGGCACTGCGTTCGGGACGCACATTGAAGCCAATGACGATGGCGGCTGAAGCCGAGGCCAGCAGGACGTCGGACTCGGAAATTGCCCCCACGCCGCTGTGGATGATCTTGACCTTGACCTTTTCTGACTTGATCTTGGTCAGCATGTCCGACAGCACTTCCACCGAACCCTGAGCGTCGGCCTTGAGCACGATGGGCAGCTCGCGGACTTCGCCGGCCTTCATCTTGGAATAGAGGTCGTCGAGGCTGAGGCGCTGTCCGCGGCTAAGCTCGTGTTCACGCTGCTTCTCGCGGCGATGCTCGGCCACTTGACGGGCCTTGGCCGCTTCCCGCACGCCCTGAAAGGCGTCTCCAGCTTCGGGCAATCCCTGCAGTCCCAGGATCTCCACGGCGCTACCCGGACCCGTCGTCTCCACGCTTTCGCCGCGGTCGTCGAACATGGCCCGCACCTTGCCGCTGACGTTTCCGGCAATGAAGTTGTCGCCCACCTTGAGGGTGCCGTTCTGGATCAGGACCGTGGCCACCGAGCCGCGTCCCTTGTCGACCTTGGCCTCCAGGATGACGCCTTGAGCCATGCGGTCGGGATTGGCCTTCAGCTCCAGCACCTCGGAAACCAGCACGATCATTTCCAGCAGTTCGGTGAGATTGGTCTGCTTGACGGCTGAGACTTCCACCATGACGGTGTCGCCGCCCCAGTCCTCGGGCACCAGCTCCAAGTCAGAGAGCTGCTGCTTAACGCGGTCGGGCTGAGCATCAGGCTTGTCGATCTTGTTGATGGCCACCATGATGGGGACGTCGGCCGCCCGGGCGTGATCGATGGCCTCGCGGGTTTGGGGCATGACCCCGTCATCAGCCGCCACCACCAGCACCACCACGTCGGTGGCTTTGGCTCCGCGTGAGCGCATCAAGGTAAAGGCCTCGTGGCCCGGCGTGTCGAGAAAGACCAGCCGGTTCCCGCCCACGTCCACGTGATAGGCGCCGATGTGCTGGGTGATGCCGCCGGCTTCGCCCGCGGCCACGCGGGTTTTGCGGATGGCGTCCAGCAGCGAGGTTTTGCCGTGGTCGACGTGACCCATCACGGTAATCACGGGCGGCCGCTCCTTGAGCGTTTCCGGCTTGTCTTCGACCTTGGTTTCTTCGATGACCGATTCTTCGTAGGTGACGAAGCTGGGCGTGACGTTGAATTTCTCGCACAGCTTCTCCATGATGCCCTGGTCGAGGGTCTGGTTGATGGTGGCCATCACGCCCATCCCCATCAACTCCCTGAGGACGTCTTTGCTCTTGACCGAGATCTTCTCGGAAAACTCGCGCACCGAGAGGTTTTCAGAAAGCGTCAGCTCTTGATGCTCGCGTTCCTTGGGCTGGCGCTTGGGACGGCTCCGCTGCTGCGGCTTGGGCTGCACCGGCGGACGCTCCAGAATGCGAGCCTGACGCCGCGTCGGACGCTTGATCTCGCCCACGTCACGCTCCGAAATGGGCTTGGGAAGCTCGGTGAGCTTGAGCTTGGCCCGCTTGCGACGGGCGGCTTCCCGCTTCTTCTTCTCGGCTTCCTCTTTAAGCTTGGTGTCCTCGGCGGCTTTCTTCTCGGCTTGCTTCTTAGCTTCGGCCTCTTTCTTGGCCTTGTCGGCCTCGGCCTTCTTCTTGGCCTGTTCAGCCTTTTTCTCAGCCTCTTTCTCGGCCTCTTCCGCTTTGGCCTTCTCTTCCTCCTCAGCCTTCTCCTCAGCCGCCTTTTTCTTGGCTTCCGCCTGGGCTTCTTCTTCGGCTTTCTTCTCGGCAGCCTCTTCCTTGGCTTTTTCAGCCTTTTCTTCTTCCTCTTCCTTGGCCTTCTCTTGGGCGGCCTTTTCAGCCTCGGCCTCTTCTTTCTCCTTGGCTTCCTCGGCGGCTTTCTCTTCGGCGGCGGCTTTTTCTTCGGCCTCAGCCTCTTCTTCCTTGGCCTTGGCTTCTTCTTCAGCCTCCTCAGCTTCTTCCTCTTCGGCCTCACCGGCCTTCTTGGCGGCGGCTTCCGGCGTCAACAGTTTTTCAGCCTGCTCGGGAGAAACCGGCAGAGGACCTTCGGGCTGCTTGTCTTCTTCGGCAAGGGCAGCTTCTTCCTCTTCCAGAAGCTCTTCGGGCTCCTCCTCCTTAGGTTTCTCCACCCTTCGGTAGGCGGCGGGCTTGCCCTTGCGGGGCTTGAGCGAACCGCCCAAGGGTGATTCGGCCTCGTCCTTTTCTTCTTCCTCAACCGGCTTGCGCACGCCCTTGCGGGGGCCCTTCCCTAGTTGCTTGATCGATTTGCGGGCCTTGGTTTTGGCTTTGCTCTTAGCCGGGGCCTTTTTGGCTTTGCGGGCCTTCTTCTCCTGCTCCACCTCGGCCAGCATCTGAAGACGGCGACGGACGCGGTTGGCGATGTCCTGGTCCACCTGAGTATCGGCGGAAGCCACCCAGACTCCGATTTTCTTGAGTTCGGACAAGACAACCGTGTCCCGAATCTCGAACTCGGAGGCCAGTTCGCTGACTTTAATCTGATCCACTTGTTCCACGTTTTCCGCCATTGCGTCTGTAGGCCTTCTCCTCGCTGGTTTTCTCGCCCCCTGGGGGCACGAGGGGTTTATTCCTTCTCCTCCGAACCGCTCTCTTGGGTCTCTTCGGAGACTTCGTCTTCAGATTTTTCTTGTGGGCTCTCCTCCGGGGAGGATTCGTCGTCGCCCTCCTCTTCGGCTTCTTCGGCCTCTTCGGAATCTCCGTCAGAGTCTTCTCCGACGGAACCCAGCAGTTCTTCAGCCGTCAGGTTCTCGAGGTCGGCGGCCTCGGCTTGAGTCTCATCTTCTTCCTCGGCCTCTTCGGAATCTTGGTCTTCTTCCTCTTCCTTCTGGTCGGATTCTTCTCCTACTCCGCCCAGGACATCTTCGGCGCTCAGTTCGCCTTCTTCAGCCGCCGTGTCCTCAGCCGTCTCGTCCTCATCCTCGAACTCCTCGTCTTCGAGTTCGTCCTCGCTCCGGGCATGCAAGAAGGCCCGGGCCCGCGAGATCAAGTCCTGAGCCGTATCGTCTTCCATTCCGGTCTTTTCAGCCAGCGTGCCGGGACCCGATTCGACCAGGTCTTCGACGGTTTCAAAGCCCGCCTCTTCCAGCATCTCCTGCTGTTCCTCGGTGATGGACAGGGATACCTCTTCCTCCGGGAACTGCTCTTCCATCTGGCTGAGGATCTCGCGTTTTTTCTCCTCGGCGCTCTTGATGTCGATTTCCCAGCCCAGCAGCCGCGAAGCCAGGCGGACGTTCTGTCCTTTCTTGCCGATGGCCAGCGAGAGCTGGTCCTCGGGGACGATGACCTCCAGCACGTTTTCTTCCAGGTCGCTGATCAGCACCTTGGAGATGCGGGCCGGGTTGAGGGCGTTGATGGCGTATTCCACGATGTCGTCGGAATACTGAATGATGTCGATCTTCTCGCCTCTCAACTCCCGGATGACAGCGTTGATGCGGCTGCCCTTCATGCCCACGCAGGCGCCCACCGGATCCACCGTGTCGTCCTTGGAGGCCACGGCCACCTTGGCCCGTTCGCCGCCTTCGCGGACGGCGTTTTTGATCACAACGGTGCCGTCGTAAACCTCGGGAATCTCGCGCTCGAAGAGGCGGATCAGCAAGGATGGGTCGGTGCGCGAAACCACGATTTGCGGCCCTTTCGACACCCGGTGCACCTTGATGATGCTGATGCTGACGCGGTCGCCGGGGTTGTACTGCTCGATACGCGATTGCTCGCTGTAGGGCAGCAGGGCCTCAATCCGCTTGCGGCCGATCTCAAGAATGACGTCGCGGCCTTCGCGGCGGCGCACGACGCCGTTCTCCATGTCGCCGATGCGGTCCTTGAATTCCTCGTAGATCTGTTCCCGTTCCGCTTCGCGGATCTTCTGGTTGATGACTTGCTTGGCCGTCTGGGCCGAAATCCGGCCCAGTTCGAGGGTGGGTTTGGGAATCTCGATATAGTCGCCGACCTCGAAAGAGGGGTCGATGTCGACAGCCTCCTCCAGAGACATCTGCTCGTCCGGATCCTCAACCTCTTCGACGATTTCCTTGACTGCGAAGACCTCGATCATGCCCGTCTCGAGGTCGAGCCGGGCTTGCAGGTTTTCCGTGGTCTTGAAAAACTTTTTGGCAGCAGCGACCATGGCATCTTCGATAGCACCGCGGATGATGTCCGCGTCGATGCCCTTCTCCTTGCTGATCATGTCGATCTGCTGACCTAATATATTCGCCATTTATATCGCCTCAACGCGTTCGGCCGCGTCCCCTCTCGTTAATCGAAATGGTAGACCAGATTCGCCTTTTTAATCTTCTCGAAGGGAATCCGGTAAAGAGTCCCGTCGCAGTTCATCGTGACGACTCCATTGCTGAAGTCTTCGATGACTCCCTTGAAGTTCCTTCGACCGTCGATTTTTTCCAGCGCCTGAAGACGGATCTCCTTCCCCGCGAAGCGCCGATAATCGTCGGCTTTGAAGAGCGGCCGCTCGATCCCGGGCGAAGAAACTTCTAGGACGTACTTGCCATCGATGAAATCCTCGACTTCCAGCAACACCGCCAAGTGCTTGCTGACTTTCTGGCAGTCGTCCAGGTTGACTCCTTCAGGCTTGTCGATATAGACCCGCAAAATCGACGGTCGCGCGCCCGGGACGAACTCCACGTGCTCGATGCGGACGCCTTGCTCTTGAGCGACGCTGCGAGCCAGTTCTTCCGTGCGGGCTGCGACATCCATAGGCCTAAAAACAAAAAAGTGGGCAAATGCCCACTCAAAAGAGTCTGCCCGAAGCAAGTATATTCCAAGAGCCGTTTCAGGTGCAAGAAGGGCAGGGACCCCGAAAGGCCCAACCGCTCAAGCGCTCTCTGCATTCGAGCACAGTCCCCGACCATATCATGACCGAGGCGGCATTCCAACCTGGGTTTGGCATCCGCGTGCTCCGACGGAGGATGGCGGGGTTGCTCAGCGGCCGGAAGGGTCCTCGACTCTGCGCACCGTCCCCAAGCCTTGCAGCTTGGGTTCGAGGCGGGCGCCGGGTCCGCTCACGGCCAGGACGAAATCGTCGGTCGAGACGTGGCGTTTGACTGCCGCCTGCAGCCGTCCGGCGTCGATGCGGTCGACGCGCAGGGCATAAGTGGTGACGTAGCCCGCCCCGATCTCGTAGAGGCTCATTTCCAGCAGCTTCTGCAGCCGGGTCAGAGGTTCTCTCAGCGAGGAGCGGAAATCCTCCAACGCCAGATCCTTGGCCTCGCGCAGGCGTTCCGGATCGATCTCGCCTTGGGACACCGACTTGAGGAAGGCCCGCAAGCGCTTGAAATAGTCGGTGAGCCGGTCCGCTTCGCAGCGGATGCTCAATTGCAGATAGCCGGGCATCCGCCGCGCTTCCAGTTGCGGCTCGCCCTGGATGTGGGGTTGCGACTGCACTTCCTGAGCCCAGCTGGGCAGGCTCAACATCAGGTATTGCTCGAAGACCTTGAGGGCGTGGTAGTCGGGATCGGTCTTGGCCACGCCCAGGGTTCCCCAGCGCAGGACGGCCTTGTCGCTGTCGCTGTCCAGCAGAAGGATGTGTCCGCCGCTGACGGGTTGGGCGCGGCGGAATGTGAAGGGCAGCGCTTGGCGTCCCACCCAACTGCCCCAGCTTCGGCTCAGAGCCCGGAACGTGCGTTCCCGCTCGCCCGAGTGGTAGAAGGCCAACTGAGCCTGGTTGGGCATGATCAGCCGCCGGTACTGAATCTTGATGTCGTTGAGGGTGATGGCCTGCAGCGATTTCAGCGTCCCCTTGAGGGGACGGCCGTAAGGATTGGGAACGAACAACTCGGCGTGCAGCAATTCCTGGCTGCGCAGCTCCGGATCCTCGGCATCCTGCCGCCGCTCCTGCAAGACCGCCGCACGGGCCTCTTCGAAGCTCTGCTCGCTGAAGGCCGGACGGATGACGATGTCGGCCAGCAAAGAGAGGATCTCCGGCATGCGGCCGGTGGGTCCGCTGCCCAGGAAATAGATGGCGTCGTAATCGACCCTGGCCTCTATGCGGGCGTTGAGCGAGTTGAGCGCGAAGCGCATCTGCTCGGGCGTCCGCCCCTCGGTGGAGGTCAGCATCATGCGCGTCATCAAGAGGGTCGACCCCCACTTCTCAACCGGATCGAAAGCCGCACCGTTGCGGATCATGAGCAGGAACTGAGACTCCTCCCGGGTCGTTGGCAGGAAGAGGATTTCCATTCCGTTGAGCAGGGACTCCTTCTCGAATTGAGGCAGTTCAAGCGGCTTGGAAGCCGCCGACTGCGCCTGCGCGGGAGTGCCCCAGAGTGGGATCCACAGGAGGAGTGTTGCCAGAAGCAGGGCGCAAGATGGTGTTCTCATAAAGTCCATGGCGGAAAAGGGTATTTTATAAAATGATGGGGAATGATGCGAGAATCTGAGGGCTTGCTGGGGGGAGTCAGCCGTCATCGGCTCGATAACGGCCTGACCGTGCTGCTGCGCGAAGATCATGCCGTGCCGGTTGTAACCAGCCTGATCTGCTACCGCGTAGGCTCACGCCATGAGGGTCCCGGACTGCGGGGCGTGTCCCATTTGCTGGAGCATCTCATGTTCAAGGGCACGCGGCGTTACGCCAAAGGCGAGATCGACTACATCACCACCCGCTTGGGCGGCAGCAACAACGCTTTCACCTCCCTGGACTCCACCGCCTACTACTTCTCATTTGCCTCTGACCGCTGGCTGACCGCCTTGGACATCGAGGCCAGCCGCATGCGCGACAATCTCTTCGATGCCCGCGAGTTCGAGATGGAGAAGCAGGTGGTCATCGAAGAGCTCAAGATGGATCTCGATCAGCCCTGGAGCGCTCTGCGCTGCTGCATTGAACGAGAGGCCTTCCGCAGCCACCCTTATCGTTACCCGGTCATCGGTCTGCTCGATGACCTGCGGGCCCTGACCCCGGAGCAGGTCGAGGACTTCTACGCCTCCCGCTACTGTCCTGCCAACGCCATCCTGGTGTTGGTCGGGGACTTCCGCAAGGCGGCAGCGCTGGAAGCGGTGGAGAGACGCTTCGGGAGCATGCCGGCTGGAGAAGAATGCCGCTGCGAGCCGCCCCTGGAGGAGCCCCGCCAGGACGGTCCGCTGCGCCTGGAACTCGAGCGTCCGACTCGCATTGCCCGGCTGCTGGCGGCATTTCCGGCTCCTTCGGTGAGCCAGGACGCCCACTACCCCCTGCAGATTCTCGACCGGGTCCTCTCCGAGGGGAAGCTGTGCCGTCTCTACCGCAGTCTGGTGGAAGAGCAACGCATCGCTTCCTCAGCTTCCAGCGAGATCAACGAGACCTACCATCCTTACCTCCTGCTGGTGCGCATGGAGTTGCGCGGCCACGCCTCGCTGGAGGAGGCCGAAGAGCGGCTCTTTGAAGAAATGCGTCGCCTGGCCGGTCAAGCGCTGCCCGAGGACGATTTGGTACGGGCCCAGAACCAGTGCTGCACACAGGCCCTGCAGGACCTAGAAACGACCCTTGACCAGGCCATTCAGTTGGGCGTGCTGGAGTCGCTGGGAGGCTTCGAGTACTGGAACCGCTATTTCGAGCGCATCCGTTCGGTCACGGGAAGGGACGTACAAAGAGCGGCAGCCCGCTATCTTGACCCGTCGCGGGCAGTAGTGGGACGCATGCCGGGCATTCCGCAGCAAGCAAAGTAAAGATCATGGGCAAACCACAAAAGCATGTCCGCCGTCAGCTCGGCGGCTATGACCTGAATCTCTCCAGACGGCGTCTGGACAATGGGCTGACGCTTTTGGTGTCGGAGTCCTCCCGCCTGCCTACCGTCACTGTCAGCGCCTACGTTCTGGCGGGTTCCGACCAGAACCCCCAAGGCTGTGCCGGACTTTCCGAACTGACGGCGCGTTTGCTCGACGAAGGCAGCCACCGCCGCTCGGCCCGCCAAACGTCCGCCCTGATCGAGAATGAAGGAGGCAGTCTCAACATCTTCGCCCGCCGCGAGATCACCGGACTCTCCTTTCAAGCTCGCAGCCAAAGCCTGGCCACCGGTTTGCAGGTGCTTTACGAACTGTTGGCCGAGCCGGTCTTCCCCGAGTCCGCCTTGCGGGATGAGAAAGAGCGTCTGCTGGGCGACCTGGACGCCATGGAAGACGAACCGCAAAACGTGGCCGGACGGCTCTTCAACAGCGAGATCTACAAGGGGACGCCGCTGCAGTATCCCTATCTGGGAACTCGGAAGCACGTCCAGGACCTCACGGTAGAGGAGGTAAGGCGTTTTCATCGCCTCAAGTATTCGCCTGCCAACACCGTCCTTGTGGTGGTGGGGGACGTTCGGCCGGGGGACGTCGAGGAAGCCGCGGCCGAGCGCTTTGCCGGCTGGACGAATCCCGCCTTGCAGCGGCAGAGCATCGACATCCCTCCCCGCCAGAGTCTGCCCGTCCTCTTGCAGGAACCCATGCCGACCGAACAGATCCACATCGCCATGGGACACCTGGGAGTGACCCGCACCAATCCCGATTTCCACCGCCTTCAGGTGCTGGACGTAATCCTGGGCAGCGGGCCCGGCTTCACCAGCCGCATCCCCCGTATTTTGCGCGACGACCTGGGTCTGGCTTACTTGACCTACTCCAACATCACGGCTTCGGCGGGACTGTATCCCGGACGCTTCGTGGCCTACTTGAGCACCTCGCCCCAAAACCGGCAGGAGGCGCTGACACGCCTTCCCCAAGAAATCGCAGCCATGGCCCAAGGAGCGTTCACCGACGAGGAGCTGGAAACGGCTCAGGACTTCCTGACGGGGAACTTCGTGTTCGATTTCGAGTCCAATGACAATGTGGGACGCTTCTTGCTGGCGACAGAGCTGTTCGGGTTGGGCATCGACTATCCCGACCGCTACCCGGAGATGATTCGCCAGGTGAGCCGCCAGGACGTCCGGCGGGTGGCGGAACGCTATCTCGATCCGGTAAACTGCACCACAGTGATCGTGGGACCGCCCAGTCCCGGCCAGGGGTAAGGAACGCTTTCTGCCGCGCGGAGGGGGCCTGGGCAAGCGAGCAGGGGATTGATCTTGAATTTTCACCGCATCTTGATGGCGCTTCTGATGACGCTTTTGCTGGCCGCGTGCGGCGAGCGCAAGGTCCCAGTGGCCTCGCCTCCGAGTGCTGACCGCAGCGGTACCAGTGCGCCGACTCCGGCCGACACGCCTGTTGCGGCTCCCACCGCCAGTCTCCGGGCCGAACCTCTGCAAGTCAGCGCGGGGGAGCCTTCCCTGCTCGATTGGCAAGCGGCCTACGCCTCCCAGGTCACGTTGGAGCCCGGCATCGGCGAGGTCGACGCTGAGGGCCGTCTGCAGGTCTACCCCGAGCAAACCACCACCTACACTCTGAACGCCGTGGGGCCCGGAGGCTCGGTGTCCCGTTCGGTGACCGTCGAAGTGCGAGCCGATGCTGATGAGATGGAAGTCGAAGACATTAATCCCGATTTGCCTCTGGAGGAGCGCTTCAAAAGGTCCGTCAAGCCGGTCTTTTTCGAATTTGACAAGGCCGAACTCGGTCCTCAGGCCCGCCGGACGCTCGACTCCAATCTGGAGTGGCTGACCCTGGCTGAAAACCTGCAGGTCCGCTTTCTGGTGGAGGGCCATTGCGACCAAAGGGGCACCGACGAATACAATTTGGCCTTAGGCGACCTGAGAGCTCAGGTGGTGAAGGACTATCTCGTTCGCGGCGGCGTCGATCCGGCGCGGATCTCCACCGTTTCCTACGGCGAAGAACGCCCCTTCGCCTTGGGGAACAATGAAGAGGACTTCGCGCTCAACCGCCGGGCCCATTTTGTGCTGATCCCTTAGGCTAAGATCTTCTCATGTTCAAGAAAGAGCAACGCCAGTCCTCCTTGAATCCCATGCTCGTGATCCCCGCAGCGGCTTTGCTGGTCGTGATCTTGGGCTTGGCGGTCTATTTCTTGACTCCCGGACCTCCTCCCCCGCCCGGCGAAGTGGAGGGGATGATCCGCCAAGGCGATGCTGAGTTTGAGCGCTTCAGCCAGAGCATCCGACTGGAAAACAGCAGCATCAGCATGACCGCCAACTTCAGCGGAGGAGAGACCGCCCTCTTCAAAGCCGCCCTCCTCAACCTCACCACCCACACGGTGGACGCAGTCGAGGTCGAACTGCAGTTCTTCAATTATGAGGACCGCGTGGGAGAAGTGACGCGCATGGTGCTCCATCCTCACGACGACGAAGCCATGCCGCCCCAGCATGAGAGGGGCGTCAGCATCGCTCTCGACGAGGAACACTTCCCCGAGGGCTGGCATCGGCAGCACGCCGAGATGCACTTGCATGGATTCCGCTTCGCCCGCCAACCTGAGCCGGTCCAATAGGACGGTTTCAATCAACTTTGAGCGCTACCACGGTAATGTCGTCGTGCTGGCTTTCGCCCCGCGAGAAGGCCAGCACCTCGTCCAGCACCAGCTTCTGAATGTCGTCAGCGGTGAGGAAGATGTTGCCTGAGACCAATTCGATCAGGCGTTCCATCTCGAATTGCTGGCCTTGAGGATTTTGAGCCTCCACCACGCCGTCGGTATAGAAGAGGACCAAGTCGCCGGGCGAGAGCTGAATCGATTCTTCTTCGTACTCGCGGTCCTCGAAGAGGCCCGCCGCCATGCCGCCGGCGGTCAGCTTGCGCACCTCGTCGCCTGAAAAGAGCAGGGGCGGATTATGGCCGGCGTTGCAGTAGGAAAGGGTGAGGGTTTCGGTTTCGAAATGGCTGAAGACCAGGGTGGCGAACTTGTCGGCGGCCGTCTGCGAATAGAGGTGGGAATTGAGGGCCGCCACCGCCCTCCGCAAGGTTCCCGGACCGCACACCGGCGATCCCTGGCTGTCGCTTTGGAAGACCATGCGGGTGCGGATGGCGCTTTGCAGGCTGGCCATGAGGAGGGCCGCCGAGATCCCTTTTCCGCTAATGTCGGCGATCACGATATCGATGCGCCGGTGGTCGAAGGCGATGAAGTCGTAGTAGTCGCCGCTGACCATGCGGGCGGGAAGGCATTGACCCGAGATTTGCAGGCGGTCGATCTCAGGAATCGTGCGTGGGAAGAGCTGCTCTTGCACTTGGCGGGCGATTTCCAGCTCGCGGTCCAGCCGTTCTTTTTCGCCCAACTGGCTGAGCAGCCGGGCAATGCTGGCCGACATGGAGTTGAAGGCCGCCGATAGGGCGCCCATCTGATCGGCCTTGCCTTCGGGGATGGCGTAGCCGAACTTCCCTTGGCGGATCTGCTCGGTACCGCTGTAGAGATTCTGAATGGAGCGGGTGATGTTTCGGGCGATGGCTACTCCGATGAAGAGCGAGACCGCTTCGGCCAAGATGAAGACCACTCCCAAAAAGGCCACGATCTGGAGCAGATACTGGCCCAGGAAGGTCTCCTGGGAGAAGTAGAAGTTGTAGTAGAGCTGACGCAGCGGGACGCTGATGGCGAAAAGCGACAGCTCGGGATCGAGGAAGCGCATGGTGCTGCCGGTGGTCCAGTCGACTGGGGTGACCACATGCATCCAAAGAATGTCGCCCCACCCGCCCTGGCCCTGGAAGAGCACGCTGAGTCCCCGCGCCCGGCTCAGGGGCGCCACCGACTGGGGAGGGGTCAGGCGCAGCGGCGTCCGCTCTTCAATGTCCTCGACAACCGCTTGGTCGAAGGGCAGATCGAAGGCCAGCAAGAGGTCGCCTCGATTGCTGCGAAGCGCTTCCACGCTGCGGAAGTAGAGGCGTCCGCGGTCGTGGACCAACCCGTCGAATCCTTGGGCCGCCCAATCAGGCAGCACCAATGGCGGCGCTCCTTCGGGGAGTCGCCCCAAGGGCCTCCAGCCGCCTCCCGCGGGATGGAGGAAGACATGCACCCGCAGCCGGGCCATCCCGCTCCGTTCTCGCACCAGTGAAGCCAGTTCACGCGAGGCTTCTTCAAGCAGATGCTGGGGGTCGCGGGTCTGTCCGCTGGCGTAAAATGAGGAGGCCACCCGATGGGAAGCCTCCTCAAGCTCCTCCGCGGTCAGCCTGATTTCGTTCTCCAGATAGAGGGCGCTGACTTGACCGAAGACCAGACGGAAGGAAATGATTCCGATGAAGGTCAGAATCAGTACCGGAATAAGTCCCACGAAGGCGTAGGAGAGGATGATCTTGTTGCGGACCTTCCACAAGAAGCGCTTGAGGAAGCGTCGGATCCCCAGGAAAGAGTAGTAAGCCGCGGAAACCAGCAGTCCCGCTAAGCCGACGTCGCGCAGCACTCCGAAGACGTTCTGGGGCGCGGCCAGGCTGACGAGCAAGCCCACGACAAACAATAAGCCGGCAACTGCTGTAAATTTGGACATTTTCAGAAGGGCTTATTATAGCGGCTGCACGTGTCGAGGTCGCGCCGGGCCACCAAGTGGCCGACAAGCTTACACCGAGTGCGTTTTCAGCGGCCGGGACCACTTGCCGGCATGCTTTCGGCAGTGAGAGGCCGCTCGATAGGAATAAGTCCATGGCCGTGATCATTGTCTTCATCGACGGATTGGGAATCGGAAAGCGAGACGCCTCGCGCAACCCGCTGGCCCGGTTTGAGCCTCGGGTCCTGCGCTTCTTCGAGGACGGGACCGGCCCCTTTCCCCGGCGTGGACATTGCCTGTCCACGCGGGTCGATATGGGCGTCAAGGGACTGCCTCAATCCGCCACAGGGCATACCGCCCTATGGACGGGACGCAACGCTGCCCGCCATATCGGACGCCACTTAAGCGGATTCCCCACTCCTGCCCTGCGCCGCCTGATCGAGCGCCATTCCCTCTTCAGAAGGCTCAAGCAGAAGGGGAAGCGTCCCCTCTTCGCCAACGCCTACCGTCCCGTGTTCTTTGAAAAGCGTCCCCGCTGGGTTTCAGCCAGCACAGTGATGTGCGAATCGGCTGGCGTCCCTCTGCGCACTCTCGCGGATCTGAAGCGGGGCCGCGCCCTCTACATGGACTTCACCAACCGCTTCCTGCTGGAGAGAGGTTTGGTGCAGGGCACGCGCACGCCCCGAAAAGCCGCCCAGATCCTACTTTCCCTGGCCCAGGCCTACGACCTCACTTTCTACGAATACTTCCTGACCGACATCGAGGGCCACCGGGGCGAGCTGGAGAGCGCCACCCGCCTGCTGCGCCAGCTCGACGAGTTCTTGACGCACCTGGTCGAAGGTCTGGATGCCGGCCACTCGCTTGTGATCACTTCTGACCACGGCAACATTGAGGAGATGGACCATGGCCGCCACACCTTCAACCCCGTCGCCACTCTGCTGTGGGGGCCGCTCCGGCAAGCCTTTGATGAAGCGGAACTGGAAATCACCGATATCACTCCCAAGATCCTGCAATTCCTGTCGCCTGCTGTGAGTTGATGCTAGACTCGGGCCCGAGGTTCTGGGTTATGAAGGACAAGGTAAGCCGGCTGTGCCGCAAGCTCGATCTCACTCCAGACGAGCTGGCCCGCCACTTGGGCGTCAACCGTCAAGCGGTCATGAACTGGCTCTCGGGACGGGTGCGCGAATCTTCCAAGTCGCCACTCATCGACAGCGCCTTGCAGGCTCTGGATGAGGGCTTCGGCAAGCAGTTCGTGATGGAATACGTGCTGGTCGACGGGCCTCTGCGTTTCTCGGCCATCCAGAAGCACCTCTCGCGTTCTCAGAAGGGGCCCAATGGGACCGGGGAGGAGTCCTCGCAGCCAGCCTCTGCAGGCACTGGCAAGGAGGGAGAAACAGCACTGCCTACCGTGTCTCCCGAGGACGACGGCAAAAAGCTGCTTTCCGACATGGAACTGGCCTCGCTGGAGGCCTACACCAAGGGCCACTACATCCAGTCGGCGCTGATTCTCTTTCAAGCCATCGAGACCTTGCTGCGCATCGTCATCCGCACCCACGGACAGGCCCGGGGAATTCCCGACAAGGTGCTGCTGGAGGCGGCTGACAAGGAGCAGAGCTTCCTGCGCCTGACCTTGCATCTCGATCTGGTCTTCCCCAAGAATGAATACACCGAGAAGCTGCGCATCCTCAACCGCATGCGCAACGACACCATGCATCGGCTCTTCTTTGAATTCGAGTCCAGAGACGAGATGGAGGAGCGCTTGAAGGAATTCTGCCAGGAGGCCCGCAACCTGCGCGACAGCCTCTCCGATGAAGTGCACCGCTCCCTGCAGGAGATGCTGAAGAAGCACGGGCGGCGCGTCTCAAGCGGGGGACAACGAAAATGAAACATGGCGCCGGCCGACATCGAGAAGGACCAAAACTACTCCAACCTCTCGATGGTCGACTTCGAGCCGGCCTTGGCCACCCTGACCTTCATGGCAGCGGGGTCGCTGGCGAAGGTGCCTGCCAGTGGCCGCTCGAATGTCACGCAGACAGCCCCAAAGACGGTAGCCGCTCGCGACCTTTCGGTTGGCTGCCTCGGAGACCTTCAATGCGCCTATCGAGCTCTTGGCGAGTCAACCTCAACCAGGGAAACAACCGCATTCGAGGCGCTTTGCCGGCAGTCGGCGCGCGGCGCCGACGACCTTGTTTGATGCGCCTCTCAAGCTTGTTGGCGTGGTGGCTCAAGCGCGGAGGGAGCGAGGGCATCAACCTCCTCCAAGGCGTTGTGCCGGCGATGGCTTGGCTGCGCCGGAGGCCTCGGGTCATGCGCTTCTCCAGCCTGTTTCTGACGATGGCCGGGCTGCTCCTGGCTCCCCTGGCGGACGTCCAAGCCGCTTGGCTGACCCAGGTTCCTCAGCAACTGGCCCAGCCTGCATCGCGGCACGACGATCCTTATTTTGAGCGGACGCGTCCCCTGACGGCGGTCTCCCGCAATGGGCGCGAATTCCTCACCGCTTTTAACGCCGCCGCCGACCGTCCCCGAGTCGTGGCGGTCTTGTCCCCGACCGATCCTCGGGCCCGTGAGGAGGCGGCGCGCTTGGCCCGGCTGCTGCAATCCGAGCCCGACAGCGATACGGTTGTCTTGGCCGTGTGGATTCCCCACGATCCTGCCGATTCGCCCGCCAACGCCCTGCGCGCCACCGGATTGCTCACTGACAGCCGCGTTACCCACTTCCACGACCTCCACAGCTTCGTCAAGCGGTCCCTGGAGGCTCGCCTCGACTCCGATGCGGCCGCGTCTCCGGCATTGCTTCTCCATTACGCGCCCGGCACCCTGTGGCTCGACCTCCCGCCCCTCCCGGACCGCATCCACACCCCCGCCTCTACCGACCGTCAGTGAAGCCCGGCAAATCCAGCCCAGCGAGTTCTGCCAAGGTCACCGCCGCCACCTGGAATAGCACCGTGGACTCAGGGTCAAGTCCGCGCTCGCTGAAGGCGATCAATTCGCCAGCCCGACGACCGGGTCCAAGGTTAAGTCGGGGCTCGCTGAAGGCGAGCCTTAAGCCAGCCCTCCCGCCTCAACCAACTGCTAAGTGAAGCCCCGCAAATCCGGGCCGGTCATTCGCGTCGAGGTTGCCGCCACCACCTGGAATGCCACCGTGGACTCAGGGTCCAGACTGGCAGCGATCGAAACGCTGAAGAGGCCGTCGCATAAGTGCCGCCAAGCCGGTCAGGAATGGCCTCTGGAGGTACGTCCCGCCCAACTCGACGAAGCCTTAAAGGAGTGCTTTGCAGTGCAACTCTGGGCTCCCTGAAGGGGAGCCATAGGCCAGCCCAGGGTAGAGCGAGGACGCGAAGCGCCCGAGCGGCACCCTGGGTAAGTTTTACATCGGAAAATAAACCCTGAAGGGTTGGAATGGCGGTGCTTCGAAGATGTCATGTCGCAACTTTTGCGACAGCCTCCGAAAGCGCAAAATTACGGCTCGGGGCAATCGGTCCTTGTCAGCGCAAGGAGTCGAGCAACACGCGCGGAGCCTCGATCTCCATGAGGAGCAGGGCGTGGGCATAGGTTTTGCCCTGGGGATCGATGCCCAGCGACAGGGTGCCGCCGCCGCCAAGCGACTCGTGGAGGAGAAAATTGAGCGCCTTGATGTTGGGAACCTCGAAGCGCTCCACTTGGCCTTGGCAGATATCCCCGAAGAACTCCTTGACCTTGGCTGCCGTCAACTCCCGCTGCAGGAAGGCATAGATGGGGCGGCTGCGTGCCACGACGCCGATATTGCAGGTGTTGCCTTTGTCGCCCGAACGGGCGTACGCCAGGTGCCGCAACCTCATGCGTTGACGCGGACCTTGGGGGGCTTGTGGAATCTCCTCGCCTGGAGGTGACGGGGCATCTGGGGCCGTGTCGTCAACAGGCGGCGCCGTCCATCCGACGCTGACACTCTCCTCGCCGTCCAACAGCGATACCCGGGGTGTGACCTCATCGGCCGGAAGCAGGCAAGGCCAGTAGGCTACGACGTCCTGTATGCGGGGCCGCGCTCCCACGATGGCCACTCCCGGGACGGTGCTCAGAATCACCGAGGGGAACTGCTTGGAGAACTCCGCCACCTTGCCTTTGTCGCCGTCGCGGACTCCGATTTGCAGCAGGATCTCGGGAGGATCGTGCTCCTCCACCAGATGTTGGTGACAGGCGTTGTATCCCACCAGGTTAGCACGGGTTTCTTCGAAGTCGAGGCCCAGCCGCCGGAAGAAGATCTCTTCGATAGCGCGGCACTTCTCCACTGCGTCGGGACGACTCACGATCACGGTTCCCTGGGCTTTGTAGCCGTCGTGATAGGAGATGGAGGCCTTGAGCGATTCGGTGCGGCGGCGGCCTCGGACCCCTGAAATGCGCACCCGGTCATCCCCCAGATCTTGCAGGCGGATGGAGGAGAACTCGGCCACCACGTCGGGGGTGATGTACTCCCAGGGATCGCCCATTTCGTAGACCAACTGCTCGCTGACCGTCTTTTCGTTGACCAGTCCGCCTGCCTTCTCGTGTTTGGTGACGATGAAGGACCCGTCGCTGCTGACCTCCACGATGGGATAGCCCATCCGCTGAAACGACTCCACTTCGTGCCAGTCGGTGAGGTTGCCGCCGCTGGCCTGGGCGCCGCATTCGATGATGTGTCCGGCGATCACGGCCGAGGCCAGGCGGTCCCAGTCGTCCAGGTCCCAGCCGAACTCGAAGGCGGGAGCCGCGATAGTGATGCCGGTATCGGTGACGCGTCCTGTGACGATGATCTGTCCGCCCATCTCCAGGGCCTTGATGACGGGCGCCGCTCCCAGATAGGCGTTGGCACTCTGTACCTTGTCGCGGATCGAGGCCAGCTCCTGGCCTGTCTCCATGTTGGCCAGCTTGTGTCCGTCTTGGATCAGTTCGTCCAGGCGGTCCATCAAATCGTCACCCTCCACCACCGCGATGGGCAACTTCACATGTGCCTCGCGGGCCACCTCGGCGATCCGCCGGGCGCACCCCCGCGGATTGATGCCGCCGGCGTTGCTGATCACCCGGGTCTTTCCTTCCGACAGGTAAGGCAGAGCCCGCTGGACCTGGTCCACGAAGTCGCGGGCGTATCCCATGTCAGGATTGCGCGCGCGCTGCTTTTGCAGAATCGACATGGTGATCTCAGCCAGAAAGTCCAGGGACAGGTAGTCAAGAGGACCCATCGACAACTGGCGCTGGAAAGCATCCAGATCGTCTCCCCAGTAGCCTCCGGCGTTTCCGACTCGGACCGTCTTCTCGTTGGCCATAGGGCTAGTGTAGCAGGAGAGGTTGCCGTTTCCTGACGGGGGGAGCGGTTTGAAGACTTTCGTGGATTTTGCCGAACCGAACGGGTACACTGAAGGCAAGCGTTGTCGGGTCGAAATCACTCTTGCGGGAAACGAGGCGCAATGCGATTCGAAGTCGACCCCATGCAGCCAGCCGATTGGGAGGCCGTGGCCGCTATCTACCAGGAAGGCTTGGCGACCGGTCAGGCCACCTTTGAAACCCAAGTGCCCTCCTGGAAGTCCTGGGACTCCAGCCACCTGACCCAAACGCGCCTTGTGGCACGGCGGGACGATGAAGTCCTGGGCTGGGCGGCTTTAAGCCCGGTCTCCGACCGGTGCGCCTACCAGGGAGTGGCTGAGGTCAGCGTCTACGTTTCCTCAGCAGCCCGCGGCCAGGGCGTGGGAAAAGCCCTCCTCAACCAGCTCATCGAAGAGTCCGAGAAGGCCGGCATTTGGACGTTGCAGGCCGGCATTTTCCCTGAGAACGAAGCCAGTATCGGACTGCACCATTCCTGCGGATTTCGTATGGTCGGTGTCCGTGAACGTTTGGGAAAGCTCAACGGACGCTGGCGCGACGTAGCCATGCTTGAGCGACGCAGCCCCAGCGTCGGGACCTGCTGAGGGCGGAGACAAAGACGTTCCCTTCTGGACGCGCCGTTCGAGTTGATGGCGGCGGATCCGGCCACGATTCGGCCAATCGACCTCCAAGCGCCGTTTTCAGACCGCTGGAGCGCAACCGCCACAGAGAAAGAAAGAGAGCAATGATGAGAGACCCAGGCCAATTCCAACTCGAAGCAACCCTGGAGATTCTGGAGCGCACTCCCGAGACCTTGCAGAGCCTTCTGGCCGGGACCAGCGACAAGTGGCACCGGATCAACGAAGGTCCCGACACCTGGAGCCCTTTTGACGTCGTGGGCCACTTGGTCCACGGAGAGGAAACCGACTGGATTCCGAGAGCCCAGATCATTCTTGAGAGAGGCCAGGATCAGCCTTTCGAGCCCTTTGACCGCTTCGCCCAGTTCGAACGGTTTTCCGACTGGACCCTGCTGGAGTTGCTCGACCGCTTCGCTCAGTTGCGCGCCGCCAGCCTCAAGACGCTGCGCGGATGGGATCTCACCGCTGACCAGTTGGCTCTCCAGGGCGTCCACCCTGAACTCGGGACCGTGACCCTGAGTCAGCTTCTGGCCACCTGGACTGTCCACGACCTCAACCACATCGCTCAGATCGCCCGCGTCATGGCCGGCCGCTACCGCAACGCAGTCGGGCCCTGGGCCCAATACCTCTCCATCCTCCAACCGCGCTAGCCCGCATTTGCCGCGGCAGGCCACCGGTGACAAAGGTGGGCTAGTCCGAGCCTGAACGCAGGTGCTGGGCGAAGAACTCGAGGGTGCGGTTCCAGGCCAATTGGGCGGCATCCGGGTCGTAGCGCGGCGTGGTGTCGTTGTGGAAGCCGTGGTTGGCGCCTTCGTAGAAGTGAACCGTGTAATCGACGTCGTGGGCTTCGAGCGCTTCTTCGTAGGCCGGCCATCCCTCGTTGACGCGGCGGTCGTTGCCGCCGTAGTGAATGAGCAGGGGCGACCTGATCTTGGCCACGTCCTCGGCAGCGGGCTGGCGTCCGTAGAAGGGGACGGCTGCCGCCAGATCAGGCAGGCGGACGGCTAGGGCATTGGCCACCATCCCGCCAAAGCAGAACCCGACAACCCCCACCTTGCCCGTGCAGTCGGGATGGGCCTGGAGGTAGACGGCGGCGGCTTCGAAGTCGTTGACCAGCTTGGCACGGTCGAGTTGACGCTGCATGCTGCGGCCTTCGTCGTCGGTCCCCGGATAACCGCCCAGAGGGGTCAGCCCGTCGGGGGCCAGTGCCAGATAGCCTTCTACCGCCAGGCGCCGGGCCACGTCCTCGATATAGGGATTGAGTCCGCGGTTTTCATGCACCACCACCACGCCCGGCAACTTTCCTTCGGCCTCGGCGGGCCTTGCCAACAAGGCTTTGACCCGCTCATGACCTTGAGGCGACGGGTAGTGGATGTACTCGGCCTTCAGGCGCGGATCATCGGCAGGAACCTGTTGCGCCCAGGCGTAGTTGGGACTCAGCGCCTCCAGCAAAGCCGAAGCCGTCATGCCTCCTACGGCAAACCGCGCCGCCTTTTCCAGGAATTGGCGCCGGCTGATACCTCCATGGACATACTGGTCGAAAAGGTCGAGGACTTCAGGATCGAACTCGTGGGCCTTCTTGCGTTCCATCAGCAATTCTCCTTGTTTTGCCAATGGAACGATACCCGCCCCCGACCTTCCCCGTCAAAGCAAAGTTGGCGTCCTGCTGATCGACTTCCTGCTCAGGCGCCGATGTGGATGCCTTTGGGCATTCTGTGCGCCACGCCGCTGCGATGGGCCGCCTTGGCAACCGCCGCGGCTACCTGCTTGTAGACCTTGCGGTTGAAGGCGCTGGGGATGATGTAGTCGCGCGACAGCTCCTCTTCGGTAATCACTTGGGCAATGGCCATAGCGGCGGCCTGCTTCATGTCCTGATTGATGGCCGAAGCACGGGCGTCCAGAGCGCCGCGGAAGATGCCGGGGAAAGCCAGGACGTTGTTGATCTGGTTGACATAGTCGCTGCGGCCCGTGGCAATCACTGCGGCCACCCCTTCCACCGCTTCGGGCATGACTTCGGGCGTGGGATTGGACATGGCGAAGATGATCGGGTCAGGATTCATCCTCAGCACGTCCTCCCGCTTGATCAGGTTGGGCGCGGAAAGGCCCAGAAACATGTCGGCCCCCTCCAGAGCCTGCTGCAAGCTGCCCGACACCCCTTCGGGATTGGTGTAATGGGCCAGCCAGGCTTTGGCGGGATTGCCTTTGAACTCCCGGCCCTGATGGATGGCGCCTTGGCGGTCGCAGACGATGATGTTCTCCACGCCGAACTCACTGAGGATCTGGCAGCATGCGAAGCCGGAAGCTCCGGCGCCGGCGATTACGAGCTTGATGTCCTCGGCCTTGCGTCCGGTCAGCTTGAGGGTGTTGATGAGGGCCGCCAAAACCACCACGGCGGTCCCGTGCTGGTCATCGTGGAAGACTGGGATGTCCAGTTCGTCCACCAGCCTCTGTTCGATCTCAAAGCAGCGGGGAGCGGAGATGTCTTCCAGGTTGATCCCTCCGAAGCTGGGGGCGATCAACTTGCAGAAGTGGATGATCTCTTCCGGGTCCTGGGTGGCGATGCACAAGGGGAAGGCGTCGACTCCGCCGAACTCCTTGAAGAGGACGGCTTTGCCTTCCATCACCGGCATGGCCGCCTCGGCTCCGATGTTGCCCAGCCCCAGCACGGCGCTGCCGTCGGAGACGACGGCGATGCAGTTCTTGCGGATGGTCAGGTTGAAGGACGTGCGGGGATCTGACTCGATGCGCTTGCACACCCGGGCCACGCCGGGCGTATAGACCATCGACAGGTCGGAGCGGGTATTGAGCTGGACCCGCGATTGGACCTCCAGTTTGCCTCCCAAATGAAGCAGAAAGGTGTCGTCCGACACCGATTGCACCGAAACCCCCTCGATTTCCTTGAGGGCTTCGATCATCTGCTGCTCTTGTTCAGCCGAAGTGCATTCAATGGTGTAGTCGCGCAAGCTTCTCTGCTTGTGGATGTGGACCAGGTCAATAGCCTCAATGGCTCCTCCCTGATCGGCGATCACTCCCGAGATGCGGGCGATCCAGCCCGGGGCGTGGGGACACTCCAGCCTTACCGTAATGGAGTATTGAGGGCTGGGCGTGCCAACGGGAACGGCGGACTTTTTCTCTTGGGTCAACACGGCATGACTCCTCTTTGGTTTCAGGAATCAGATGGTGCCTCGCGTCAAGCCTCCAGGCTTGAGGCCGGAGCCTTCCGAGGCTCCCCGCCCCAAGCCCGGAGGCTGAGGTCAGCGCTGCTCCAGAGGTTGATAACGGCGTTCGTCCGCACCGGTGTAGACCTGGCGGGGACGGGCGATTCTCTGGTCCTTGTCGGTCAGCATCTCCTGCCATTGGGCCAACCAGCCCGAAGTGCGGGGGATGGCGAAGAGGACCGGGAACATGTCCACGGGGAAGCCCATGGCTTGGTAGATGATTCCCGAGTAGAAATCCACGTTGGGATACAGCTTGCGCGAGAGGAAGTACTCGTCCTCCAGGGCCACTTTCTCCAGCTCCAGAGCGATTTCCAGCAGCGGATTGACGCCGGTGACCGAAAACACCTCATGGGCCAGGTTCTTGATGACCTTGGCGCGCGGATCGTAGTTCTTGTAGACGCGGTGGCCGAATCCCATCAGACGGCCGGCCTTGCCGGCTTTGACCTCCTCGACGAAGGCGGGCACGTTTTCGGCCTTGCCAATCGTGTGCAGCATGCGCAGGACGGCCTCATTGGCACCTCCGTGCAGAGGTCCGTAGAGAGCAGCCGTTCCGGCTGCGGTGGCCGAATAGGGATCGGAATGAGAGCTTCCCACGGCCCGCATCGAACTGGTGCTGCAATTCTGCTCATGATCGGCGTGCAGGATGAAGAGCACGTCCAGAGCCTTGGACAAGATGGGGTCGGGCTCGTACTTCAGCTCGGTGGCCTTGTACATCATGTTGAGGAAGTTGCCCGCAAAGTCCAAGTCATTGTCGGGATAGACGTAGGGGAGGCCGCGGCTGTGACGGTAGGCGAAGGCGGCCAGCGTGGGCATCTTGGCGATCAGCCTTTGAATCTGCAACTTGCGCGATTCCGGGTCGCCGATTGCCTTGGCGTCCGGATAGAACGTGGACAAGGCGCCCAAGGTTCCCACCAGCATTCCCATGGGATGGGCGTCATAGTGAAAGCCGTCCATGAATTTCTTGATGTTTTCATGGATCATGGTGTGGTAGGTGATGCCCTCGATCCACTCGTCCAATTGGCTTTGGGTCGGCAATTCGCCGAACAGGATCAGATAAGCGGTCTCCAGATAGGAGCTTTGTTCAGCCAACTGGTCGATAGGATATCCGCGGTAGCGCAGGATGCCTTTCTCGCCGTCGACAAAGGTGATGCTGCTCTTGCAGGAGGCCGTGTTGGTGAATCCGGGATCGTAGGCCAGCAAGCCGAAATCGTCGTCGGACGCTTTGATCTTTCGAAGATCGATGCAGTTGATCGAAGCGCCGTAGCCAGGGTAAGTGCCGTAGCGAATCGGGACCTCGTACTCTTTCCCCGTACGGTTGTCGGTGATGGTTAGCGTCTGGGTGCCAGACGCTTTGTGGGCAGGAGGCGCCGCCTTGGCGGCCTCCGGTTCTTTGACAGCTTGTGACATGGTCATTTCCCTCCGTGAGGCAGCGCCGCATTCCCGACGGTGATCTCAAGGGGTCCAGGTGGGGCCCGGGAACGGTTTCAGCGCTGGTTGTGAGCCGCTCGCCCAGGCTTGGCCAAGCGGTGTCGATCCGTCGAAACGGGTAGCGGCGCGTCGAGCGCAAAAACCTCCTTGTTCCCGTAAAACCTCCATGCACCCGTCAGACCAAACCCAGGATCCGGAGCGGGTTGGCGAGCACGCGCCGACCTGCAAGGCGCTCGACAACGGAATCGGAGGGTGGGACTCCCCGTCTGGACGGTCTCGGGCCTGCTCTGCCCCGTCTTCACCGACCCGGCGCTAGCTCGTACACCGGAGAAATCCCCAGCCTCCAATGCGGCTTCGAGTGTATCCATCGACGTCTCGAAAGCGGCAATCCGTGCAGAAGCCCCACTTCGATGGTGAAATCCCCCACTTTGGAAGGGGATTCAAGGCCGGATGCCGTCGAAAGTACGGGTGCCAATCGACGTCTCCTCGAAAGCCCGGATTGGGAACCGCAGTCCCCGTCAGCGCTTGGGACGGCGTTTCTTGGCTCGGGCAATGTATTCGCGGATGTCGGGAGTCTTGCAACTGGTTTGGCCGTGATCGACGTCGACCTTGCCGATACTTCGAGCGGCTTGCAGGGCAGCGGCTTCACCCTCCTCGCTGCGCAGTCCGATGGCGATGACGGCGTTGAGCATGGCATCGCGGGTGCGGTTGGGACGCTGGTGGATTTCCTTTTCAGCCGTCTTGACCAAGGAGAGCAATTGATCATCATCAAGCGAGGGGTCTTTGCCGGAAAGAATGGCCGCCACCGTCCAGCCGGCCCTTCCCCTCCATTCCTCGCGTGAGGGCATCCATTCCTGGGCTTTCTCCCAGCCCTGCGGCGAGGCGGCCGCCAGTTGCGAGAAGGCATCGCAGAGGACGTAGTTGTCGAGATCGGCAACCCAGCGCTCCAGCAGGTCGGCTCCGCACTGCTCAGGATCGGCCACCATGCAGGCCAGCACGCGGGCGTCGTGGTTCCCGCTCTCCCACAATTGAAGGGCCAGTGGGTGGTCGGCCTTGATGCGCTTCTTGAGCTTGTTGAGATTGGCGTAGCTGACGCCGAACATCTCCCCGCCCACTCCGTGACGGGCATAGACCTTGCGGTTCTGCGCCGTCCCCATGGTCTGCAATTCGTTGAGGGTCTCTTGTTCGGTCATTGGGCCGCCTCCTGATCCTGCAGTCCTTTCACGATAGCAGCAAGCCCAGAGGTCCGAAAAGGCGGGATGTGGAGGAGGAATGGCGCGCGCCGCGGCCCAAGTCAGGGGGCTGGACGGCCGTGTCCAGCCGGACGGCGGCGGAAGATCAGGTAGTAGACAGGCGCGCCCAGAGCCATCACCCCCACTCCCAATCCCGCCTGCAGGGGACGCTGCACCGCCAGCAGGACCAAAAGCATGGCCACCAGAACAAGAAAGAACAGCGGCACCCAAGGGTATCCGGGAACTCGAAAAGAGGGTCTCCTCCTCTCCCGCCGTCGCAGGACGAAGACCCCCGCCCCGGTCAGCCCCACGAAGGCCACCGTCACGAAGATGAAGTAGGAGATGATCTGCTCGAAATTGCCCGCCAGGATCAGCAAGGTTGCCAGTCCCGCCTGCAGGGCCGAGGCTCTGGCCGGCGTCCCGAATCGGGGATGCACCGCGCCGATGCCCCGGAAGAAGACTCCGTCTCGGGCCATGGCGTAGTAGACGCGGGGCAAAGCCATGAGCAGCGTGGCCAGGCTTCCCGCCACCGAGAGGATGACGATCAGCGCCAGGACCTGTCCGCCGGCTGACCCGAAGAGCGCTTCGCCGGCCTGAGCCGCGAAGGTCTCGCCTGAAGTCACCTGCTCCATCGGCACCAGGTAGAGGAAGACGGCGCTGGTCAAGATGTAGACCAGCGTGACGATGACCACGCCCAGCGCCAGGGCTCGCGGAACCGTCCGCCCCGGATTCTGCGCCTCTCCGGCCATTTTGGCCACCTCCCACCAGCCGCCGAATGCGAAAAAGGCGCCCACCAGGGCTCCGGCCAAGGCCGCCATCAAAGGATCGGATCCGGGCCGCTGCTCCAGCAGAGGCAGAAAATGATTCCAATCGCCGGCCCGCAGGGCCAGGGCCGTGACGATGATGGCCAACAGTGCGCCCAGCTTGAGCGCGGTCAGCCAGCGGATGAGTCCGGCTCCGATGCGCAGCCCCAGGATGTTGGCCGCGGCCAGCGCCGCCACCACGCCCACCGCCAGGAGCTTCATGCTCCAGGGCGAGAGAGCCGTCAAGTAGCCCACGTAGCTTGTCAGTCCCACCGCCAGCGCTGCCGTAATGCCGGGATCCATGACCAGCAGGCACTTCCAGCCGTAGAGGAAGGCCACCGCTGGTCCGAAGGCGCGCTTGAGGTAGACGTAACCCCCTCCCGCCTGGGGAAAGCGTGCCGCCAGTTCTCCATAGCAAAGGGCGCCGGCCAGTGCCATGGCGCCCATGGCCAGCCACACAGCCAGCAGCCACAGCGGCGATCCCAGCGACTTGGCCATGCCTGCCGGAGTCAGGAAGATGCCCACGGCGATCACTTCGCCGATCACCAGCGCGGTGAAGGAGACGAGTCCAAGCTGTCGGGCCAGTCCCGCCGGAGCATGAGCGCTGCCAGAAGCGTTTCCAGCCGCTTGCGGGGACGATGATGGAGGCGCGCTCGGTTGGCGAGAGTTCATGATGGACACTGGGCTCTGAGTTTGCCGACTTCTTCTGGACGGTACAAGCACGGCCGTTTAGGGCGAGGATGCGGCCATGCCGTCGACTAGAATGACAGCCTGAGCGCGAGTTGAAACGCCCGTGCGCCGCCTGTCCCAAAAACGCCTCCCGCCGTTGTTACGGGACGGCCGAAGCTGGATGAGCGCAGGAACCCCGGATCCTGGGGATCGGAACTGTCGCGCACCAGAGCATTGCTGAACCCTGAATAGTTGACGTTGGAGACGCCCAAGACGTTGGTCACGTTGAAGAGATTGAAGACCTCGAGGGTGGGAAGCAAAGTCCATTCGCCTACTGAAAACTCCCGCGAGAGCCGGATGTCGGCCGAATGGAAGGAGTCGCTCAGCCGCACCGAGGGATCGACCAGAGGCAGCGGGACGCCGTCGATGCCCCCTGTGGCATTGACCTGGGAAAGGAAGGTGTTGAGTTCGGCCCCGCTATGGAAGAGCCGACCTCCGGCATTGCGCTGAAGGACAGGGATCCGCCGCGTGCCGTCTGGCAGCAGGATGTCGGTGGGCACGCCCGAAGCTGACGTCCACAAGAGAGAAAAGTTGAAGTGAGCGGGCAGTTTGAACTGTCCGTGGAAGTTGAAGCGGTGGCGCTGATCATTGGGTGCCGGGCCGTATTCCAGGCTCAGGTTGTTGGGATCGATGGGCCCCTCTGAAAAGGGGATCTGGTCGTCGTTGGCGTAGTTGAAGGCCTTGGAAAGCGTGTAGCTGGCCCGGAATTGCATGTTGGAACTGAAGCGGCGTTGCAGGCTGACCAACAGTCCGTCGTATTTGGTCTGGACGCTGGATTCCAGGTTGACGACGAAATCGGGCCCTCCGATGACCGGGTTGTCGACCTCGCCGATGGTGCGTCCGATGATGAAGTGGGTCCCGAAGTTGTGCAGGTAATCGAGGCGCAACACGAAGTCGCGTCCCAACTGCTGCTGGATGCCCAGGTTGGCCTGCTGAACCATGGGGTTTTCCAGGGTGTTGTCGATGATGTTGATGCCTCCGGCGCCCGCCCCCGGCAGGACGAACCCGGTGAAGGGATTGCTCAAGGTGGGCGCGAAGGGAGGGAAGGTGCCCGTGTCAGGGTCGACGAAGAAGGCGTTTCCCGCCCGCACCTCGATGGGCAGAGCCCGCCCGTCCAACCCCCGTTCCAGCGACTGCACTTGCAGCACAACCCGGTCGTAGTAGATTCCGTAGCCGGCATGCAGACTGCGCCGCCCGTCAGCCGAGGCCCAGTTGAATCCGATGCGGGGAGCCCAGTTATTGGTGTCGCGTCCACGCGGACCGCTGAGGAAGGGCTGGACCAGCGGGTTGATCTCATCGTAGCGGCTGACGTTTTTTACGTCCGTGTCCAACTCGTAGCGCAGCCCCAGATTGAGGGTGAAGCGGGGATGGAGCCGCCAGTCGTCTTGGACGAAAAAGGCCAGATGGGTGTTGTCGGTGTCGGGCAAGAAGAGCGATCGCTCAGGAAAAGCGCTGCGCAGCGTGACCGAAAAGAGCAGGTCATCATCGTTGACCAAGCCGTCTCCGTTGCGGTCGAAGGCTGGGAAATCTTCCAGCAACTCGATGCGTCCCTGGCGGAAGACGTCCAAGTCGACCTCGGCGTCGATGCGCTGGAACTCACCTCCAAAGCTCAAACTGTGCGCTCCGCGGACCCAATTGACCGTATCGCTGAGTTGGATGCGGTTCTGGCGCGTCTTTTGGGGCGTGCGGAAGGAAGCGCCGTCCTGGATGCTGGGGAAGGTGAGCTGAGGCGCGCTCACGACCGGGTCGGTGGCGTTGAAGAAGTTGTTGACGCTGACGCTGAAGTTGTTGACCAGAAAGGGCGAGAGAGTGCGCGTCCAGGCCACCCGTCCGGCATGGAAGCGGTTGTCGCCTTGCTGTCGCTGCGATTCCGAGCCGATGGCTCTGATCAGGCTGCTGGCGGCCACGGCCTCCAGGTCTTGGAACACGTACTCGCCCGAGATCTGGTCCAGAGACGATGGATTCCAGTCGATCTTGGCCAGCGACATGAAATCGTCGAGCGGAGCCGCTGCGAAGTCGCGTTCGATGGTGCGGGTTTCGAGGTTGCGCCGGCCCACCAGCAAGGCGCCGTCCTGGTTGCGGTATTCCAGCGCTCCGAACCACCAGGCCCGGTCTTTCTTGATGGGTCCGCCGACGGCCAGGGCATACTGCTGGCGGTCGAAGGGCGGTTCCCCCGCCGAACGGCTGAAGGTGGCGGGAAGCCCCTGCAGGCTGTCGTCCCGCAGGAAGAAGGAGGCTGAGCCGTGGATGTCGTTGCCGCCCGACTTCGTAACCACGTTGAGGACCGAGGAGCCGGAGCGTCCCTGTTGGGCCGAGAAGCGGTTGGTGATGACCTGAAACTCCTGCACGGCTTCCTGGGAGATGTTGACCAGCGATCCGCCCACCACGTCATCGTTGTTGTCGGCGCCGTCGATGGTCACACTGCCGCCCCGGCCGAACTGTCCCGCCGAAGAGATGAGGACGGTATTGGCTTTTGTGGGGTCGAACTGGGGCGCTGGGGCGTTTCCCGGCAGCAAAAGCGCCAGTTCCAGATAGTTGCGTCCGTTGAGCGGGAGCGAGGAGATCGAGTCCGAGTCGATCACGCCGTCCACCACCGACGTCGATTCATCGACGAGTCCCAGCCTCTCGCCGCTGACGGTAACGCTCTCAGCCGGACGGGCCAGATCCAGACTGGCGTCCAAACGCCGTGACTGGCCCACCAGCAACTGCAGTCCGGTGAACTTCAAAGGTCCGAACCCAGGCGCCACGAACTCGACGCTGTAGGTCCCTGCCGCCAGATAGCTGAGGGAAAAGATGCCTTCCGAGTTCGTCTCAGCGTTGCGTCGGGCGCCTGTCACCTCGTTGATCACCCGCACCGAAACGCCTTCCACCGGCAGGCCCTGTGGATCAGACACCAAACCGCTCAGTTTGGCGCCAGCCGGTTGCTGGGCCGCAGCCCAGGCCACGGTCGACAGAAGACAACAAAGAAACGCGATGTACCTACCTCTCACTGGGCTGCTCCCCTCTCTCTGACGGCCGCCCTGCGGAAAGACATCCTCAAAGCGGCCTTGCCATTACGGTTTTCGCCTTGCCCCTGCCTTCAGGCACCCGCCATGCCAAGGCGTTGGATCATTGCCAGAATCTCCTAACTCTCCTGTTATCAGCCAGTTGTCGCGAAGCCTAGCTAGAACGCGATGGAGCAAGCTTCGTAGGATCTATGGACTCGGAAGCACTGCGGAGCCCCTTGTCTTGAAGCCGCAACTCCACCTTTCATGGGGCTGTAGGAGGCCGTCTTGCATCCGGTTCATAGATCCAAGCACAGGTTCGTAGAGATTATGAGGAGGGGCCCGCCGGCAAAATCGTATCGCCTGGGCTAGATTTGGTTGAACGGCAGCCTTCCTGTGGCTAGGCTTGAGTAAGCTTGGCTGCTCAGCCCCAAGGATGGTGCGGCCAACGAGGAGGACACTTAGATGCCAGAAATGGGTAGGCGATTGTGGTTGTACATGTTGCTTATCAGCGTCTCGGCGGCGTGCGGTTCCGGTGATCGGCCTGCTGAGGGTTCAGCGTCAGAGAGAGCGTCTGCTGCAGGGGAATCCGGTGAGTTGGTCCTCTTTACGGAGCAGAAGGCCGATGGTGAGCGCTACGGATATCGGACTCCAGCCGGAACGGTGGTCATCGAGCCCCGGTTCCGCATGGCCGAGGACTTTGCCGAGACCGGCTTGGCGGCGGTCGTTGACGAGAGCGGCTGGGCCTATATCAACACCAAAGGCGAGGTCGTCGTTCGTCCCTTCGTCTTCGACAACGGCCCGGATTCCTTCTCACAAGGTCTGGCCCGCTTCGAGCGGGACGAGAAGTTCGGCTTCTTCGACGAAAGCGGCCAGGTCGTCATTCAGCCCCGCTTCGAATTTGCCCTCCCCTTCTCGGAAGGCTTGGCCGCCGTCTGCAAGGGATGCACCAGGGAAAACCACGGCGAGCACTGGTCCGCCGTGGGAGGAAACTGGGGCTACATCGACCGCAGTGGTCGGGAGAGCATTCCTTTCGCCTACGACGAGGCCGCCTCTTTTGAGGGGGGTCGAGCCCGCGTGGTGCAAGACGGCCAGCCTCAATGGATCGGCAAGGACGGGCGACCACAGCAATAGGCTGCGCCTCGTCTGGAGTACCTTTTCTCAAGTGTGGGTCTTCGTTTCGAAAGCTCCTGGCCAGCCCGCGTTTGCCAGGGGTTGTCGTCGAGAGGGGCCGCAGGCGCCGTGATGACAAGGCGTCGCGACCGAGTGCAACGCAGTCAGCACGGGGGAAGCGGCACCGCAGCAGACCACCTGTGGGAAATGTGGGCTAGCCCTTGCGGGCTCCCAAGGGAATGCTGTGTCGGTGGAGGTAGAGAACCACGGCGCAGCAGAGGAAAACCACGAGGGCCAGTCCGAAAAGCAGTCCCCCGTCGCCCTGAACCTCAATGCCCAGCACCGTGAGATGGCTGCCGATAGCGCCGACCATCACTCCCAGGCCCAGCAGCGCGCCCAGCCAGGCTGTGGAAGTCAGGATGAGCAGCCCGGCGGCGATCAGTTCGGCGATGCCGGAACCGATGCGCCCCCAAGGCTCCATACCTACCTGCTTGAAGATGTAGATGGATTCCTCTGCGCCCGTGAATTTAAAGAACAGTGTCTGAAGCAGTATGAGCGCTGCCAGGATGCGGCAGCACCAGCTTGCGATCCGCGCGCCTTTGCTCATTCCTTTGGGTTGGTTCATATCCCTTCAATGTCCTTTCCATTGGCTTCCATGATCCCTCTTAGGGAGTAGATGCCGCAACAGGACATTTCTTTTCGCGACCTTATTCCCAGCGGAGCGCGGTCAAGGGGTCGATCCGGCTGGCTCGCCGGGCCGGCAGATAACAGGCCAGGGCGGCCACGGCCAGCAACAGGGCGGCCACCAGCACGTAGGTCAGGGGATCGGAAGGCGTCACCTGATAAAGCAGGCCGGCCAGCATCCGGTTGAGGGCCAGCGCTCCCAGGAGTCCGAGTCCGGCGCCCAGCAGGGCCAGGCGCATTCCCTGCCCCAGCACCAGCTTCACCACGCTGATGCGTCCCGCGCCCAATGCCATGCGGACGCCGATCTCCTGCCTGCGCCGCGAGACGGCGAAGGCCATCACGCCGTAGACGCCGATCACGGCCAGGCTGGCGGCCAGCAGGGCGAAGAGCGTCCACAGTTGGGTGCGCAGGCGCTCCGAGAGGACGCTGCCGGCCATCCGCTCCTGCATGGAGCTGATCTGGGTGAGTGCGATGGCCGGTTCCTTCTCTGCGATGACGCGCCGCACCCTCTCGACCAAGTCAAGGGGATCCCGGCGCGTCCGCAAGGCGATGGACGCTCCCGCCCAGGGAATCTGGGCATGGGGAACGTAAAACTCGGCCTGCACGCCCTCCTGGTATCCGCGGCGCACCACGTCGGCGGCCACGCCCACCACCCTAATCCATGGACGTCCTCCGAGGTATTCGGCTGAGTCGATGCTGCCGTCCACGCCGCCGCTGAGCTGGAAGCGCTTGCCGATGGGGTCGTCATCGGGCCAGTAGCGCCGGGACATGGACTCGTTGATGATGGCCACGCGGGCGCTGTCGAGATGATCGCCGCTGCTGAAGTCCCGGCCCTGGAGCAGGGGGATGCCCAGCGTTTCGAAGTGATGGGGACCGATGATGACCGTCCGGGCCCATTCGCGCTGGCCTTCGGGAGTCTCCAGACCCTCCACCTCAATGCTTTGGCGGAAGGTCGTCCCCGAGAAGGGCAGCGAGTAGGAGTAGGAGGCTTTTTCCACGTCCGGCAGGGCTTCCAGCCGGACCATGAGATCTTCAAAGAAGCCGACCACCCGATTGGGTTCGTCGTATTTCTGCTCCGACAGGCCTAGCCAGAAGGTGAGCAGATTCTCGCTGCGGAATCCGGTCGGCACCGAGGTCAGGCGGATGAAGCTGTTGACCAGCAGTCCGGCTCCGCTGAGCAGGACCAGCGCCAGCGCAACCTGACAGACCACCAGTCCATTTTGAAGGCGCGGACTGACCGAGCCGCTGACGCGTCCGGCTGTGTGCAGTGCTCCCCGCAGGTCCAGGCTCGAGGTGCGCAGGGCCGGCAGCAGTCCGAAAAGGACGGTGCTGATGGCAGCCACCAGGGCCGTGAAGAGCAGCACCTCGAGGTTCAGCGAGATGTTGTTGCCGCGGGGAAGGAGGTCGCTGCCCGCTGCCGTCAGCCATTGCAGAAAAACGACCGCCAGGGCAACTCCCAAGACCGCTCCGGCCGCCGCCAAGAGTCCGCTTTCGGTCAGCATTTGGCGCACCAGGCGCAGGCGGGACGCTCCCAGAGCGTTGCGCAGGACCATTTCACGCCGCCGCTCGGACGCTCGCGAGAGGGAAAGATTGGCTACATTGGCGCAGGCGATCAACAGCACCAAGCCCACCGAACCCAGCAGCGTCCACAGCAGCGATCCCAGATCGCCCACCACTGCCTCATGCCGGGAGACCAGGACGATGTCCCGGTGGCGCAAACCGTACTCCTCCTCAAGCCTCTGGTTGAGGGCCGCCAGTTCGTCCTGTGCGGCCCCCGGCTCGACGTCGGGACGGAGGCGGCCGATTAGGCGCAGAAACGTCAGTCCCGGCGATGGATTCTTGATGCCGGCCCTCTTCAGCAGGTCATTGCCTTGCACCGCCACCCAGAAGCGGGTGCGGGTGTCGGGGAAATGGAATCCCTCCGGCATGACGCCCACGATAGTGTGGTCCCTGTCTTGATAGCGGACGACCTTGCCCACCACCGAGGGGTCGCTTCCGAACAGACTGGTCCACAGGGCCTGGCTGAGCACCATCGCTCTGGGGCCTCCCTCGCGGTCCTCGTCGGCATTGAATCCGCGACCCAGGACGGGTTCGACGCCCAGCAACGGGAAGAGTTCGCGCGTCACGGCTTGGCCCGATACGTAGTGTGAGGCTCCCTCCAGCGTGCGCAGAGTGTCTTCCGATTCGTGGAAGGCGGCGAAGCTTGAAAAGGTGCTGCTCCCGCGGCTGAAGTTGTCCAGGTCGAATTGCGAGAAGGTCTCGTCGCGCTGGTCCCCCTGCGTCCGGTAAATCATCATCAGTTGGTGGGAGTCAGGATAAGGCAGCGGCTGTATCAGAATGGAATGGATCAGGCTGAAGATAGCGGTATTGGCACCGATCCCCAGTGCCAGGGCCAAGGTGGCTCCCAGCACGAACCCCGGACGTTTGCGCAGTCCCCGCAGGGCTACGCGCAGGTCAGAAAGAACCGATTTCATGAGATTGTCTCCTCGACGTCGGGGGAATGGGCTCGGGGGTGGGTGGGGGCTCTGCCGGACAGGATCGAGGCAGCTCGATCGATGTTCCCGCCAAGCCGTCCTGAGAATGTCGGCCAGGGTGCGGGTCCACAGGAGAAGCACGGCCGGCAGTCCGCCCCGCACCAAGGCGCGCCGGTAGCGCTGTCTGAAGAGGCCGGCCATTTCCCGTCCATAGGCGCGGCGGAAGGGGCCTGGGTAGAGGCGCAACAGAAGCCGGAGAAGGTGCTGCGAGAAGCTGAGTCCCCAGGATCGCATGGCGGATCAGACGCCTCCGCCTTCGGTCAGCAAATCCATGTCTTCAACCACTTCAAGCACTTCCCGCAGCCGCCGGGCTTCGGCGCGCGCCACTTGGCGCCCTTGCTCGGTAATGCGATAGGTCTTGCGCCGCTGGGCGGGACTGCGCCGCTCAAGCGGCGGCCCCTCTACGGATGCGGGCGCGTTCTCGACCTCCTCAATCAGGCCCACGGTCGTAAGCCGCCCCATCATCCGGTAAAGCGACCCGATCTCCAACCGCACCTGCCCCTTGAGCTGATCCTCCACCGCCTTGCAAATCCCGTAGGCATGCAGCGGCCGCTCACAAAGAACCAGCAGCACCTGAAAGTCCGCCGGCTTCAATGGCAAGAGTTCTCGCACATCAAATCCGTGAGCGCTCATACCCGTAGTCTACTTATAAGCACCCTACAGAGTCAACATCTTTTCTGCTGCGCCGGTTAGCCTCGCGCCGCGCGCGAGCGACTCCACCTTGGCCAGGAACTCCGCAGTTGGACTTCCAGGCTTTCGATTTTTCGCTGCTGGCTGGGCAACTAAACGTCCGTCTCCCTCCCACTTGCTCTTCATCTCACCCCTTTCCGAACAAGTCGTGTCTAACCAACCAGACAGCCATTGGTCCAAGGGGAAAGCTACACAAAAGGAGAATTTATTCGGCAGACCCCTATCCCGGTAATGTTCTTGACCGAGGTTGCTTGGTTTCTTGGATCCTGTCACAAGGGTGATCGCGTAAGAAGATTTGTCTATCAAGATAAAATCTTACTCTTCTCCACAATTTTTAAAGAAAGCAATAAAAATATGTCTAGGGCGCACAGAGCAATTCTTCGTAGCCTGCCTCTCTTGGCACTCCTTTGTACATTCAGTACGTTGGAAGCTGCGAAGAAGAAATCGCTGCTCATCGAGTCGGAACCACCCGGTGCCAGGATCGAGGCGAACGGCACATACCTAGGTACTACGCCGTATGTGTGGAAGATCGGCAACCACGCATTCAACCCAAACAAGAGGTGGGCCGGGTCCAAACGGCTGAGCGTGCCCATCGTGCTCACCTTGTCGAAGGAAGGTTACCTGGATCGCTCGGTCGAGATCACTGGCCCGCCACTGGAGTGGAGAAGCCTGAATGGACTCAATAGGTTCATTTATTACCTCATAACCTCGACCAAGTTCAGCGTGACACTGGTGAAGGCGGATGCTGCCGCCATATTAGGGCGTAATCCGTATCGAGGGGACAAAGAGACAGGCCAAACTCAGAGTCTAGCGGCCCACGGGGACGCCCTCACCACAGAGGAAGTCGTTCGGAGGGCGCTACCCTCGATAGTTGTAGTGGAATCCAACGCCGGGCAGGGAAGCGGTTTCGTGGTTATGACCGATGGCGTGGTCGTGACTAATAAGCACGTGGTGAAAGCGAGTCCCCAGGTAACGGTCAGGACCAACGAGGGCAAGAGGCTCATGTCAAGCGCGGTGTTTACCCATCCCGACCGGGATCTGGCGATTATCAAGCTCGTGGATTCACAACTCCCGCCCTTAAAGCTTGCTGATCCTGCTGGACTGGATGTTGGATCGGAGGTTATCGCTATCGGCGCTCCGAGCGACCTCCAGAACACCGTTACTAAGGGCATCATAAGCGCCTTCAGGCAGAGTGCCGAGGCTGGTGTGCTCATGCAGACTGACGCCGCGATAAACAGCGGGAACAGTGGAGGCCCCCTCCTGAATCGCTACGGAGAAGTGGTTGGCGTCAACACCCTGAAGCTGACGGGACATGAAGGACTGGGCTTCGCCATCAGCGTGGCGGAGCTGGGCCAGATGATGGAGAAGTACCTTGGACAAGCCCCGGCGTTTTCGGAAGTCCAGGAACTCGGGGGGCCACTTGTTGAGATGCTCGTGGAATTCACGTCAGACCCAGCGGGAGCGGAGATCTACATTGACGGCGACTTTCAAGGCAGCACTCCTTCGAGACTTTCCCTGCCGGAGGGCACTTACCTCATCAAGGTTGTGCGGCCTGGCTTCCAGCCTTGGGAGAGGCGACTGAAGATAACCCAGGGGAATAGCCCTACGGTCCACGCTCTGTTGACGGTCGAACAGCACTAGCGGCATGACTTATGATCGGTATGGCCCGAAGCCATACCTGCCGCTTGAGACGGTTCAACATCTGTCTGGTCGCATTTTCGCGTTGTCGGTATACTCTCTTGAGTTTGCGGGCTACAATCCGAGGACCGTCCAGGAGCTACTGGGCCACAGCGACATCCACACCAGCATGCGCTATGCACTTCGCGCCCACTCACGCCAGCAAGAGCGTGATCGAGGCACAGCGCCGCGAGGCGGTGGAAGCCGAAAAATCGCAGGCGACAAACAGGCAACAGGCAACGTGACTGAGAAGAGGATGGAACAGGTGGACGGCGCTAAGTCGTTGAAAACAAGAATGGTGCGAGAGGGGGGACTCGAACCCCCACGGGTTGCCCCACTAGATCCTAAATCTAGCGCGTCTGCCAGTTCCGCCACTCTCGCATCAGAGGCGGGGCTTGGCGTCCGAGCCGCCGCGGCGGATCTACATTGTACGGAAAAAAGAACAGGGGAACAAAGCTTTTCCGCTTGAGGGTGGTGGGGGAAACACACAAGTCTCCCCCTACCCGCTTGAGATCACTGGGAACGGGGCGCCGATTGGCCAGGGATCTGCGAACTCGATGTCGGCAACCGCGATCTTGACAGCAAAATGCGGAAGTCGTTCAGCCTCATGGGCCTGCCCATGACGAGTGGGTTGGTTCTGGATAGAGGACTGACCTCCTCCATGCTGCTTCCTGGCAAGTTGCAGAGTGGCAGGCGGGGCGAGGTGAACATCACCTACCAGTGCGAGATCGGTCGGTCGATGGTCAGGTCGTCGAGACGGGGGATGGAGTTTCGGGCCTTCGCCGGCGGAGGGAGAGGCGTGGGGGAGCGGCGGGGAAGCCTTCGCCGCTCCGCTTGGCGTAGGAAGGCAGTTTGGCGGGGCGTTACAATAAGAAGCGCCGATCTCCGTTGGCTTGGCCGGCTTCCGGAAAGCTTCCATCGGTCTCGCTTCTGCCTCTACATGCGTCATGGCAGTGAAGAAGGGATCAATCGCGTGGCAAGAAACTTCCAAGCGCCTGACTCCAGGGAGAATGACCTCTGCTATACTCGGCCCATCATGCCGGGTCGGGGCATGGCGCAGTCTGGTAGCGCACCTGCTTTGGGAGCAGGGGGTCGGGGGTTCAAATCCCTCTGCCCCGACCATCTCCTCCATCCCCGAATGGATTCTGGACGACGAATAGGAAAAAGGCACGATTCGTGTCGGAACTCGCCTAGCTGGCCCTTGCCACAGCCTTTCAGGAGTGAACAAGAGACAATCCCCCTTGAACACGTCGAGGGGTGATGATTCCGCGCAAGGGCGGAGTCCCTTCCCCGGGAATCGGGGAGTTTTTCCACACCGTGGTTCCTGCCAAGCTCCATTCCCGCCGGCCCGAGAGAGACCGGCGATCACCCTTCCAAAATCGCTCAATGCCCCTGTTCATAAGGGTTTGCGCTCGACAGCCGGTTGTGAGGCCGCCTTTGGCATGTCCTTTGCACCTTGTGTAAGTGCGAGTCGATTGAATGAATCGAAGGTGCTCAGAGCACCGAAAGGATAGAAGATCATGTGGAAACGGATACTTAGCGTGTTGACAGCTTTAGCGACTCTTCTCTGGCTAGCCGCCTGCAGCGGAGTGGAAGCTCTAGATGCAGAGCAGACCATCGAAGTGCCGGCTGGAATGCGCATGTCAGTCACCCTGGACGAGCGTCTGGACTCCGGTGATAACTACGTGGGCGACACATTCAGCATGACAGTGGCCGAGGAGGTTGTCGTCAATGAACAGACCGCAATCCCCGTGGGGACCGTCGTGAGCGGCGTGGTTTCCGACGTGGAAAGCGCCGGACGTCCCAACAAGGGCGGCAAGCTCTCGATCGAACCCCGCCAACTCACCGTGAGAGGCGAATCGATACCCCTGAAAGGCGACATCGTCTCCTTCCGCGGCGAAGGCAGCATTAAGGAGGACCTGAAGGAAATCGGCATCGCCAGCGGCGTCGGAGCCGCCATCGGAGCCTTGATTGACGGCGGCAAAGGCGCTCTGGCCGGACTGGCCATCGGCGGCGTGGGCACCTTTCTCTCCACCAAGGGAGAACAAGTCGAATTGCCCCCCGAGACGCCCCTCGTGATTCAGTTGAACGAGGCCATCGAAGTGCCGCAAGGATAACGCGCCTAACTCTTCCACCTTACCAAGCCGGCGGCCTGCAAAGGCCGCCGCTTTTTTGTCGCCTATATGTTTTCGTAGCTGAGCGACTCGGCCAGGCGCGGATCGCGCATCGGCACCAGCTTGGGACGCCTCATCAGGTAGGCCAAGGCTCCCAGGAAAACCCCTCCGACACCGATCAGGCAAGTCAGATCCAGCAGATGGGGATGGAAGCCCAGAGCCCCGGCGACCCCGTCAACCGTGGTGGTTCGGCTGGGCATGACCAGCCAGTAGAGATCGATGTAGTGGACCAACAGCAGCCAAACAGAGGCGACCGCGATGGTGATTTTGCGGCGCTTGATGCTGATCGGCAGCAGGAAGAAGAAGGGCAAAGCGAAGTGTCCGGCAGCCAGGAAGATGGAAACCTCGCGCCATCCGTGCTCCCAACGGTGGGCGTACCACAGGGTTTCCTCGGGAATGGCGCCGTACCAGATGAGCATGAACTGGGAAAAAGCGATGTAGGCCCAGAAAACCACGAAGCCGAAGAGCAGCTTGCCCAAGTCGTGAAAGTGCTCATAGGTGACGACGCTGGTCAGCAGGTCGCGTGCCTGCAGGCGGATGATCAAAAGCACCAGCAAGGCCAGGGCCCCCAGAAAACTGCCGGCGAAGAAGTAGACTCCGAAGATGGTCGAATACCAGTGGGGATCGAGTGACATGATCCAGTCGAACGAGGCGAAGGTCAGGGTCACGCCGAAGACGATCAATGCCGGAGCGCTGCGGGCTTGCAGCTTGCGGGTGATGGCGGGATCTCCCGCTTCGTCCTGACGCATCGATTCCTTGCGGAACCACCAGGCCACCAGCGTCCAGGCCACGATGTAGAAGATGGAGCGGATGAGGAAGAAGGGCTCGTTGAGGTAGCCCGACTTGGCTCGCAGAAGGGGATCCGCCTCGACGGCCTCGTGATGCGTCCAGTGGTAGAGATCATGCAGTCCCAGGAAGAGCAGCGGCAGCATGAGGACGCCCAGCACGGGCAAGGTGGCCATTCCATGCTCGGCCAGCCGACGCACGGCCACGCTCCATCCCGCCCGTGAGGCCAGGGTGGCCAGGACGAAGAACATGCAGCCCAGTCCCAGGCTGATGAAGAAGAGGCACGCCACCAAATAGGAATTCCACAACTGCTGGCTGCTGCCGCTCAGGCCCCAGATCAAGGAAACGGCCAGGAAAACGATCCCGACGCCGCCCGCAATCATGGGCATGCGGGCCCAGGGGTGATCTTGGGGGATGGAGATTTCCCGCGGGTCGATGGCGGGCAGTTGATGCGAATCAGCCACGGTTTGCGTCTCCCTCGATTCGGTCGCTGCGGATTCGGTCCGTTTTGAAGAGCATTGGGTTCATCGTCCTCTCGGGTCAGGCCGGTTCGGGGACGGCTTCCACACCGGAAGCGCCCGCTTTCTTGAGAAAAGCCGTGGTGGTGCGGCGGTCGAACTGGGGATCTTCGGCTTCGATGGAAATGAAGAATTCGTCGTCGCTCACGCCCGCGAACTCCTCGGACTCAAAGAGCGGATGATGATGGCGTGGCAGACGCGAGAAGTGGAGGAAGCCCAAAACCGCGCCCAGCGCTCCGCCCAGCACTCCGGTCTCGAACATGATGGGGACGAAGGCCGGCCAACTGAAGAAGGGCTTGCCCGAGATGACCAGGGGATAAGCCTCCACGCTCACCCACCATTGCAGCAGCATTCCTGCCGCCGCGCCGCCCAGTCCCAGCACCAGCACGGCGTAGGGCACCATCGATCGGCCCAGTCCCATGGCCCGCTCCAGTCCGTGGACGGGAAAGGGAGTGTGGGCGTCCCAGGCTTTATATCCGGCCTCCCGAACCTTGGTGCAGGCGGCCCTGAGCGCCGATGGATCGGAGAACTTGGCCAGCAGCCCCCACGATCCTTCGCCCTCGGGATCAGCCCCTTCCTGAGCGGCGGCTTTGTGCAGTTCGTCGCCAGTGCGATCCTCGGCTTCGGCCTCTTCGTGAGCGTGGGCTTGCGGCAGGACGCCTTTAACCTCGGCAATGGCCACCATGGGCAAGAAGCGGACGAAGAGGGTGAAGAGCGTGAAGAAGAGTCCGAAGCTTCCCGCCAGAGTCGCGATGTCCCACCAGGTGGGCGTGAAGTAGTCCCAACTGGCCGGCAGAAAGTCGCGGTGCAGCGAAGTGACCACGATGACGAAGCGCTCAAACCACATCCCGATATTCACCAGGATGGAAACGATGAAGAGAATCACCACGTTGGTGCGGGCCTTCTTGAACCAGAAGATCTGAGGCGAAAGCACGTTGCAGCTCACCATGATCCAGTAGGCCCAGGCGTAGGGTCCGAAGGCGCGGTTGAGGAAGGCGAACTGCTCGAAGGGGTTGCCCGAATACCAGGCGATGAAGAACTCGATTCCGTAAGCGTATCCCACCAGCGAGCCGGTGAGCAGAATGAGCTTCGCCATGCGGTCGAAGTGGAGCATGTTGATGATGTGCTCCATCTTGAAGACCACCCGGCAAATGAGCATGAGCGTCAGGACCATGGCCATGCCCGAGAAGATGGCGCCGGCCACGAAGTAAGGCGGGAAGACGGTAGTGTGCCAGCCCGGAAGCTGGGAGGTGGCGAAGTCGAAGGAGACCACCGAGTGGACGGAAAGCACCAGCGGAGTGGCCAGTCCGGCCAGCAGCAGGTAGGCCCGCTCGTAGTGCAGCCACTGGCGGTGAGAGCCGCGCCATCCCAGCGAGAGGAAGCCGAAAGTGATCTTGCGCAGGCCGGCCTTGGCCCGGTCGCGGACGGTGGCCAGGTCGGGAATCAGTCCCAGGTACCAGAAGAGAGCTGAGACGGTGAAGTAGATGGAGACGGCGAAGACGTCCCACATCAGCGGACTGCGGAACTGAGGCCACATGTCCATCTGGTTGGGCAAGGGAAGCATCCAGTAGGCCACCCAGGGGCGTCCGGTGTGGATGCCGGGGAAGACCAGGGCGCACATGACGGCGAAAAGCGTCATGGCCTCGGCGGCCCGGTTGATGGACGTCCGCCAGCGCTGGCGGAAGAGAAAGAGGACCGCCGAAATCAGGGTGCCGGCGTGTCCGATGCCGACCCAGAAGACAAAGTTTACGATGGGCCATCCCCAGGCCACGGGGACGTTGTTGCCCCAGATGCCGATGCCTTCCCACATCAGCCAGGCGATGGAAACGCCGAAGACGCCCAACAGGCCCATGGAAATGGCCAGCGTAATGTACCAGCCCAGCGACGGCTTCCATTCCAGAGGCTGCGCCACCGATTCGGTGATATCGTGGAAGTCGGGTTTGCCGCCGATCAGATCAGGTCGTTTATCAACCGGATCGATATCCATGACTGCCTGGGCCATAGGCTTTCCATCCTCAAGAATGCGGTTTCAGGTCTCCTGCGCCCAAACCCCGCCGGGGCGGCTCCTCTCTTGGCCTGCGGCGGGCTGCTGCGCAAGCCGTCCAGCCGCCGTTTTGAGCGCACTCATGACCGGTTGCAGGAGAAACTACACCAAGGCCGCATAAGACGCAAGTGTTGCGCGGCCTTAATTCGCCGGGGCGGCTGGGGCCCCTGTGGGACGCTCAGCGGGAGGCGCCTGCCGACAGGGGAAGCCGCTATGATGAGAAGTCGGCCTATGAACCAATATGTGCCCGAGAATCCGCTCATCGTGCAGGGCGATCACACCATCCTGGTGGAGGTGGCGGCGCCCCGCTACGCGGAGGTCCGCGACCGCTTGCAGGCCTTTGCCGAACTGGTGAAATCACCCGAGCACGTCCACAGCTACCGCATCACTCCCCTCTCTATCTGGAACGCCTGCGCGGCCGAAATCTCCACTCAGTGGATCCTGGACACCCT
Source organism: Acidobacteriota bacterium (assembly GCA_035471925.1). GTDB lineage: Bacteria > Acidobacteriota > UBA6911 > RPQK01 > DATIPO01 > JANQFM01. The sequence goes on from DATIPO010000223.1 coordinate 63,858, forward strand.
GCGAGAATTCGCCAAATATCCGGTCCCTGACCATGTCCTCCACGAGATCACCGACTTCGCCTCCCGCTATGGACGCCTGCGCCTGGAACGCGCCGACGGCGGACTGATTCTGGTGGCCGACGAGGCTCCCTTGGCCGAGGAGATCAGCCGCCATCGCGCGGCGGGTCCTCTGTTGGGAGAGCGACTCTCCGACTCCATCTTCCAGGTCGACCCGGCCTTGCGGGGACGGCTCAAGCAGGCTCTGGTCAAGGCCGGATTTCCCGCCCAGGATCTGGCCGGCTACGTGCGCGGAGACGATCTCGAGGTGGCCCTGCGGACGCTTACCGGCGGCGGACGCCCCTTCTCCCTGCGCGACTACCAGCGGCGCGCCGTCCGCTCCTTCTATGCTCGGGGAGAAGCCGAAGGCGGTTCGGGTGTGGTGGTGCTGCCCTGCGGAGCCGGCAAGACTATCGTGGCCATGGGCGTGATGGCCGAGCTGCAATGCTCGACCCTCATCCTCACCACCGGCATCACCGCCTCGCGCCAGTGGATGCGGGAGATCCTCGACAAGACCTCGCTTGAAGAACATCAGATCGGCGAATACTCGGGCCATAACAAGGAAGTACGTCCGGTCACAGTGGCCACCTACAACATCATGACCTACCGCCGCTCCGGCGAGGACGGCGAATTCCTCCACCTCGACCTCTTCGACCGGCGCAACTGGGGACTGATCATCTACGACGAGGTGCATCTGCTGCCGGCGCCGGTCTTCCAGGTCACGGCTTCCCTGCAGGCCCGCCGCCGCCTGGGCCTGACAGCCACGCTGGTGCGTGAGGACGGACGCGAAGACGATGTCTTCGCCCTCATCGGACCCAAGAAAGCCGACGTCCCCTGGCGCGAACTGGAAAGCCAGGGATGGATCGCCACCGCCCGCTGCTGCGAGATGCGCGTCCCCCTGCCGGCTTCGCAACGCATGAGCTACGCCACCGCCGATCCCCGCGCCAAGGCCCGGCTGGCCGCCGAGAATCCGTGCAAACCGCCCCTGGTGCGGCGCATCCTGGATCGCCATCGCGGCCAGCCCACCCTCATCATCGGAACCTATGTCGACCAATTGAAGCGGCTGGGTGACGAGTTGGACATCCCCGTCCTCACCGGGGCCACCTCTCAGGAAGTGCGTGAGGACTGCTACTCGCGCTTCAAGAGCGGACGCCTCAAGACTCTGGCCGTCTCCAAGATCGCCAACTTCTCCGTCGACCTGCCCGACGCTGCGGTGGCTATCCAGATCTCCGGCACCTTCGGATCGCGTCAGGAAGAAGCCCAGCGGCTGGGACGGGTGCTGCGTCCCAAAGAGGACGGCAATCAGGCCCACTTCTACAGTTTGGTCTCACGCGACACGGTCGAGCAGGACTTCGCCCTCAAGCGGCAGCTCTTCCTGTGCGAGCAAGGCTACAAGTACCGCATCGAAGATCTGTCCGGCGACCTTCAGCCGGTGGGGGCGGCTGAAGGTGCCCCGCAATGAAGCTCTACGCTTTCCCGTGGGAGCGGTTCCTGGCCCGGCTGCCCCACTGGGAACGCCTGGGACGGCAGGCCCGCAGAGCCTATTTGCAGGCCTCCGGCGACCCCGCCAACCTGTCCCGGGTGCAGTTCGAGGGAGGTGTGGAGGAACTGCTGGAAGAGGGCTTCCTGCTGCCCCACATGGAAAGTCAACTGGTGCGCGTCCCGCCCCGCCAGATTCGCTACCGCAAACTCATGCGCACGCTGGCCAAGCAGGACGTGTTGGGCCGTCCCTCGGCCAACTCCTTCAGCGATTACCTCAACCGCCACTTTCCTGCCGAAATCCAGGCCACCCTCATCGACGCTCATCCGGTGAGAGGGCATCAAGCCCGCGAGGCCCTTTTCCAGCAAGTCGCCGGAGAAGAATGGATCAGCGCCTTTCTGGAACTGACCCAAGGCGACGACTTCGAGCGGCGGCACCTCAACCCCGACGAGCGGCCCTTTCTGATTACTCCCAAGAACCTGGGTGAGATGCAGAGGCTGCTCAAGCTTCTGATCGAGCGGGGTGGACCCGTCCGCATCTCAGCACTCACCGGACCTTTCGAGGTTCTGCACCTGCAAATGCTGATCCCGGCTGGATTGCGCTATCTGCTTCTTTATCCCGGACTGGAGGAGGATTCGCTGCTGCCCGTCGTGGGCCTTTGGCCGGGGGCCCTGCGCCGTCTCCGGGCCCCCGCGCCACAGCCGCCTCAGCCCGTAGAGGTCGAGGCCAAGCACTTCTCGGCCTTCCTGATGGAAGACATGACCAAGGTTCTGGTGGCCGCTTCACAGGCCCCTTTGCGCCTCAAAGCCTCCGACTCCTCGCTCTATCAACGCGACTCCCGCCGCATCGAGGAGACTTTGAGCCGGCTGCCCCAGTGGCTGGAAACGTCACTGAGCTTTCCCGCCTCCAAGCGGGTTGAGGAGGCTGTCGCCTACCTGCGTCAGATGGAATACATCACCAAGGAGCGCGGCTCCGACGGCGAAAGCCTGCAACCGACCGACAAGGGCGCCGAGTGGCTGGCCGCCTCGGCCCAAGAACGCCTTCAGGAACTGCTGCAGCAGGTACGCCAGGGGACGCGTCGGCGCTATCACAAGCGCTCCTTCCTGCCCTGGGACATCGAGATTCCCGGAGTGAAGCCGCCGCCGGACCTCAAGGAAGCTGTCTGCGCCAGTTTTCTCTCCCTGCCTGAGGAGGGCTTCTTCGGCTTTCAGTCCTTCGCCCGCTACCAGTCGGTCAATGCCAATCCGCTGCTCGATCTGCGCCGGCGGGGCGAGACTTTCAGTCTTTCGCTGGGATGGAAGCGCTTTTACCGGCCCAACGCCGAGAAACTGGAGCAGGTCTGGTCCAATTTGTTGGCCGAGTTTCTTCACACCCGCCTGCTTCCTTTGGGATGCGCCCAAGCCGGCCGGGGACCGGATGGCGGCTTGTGCTTCGCCCTCAGCGCCATGGGACGCTACTTGCTGGGCCAGGGTCCCGCGCCCTCGGATCTTCGTCAGGACGAGCAAGGCTGCCTGATGGTGCAGCCCGACTTCGAAGTGGTCTTCCTCTCTCCCGCTCCTCTGGCCGAAGCTGAAATCGGACGCTTCGCCCAGCGTTTAGGCAAAGGCGAAGTGGGCGCGCTTTTCAAGATCACCCGTGAGGCCGTGCAGGCGGCCGTAGGCTCGGGGATGGATGCCCGGGCCATCCTCAGCTCCTTGGACCAGGCCTGCACTACGCCCATCCCTTCCAATGTCCGCACCGAGATTGAAGGCTGGGCTTACCAGTGCAGCCGGGTCAAGGCCCGCCGCACCCTGCTCATCGAGTGTCCTGACGGAGACACCGCTGCCCGCGTCCTGTCGGCGGGCGGCAAGAAGGTCGAGTTGCTCAATTCCACCACGCTGGCCCTGCTCGATCCCGCCTTCCGCCGCACTCTCTTTAAACGCTTGCGCAAGAAAGGTGTCTTTCTGGAAGAAACCAAGGACACTTAGCCGCCAAAAGGGTTTCGTCCGCATGATATATTGGGCCGGTTCAAGGGTCATCGGGAGGACTGAGGTATCTGTAGATGAGATTCAAGCCCGACGTCATAGTGCGACTGTTCCTGGCGGCCCTTCTGTTGCTGGCCGCATGCTCCAAGAAGACGCCCAAACCGGAACCGGCCTCGGCCCAGAAGCGGACCGAAGAGTCCGCGCCCGCGGCTTCGGCTCCCAAGGCCGCGGCTTCCGCCGATGAGGCCGACCGGCTCTACGAGCAGCGCTGGAAAGCCCTGCTGGCCGACTCCCGCCGGCGCGCCGGTCAAGCGGGGCAGCTCTACAACAAGGGACGCGCCGAAGAGGGTGAAGCGCTGTTTGAGAGCGTCCTCGGTGAACTGCGCGACTCGCCCTATGACTTTCCCGGCCATCCCCAAGTGGAGCGGACCTATTACCAGATTCTGCGCCGCTTCCAGGATCTCCAGTTGGCTCACATGAGCTCTGGGGACGACTTTCCCGGCTTGGACGAGCAGGTGCCTCCTCAGGAAACGACCCCGCTGGAGGAAGCCGACGACGTCAACCTCTACGCCATCGAAGTCGATCCCGAACTGCGCGACCTGGTCCACAAAGAACTGCTGAACGCCCGTTTTGACCTTCCGGTGGTGCTCAACGGCTCGGTGCTCAAGGCCCTGGAATTCCACACCGAGCGCTCGCGCAAGAGCATCGAAGTCGGATTGCGCCGCGTAGGGCGGTTTCGTCCCCTCTTCGAACAGGCCTTCGAAGAGGCCGGGGTCCCCAAAGACCTCATCTACATGTCCTACATCGAGAGCCTCTTCAATCCCCGCGCCTACTCTCGTGCTCACGCCCGCGGGCTGTGGCAGTTCATGACGCCCACCGCCCGCGACTTCGGAATGCGCGTCGACTGGTGGATCGACGAGCGCTCCGACGTGGAGAAGTCGACTTTCGCCGCCGCCCGCTACCTGCGCCAGCTCTACGACCAGTTCGGTGACTGGTATCTGGCCCTGGCCGCCTACAACGGAGGCCAAGGACGCCTGGAGCGCATCTTGAAGCGGCACGGCCAGATGGACTTCTGGGAACTTTCACGGCGGCGCCTGCTGCCGCGTCAAACCCGCAATTTCGTGCCCCTCATTCTGGCCACCATCATCGTCTTCAACAGCCCCCAGCGCTTCGACTTCGAGGTTGAGCCCGATCCTCCCCGCAACGTCGAGAAAGTCGCCGTCCCCCATCAAATCGACCTAGGGAAGATCGCGCAACTGGTGGGTATGACGCGGCAGGAGCTGGCCGATCTCAATCCCGAGTTGCGGCGCGGCGTAACGCCCTTCGAGATGGACGGCTATCAGCTCAAGGTGCCCGCTGGCTGGGCCGACGGTTTGGGAAGCAAGCTGGCGGCGCTGCCTCCTGAAGAGCGCGTCCAATTCGCCCGCCACCGTGTGCGCCAAGGCGAAACGCTGGGCCAGATCGCGAGGCGCTACGGCACCTCGGTCCGCGCCATTGCCCAACTCAACCGCATCCGCAACGTCCACCGCATCAGCCTCAATCAAAACCTCCTCATCCCCGTCAATCAGCCCCAAGCCCCCTCCCGCGCCTCCGTCCGCTCCGCGCCCGCCTCAGGAGAGCATGTGGTTTCCCGCGGCGACACCCTCTACCGCATCGCCCGCCTCTACCAAATCGCCTTGAAAGATCTGCTACGCTGGAATGACCTGACGCGTGCTTCGGTCATCTATCCGGGTCAGTTGCTCAGGGTGACCGGGGCGGGCCAAGACGACGGACACTGATTCGAAACAGACACGGAATCAAGAGGTGAAAGCGAATGTCCGATACGGCACGGCTGGCTGAACGCCTGCGTGATGCCCGCTACACTTTGGTCTTCACGGGCGCCGGGATCTCCACGGCTTCGGGCATCCCCGATTTCCGGGGTCCCAAAGGACTGTGGAAGAAGATCAAACCCGTCTACTACGACGAGTTTCTCAACTCGCACGAAGCCCGGGTGCGCCATTGGCAACTCAAGCTGCAAAGCCACAAAGAGTTCGGCCAAGCTCGTCCCAACGCCGGTCACAAGGCCTTGGCCGAGATCGACGAAATGGGCTGTCTGCAACTGCTGGTGACTCAGAATATCGACGGACTCCACCAACTGGCCGGACACGCCGACGACAAGATCATCGAGATTCACGGCACCGGACGCTTGGTGGAATGCTGCAGTTGCGCCAAGACCATGGACCCCGCCCCCTACTATGAGGAGTTCGAGGAAAGCGGCGAGCCGCCTCTTTGCGGGTGCGGGGGCTTCCTCAAGTCGGCCACCATCTCCTTCGGCCAGCCCATGCCGGAAAAGAAGCTGGAAGCCGCCTTCAAGGCTGCCCAACGTTGTGACTTGGTCATTTCAGTGGGCTCGACTCTGGAGGTTGAGCCCGCTGCCTCGATCCCCCGCATGGCCAAGCAGTGCGGGGCCTTCTATGCCATCGTCAACATGGGCGCGACGGCACACGACAGCCTGGCCGACCTGCGTTTGGAGGGAGATGCCGGCGACCTGCTCAGCCGGGCCGCCCGGCATTTGCGCCGGGCGACCCTGGCGTGAAGAGCCTACTCCGATTTCTTGTACTTATTGCGGGACACGGGCGTGGAATCAGCCATGTCGATGTAGAGGAAACGTCCTTCCTGATCGCCCTTGACGCTGTAGCGCCGGTGGTAAGAGAGCGGAATGTCGAAGGCCGACAGAAACTTGGTGATGGAAATGACCGAGCAACTGTGGGACTTGATGTGGGTGATACGGCGCTGCCCGCGGTGGGGCGAAGGGAAGAGTTCGAGTACGATCTCGCGCGTGTCGTCCGACCAGAAGAGGTCGGCGGAACGGTAATCCGTGCCCAAGCCGTGCTTGTCCACGGCCTGACAGTTGAAGATCAGTTTGACGCTTTGTGACCCTTTGGGGGTCTTGACTTGAAAGCGTGCGGCAGGCGGGAAGGTCCCGCGGGTTTCTTTGAATCGGGTCAGTTTGGGCTTTCGGCTCTGGGGTTCGTAGATCTTGATGGGTTGTCCACTCATACCAGCAAACTCCTCGGCGGAAAGGACTGCGAATCCTCTTCCACCCTCTCAGTTGTTGGTGATTGAGACGTCCCCCGACAGCCGTCTATCTACTACAGGTTGGCGAGAAACTACCACAGTTGTCATAGAATGTCAACAATAAAATCAAACAACATCTTGGGCATTGGTTAGAAAAATCCAGTAGAAAAACCGGAGCTTTGGGGTCGGAACTGCCTTATTAGACGGGAAAATATCACAAAAGGTTCGCCTAAAAATGCAAAAACAAATTTGCTCCAAGGGGTCTGTATCAATGAGGCACAAAGAGGGCCGAATCCGCAATGCAGGTGCAAGATGAAAAAACAAATTGTCATTGAAATGGAATGGGAGTCTATCAAGATAAGGGACCGCAGCCTCGCTCTGAGTCAGCCGTGGCAGGCTGATGAAGACTTGCTTGAGTCGGTCCGCCGCTTCGGGATTCTGGTTCCTCTCGAGGTGTGCCGCCAGCCCGATGGATGCTGCCAGGTCGTGCATGGATTCCGGCGGCTGGAGGCGGCGCGCCAAGCGGGACTGGAAAAGCTCCCTGTGCGTCTGCTGGAAGGGCCGGAGGAGGACCTGTTTCTGGCCGCTCTGGAAGCCAACCGTACCGGGCGGTCTTTGACTGATTTGGAGGCGGCGGCGGCCCTGGGCATTCTCCGTGACCGCTTCGGCTATGAGGAGAAACGGCTGATCGAAGAGGTCCTGCCCTTGCTGGGGCGCCGCGCCGACCGCCGCACCCTGCACTTGCTGCTTCAGGTTTGGCGCCTCGACGAGGAGTTGAAGAAGGGCATTCACCAAGGATTGGAAGCTGAGCTGGCGGTTCGCCTCGCCAAGCGTCCCTCACAACTGCGGGAATGGTTTCTGCCGCGTGTGGAGCGCTATCGTTTAGGCCGCAACAAGCAGAAGGAGTTCTTTGAACTGCTGGACGATCTGTGGGCGGCCTCGGGCCAGGAGTCGCTTGAGACGTTCTGGGAGGAGTCGGGACTGGCTTCCGTCGAAGCCCGAGGACGCACCGGTCCCGACCGGTTCGCCGCCTTGCTGGCGCGGCTGCGGCGGCTGCGTTATCCTGCCCTGCACCGTCACCGCAGCCGCTTCAACGACTTGCGCCGACGGCTGCAACTGCCGTCCGCGGTCACCTTGCGGGAGCCGCCTCACTTTGAAGGCGGGAGCTTCCAGATCTTCCTGACGGTCTCCAGGCCTGACGAACTGGCTCACTCAGCCGAAGCGCTGCTGCGGGCGGCCCGGGATCCTGCCTTCGGCGAGATGTGCCGGCTCCTTTGAATGGTATAATCTGCCGCGCTCTGAGAGAACGGGTCCCCGGAGAGATGGAAAGCCCCAATGATCGATACTTCCCAATCCATTGAAGCAGGCCAGTCGCTGGAATGCGACCTGTGCATCGTGGGAGCTGGCGCCGCCGGCATCTCCATGGCTCTGCAATTGGAGGGCAGCGGACTCAAGGTGGCCCTGTTGGAGGGCGGAGGCCTCAATCCCCCGCCTTTCAGCGAGCAACACCCCTACCAGGGACGCAACGTGGGACGCGAGTACTCGCTGATCGGGACGCGCCTGCGCTACTTCGGCGGCACCACCAATCACTGGGGTGGATGGTGCCGGCCTCTGGATCCCATCGACTTCGAGAAGCGCTCCCACAGCGACCTTAGCGGATGGCCCTTCAGGCGCGCCGAACTTGAGCCTTTTTATCGTCAGGCCTGCCTGCTGTGCGAGATCGATCCTCCCCTCTTTGAACTGCAGGATCTGGGCGACAGCGGACGGCCCGAGGGCGAGTTCTTCCACCATTATGATCCCCAGTTGGTGGCCAAGAATTTCCGCTTCAGCCCGCCCACCCGTTTCGGGCAACGATACCGCTCCGACATCGAAAAGGCCGCCGACATCACCTGCTTTCTCCATTCCACTTTGGTAGAGATGGTGCGAGAGGGGGGCAAGGTGGTCCGCCTGCGCGCGCGCAGCGAGGAAAAGGAGTTCTTCGTCCAGCCGCGGGCCACCGTCCTGGCCCTGGGCGGCATCGAAAACGCGCGTCTGTTGCTGGCCTCCGACGGCCAGGACCCGCAAGGTCTGGGAAACCAGAGCGGCTTCGTGGGACGCTGCTTCGCCGACCATCTGGGCCGCACTCTGGGTCAGGTGCTGACCTCATGGAAAGCGCCTTACGTCATGTATAGCCACCAGGGTGTTCAGCTTCTCCCCCATCTTTCCCTGGCGGACGAAATTCTGCGCCGTGAAGGTCTGGTCAACTTCGGCATCGCCTTTCTGTCCAGCCGGGGCCAACAACTGCTACCTTCCGATTACCTTCACGATCAGACCTTGTTCCGCCAGTGGGAGGGAGATCCCAAGATGGGTTTCTACCACATGGTGGCCCGCTTCGAGCCCACGCCCAATCCCCAGAGCCGCGTGACCCTCATTCCCGAACTCGATTCCTACGGACTGCGCCGCGTCCAGTTGGATTGGAAGCTCAACAACCGCGAGTTCGAGAGCCTCGACCGCATCTCGGAGATCCTGGCGCGGCGCATCGGAGCCGCTGGGGCGGGACGCATGCGCCGCGGCTTCCTCGACGCTGCCGGCGCCCGCCAGGCTGATATGACCTACCAGGCCCATCAACTGGGGACGACACGTATGTCGGACGATCCCAAACTGGGTGTGGTGGACGCTGACTGCCGGGTCCATTCCCTGGACAATCTCTATATTGCAGGCAGTTCGGTATTCCCCACTTTCGGCTTCGCCAATCCCACCCTGACCATCGTGGCCCTGGCGGTGCGGCTGGCCCAAACGCTTCAGTCGCGACTGGGGACGGAGTAGGCGATGGCCAAGCGCATCTGGACACGCCGAGACTTCATCGCCGCCGCTTCAGCGGCGGGCGGTTTCGCCCTGGGACGCGCCAGCCTGGAATGGGGCGGTTCTGATGAGACCGTCCGCCTCCAATTCGAGCAGCGGCTGCCAGGGCTGGTGAGAAAAGTCAGCCTGCCCCCCGAGGTCGGCGAGGCGTTTCTCACCCGCAATCCCGGCTTGGACGATATGGAACCGCTTTCCCGGCTGCTGCAGCAACGGCTTCAATTAAGCGGATGGTGGATTCAGTGGACGGGCCTCCCGGAGGATCAGGAACTGCTCGATTCTCTGGCCGAAGCCGTCCGCCGGGACTTCGAGCGTCCTCAGGGCATCTGCAATCTGCACGGCTGGTATCTGTCCCAGACGGAATGCCATCTGGCGGCGGCCCGAGTAGTCGCCATCCGCGAGGGACTGATGGAAGACGTCGCCGGTCCCGCCTTGGGCTATGCTCAAGGTGACCTCTATCCCGTGGACGCATGGGGTCCCCAGTCGACCCCCCGCGGAGAGGCCTTCAATGCCCAGCCCGACGGCAGTTCGGCGTTTTGGTTCCACATCTCGGGCGCCGCCCCTTCCCTCAAGATCTACTTGGGACGCCTCGAGATGAATACCACCGTCCGCGACGAGTTGGTGACGGCGTCCCTGCCTGCCGAAGAAGTCAGCTCCATCCTGCGCCGGTCGGGACGCTACAAGGTCGTGGCCGCCGATCCAGAGAGGGAACTGCAGCAGACCATAGGCGAATTCCTGGTGCTGGATGAAGCGCCGCAGCCCTCCAGTGAAGATGCTTCGTCGCAGGGATTGGAGGTCGACTCCCTGCGCGACACGCGCCTCAAGACCGTCCTGGATTGGGGACCCAAGTCGACTCCCCAGGGTCGGCCTTTCAATCCTCAGCCTTCGGGCGCTTCGGCCTTCTGGATCGATGTCCGGCCTGACCGCACCGAGAGCACCATCAAGGTCTATTTGGGAAATCGGCCGTTGCGCACCACGGTCAGCGCCAAGGTCATCACCGCCTCCATCCCCGCTGCTGAGGCCGAATCGCTGTTGCGGGATCCCGGCCGCTACCCGCTCTATCTGGTCAGTCGGGCTCGCGCCGCACGCCAGAAAGTGGGCGACTTCGTCGTCGAGGCCCCTGAGACGCGTTAGAATGTTGCCCGTCGGGGAAAAGGAGGGTAGCCGAAGCATGCGCGCTTGGAAATGGATCGCAACGACGTCATTGATCTGCACGGCCCTGGCTGGCGGGACGCTTGTAGCCGCGGGGGAGCCGCCCCCGCAGGAAGAACAGGCTGAGGAATCTGAACCCCGCCCCCAAGTTTGGCAGGCCTTCGATTGGCAAGAGCTGATGGCCGACTCCGAACAGGCCCAGAGTCCCTGGCTGCCTTTTTTGCGCCGTCCCACTCTGAGCATGGGCGTGTATCGTCTCCAAGCCGGAGGCCGGGACGGCCAAAGCCCTCATGCCCAGGACGAGGTCTACTACATCGCTGAGGGAAAGGCCGTGCTGCAAGTCGAGGATGATCAGGTCCCGGTTGAGCCGGGCTCGGTGGTCTACGTGCGGGCCGGAGCCGAACACCGCTTTCATTCCATTGAAGAGGAATTGGTGGTTCTGGTCTTCTTCTCGGCTGCCAAACCGCCTCAAGCTCCCAAACCGCGCGGCACCCAATGAAATCTGCCGACGCTCGGGGACAGGGCGGGTCCGAGGGCAAATGGCAAGCCCTGGGCTTTGTCACGCTGGCTGTGCTGCTTTCCATGGGACTGTGGTTTTCGGCCTCGGCCGTGACGCCCACCTTGATGGAGACCTGGGGGCTGGACAACGCTTCGGCGGCTTGGCTCACCATGGCCGTCCAAGTCGGCTTCGTGGCTGGAGCCCTCAGCAGCGCCTTGCTCAACGCCCCTGATCGCTGGCCGCCGCGCTATCTGTTCGCCTTGGGCGCGATTGCGGGAGCTGTCTTCAACGCTGCCATACTGCTCTGGCCGTCGTGGGGTTGGGCCGTGCCTTTGCGATTCATGACGGGATTCTCCTTGGCTCTGGTCTATCCGGTGGGAATGAAGATCATGGCCACCTGGACGCGCCGTGACCTCGGACTGGCGCTGGGGCTGGTGGTGGGAGCCCTTACAGTGGGTTCGGCCTCGCCCCATCTCATCCGGGCCTGGGGCGGCATCGACGAGTGGCAGCAGGTCCTGCTGGCGGCTTCGGGACTCTCCCTGCTGGGAGGCGTCCTGGCGGTCCGCTTCGGTCATATCGGACCCTACGGACTAGCCTCGGCTCCCTTCCGCTGGCGTCAGATGGGGCTGTCGCTGAAAGACCCCGCCCTGCGTCTGGCTAATCTCGGCTATCTGGGACACATGTGGGAACTCTATGCCATGTGGACCTGGGTCCCCGTCTACCTGGCGGGGCTCTACGGCGCATCCGCGGCGGGTCAGCGTCAAGCCTCGCTGGCGGCCTTTTTCATCATTGCCTCGGGCGGTCCGCTGTGCGTGGCCGCCGGACGTCTGGCCGACCGCTGGGGACGCACCCGCACCACCATCCTGTGCATGGGCCTGAGCGGGTCCTGCGCCCTGGGCGTGGGTTGGGCGGGCGAGATCTCTCCTTGGGCGGCCACTTTGGTGGCCCTCTTCTGGGGTATGGCCGTGATCCCCGACTCGGCGCAATTCTCTGGCGCCGTGAGCGAATTGGGGGACGCCCGCTACATGGGAACCTTGCTGACCACTCAGACCTGCATGGGCTTTCTTTTGACCATGGTGAGCATCCGCCTGCTGCCCGCATTGCAGGAATGGGCCGGGTGGACCCCGGCCTTCGCCTCCTTGGCTCTGGGACCCGCCGTGGGCGCTTTGGCCATGTGGAGGCTGGGCCGTTCGCCGGCGGCCCGCAAACTTTCAGGAGGCCTGGGATGAGAAGGATCCGGACCGCATCCAGGATGGGGCCGGCAATAGCAGCCCTGTTTCTGTTCATGGGTATGGGCGGGTGCGGCCCAAGCGATCCGGGAGACCTGCCTGCCTCCCCGGCTTCGTCGCAAACGGCGCCGCCGACTGAGCAGCTCAACGCCTGGATCGGACAGATGCTCATGGTCGGTTTCCGGGGAACAAGGCTGGAGGAGGACGATCCCTTCCTTGTGCAATTGCGTGACCTGCACCTGGGTGGAACAGTGTTGTTCGACTACGACGTGGCTTCCCAGAGCCGTCTACGCAATATCCAGGACGCGGACCAAGTCCGCGGCCTGAGCAGGCAGTTGCGGGCTGCGGCGGGTCGTCCGCTGCTCATTGCCATCGATCAGGAAGGCGGACGCATTGCCCGGCTCAAACCGCGACACGGCTTTCCCCCGACTCTCTCCCAGCAGGAACTGGCCCAACTGGACGAGGAAGAGCGCACTCGTACCCAGGCCCGGCAGGTGGCCGGACTTCTCTCCGAGCTGGGCATCAATGTCAATTTCGCTCCCGTCCTCGACCTGAACCTGCACACCGAGAACCCCATCATCGGAGCTTTACAGCGCAGCTACTCGGCCGATCCCGAGGTGGTCGTCCGCCACGCCCGCTGGACCATCGAGGAATTCCACAAGCAGGGCGTGCTGGCCGCCGTCAAGCATTTTCCCGGTCACGGCTCTTCGCGTCAGGACTCCCACCTGGGACTGCCCGACGTCACGTCTCACTGGAGCCAGGAGGAACTGACCCCCTTCGCCCGCCTCATCGAAGAAAGCCTTCCCGACATGGTCATGACCGCCCATCTCTTCAACGCCCGCTGGGACGAGGAAAGGCCGGCCACGCTTTCCCCTAAGGTCATCCAGGGCATCCTGCGCCAGCGCTTGGGGTTCCAGGGCGTGGTCGTTTCCGACGACCTGCAAATGGGCGCCATCAGCCAGCGCTACGGATTAGAGGAGACGCTGCTCAAAGCCGTCCAGGCGGGAGTCGACATCCTGGTCCTGGCCAACAATACGCCGGACGGCTACGATCCCCAAATCGCCGCCAAGGCTCACGCCGCCCTGCGCCGTCTGGTGGATGAGGGAAAGCTGACACCCGAGCGCCTCCGTCTCTCCGCAGAGCGCATTCAGCGGCTGCACCGAAAGCTGGGGCACAATTGACTCCCGTCCCCGCCTGACGGAAAATAAGGCCGTTGACAGAACAGACAATCACCGCAGCAAAGGGAGTCAAGCACATGCTTTCCGATAAAATGGAGAAAGAGCTCAACAAGCAGGTCAACGCTGAACTGGAATCCTTCTATATCTATCTGTCGATGGCCGCCTACATGGAATCGATCGACCTGTTGGGATTCGCACATTGGATGCGCCAGCAGGCCGATGAAGAGATGGAACACGCCATGAAGATCTACGATTACATTCATGAGCGCGACGGCCGGGTGGTCCTGCAGAAAATCGGTGCGCCCCCGTCCGATTGGGAGGGAGTTGCAGCCGCCTTCAAATCGGCTTATGAGCAGGAGGTCGCGATCTCCAAGAAAATCGACAAGATCGTCGACTTGGCCATCAAGGAAGCCGATCACGCCACCCATTCCTTCATGCAATGGTTCGTCAACGAACAGGTGGAAGAAGTGGCCACCGTCAAGACCATCATTCAAAAGCTGAAGCTGATCGACGGGGCGGCCGGAGGCCTCTTTTTGCTCGACCGGGAGATGGGTCAGCGCCAAGGACACGAGCACGAGGAGTAGGTCCGCTCTTTTCAGCGGCGGAATCCTCTGCTATCATCCCGTCACCTTATGCCGAACAATGAGACGCCACCCACTGAGTCGACCGACTCGGGCTTGATGACCCGATTCCTTGACACGGTCGAAGTTTTGGGCAACAAGCTGCCCGACCCCTCGATTCTCTTTCTCATCGCCATGCTCGTCACCTGGGCTCTATCCTGGCTTTTGGCCGGGGTGCAGTTCACGGAGATCGATCCCCGCAGCGGCCAGCCCCTCGAAATCATCAACCAGTTGACGGGTCCGGCCCTGACTGGATTCTTGGTCAACATGGTAAGCAGTTTCATGGGATTCGCTCCTCTGGGAGTCGTCCTCCTGGCCATGCTGGGCGTGGGTGTGGCTGAGCATACCGGCTTTATTGACGCGGCCCTCAAGTCGATGCTCGACTTTACTCCCGAGAAGCTGCTCACGCCCATGCTTATCCTCGTGGCCATCGTTTCCCATACAGCCGTGGACGCAGGCTACGTGCTCGTGATTCCGCTGGGCGGAGTCATCTTCTATGTGGCGGGGCGTCATCCGCTGGCCGGAATCGGAGCCGCCTTTGCGGGTGTTTCGGGTGGTTTTTCGGCCAACTTCATTCCTTCCAGCATCGACGTGCTGCTCCAGGGATTCACCCAGTCGGCGGCCCAGATCATCGATCCCGCCCGCGAAGTGAATCCGCTCTGCAACTGGTGGTTTACTGCCGCCTCCAGCGTCCTGGTCATCCTCATCGGCTGGTATCTGACCGACCGGGTGGTCGAGCCGCGCCTCAAGCACGTGGAAGTGGACGGCGATGAAGAGGAAATGCCGGAGATGAAAACCAGCACTCCCGCCGAACGCCGGGGGCTGTGGGCCGGCTTGGCCAGCATGCTGGCGGGCATCATCCTGCTGATCGTCGTCAGCCTTCCTGCTGACTCTCCCTTCCGCGATCCGCAGGGCAGCTTGGGGACCTTCGCCGCCCCCCTGATGCAGTCCATCGTGCCCCTTATTTTCCTCTTCTTCCTGCTGCCCGGCATCATCTACGGCTACGTGGCGGGAACCGTCAAATCGCACCGAGACATCATCAAGGGCATGACCAAGGCCATGGACTCGATGGCCTACTACATCGTCATGGCCTTCTTCGCCTCCCAGTTCATCGCCGCCTTCGGCAACTCCAACGTGGGCGCCCTCATTTCCCTCAAGGGAGCCTCCTTTTTGGAGGCACTAGCCTTGCCAGCCCCCATCACCATCACCGGCATTATCGGTCTCAGCGCCTTCGTCAATCTGGTGGTCGGATCGGCTTCGGCCAAGTGGGCGCTCATCGGACCCATTTTCGTGCCCATGCTGATGCAGTTGGGCTTTTCGCCGGAATTGACCCAGGCCGCCTACCGCGTGGGCGATTCCACCACCAACATCATCACCCCTCTGATGCCCTACTTCCCCTTGGTCGTGGTCTATGCTCAGCGATACGTCAAGGGGACCGGAATCGGGACGCTGCTCTCCATGATGATTCCCTACTCCGTGATTCTGCTCGTGAGCTGGACGCTTTTCCTGCTCGTTTTCTGGGCTCTGGGAATACCTCTAGGCATCCAAGGCGGCTATGCTTATCCGCCTTAAACCGCCGCCGCGACTGCTCTCAGACGGTCCCGCATAGGGCTTTCCCTTTTTTCGAGAAAGCGTTTGAACTCCTCGAAACGCGGTGGTATACTGCGGCCTTTTCGTGGCGAACGGGTTCGGGTCTGTCAAGACCTCTGAGGTGATGAAGACGCCGGGTCCCAAGGAAAAAAGGACGCAGAAGAGGCAAAACGAAAACGGTAAAATACAGCCTTCTGCTGGTAACGAGTGTGGAGGGGTGGCTGAGTGGACAAAGGCAACGGGCTGTAAACCCGTCGGGCTCTGCCCTTCGTAGGTTCGAATCCTACCCCCTCCATTTCCTCGATGCGGGGTTGGCGAAACGGGTGAATCGTGAGATAATCCGAGGTTCAACTCTTGAGGAGAGAGCGGGAGTAACTCAGCTGGTAGAGTCATAGCCTTCCAAGCTATTGGTCGCGGGTTCGAGTCCCGTCTCCCGCTCCAAAATTCCAGCCCGCAGGCAGAGCGCTGATAAATACTGACAATAAGCACGCCCACGTAGCTCAGTGGTAGAGCGCGTCCTTGGTAAGGACGAGGTCACCAGTTCAATCCTGGTCGTGGGCTCTGTTCCTTCCATGCTGAAGATGAGGAATCTCGACGAGGAGCATCATGGCAAAAGAAAAGTTTGAACGCACCAAGCCGCACGTCAACATCGGGACGATCGGTCACGTGGACCACGGCAAGACGACGCTGACGGCGGCGATCACGACGATATTGGCCAAGAACAACCCCGGGATCCAGAT
>DATIPO010000224.1:0-1715 GCA_035471925.1 Acidobacteriota bacterium
AGGCTGCCCAGGGTCGCGGCCTGCTCGCCCAGCGTCCCTTTGCTCAAGTTGAGAATGATCCAGGAACCGTCCTCAAGCGCCTCCGCTAGCGAAAATGTGGACTCACGCTGTCCCAGCAGGTGTCTAAAGTGCGGGTCCTGAGTAAAGGCCGTGACCTTGTTGAGGATGGGTCCGGCCATCGCTCCCTGCATTGCATCCGTGGCCTTGTCAAAACGCTCCTGGAAGTACCCGCGCACGCCCGGCGGCATATCGCCTCTAAGGCACGCGGCGCGGAAGGCGTAGCTGCTCAGAAGCAGCGGCAGCTCAAGCAGGGTCTGTCCGCTCGCCGAGAGCGCCAGCAGGCTGTTTCGAAGCAGCTCTTCAGTGCGGGCGCCAAACGTGCTTAAGCCCCAGCGGTCGCGCAGAATCCGGGTGAACTCGGCAGCCTGGACGAACTCCTGCAGGCCCTCGCGGCGCGAGAGGACATTGAAGCCTGCCGAGCATTCCGGGTCGGCGGGCTCAATGAGGATGGTCCGTGCGCTCAGGTCCTGGCCGCTGTCGCGCTCGCGCTGCGCAACCAGCTTGAGGATTTGTCCAGTAATCTCCCCGTGGAGATCGTAGAAGCAAAACCCCAGGTCCTTGCGGATGAGCTGAAGGGCCAGGTAAAGAAGCAAAAAGCTCTTCCCGCTACCGCTCTTACCCAAGATGGCCGCGTGGCGGACTAGGGCCTGAGGCGAGAGCGCCACCCGCCGCTCCGTCAGTCGGCCATCGCTCACCACGCGTCCCAGGTCCACTCCCTGGGTTGAAGCAGACCGACGTCGCCGGTCCAGGTGCCTGTTCCAAACATGGGAGAAGATTTGATCGATGATGTTCATTAGGCTTTAGGCGTGAAGTTGGTGATGAGAAGTTCCTGGGCCGCGGTCTTGCCGCCGGGCTTTAAGAACCGCTGCGTGGAGATAGATCGGAAGTAGAAGCCGGTGAAGATCGCCCGTACCTCAGGGCATTCCCCCAGCGAGAGGACGAACTTGCCTCGGATGCGGCTTAGCCTGCGCCTCAGGTCCCGGAAGTCTTCCTCGCCGAAGTTTTGGGGATAGACTTTTGTGCCCCAATAGGGCGGGTCGAGATAGAAGAGCGTTTCGGGACGGTCGTAGCGGGAAAGAACCTCCTGATAGGGTCCGGCCTCGATCTGCACCCGGCTTAGCCGCTCGTGGGCCGCCTCGATCAGCCCGGCGATCTTCTTCGGGTCGAGTCCCGGAAAATGCTGAATGCCGTAGCCAAAGTTCTGCCCGGTCGGTTTGTTGCCGTAGGCCGTGCGCAGCAAGTAGAAAAAGCGGGCGGCGCGTTGGATGTCGGTCAGCAACTCCGGCTCCTGCCTGCTCAGCAGGTCGAAATGGCGGCGGCTGCGCAGGGTAAAGCGCAAGTGGCGCTGGAGCTCTTCGGGGTGCTCGCGGCAGATGCGGAAGAAATTCACGACCTCGAAGTTGAGGTCGTTGATGATCTCGGCCTTGGAAGGCTCTTTGGCAAAGAGCACATGCGCGCCTCCAGCGAAGGGCTCGACATAGGTGTGATGTTTTGGAAAGAGCGCGATGATGGCCGGGGCCAGACGGCTTTTTCCGCCGATGTACGCAAGAGGTCCTTTCACAGCTCGTGCCTCCTTTCCGGGCACGGCTGACAGGCTCTTACAGGTTGGCGGGAATCAACAGGCCACCCCCGCCCGAATCTGTAACGCTTTGGAA
>DATIPO010000225.1:0-4939 GCA_035471925.1 Acidobacteriota bacterium
GGTTCGAATCCCTTCGGCTCCACCAACCTGCAACTCCCTTATTTTCAACAAGATACGGCGCACCTGCCTAGGCTCCGCCTTCTTTCGGCAAGCGGCTTTGCACCACATTTGCACCAACCGAGCCGCGACTTTCACCAAGACAGCCTTCTGATGAAAAGGTGTCTCTGCCTCATTCGACCGCAGGGTGGGCGTTCCCTTCCAGATCCCCAAGAGAGACGGAGTGCGACGCCGCAAACCTAATAAGGCCATGTACTTGCGGGCCCATGCCAAGCGCAGAGCTCTGCAGCGGTTCGGTGTCGTTGTGAACCGGTACCAGCTTCGGGAGATGTCCGAGGGCATCCGCCGCGGCCGGTTCAAGTTGGTGGACCGCCGCTCCCTGAGCCGGACCCTGTGGCAAGTGGACCTTGAGGGCAACGAGGCTATAGCAGTCTACGACCGATCCCAGAATTGCATCGTGACGTTTCTCAAGCCGGAGTGGGTCTGGCCCAAGCCGAAAGGGCCGTCCCTGCATCCGAAAGGCAATCGATGAGTACAGCACCCATCCGTGCCTTTGACCTTTTCTGCGGAGCCGGGGGCACGTCCTTTTGGGCTCCAGCGTGTGGCCGAGAAAATCGGCCGCGAGGTCGACCTGCTGGCAGTCAACCACTGGCCACGCGCCATCGACACCCACTCGGCGAATCATCCAGGAGCCAAGCATGTCTGTAAGGCCATCGAGCAGGTCCACACTGTTGAGCAAGCCGACAACCCTTGAGCGCGGTGCAATTACGCGTTGACGTAATCCTGTTCTGTTGCCGTTGCGGTCAAAGGCCTCGATGGTAACCGCCGTCGCGTCTGCACCTTGGTTCAGGATGGCCAGACCCGTGAAGATATCCCTGTTCTGCGCCACGTGCAGGAAGAGGGTTTCGGTTTCGCCTTCGACGGAAAGGCGGAGGCTGGAGAGAGTTTCCCGGTTGATCCCCTCGTAAGTGATATCCTCCAACTTGGCTAAAACTCCCGGTGAAAATACATACGCATAACCTCCGACCTGCCCGTGACAGCATTCGCCCTATTCGGAGGTTCTAGGTTCTTGTCTGCTATTGGTGGGCAAAGGCCGCTCTAGATGGGAGTATCCCTGAAGCGGACGAACCTGACCAGGGCGACTCTTTGACCTTTGCGGCCCACCGTCGACTTCCCACCTTCAGCAGCCTAGCCATTGTCTCAGGCTCATGCCCTCTCAGCCATCTCACCATCAGTTTCGGCCTGAGCCGTCGTCCCAGCTTCTTGCCCTCCGCCTTGACCTGCCTGAGCCGGTCTTGCCCCGCTCAGCGATGCGGCACCTGGAACCGGGAACAGGTGGTGGAGCGGATCGTAGGTAGAAGGCCTGCGAAAGAAGTGAGAATAGGCTCTGCGGGCAGCTTTGAAGGCGTTCCCTCCTTTCGATTCGCTTCACCCAGGCGCGCGATTCCCTCATCTAACGTGTACTTGATAGAGTGCTCTGCTTTCGAAAAAACCATTGCTCTTATCTTGATTGTGCAGTATACTCGTTAGCATCGCTAAACTCAATGAAAGGATTATCACATGGTGAACACTCTCTACAGGATTCTATTCGTCTTGACCTTGATCGCCATTGCCTGTGTTGGCGTGTGGGCCTCCACCGGGCACGGCGAGACGGGTTGGTTGCAGGCGAAGGCTACCCTTGATTCCGCTACGATGGAGGGAAGCTTCTTCGAAGGCACCGAGGAAGAGGTATCGGCGCGCATCGACAATTTGGTCCTAATGAACGTCGAGCCGGTTCAAAGCTTCTTGTCTTATGATTCGAGAGGCCCGGTGAGCAAGAGCCTGCAAAAGTATGTGGTCTTCAGTCCCGACATGAACAGGGTTTTCGGACTCACCGTCTCGTGCTCGGGCTCCTGCACGGGGAACGGTTGCGGAGTGGCTGGATGCGCCATCGTTGCGGGCAACTGCGGGGAGTGCAATTGCACCGGAGATCTCTGCTCTGCGCAGTGCGTCTGCACGAAGACGTCCACTTTTTCGCCCGAAGGCGGAGGCCAGCAATAGGAGGAGTTCGTTCTGACGCCGCGGACTGGTCCCGCTAGACTCGTCTGCGGCGTCGCAGAACCTGGCGGGAATTGAGGGCGCTCTGCAAGTTCCCGACCTGCATCGGATCTTTGGACTTATGATAACCTGCTCGGGATTCTGCACCCGGCAACCCCTGCGGGGTGGTCTGGAGATAGGAGGCGAGCAATAGCCAGAAGCGGCGTCTTGGATTTAAAGGGCAGCCTTCGATCAGTGCTTCGCGCACCGACCTTTCTCGCGGCCAGCCTGGTAGTGCTAGCGATCGGCATTGGATCGGGTCTTTCCGGCTTCTCGCTGATCGAGCGGACCTTCTGGCGACCCCTTCCCGGTGTCTCGCAACCCGAAGGACTTGTCGCACTCGAGTTTCAGACTTCTGCGGGCACGGTCCCAGTCTCCTACGCAGCCATCGAAGAACTTGTAAGCGGTGCTCAGTCGTTGCAGACGGTCTTCGCCTCAAGCCACGCAGGCGTCAATTTGGGCTTGGAGAAAGCCTCATCCAGGCGGGCCGTGTGTCAGGTCGTGACGGCCGGCTACTTTCAGGCCTTGGGCGCGGCGATCTCGCTTGGACGCGGATTTACGGCCCAAGAGTCAAACCGGGGCGGCGACCCTGTCGCCGTGATCAGCCAAGGGCTCTGGCAGGAGGCCTATTCGGGCCGAGACGATGTCCTGGGCCAGCCCGTCTACGTAAACGGGCACCGGCTCGGCATTGTAGGGGTCGTCGTGGCCGGCTTCTCCGGAGTTTCTGTGCTGGATGAGACGGACATATGGCTTCCCGCCGGGCAAATGCCCACGGCTGTTCCCTTCGTTCAAGTGTTCGATCCGCAAGGTCGGAGTTTCTTTACGCTCTATGGCCGTTTGGCGGAAGGCAGATCGCCCTCGTCGGCCGCGGCGGAGGTCCAAGCCCTCGCTGATCGGGTGGAGGCGATCATGGGCTACGATGATCTGCGGGTGGTACTGAACGAGGACGCAGGCCGGCCGGCTTTTGTAGGGGAGTATCTGCGCTCTTTGCTCAGACCGGTCACGCTAGTACTAGCTCTCGTGCTTCTGGCAGCGGTGGCCAACCTCGCGGCGCTCTTTTTGGCCCGGGGGCTGGCGCGGCGGCAAGAGTACGCTCTGCGGCACGCGCTGGGCGCCTCGCGCAGGCGGCTCTGCGCCCATGCCTTGCTTGAAAGCCTCGCAGTTGCCCTTCTGGGAATGGTAGCGGCTTTGGGAGTGGCTGCCGGGTTGTTCGCCCTCTTCGACCGTGCAGGCCTGCTTGAAGCCGTGCCTGGCTTTGACCGCTTTGCCCTCAGTTGGCCCTTGTTGTTAGCAGGGGGAGTGGCGACCATTTTGTGCGGTCTTTCCGCAGGTGCAGCCTCGGCTTGGAGCAGCACCAAGGCACTGAGCCAAGGACTGAAGGAAAGCTCCTATTCATTAGCGCGTCCGGCCCGGGCCAGAAACCTCTTGACAGTCGTTCAGATCGCCAGCGCTTTTGCACTCCTGGTGGCTGCGGGCGGCTTCCACAGGAGCATCGAGAGACTGCTGGACATCGATCTGGGGATGGATCTTCCGGGACTTTACGTTTTCTCCATCGAACCTCGGCTCAACGGCTACGACGAAGAGCGATGCCGCAAGCTGTACGGGCAGGTCAAAACCGCACTAGAGGCTCGCCCGGAGGTCACCGGCTCGGCGCTGATCGACTGGCCGCCCTTCAGCGCAACGCTGAGGCAGGTCCGGGTCCGAGCCATCGATGACGAACCTGGCGAATGGCAAAACGCCTTCCGCAAACAGGTTTCCTCCGGCTATTTCGCTCAGGTCGGCGTTCCTCTGATCGAAGGCAGGGACTTCGTTCCCCACCTGGGCCGGGAAACCCACGGGTCAGGCCAAGTCATCCTGACCCGCTCCTTGGCGCAGCAATTGTGGCCCGAAGGCGGCGCGGCCGAGGGACGGACGGTGGAAATCGAAGGGGGCGCAGCGTTGACGGTCCGGGCGGTAGCGGAGGATCATCGCGCCAATTCTCCATTCCGGACTCATCCCCTGCTGTTTGAACCATTAGGGCAGCTCCCGATGCCGGGGCGGATGTCGTTCGTCTTCCGGGGGCCGGCCTTGGCCGGCGAAGCCGAGCAGCTTGCCCGACGGGAGGTGGAGAGCCTGGAACCCAACCTGGCTGTCTTCGGCGCGGGAGCGCTGGATGCCCGATTGGCTGGATCCTTCTCGGACCGGCGCCTGCTGGCTTGGCTCAGTGCCTTGCTGGCCGCGGCCGCCATGGTGCTCTCCTGCGCCGGCCTCTTCGGCACTTTGAGCTGGAGCATGCTCGAGCGCAGGCGAGAGTTCGGAATCCGGCTGGCAATAGGCTCCGGACGTCTGAGCATCGCTTCCTTAGGCCTGCGATACGTGGCTCTTTTGGCCGCTGCCGGCATCGCGGCCGGGGCGGCGCTGATCTGGCTGGCTGGTCAATGGCTCGAGGCCAGGCTTTACCAGGTGTCAACTTTTGAGCCGGAGGCGGTGGCGATAGCGGTTGGCATCGTCCTGCTCTGCTCTTTAGGAGCCGCCGCCATACCGATCTCTCGCGCCCTGTCCGTCGATCCCGCTGACGTGCTTCGTGCTGAATAAAGAAGTCCCAGATTGCCTTTTTGAAAACAGTCGGCGTGCGGGTGCTGATGATGGCAAGCGGACTTGGTCCTCCTGCTCCTTTCGATGCCGACTCTGCCTAATCCAGCGACAAATCCGACCGCCGAAGGGCACAGCATAGGCACAACCGATTCAAGTACAGTCGTCCACTGACGTCCAGGGTTTTAAAGCCGTTTTGACAAATCAGTCAGGTTCACCGAGTTTGGCGTACCGACGATCCAACCCTTTCAAGAAGGATCGAGAAAGCGGTGAGCCCGCGTCGCAAACTGGGTCC
>DATIPO010000226.1:0-1971 GCA_035471925.1 Acidobacteriota bacterium
CCGTCAGCAACAGGAGCGCCAGCCGCAACCGTTCCCGCCGGTGACCGAGCAGGGTCAGGAACAGATAAAAATAAAGGAGAAGCCCCAGCGCTCCCCCCGCCGTCTCCAACAACATGCGGCTCGTCATCTTCTTTCCCCACCCCGCATGTTAGCAGCAGGAGGCGAAATCTCCCCAAAGTTCCCGGCTCCGAGCGCTAGGCCGGAACTCGCTTGTTGGTCGCCGAAGGGAGTTTTAGTGCAGCCGGTCATAAGCTCTGAGCCAGGGCCCTCCGTTCTTGTCCCCGACAGGGACAGATTCGCCAGCCCAGGGTCAGCCCCGGCGAGCGCCAGCGAGACGGCGGCGCCACCCTGGGTTTCAGACGGCAAAGGTCTAAACGCTGAAGAGGGTGTCGCAAAAGTGCAGCCCGAACCAGTCGCAAAGCGTCTCAAGGAGCACTTTCTTGCTCTTTGAGAACCCCGAAGGGGTGCGATTCGTCCGCCCCCTCCTCCGCCAAAGGCGACGGAGGGCAGGCAGCGACTGTGTTAGAAGTCGAGTCCGGGCTCGCTGAAGGCGAGCGATTCGCCAGCCCAGGGTACAGCGAGGATGCGAAGCGCGCGAGCGGCACCCTGGGTAGTGGAAGCACCTCTAAAGAAACCCTGAAGGGGCGGAATACGAGCCTTCGAGGTGTCATGTTGAAGACTTTTGCGACACCCTCTGAAGGGGTGGAATAACGAGCCGTTCGAAGTTTCATGCTGCTGAAAGCGTGGATAACGCGACAGGGTGGCTCAAAACTTCTGACGCACTGCACTAGTACTAGTCGGCTGATGACTACCTGCGAAGAGACTACTAGAAGCTGCGAACAAGAAAGTCTCTTGACTTTTTGACAGTTAATAAGTATGCTACTGGACACTCTGGGCGAGGAGCTATCAGCTACCACTATTGGATGAACCTTATCGTCATCCTCCGATGATCAGGTTTATCGGCTGGAGGCGCTTCGCATGAAGACCGTGCCCATCCTCGCTTTTGCTTTCTTGTCTTTCACCTCCCATCTGCCCGCACAACAGGCTCCTTCCGCTATCGGGAATGCCCACGGCATCGACGCCGTGGAGAGCGGGAGCACGATCCTGGTGGAGGGCACCGCCACTGTCGGAGAACAGGCCGAACCCTTCACCCTGTACTTGCGCGAGGGCGACAGCCGCCTGCAGCTTGGCGATCAGGTGGTCGTTCACGCCGAGGGCCTGCGCCAGAAGATGGTTTCCGGCCGGCCGGGACGCGTGGAGTTCCCCTTTCCCGGCCTGCGCGACAGCTTCCTGATGCCCTTCTGGAGCGTGGGCCGCCTGGGCGGCGAGTTCACCCCCTCGGGCCGGGAGGCGGGGCGCGACCGCTTTCGGGCTTCCGAGAAGCGCCGCCGCTTCGTGGCCGCTCCCCCGGAAAACCACGAGGTTTTGCTGGAGTTCGAGGCCCAGACGGGGCTGATGTCGGGCGCAGCGATCGTCTCCCCGCAGGATCAGCCCGACGTCTCCTACCTCTACTCGGACTACCGGCGCGTCGAGGGCCTGCAGGTGTCTCACCGGGTGGAGCGGCGCCTGGCCGGTAGAACGGTGCTGGTGCTTGAAGTGGAAGCCGTGGACCTGCATCCCCGGGACGTGCCTTCCGACTTTCACATCGTCCATCCCGTCCCTTCCTCCCGCTAGCGGCGGCATAATTTCGGAGAACGTGTCATGGACACCCCCCAGTCTTCCTTCGACCGAGTTTGCATTCCGATCACCCTTCTATGCATTTTGCTTCTCCTGCAAGCCGCCGCACTAGCCCAGGACCCGGCCGAGGAGGAGCAATACCAAAACGGCCTGCTGCCCGCCGGCACCTATTCCCCGCTGGCCGGGCTGGGCGCGGTCAACATGCACAACGGCGGCTTCACCATAAGCATCCCCATCCTCTCGCTGCCCGGACGGGCCGGGCACAGCGTCGCGGTGGCGCTGAGCTACAACAGC
>DATIPO010000227.1:0-3378 GCA_035471925.1 Acidobacteriota bacterium
CGCGCAGGCGGGCCGCGTTGTAGGCCTCGAAGACGTTGTCGACGATGTCGCTGACCGAAGTCGTTTCGCTGATGGCCGTTGGGTCGATCTTCCTGCCGCCCAAATGCTTGCTCATAGAGGCGAAGAGTAATCAATCCCCCGCCGACGGCGCAAGTGGACGCGGTTGAGCCTCGCCGCGTGTTCACGGAAGGGGCCGCTCAGTCCGGGCTTTTCTCCGAGGCCACGTAGCGGGCGATGGCCTTGACTGTGGGATGATCCCAAACAAGCGTGTCGGGCAGTTCCCGTCCCAGCCATTCCTCTAAATCGCCCGACAACATGACGGCCTCGATGGAAGAGAGCCCGAATTCAGTCAGGTCGCGTTCCCGGTCGATCTCCCCGGCCCCAGCATTGATGATTTCACACCTGCTTGGGGGATGTCGGGAAGGTCTGTCCAACGGAGAGTAGGCCTCTTGGCGTGCTGCCCCCGCGGTTGAACGGGGGAAGCGGTTGGGAAGGAGGGTTTCCAGACGGTCCGGAAAAGGAGCCGGAAGCCGGCGATAGGTCGGGAACTCGCAATGGTTGTTAAACTCGCGCCGTCCCCGGCTCCTTCTTCCAGGCCCGGTCGAGGGGAAGCCAGCGTTGCAGGGGACAACCAGGCCTCGAAGCCGAACCATCCGAAGATGCGAATAAATTAACACCCCTCCCCACCCCCTGTCAACCCTTTCCGCGATTTTTTTCGCATAAAGTTTCCGCGCATCTATTCGCAGGCAAGGAAGTGGGGGGGTAGTGGGGTAGATTTGTGTTGATGGCCCGCCATCGTTCCTGCGGCGATTCAGAGGACCCCATTGAGCGCCAAGGGCCGCCGCCGCCCTCCACAAGTCGGGTAAACGACCCGCAAGACTTGGCGGTCGGGCTCTTAGGCATCGTCGTTTGAATGGAAAGCCCACAGGTCGGAGGCCAAGTAGTTGATGAGCGAGCAGCCGGCGATGGCGGCCAGGTTGGAGGGGAGGATGGGGAAGCCGAGGCCGTCCACCAGAAAGGCCATGAGGAGCAGGTTGCCCAGCAGCGACGAGGCGCCCGTCGCCAGGTTGAAGCGCCAGAGGCGGGTGAGGAGGCAGGTTCCCGGCTCCAGGCGGTGGCGGAAGGTCCAGCCCGCATGCCAGAAGAAGTTGTGGAGGATGGCGCTCTCGACGGCCAGGAAAGTGGCCGGCAGATAGTGCAGTCCGCACACGTGGACCGCCAGGAAAAGGACGCCGCTTTGGACACCGATGCCCAGCAGTCCCACGGAGTAGAACTTGAAGATCCGATGGGTCAGGGGGACTTCAGTCATCTCTTTGCTTCCCTCCAGCCAAGATCAGCGTATGGTGCGCGGGAATTGCCTTGTGAGACCGCCTTTCTGAGTGTGCTTCATGCGGCGACCCAGTGGGAGAAAGCCCCCCAGATCCCAACAGGGAACACGATCACCGGCCAACCAAGGGTGAGATCGGGGCGAACTCCTGCAAGCCATACGTCACAGCCGTTCCATGCGGTAAAGGCGCTGGGAGTTCTGGATGGTGGATCTGATCAGCACGATGATCATGAAGGCGGCCGCCACGATTCCTCCCAAGTCGAAGAGCAGGAAGCGGCGCCCGGCCAAGCCGATGACAGGATCGAAGTAGAGCAGCGACAGATTGCCGCAGGCCAGCAGGAGGCGGGCTTCGGTGGGACCGAACTTGAGAAACGACATTCGAAAATCGCCCAACGTGTAGGCCGCCAGGTAGCTGTTGGCCGATAGGAGCAGGAAAGCAGCCAGCAAAGCCAAAGCGGCCCAGGGGCTCATCCATCCTGAAAGAGCCAGTCCGCCTAGCAGCAGAGCCGCCGAAAAGCAGTCCAGGATGTGGTCGACGTAGAAGCCGTAGCGGGGCCGTTGGCGGTTGCGGTGGCGGGCCAGGTTGCCGTCGAGGCTGTCGCCCAGCCAGTGCAAAAAGAGCCCCAAGTTGACCAGATGCAGCAGGCGCGGTTCTTTCCCGCTAAGGGCATAGGCGGCGCCGGCCATCACCATGGCGGCCAGGGCCAGCAGGGTCATGTGGTCGGAATGGATCGAACGCGGCGTGCGGCGCACCAGCCAGTCCAGCGTCCGCCGCTCAAGCGGTGTCAGCCAACTGGTTAGCAGCCGGCGGTTGTCGCGGAAGGTGTTGTCTTTCTTCATATCGGCCTCGCTGGGGCGCAAGCCCTGTGCCGATGGCCCTACGAAGGGGATGAAGCTGCCGCAAGTGCCTTTCAATAGGGAGGAAATGCGGCTCGGCGCAAAACCGGGTCTGGTCTCGAGGCGCAGTGAGAACTTGCGGCGTCTGCCTTGCCAGCCTGCTGTCCCCTGAAAGATATGACGGTTGGCCAATGAATGCCCCGATTCTGTCGAAAGTACGACAAGCGGGAGCCTGGACACGGGGAATCGAAGGCTACGAAGACCCCCGATCCTCCAAGGATGGTCTGTGCGGCTGGCTGCACAGTTTCCGGACGTACGGTCTTGAGATGGGCGCCGATGCCGGTCGTGGTATGCGCAGCTCGCTTAGTGGGAGAAGATTGGTGGAGCTGACGGGACTCGAACCCGTGACCCCCTGAATGGCATTCGGAGCCGGGGCAAACGCCTCGGCTCCTTTCTTCATAGGGGTTTAGGGCCTAAGCCCTTGCGTCTGCGGCACTTAGAGCCTTTACAGGAATTCTGGCAACTCCACACAGCCGGGCCGCCATCACCCAATAACGGACTCGGAACTGACACAAAAACTGCACAATCGGTTGGAGCGTCGACCCCGGCTGTCAAGGACGTCCCCGCCGAACTGCCCAACAACTCGGTTGTCTACCCCTGTTCAGAGAAGGCATCTGAAACCAACCTCTCAATCACGGGACACTCCTTGTCCGTGAATTTCTTCCAGCGAGCCTTAAGTTTCGGTTCGAGATCCTCCAGCGACGACTCCTCGTGGACGGACTCGCTCAGGAAACTTGCTTGCCAAATCGTTGTCCACTTGGGATAAAGCTTGGACGACCTGCCTCGAAACGCCTGAGGGTTCGCTTGCGCCAGCGAATACAGCCTCTCCCTAGCTGCCTGAGGACCGGGCCCAATGATGAGGTAAAGGCCGAGGCGGTCGAAGTTCTTGAACTCAAACATCATCAAGCGGCGACTCCGACTCCAGCCAGCGCCTTCCCTGAGAGACTTGATTCCATCCCAAGTTTTCGGCAGAAATCGGACAGCGCTTTTTGATGAGTAGTCCAGTTCAAGTGAGGGTTCCTGATTGACCAAGGATTCCAAGAAAGAACTCACCTCCTGCTGAAGGTCGGGAACATGCTCAAAAATAAGGTCCAAGGCCCGTTGGTGCTGACGGTATATGCGTCGACACAGATCAGCGATTTCGGAATCAGTCA
>DATIPO010000228.1:0-1568 GCA_035471925.1 Acidobacteriota bacterium
AGATGGTCAAGAGCGTCCGCTTGACCGGAACGGGCTGCCAAGTGAAGCGGACAATCGCCTTCATCGTCGGCCACGTTGGGATCGAGCCCCGCGCGAAGCAGCTCGGGGACGGCCCAGCCTCGCCCATGGCTCAACGCCCAGGCCAGCGTCTGATGATCGGTGCGGCAAAAGCGAACGGACCCATCGGCACTGTTGGGAGGCCGCTGCTCCGATTCACGACTCGACGGCGGCTGCCCTTTCGCCATTCCTGACTCGCCTTGACTGGGCTCGAGGGTCTGGTTCTCTGCCGCTCGTCGAGCTTGGCGCTCCTGACCTCGCAGCCGGGCCCGCTGATCGGCACGATCACCAGTGCCCGGGGGAGACTGGTCGACCGCGGGTCTTGCTTTGGCCTTCCCTTCGGTGGCAGAACGCAACGCTGCCGAGAGCAATCGGTCCACTGGCTCCAGTTCCGTGGAGGCGCCGGAGTCGGCCAGCAGTCCGGCCACCTCGTCGCGTCCTAGCCGGACGGCGATCTGGTAGGGCCGATAACCATCGCGGTTGGGACGTTCCGTGTCGGCGCCCGAGTTCAGCAAGAGCTTGATGACCTCCAGGCTTCGCTCATCCCGAATGGCCTGATGGAGCACGCTTCCGTGCGCTCCCCAACTGCCGGCGTCGGGACTGGCTCCGGCCTCGAGGAGCAGCTTGACGCCGCTTGGCTCGTCCATGGCCACCCGCAGCGAAAGGGCAAAGTCGAGCTGGTACTGAGGCGGACGGTCACGCAAGAGGACGCGCAGGCAGGCCAGATCATCGCCGCCCACACAGTCGCGCAGTTCCGCCGCTGCCCACAGGGCCCAGTTCTCCTGCCGCTTGGCGCCCGCTTCCAGCAACAGTTCCACCAGTTCAGGACTCGACACGCATTCCACGGCCCCGGTCAGCAGCGAACGGAAGCCGTCCGGCACTCCGGGGGCATCGACGGTCTGGGCGGGATCGGCTCCCAGATCCAGCAGCCTCTCGGCGATGCGGATACGACGCTGAGCCACCTCGCGGTCCAGCCTGCGAAAGCGCGAATGACAGGCATAGAAGGCCGGAGTCCACCCCCGCGGACCTCCCTCTTGCCAGGCCAGCTCAGGACGCTCCCGCAGCAACCGCAGCACCGCTTGGTCATCCCCCAAGGCCGCCGAGGCATAGATCGACCGGCTGACGATCTGCACCCTCCTCGCGATCAGGGCGGACCTTCCGCCTCGCTTGAAACCGAGGACCTTGGCGAACTCGTCCAGCAGGCTCCCCTTGGCACCGGAGGCCCCCGAGGACTCTCGCCGCGGGCCAGCGGCAGCCGAAATCAGGTCGCGGACCTGTTTGTCGCGGCCAGCCAGGGCTGCCTCGGTGATGCGCTCCACAAGCGTCTCTTCATCGGCAACGAGAGCCTCAATGGCCTGTTTCATTCGCGGCCAGGAGGCGAAACCCGACTCCCGTGCGATGACGAACTGGGCCTCGGCCAGCACCAGCGGCTGGCACACCGGGGTCCGGCCTTCAGACCCCGACGCCAAGCGGCCTCCCTTCGATTCCTGCGGCGGAGCGGAAGCGGCGCC
>DATIPO010000229.1:0-16440 GCA_035471925.1 Acidobacteriota bacterium
GGCTTTGCCGTTGGAAACTTGACCTGTGCGTGAACTTGCTGGCCACTTTGGTGGCCTGGGGAGGTCAAGCGCGACAGGAGACGACATGGAAATCTTCATCCACGACACTCCTCAAGCCGCCACGCGGGCGGCCGCCCGGACGATTGCCGGACTGCTGGGCCGCAAGCCTGAGGCCGTGCTGGGGCTGGCCACCGGCGACACCATGCTGGCCCTCTATGACGAATTGGTGGGCCTGCATCGCGATGAAGGACTCGACTTCAGCCGGGTGACCACCTTCAATCTCGACGAATATGTGGGGCTGCCACCCGAGCATCCCGATTCCTACCACAGCTTTATGCGTGAGCGCCTTTTCGATCGCGTCAACATCAGGCCGCAGGCGGTTCACATTCCCGACGGTCAGGCCGCCGACTTGTCCCAAGTCTGCGTTGACTACGAGGAGGCCATTCAGGAGGCGGGAGGCATCGACCTGCAGCTTCTGGGCATCGGACGCAACGGCCACATCGGCTTCAACGAGCCCTCCTCATCGCTGGCTTCCAGAACCCGCGTCACTCCGCTTGCCCGCCAGACCTTGAAGGACAACCGCTGCCACTTCCACGAGGAGCCCATGCCGTCCTCAGCCATCACCATGGGCATCGGGACGATCCTGCAAGCCCGTCAGTGCCTGCTGCTGGCCTTCGGCTCAGCCAAAGCCAAGGCCGTGGCGCGAGCCGCCGAAGGACCCGTGACCACCATGGTTCCCGCCTCGGCCCTGCAATTCCATCCCGACTGCCGCTTTCTGCTCGATCCTGCCGCCGCGTCCAAGCTGAAAAACCAGGCCTACTACGCCTCTCAGCAATCCGACTCATGAGAACCTGACGTCCTGCATCAGTGGGTTCGGAATCGTTTGGCGTAGCGGCCTGGGGGAAGGCCGTATTGGTCGGTGAAGTCGCGGGTGAAATGGGAGGGGCTGGCGTATCCGACCTGTTGGGCCGCCTCGCCCACCCGGGCACCCTCGGCGATCAAGAGCAGGCGGGCCTGATTGAGGCGCACGTCTTTGGCGTATTGGATGGGGCTGGTGCGGGTCACGTCGCGGAAAATGTGGGCGAAATGGGAGGGGCTCATGCCTACGTGTCCGGCGATCTCCTCCACGGTTAGGCGGCTGGCCATGTTGCGCCGGATGTACTCGATGGCCTTCCAGATCTGCTGGTCGTGTCCCGCGGCAGCGGCTTCGCGGCGCAGAAAGGCGGCCGAGTCCGACTCCAGCAAGCGGAAGATGATCTCCTGGAGTTGCAGAGGTGCCAAGGCTTCGGCCTGTGAGGGACGCGCAAGCGCCTTAAGGAGGCGGACCAGGGCATCAGCCAATTCCTCGTCGAGGCTGTTGACGAAAGCCTGGGCGGCCGGCGGCTGCTCCCCTCTGTCCAGGTCGGCGTCGGCTAAGTCAATCAAGGTCCGGGCCAGCAGGCGGGGAGGCAGCTTCAGGTACAAAGACATGTAGGGCTTCTGAGGGCTGGCCTCCACCACCCGGCTCTCGCATTCCATGGCCCGGCTGAGGACAAGGTACTGAGACGGGCCGTAGCTGAGTTGGCTGCCTTGCACCTTGGCTACCTTCCGTCCCTGCACCACAACCGCCAGTGCAAAACAGCCGCTGGCACTGCGTCTGAAGGGGAAGGGCGACTCCGAACGATAGATGCGGAGGCCCCCAAGAGGGGTGGCGTTGACCCCGTCCTTCAGCGCCCAGCGCCGGACCTCGTCCTTGAGTTGTGCCATCTTCGAGCCGCTGACCACTGTGATGGGTCCCAGCTTACCCGTCCTCACCGCATCGCGAAAGCTCTTCGCAGGATAAGGCATAAGAACCACGGGATCGGATCTGGATTTGGAGCGCCAGAGCATGAAACAATCGAATGCATGAAAAAACGAACGTTAGGAAAGACTCAGATTGAAGTCTCGGCGATAGGTCTCGGCTGCATGGGACTGTCCGACTTCTATGGCTCAACCACCGATACCGATAAGGCGGTCCAGCTCATCCACCGCGCCCTTGAGCTGGGCATCAACTTCTTTGATACCGCCGACATGTACGGCCCCCACACCAACGAAAAGCTCTTGGGCAAAGCCCTCAGGGGCAAGCGCGACCAAGCTGTGATCGCCACCAAGTTCGGCGTGATGCGCGGAGAGGACGGATCATTTACAGGCATCAACGGCAAGCCCGACTATGTCAAGTCAGCCTGCGAAGCCAGCCTCAAGCGGCTGGGTGTGGAAGTCATCGACCTCTATTATCAGCACAGGGTCGATCCTGAGACTCCCATCGAGGAGACGGTGGGGGCCATGAAGGAACTGGTTCAAGAAGGCAAGGTGCGCCACATCGGGCTTTCCGAAGCCAGCGCCCAGACCATCGTGCGTGCTGAGAGCGTGCATCCCGTGGCGGCTTTGCAGACCGAATATTCACTTTGGTCGCGCGAGCCCGAGAACGAACTACTAGACTTGTGTCGGGAGAGCGATATCGCCTTCGTCGCCTATAGTCCGCTGGGGCGCGGATTCCTGACCGGGAGATTCCGCAGCCTCGACGATCTCGACGCCGACGACTGGCGCCGCAACACGCCCCGTTTTCAACCCGAGAACTTCGACAAGAACCTGGAATTGGTTGACCGCGTCGAAGAACTGGCGCGCAAACGGGGCTGCACGCCGGCTCAATTGGCCCTGGGCTGGTGCCTGTCTCAGGGAGATCACATCGTCCCCATTCCCGGCACGACCAATCCCGAGCGGCTCGAGCAAAACGCCGCAGCCGCTGACATCGAACTCACCTCACAGGAACTCGATACCATCAACAACGTCATCCCCGCCAACCTCGCCCGCGGCGAGCGTTACGACTCCGGCGGTATGGCCGTCGTCAACGGCTAACCCGACTGAAGCCGTGAACACCCCGGGGGCTGGAACACCGGGGTGGCGGCACTCCGATCCATCTCACTCCACGGGGGCGGGATGGTGGTAGGCGGCGGAGGCGGCTTGGGGGGCGGCGCCGGGGGTGAGCGAAAAGCCCTCCTCTTGCAGGCAGTGTTCCAGGGCGTGGAGGAAGAAGAGGACGTTCTTGGGCGTGGAATTGTGGCCCATGAGGCCGACACGCCAGACTTTGCCTGCCAGAGCGCCCAGTCCGCCGCCGATTTCCAGATTGAATTCATGAAGCAATCGCCTGCGGACGGCGGCGTCGTCGACTCCCTTGGGTATGGAGACGGTGTTGAGCGGCCATAGGCGGTAGTTCGGCTCCACGTGCATTTCGAGTCCCATGGCTTCGATGCCGGCTACCAGGGCCCGATGGGTGGCGCGGTGGCGGGCCCAGCGGGTTTGCAGTCCCTCTTCGTGGACCAGGCGCAGCGCCTCGCGCAGGGCATAGTTCATGGAGACTGGAGCGGTATGGTGGTAGGAGCGGTCGCTGCCCCAGTAGCTGGCCAGCAGGCTCAGGTCAAGGTACCAACTGCGCACCGGGTGGCGGCGGACTCCAAGCTTGAGCATGGCGTCCTCGGAGGCCGTCAGCGGAGCCAGTCCGGGAGGACAGCTCAGGCACTTCTGAGTCCCCGAGTAGCAGATGTCGATGCGGTTGTGGTCGACGCCCACGGGGTGCCCGCCCAATGAGGTCACGGCATCGACAAGCAGCAGAGCGTCGTGTTCGTCGCAGATCTTGCGGACGGGCTCCAGGGGCTGCAGGACCCCCGTGGACGTCTCGGCGTGCACCACGGCGATGATGCGGGGACAGCACTGCTCGGCGGCTCTCTTCAGGTCCTTGGGATCGAGCGGCTCTCCGAACTCGGCCTCCACGGTGTGGACTTCGCCTCCCGCCCGCCGGACGCACTCGGCGATGCGTCCGCCGAAGACGCCGTGGACGCCCACCAGCACCGAATCGCCTTCTTCCACGAAATTGCTGACCGCGCATTCCATGCCGGCGCTCCCCGTTCCCGATACCGGGATGGTCATGCGGTTGCTGGTCTCGAAGACGTAGCGCAGCAGGTCCTGGACCTCGTTCATGACCTCCAGAAAGGCCGGGTCAAGGTGGCCCACAAGCGGACGTGCCTGAGCCTCGCGCACGCGGGGGTGAGTGTTGGACGGTCCGGGACCGAGAAGCAAGCGGTCAGGGGTGGCGGGTGAGATGCTCAAAGCTTTCCTCCTGGCCACGATTCTAACCTCCCTGAGGCGGGGGTGTCAGGTCAGGCGGGTCGGGGGAAGCCGCCCAGCCTCTATTTCACGCTTTCAGCGTTGGGGAGTCCTTGCAGGCAAACCCAGGGTTTCACCCTTGCCGCGCTGCGCTTGCCGCGGGTTCCACCCTGGGCTGACAAATGGCTCCCCTACAGGGAGCCCCGACTCCCCGACTCGAGTCTCGACATGATGGCCGCTTGAGTGGTCGCTGCTCAAGTCTCGACCTGATGGCCGCTTGAGTGTCAAAACGTCGCTGCTCGAGTCTCGACAAGATCGCTGCTTGAGGAGTGTCAAAACGTCGCTGCTCAAGTCTCGACATGATCGCTGCTTGAGTGTCGACACGTCGCTGCCTGCCCTCCTGGGAGCCGAGCCTTGGCGAATGCGGCGCAATCCCTGCCCGTGGGAGAATCTTTCGAACTTCGCA
Organism: Acidobacteriota bacterium; assembly: GCA_035471925.1. Lineage (GTDB taxonomy): Bacteria > Acidobacteriota > UBA6911 > RPQK01 > DATIPO01 > JANQFM01. Next base: position 4,586 of record DATIPO010000229.1, read on the forward strand.
AATCGCACTTCGAACTTGGAGTGGTGTGTTCTACTGTTTGGAGGCCTTTTCCAGCAGCATGTCGAAGTGGTTGAGCAGGATGTTGCGCATCGACACCAGGCCCACCAGACTCTCCTTGGCGTCGACCACCGGCAAGTGGCGGATGTGGCGTGAGACCATGCGCTCCAATCCACGCAGGGCCTCGGTGTCCTCGTGGACGGTTTCCACCGCCGAGGTCATGACTTCGCGCACCAGGGTGGCTTCGGGATCCTTGTTGGCCGCCACCACCCGCAGGAGGACGTCGCGCTCGGTGAAGATGCCCTTGACGCGTCCGTCGTCGACCACCACCACGGCCCCTCCGCGGGCGTTCTGCATGACCTGCACGGCCTCATCCACCATGGCTGTCGTTTTGCAGGTGGGCGGGGGCGACTGGGCAATGGCGGAAATCTTCATAACCTCTTCCGTGGAAGGCGGCGAGCCGACTCGCTGAAAATTTTCAGGAAGTATACCAGCGTCGCCGCCGGTGACAAAGCCTTAAAAAAATCGGGTCGGGGAACAAACCTTGCGGCGCCGCCCTTCGTTCTACTGCAATGAAGAGCGAGTTTAGAGAAAGGCTGCTATGTTGAGAGAGGTCGACGGGATCAGTCCAGGGAGAAGGGAAGCGCTATGAGCGGCGCTGTCATACCGTTCCCCGGCTGGACATCCGAGCAAAGCCGAACGGGGAGGACCCGGCCGGCCAGGAAAGCTGCCCGCATGACGGACGCAGAGTTGATGCAGGCTCTTGAGAGAGGTGATTCGGAGGCCATGCGGCACTTTGTAGACCGCTTTGGCCGCCGCATCTTCAAATACCTCTACGGATGGGCCCGCAATCGTGAGGATGCCCTCGACCTGACTCAGGAGGTTTTGATCCGCATCCACCAGAAGGCCGGCCTTTATAATGAAAGAGGGCCCCTGGCGCCTTGGGTTTTCCGCATTGCGCACAATATCTTTCACGATCATCTGCGCAAGAAGAACTACAAGGTGCATTCAGCCTCGGTGGAGTTGAACGAGCAGTGGGCTTCGCCGGCAGCGGGGTTCCGCCCCACCCATCCGGAACGGGCGGCGCGGCGCAACGAAGCCATGTCGAAGATCCGGCGGGCGGTGGAGCAACTGCCTCCGCGTCAACGCCAAGTAGTGCAACTTCGCCTGCTCAGCGGACTCAAGTTAGACGAGATCGCCCAGGCGCTGGACATCAGTCTGGGAGCCGTCAAATCGACTCTGCACAGCGCCACCCGGCGCCTGCGCACGCTGTTGTCGGATTTGGAGGGAGAAGTCACATGAAGCGCTGCCAAGCCATTCAAGAGCGCATCGAGGCTTATGCCGCCGGTGTGGACGACTCCTGGGCGGCGGTGGAGTCGCTGGAAGATCGGCGCCATCTGAGAGAATGTCCCCAGTGCGCTCAAGCCTGGCGCCAGGCCCAAGAACTGCGCCAAGGCCTGCAAGCCTGGAGCGAAGAGGCCGAACGGGCCTCGCGGGGCGTGGAGGACGAACTCGTCCGGCGGCTCGAAGGCCAAGGGGCCTTTGCACCTGCTCCCGGCCAGCGGCGTCCCTGGATCCACCTGGCCGCCATCGCCGCAGCACTGCTGGCCGCCCTGCTGCTTTGGAAGGGACTGGCTCCCGGCTCCTCGCCGCTTCCCGGATCCTCGACTTCCATGGCTCCTCAAGCTTCCGCCGCCAGCCAGGAATTGCTGCGCCAGGTCGAAGTCGAGTCCTCGCGGGAGGAGATCCTGCGCTATCTGGAGCGGAGCCAGTTGGTGCTGGCGGCCCTGATGGACACCTCGCGTGACTGCAACGAAGGCAACCAAGTCGAAATCGGCTACGAGCGCCGCCTGGCCGAAAGCCTGCTTTTCGACAAGCAGCTTCTTGAGACCGACTTGGCCCGTCCCGGCAATGCCGGAGTCCGCCGTCTCTGCGATGAACTGGAGATGGTCTTGCTCGACGTGGCTTCGGCCGACAACTGTGTCGACGCTCAACAGATAGAGCGATGGAAGGACCTGCTCGATTCGCGCTCAACCCTGATGCGTCTGCGCATGGCCAGCAGAGAGGCGACCATCTGATGGCGAATCCCCTCACCATTCCGCGCCGGAGCCTGCTCCTGGCGGGACTCGTCGCCGGGCTCTTGACGGGACTGGCGCCGATGGCGGGTCTGACGGCCCAGGCAGCTCCGTCCTTGGCCGAGGCAGAATTCACTACCCCGGCCGCCCAAGCCAATGCCGAGGAACTGCTGGCTGAAATCAAGCTGGCTCTGTTTGACCGCAAGTGGCGCGAGGCCCGAGACAATGCTCGGCGCTTGCAGGACCGCTTCCCCAACGACCGGCGTTTTGCCCAGGCCGTTTATTACGAGGCCGAGGCCCTCAAGGGGCTGGAACGGCGGGAAGATGCCTTGAAGCGCTATGAGGCTGCTTTGGAAAGCCGGGGAGACGGTCTAAACTCTACATTGCGCGAGGAGGCCAACCTGTCCGTCATCGACTTGGCGGTGGAGCTCTGGCAACAGGGCGAGAGGGCCTACATTGGGCGTGTCCTGCAGTCATTGGGGGACGCCAACCCGCGCGTCCGCTACTTTTCAGCTCTGCGCCTGAGCTATGTGGACGACAAGGACTTGGCCCGGCGCAGCGTGCCGGTGCTCAACGAAATCCGCGACCGGGAGGAAGGGGAGATTCGCGACCGGGCTTATCTGGCCCTGCTGCGCATCGATCCGCGCCTGGTCCGCTCCGACCGCGGGGAGGATTCCGGCAAAGGCCTTCTGCGCATCACCATGGAAGCCGACGGGGAGGAGATGTTGTCTCTCAGCTTCCCACTGTCGCTGGCCCGCGCCCTGCTTCACGCCATTCCCCGAGAGGCCAAGGAGGAACTGAGGCGCAACGGCATTGAAAACGCCGATCAGTTGCTGGAAGAGCTGATGAACAGCCGGGCCAAGGTTCTCGAATTCCGTTCCTCTGAGGGCCATTTCCGCATCTGGATTGAATGAAAGCAAGGAGTTTGATGGTCATGAGAATTACCCACCTGACTCTGGCTGCGGTCTTAGCCGTCAGCTTGCCGCTGACGGCATCCCTGGAAGCTGGGCAGCGTGCCCAGGACCGCGATTTGGCAGCGGTTATGAAGGTTGTCAAACGCCCTGGACAGACGGCTCAGTCATCTTCCTCAAGCCGCTCGGCATCCTCGCGCTCCAAGAATGCCCGCAACCGCTACCTCAACCTGGAGGTGGGCGGACAGCATAGCAGCGATGCCTTGAAAATCACGGTCCCACTTTCGCTGGTCGAGCTGCTGCTGTCCTACGACGAGGAGGCCACCCTCACCGACGTGGGCGGGGACAGCGATGTCAAGCTGAAGGAAGTGATCAAGACACTTCGCGACTTAGATCCCGGCGAGCTGCTTGAGATCCGCAGCCACGAGGGCTGGCTCCGCGTGTGGCTGGATTAGCTGAGGATCAGGTACAAGAGCAACCGCAGCAACGGCTGGCTCCGCGTGTGGCTGGATTAGCGTCGGCCTGCCTCGCTACGTTGGGGCCGCAGTGAGCCCGTTCCGGCCATGGCTGGAACAGCGTTTGCGTGATTCTCTGGAAGGACGATAAACTGGCCTCAGACGGATGCCGGAGGCTCACCCCCGATTTCTTGTCCCATGTGAACCGATTGGTGGTGCCGGGCATCTTAAGAGATGTAGATTTGTTTCGCGCCGAGTCTGCGCAGACTTGGGTGAAACAAGATCCTGACTGATTTCCGCCGCTTCTGTTCGCCGAGACGAAGACGAATGGGAGGGCGGGTTCGGAGGTTCCCCATGAGGTCGTTGAAGCGAAACGTTAGCTACCTTCTGACCATTGCTTTGTTCCTGCCCGCTGCCATGTGGGCTCAGGAGAAGCCTAAGCGTCCTTCTTCGCCGCGTCCCGCGGTGCGTCCTCAGAGGCCGGCTCCCCGGCCTGCGGTGCGTCCTTCGACGCGGCCGTCCACCCCGCGCCCTTCGGCGCGACCCTCCACGCGGCCTTCGACACGTCCGGCAGTTCGTCCTTCGGTGCGTCCATCGACGCGGCGTCCGGCGGTTCGCCCGCGTCCCTCGGTGCGTCCTTCGACGCGGCCCGACTCACGGCGTCCGTCGGTTCGTCCCAATTTCGCCCGCCCGCGTCCCTCCGACGGTCAGTCGCCTACGCGCATCAGTCCCCGGCCCAACAACAACAGCAGCGTTTCAGTGCGGCCCAACCGCTCCAGCAACTTCGTCTTCCGTCCGGCCGATGATGGCCAGAGGGCCGAAATCAGGGACATGCCCATCTTGCGGCCCAGTCCCGACGGCGGACGGCGGCCCGTGGTGGATCCCAGCCTGCCCATTGGCAGTCCGCCTCCTTCAGCAGGTCCTGACGACGGTATGCCCACCGGCAACGCTCCTCCCACGGCTGGCTCCGGCGGAGGCCGCCACGGCCATGCTCCCGACATTTTCTGGATCCATTTCTTCGACCCCAGCACAGGATTCTTTTATCGCTATCCGGTCTATGCTTTCGGCTACAACTGGTTCGCCTTCGACCGCTTGAACTACTTCATCAACTTTTACAGTCCTTTCGGCTACAGCTACTTCGGCAGGTACTACATCAGCCGTTGCGCCAACTTCATCTCGGGACTGGCGCCCTACAATCGCACCAACCGCTACGGCTACATGGCCGATGCGGCCTTGGCCCGCTATGCCTTGGGCGACTCCGTCCTTGACCAGGACGTGGTCAATTTGGCGGTGGCCGAGGCTGACCAGTTGACGGCCAGTCTTGTGGCGCAGGTGTCTCATTTGCAGGACGTCTTGGTCCGCTACGAAGCCGGCAAGATGCCCCGGGATCAGTTTCGCCGGGAGTTCAAGAAGGGACTCAACTTCATCGCCGAGACGGCCAAGCAAGTGGCTGAGGACGAGAACCTGGGCTACATCGAACAGCGGGAAGACCTAGATGTCGACGACTTCGACAAGGCCCGCGACATCAAAGCCTTCAGGCTGCTGCTGGCCCACTTGGAGATCAAGGTCAACCAACTCCAGGGCCGCCTCGACGAGATGCGCAACCGCCAGGACTTCCGGGCTATTTCGGTTGAGGAGTACCAAGAAGCTTCCGCCTCCGAACTGGCTCTTGAGGTGCGCAAAGTCGCCAAGGCCCTGAAGAAGTCCTACAAGAAAATCTGAGCTCCCGCGGCATCCGATGACCGCCGAGATCAGCAGGCGGCCGGAACTTCCGGCCGCCTTTCTTTTTCGGCTATTTACTGCACCCGGAAGGGCATTTGAAGCACCATTTCGGGTCCCTCGGGCCAGGTGAGAGCCAGCCAGTAGCGGCCCAGGGGCAAGACTCCAGGCTCCACTTCCCACCGCAGGCGGCACAGGATGCCCTCAGGATCGCAGGGAACGCTCAGGGTCTTGACTTGGTGCGGGCGTCCCTTGAGGCCAAGGAGCTTGAAGGTCAGCCGGGCTTGGTCGGTGCCGGGCCGGGGACGCATCAGTTCCACTTCGGCCAGCAGCCGCCGTTCCACCCGCGAAAGCAGGACGTCGCGGTCGAGGCGCAGGCGCAGCGTCCAGCCCCCGTTCTCGACGCTGCGCATCACTCTTCGGCGCAGTCCGTCGGGATCGGCGGCGTGCTGGAAGAGCAGGGCTAAAAGCATAAAGATGATCATGAAGCAGTCCTTTCTGGAGCGTGGTTGGATGTTTGGGAGGCCAGGCGTGGCCCCGTGGTTTCCCAGTAAAGGGGCACTCGGGCTACAGTCACGACTTCGACCGCGGACGCACCCGCCCGCAAGAGCGTCGAGGAGGCTTCTTCCAGAGTCGCTCCGGTGGTAAAGATGTCGTCCACGAGGAGCACCGGGCCCTCCAGCGCCTCGGGTGCCATTCGAAAGGCCCCCTTGAGGTTGCGTCGGCGTTGACTGCGGCTGAGTCCGCTTTGGGCGGGTGTGTGGCGGACTCTCTGGAAACCTCCCAGGAGGGGGAGGCGGCAGCGTTGGGCCAAGGCTTGGGCCAGGCATCCCATGTGGTCGAAGCCCCGTTCCCGCACCCGACGGGGATGCGAGGGCACCCACGCCAAGCGGCTGGCTTCCAGGGCCTCACGGCGGTAGGCCGCTTCCAGCAGTTCTGCCAGTGGATGGGCCAGCCGTCTCAGTCCGCTGAACTTGTAGGCTCGGATGAGGCGGCGCAGTGGTCCTTGGTACAGTCCGAAAGCACAGGCTTTGTGGAAGGACGGCAAGTGGTTTCGGCATTCCTGACAAAGGATTCCGCGCTCCATCAGATCGCCCCGCACCGGAATTCCGCAGCAGTCGCACAGCCGGCGGGGGACGGCAGGCAATGCGTCCTGACAGGGATGGCAAAGGGGGCGCAAGTCGGGACTTGCCGTCCGGTCGCCGCACAGCAGGCAGTACTGGGGCGCCAAGAGGCCTTGGACCAGGAGCCGGAACGTTCGGCCCGTCTGATGCCAGGCTCTTTCCAAGGTCGTGCGCGTCGTCGCTCTCATACCTCCCTTAACGCGCCTGCAAGCGTTTGAGCGACGGATTGGGGCAACAAAGTGCCGGTTCGATTGGAATCAGGGACGTTGTTGGCTGTTGGCCAGGGAGCGGGCTTTCTGCTGGTGGTGGAGGGCCTTTTCGGCATTCCCCTGGAGCTGATAGAGCGTGGCCAGGTTGGCGTGGACGGCCGGATCCTCGGGAGCCAGACGCAGGGCCAGTAGAAGCGATTGCTCGGCCTCGTCCAGCATGCTCAGGCGGATTTGACAGAGGCCCAGCATGCGGGCGGCGTCGGCGTCTTCTTTGGTTTTGAGGGCCTGGCTAAAGCGCGAGGCCGCCTTTTCGAAATCGCCCTCCAAAGCTTGCTGGACGCCCAGGTTGAAGTTGGCCAGAAAGTGATCGGGCTGCGCCTCGAGGATCTCCTCGAACTGCTGCCCGGCTTCTCGCGGCTGATTGAGCTTGAGCAGGAACTGCGCGAACTGGAGGCGCAGGTAATGATCTTCAGGCACCACTTTCAGGGCTTCCTGGAACCATTGGACCGCTTCTTGCGGACGTCCCGCATCGCGGCACGTCAGGGCCAGACTGGAGAGGATGGCAGCGGCCTGGGGCGCCTCCTCGTGAGCCTGCTCCAGCAGCTCTATGGCCTTGCTCCAGTTCTCTTGGCGAGCCGCTTCCACGCCCGCCTGCATGCCTTCGTAGGCGGCAATGTTGTCCTTGGGATCGGCTAAACCGGCGCGGGACTCCGTTGAGGCGGCTGGCGCGGACGTTCCCACATAGCCGATGGAGCGCAGCCGTTCCTGCAACTCGGCATCGACTTGGGCCGATGACAGAGAGTCCTGGCCGCCGCCGGGCTGGGAATCGGCGTAACGGGACTCGAATTCGCGCAAGGCGTCCTGCAAGCGGCGGCCCAGCGCTCCTTCTTGGCGGAAGAGATTGTTGGACTCGCCGGGGTCTTCGAGCAGGTCGTAAAGCTCGGGACGCGGCGCTTCGATGAGCTTGTAGCGTCCTCTGACCAGGCCGCGAAGATCGCTCCAACCGAACTGGCGCATGGGCGTCTGGCTCTCCAGGTAGAGGGGCCGGTCGCTTCCCGAGTCCGCTCCCATGGCCTCGCGCAGACGGCTGCGTCCCTGCACCTTGGAGGGCCAGTCGCGGCGCTCGACGTCCAGCGCCTGTAGAAAGGTGGGCAGCGCGTCCACGATGCTGACGGGATCTTCAGGACGGCTCCCGGCATGGCGGTTGGAGGGGAACTTGACGATCCAGGGAATGTGAATCGTGCTCTGGTAGATGAAGAATCCGTGACGTGATTCGCCGTGATCCCCCAGGCCTTCCCCATGGTCGGAGAGGAGGCTGACGAGAGACGGCTCATAGAGCTTCTGGCGCCGCAGTTCCTCCAAAAGTTCGCCCACCAAGGCATCTGAGTAGGCCACTTCGCCCGCATAAGGAGAATGCTCTTCGGAGCGATAGGATGCGGGCGGCTCATAGGGATCGTGGGGTTCGAAGAGATGAAGCCAGAGCAGGAAGGGCTTCTGGCCGGAGCGTTGGCGCAACCATTGCAGGGCCCGGTCCAGGGTGCGGCGTCCCGGACGTTCGGCTACGCGGCTGCCTTCACCCAGGAATCCCTGGTCGGCAAAGCTGTCATCATAAACGTCGAATCCCTGGGCCATTCCCGTGCGGTGGTCGAGGACCGCCGCACTGACGAAGGCCGCTGTCTCATAGCCCCGCTGGGAAAGGACTTCGGCCAGCGTGAGGGCCTCTTGGTCGAGCCGGTAGCCGGTGAAGTCGCGGACGCCGTGCTGCAGCGGCCACTGCCCGGTCATCAGCGAGGCATGGGAAGGGAAGGTCAGCGGATTGGTCGTCAAGGCCCTGAGATAGGCTACTCCGTCGGCTGCCAGACCGTCCATGGCGGGCGTCTTGACCGGACTCTCGGGGTCGAAAGCCGAGACATGATCGGCGCGCAAGGTGTCGATGGTGATGACCACCATCGAAGCCTGCTCCGCCCCCCGGATCGGGCTGGCCAGAATCAAGAAGAGCAGCAGGCCGGACGTCCACGGCGCCAGAGCAGGTCGAGGGGCTTTTGCTATAATCCGTCCACGTGATCGAATCGTTTGAGTTTGCATGTCGGTGGGCGGGACGGAAGGGCCTGAAGCGCTTCATGCGCTGGACGCTTTGGACGCCCCTGTTCCTTATTCTAACCATGGCTCCGATTGCGGGCCAGGAATTTCCCCAACTGGGACAATTGATCAACCAGGGCAATCTGGCCGAGGCCCGGCGCGTCCTGGACGCTGAGTTGGAAAAGGCGCCCGGGCATCCCGAGCTGATGTACTGGAAGGCGGCTCTGGAGTTCCGCGGCGGCCAGGTCGAGCAAGCCGAGAAGACGCTGCGGGCGGTGATCGAGGCCGGCAAGGCTAATCCGCCTCACTTCCTCATGCTGGGCAGCATCTACAACTCGCGCAAGCAGTGGGACAAGTCGGCCGAGGTCTACCGCATGGCCCTGGCTGAACGCTACACGCCGCAGATGGCCTACAATTTGGCCTTGGCCGAGTTTCAGGGAGGCCGCTTTCAGTCCGCCATCGAGGCCATTAAGCCGCTGGCCGACGATCCCCGGGCCACGGCCCCCTTTCACCAATTACTGGGGCTGGCCTATTTCGGCGCCAACGACTTCGATCAGGCGCTGCCCTACCTCAAGAAGTCGGTGGACCTGCAGCCCGACAACGCCAAGGCTCATTACGACTACGCCCTGGCCCTGCTCCAGGCTGGCCAGCTTGAGGAGGCCGAAGCCCAATTTCGCACCACCTTAGAGAGGGAGCCCGAGTGGGCCCGCGCTCACCTTTTTCTGGGACGCGCTCTCCACGACCAGAACTTCAGCCAGGATGCGCTGGAGTCGTTCAAAGAGGCCCAGCGCCTTAATCCTGATCTGCCCCTGCTGCATCACCACTTCGGACTTCTGTACCGGGGACGGGGCGAATTCGATCAAGCCATCGAGGAATTCGAAGCCGAACTGGCCCTGGGCACCCAATCGGCCGCCACCTACTATCAGTTGGCCGACCTTCTGGAAAACCGGGGTCAGGCGGAGCGCAGCCAGGAGCTGATCGGGCGGGCCATCCAACTGAGTCCCGACAACGCCGAGTACCGCCTGCTGGCGGCCAAGCTGGCCTTGCAGTCCGAGCGCTACGAGCAAGCCGACGCGCATCTGCAGAAAGCCCTTGATTCCGAGCCGGAGAATGATCAAGCCTACTGGCTGCTGGGACGCCTGCGCCAAGCTCAGGGACTTCCCGAAGAAGCCGCCCAGGCCTTCGAACGCTCCCGCCAGATCAAGGACGCCAAGAGCCAAAGGAACAACCCATGAGGCTGTTCCTGTCGGCGCTGGCCCCCGGGCCAGCCGGCCCCTCCAAGAGGTGGCCTTCTGCGGGCCCCGCGACCCCGTCGAGAATCTCGTGCTACCTGCGTTCGCTGGCGCTGGGAGCCGTATTGGCCTGCTGGTTCCTGTCCGCGGGCTTGACCTATGCTCAGGAGGCGCCCTTCCGCTTTCAAGAAGGGGCCGCAGGGGCGGGATTGACCTTCGCCCACGTCAGCGGTGGCGCCGAGAAGAAATACATCTTGGAATCGATGAGCGGAGGCGTGGCGCTTTTTGACTATGACGGCGACGGCTGGGTCGACATCTACCTGGTCAACGGCGGGCGCTGGGACGACGTCCTGCAGCAGCGCCGTTCGGTGCGCAACGCCCTCTTCCGCAACCGCGGCGACGGGACCTTCGAAGATGTCACCGAGAAGGCCGGCGTCCCCGGCAGTTTGTGGGACATGGGGGCGGTGGCGGCCGACATCGACAACGACGGCGATCCCGACCTCTATGTCACCAGCTTCGGACCCAACAAGCTCTACCGCAATCGCGGGGACGGCACCTTCGAGGACATCTCGAAGTCCTCGGGCACCGACGAGCAACGCTGGAGCAGCGCCGCCGCCTTCGGCGACTACGACGGCGACGGACGGCTCGACTTGGCCGTGGTCAACTACGTGGAATTTGACCCCTCCAATCCGCCGGAGCGCACCCCTCTGTGCCGCTACCGCGGAATCGACGTCCAGTGCGGTCCGCGCGGGCTGCCGGGCCATGGCGACGTCCTCTACCGCAACCTGGGGGACGGGCGGTTCCAAGATGTCACTGAGTCCGCCGGATTGGCGCTGGAGACCCGCTACTATGGATTGGCTGCGTCCTGGACCGACTACGACAACGATGCCGACCTCGACCTGTTGGTGGCCAACGATTCCTGCCCCAACTACCTCTTCCGCAACGACGGGCAGGGGCGCTTCAGCGAAGTGGCCATGCAGAGCGGCGTGGCCCTCAACGAGGACGGCAACGAACAAGCCGGCATGGGACTGGCGCTGGGTGATCCCGACGGCGACGGCTGGATCGACTTCCTCCAAACCAACTTCTCAGACGATAAGAACACGCTCTACGCCAACCAAAAGGGATTCTTTCTCGACGCCTCCTACCGCTGGAACGTGGCCGAAGTCGCTTGGCAGTACCTGAGCTGGGGGACCTTCTTTTTCGACGCCGACCTCGACGGCTATCCTGACCTCTTCGTGGCTAACGGACACGTTTATCCCGAGGTCGAGGAGTACCAGATCGGAACGTCCTACAAGCAGCGCGACTTCCTCTTCCACAATCTGGATGGGAAGCGCTTTGAGGAGGTGGGCCAAGCTTCGGGCATCAGCGCGGTCGAAAACTCGCGGGGGGCCGCCGTCGGGGATCTCGACAACGACGGACGTCCTGACATCGTGGTCAACCGCCTCGATGCCGCCCCCGCCCTTTACTGGAACCGATCCTCCCTTGAAGGCCGCAATTGGATCGGCCTGCGCCTGCAAGGGACGGCCTCCAACCGTGACGCCGTGGGCGCCCGCCTCCGCCTCTATGCGGGCGGACGTGTTCAGACCCGCGAAGTCTCAGCAGGCGGAAGCTACCTGTCCTCCCACGACCCCCGCCTGATCTTCGGCCTTGGCTCCGCCGGAAAGATCGAAAAACTGGAAATCCGCTGGCCTTCCGGCCAATCCCAAACCCTGTCCAGCCTCAACGTCAACACCTACCAAACCCTCACCGAACCGACCCCGTAGCCGCTACGACGGGCTGGGCAATACCCTGACGGGCAAGGCCATATCGAGACGGGCAAGGCCGCGACGATCAGGGCAATTCTACGACGGGCAAGGGGCAACTGTGTCGAAGGTCAGGTCCGGGCTCGCTGTAGGCGAGCCATATGTCAGCCCAGGGTCAGTCGTCGGAGAGCGCAGCGAGCCGACGGCGCCACCCTGGGTTTTGACCGAGCACATCCGAGAAACGCTGTAAGCGTGGAATAGCGACACACGTTGGCGTTATGAGGCAGTTGCATTAGCGATCCCCGCCGGGAG
>DATIPO010000230.1:0-61677 GCA_035471925.1 Acidobacteriota bacterium
CCGCTGGGTGACCCTGGCGGGGCGGTGGAGGTCGAGAATGCTGTCAGGACTCGGGAACGATTTCAGACTGTCGCTGCGCACCGTCCGCAGGAATCCGGTTTTTTCCCTCGTCACGGTGCTGACGCTGGCGCTGGCCATCGGTGCCAACACCGCCATTTTCAGCATGGTGGACGCCGTGCTGCTGAGTCCCTTGCCCTATCCCGATCCGCAGCGCCTCGTGCGGGTCTTCAGCTACCATCCTGAAAAGTCGCTGCAGGGAGCCGGCGTTTCAACCGGCGACGTGGTTGATTGGCGCCGCCGCAACACCGTCCTTGAGGGCATAGGAGCCTGGTACGTCTCGGGGCGGACGCTGGCAACCGGGCAGTCCGCCGAGGTGGTCGATGTGGCCCAGGTCTCGCGCGATTTCTTTCCAGTGCTGGGCGTGACGCCTCTCAAGGGGCGGACCTTCAGCGGCCAGGAAACCGAGCGGGCGGTCTTCAACACCGCCAATGCCCATGTGGGGACAGACCCGGTTGCCGTCTTGAGTCATGCGGCCTGGCGCGACCGCTTCGGGGCCGATTCGGCGATCGTCGGAAAGAGCATCGTCCTCGACCGCCAAAACTGGAAGGTGATCGGCGTCATGCCGGCGGACTTCGACATGCCCTCGCCCGATATTGACCTGTGGATTCCCTGGAGTTTCGTGGGCAAGCGTGTCCATGACCAGCGCTACCTCGACGCCGTGGCCCGCCTCAAACCGTCGGTCTCGCGGCAGGAAGCCCAAGCCCAGATGGACGCTGTGGCCGCCGCCATGGGTGAGGACTACCCGCAGTCCAACCAGGGCTGGAAGATCTCTCTGGTGCCGCTCTACGAGGACAGGGTGGGGGATTCTCAGGCCACGCTGTTGATCGTCCTGGGGGCGGTGGTCCTGGTGCTGCTGATCGCCTGCGTCAACATTGCCAGCCTGCAACTCGTCCGATTGGGACGGCGGCGGCGGGAGATCGGGCTGCGTCTAGCTCTGGGAGCGTCCCGCCTGCGTTTGGCGCGCCAGTTTCTGGCCGAGAATCTGCTCTTGGTGACGCTGGGAGGGGCCTTGGCCGTCCCCGCCGCCTTGGCGGCGCTGAGCTTAAGCGGAACGCTGCCTCCCCAAGCTCTGCCCCGCCTCCACGAGGTGGAGCTGAATGTGCGCGTCCTGGGCTACGCGGCGCTGCTGACCGCCTCGGCGGGGATTTTTTTCGGACTCGTCCCGCTGGCTTCGGGACTCAGGGACGACCTGTCGTCCGCCATCGGCGGCGGCGGCGGACGCGCCTTGGGCGGCGGGCCACGTTGGGAACGCTTGCGTCAAGGACTGGTGGTCTCGGAGATCGCCTTGGCGGTAGTGCTGCTGGCCTGCGCAGGACTGCTGGTGCGCAGCTTCGTTCACCTGATGCAGGTTGACGTAGGCTTCCGTCCTGACAAAGTGGCGGTGCTGCCCATCACCCTCGACAATCACGAGTACGACAGCGGGGCTAAGTCGCGCGCCTACTATGAGCGGCTGACCGAGAAGCTCTCCAGCGTCCCCGGCGTGGAGTCGGTGGGCGGCGTCACGGCCTTGCCCATGAGCCCCATCGGCCCTGACTTCGACCGTCCCGTGTGGGCCGAAGGCGAGACGCCCTCAGCGGGAGGCTCAAGGCGCGCCGACGTCCGCATGGCCACTCCGGGATATTTCAAGACGCTGGGCATCTCGCTGCTGCGGGGACGCGCCTTTGACGCCTCCGACACCCCCGAGTCGCCCCGCGTGATCGTCATCAACGAAAGTCTGGCCCGGCAGGCTTTCGGGGGACAGAATCCGGTGGGCAAGAACTTGGTCATCGATTACAGCACTGCCGGAACCTATCCCTACCAAGTCATCGGCGTGGTCAACGACGTACGTTTCTACGGCATCCGCTCCCAGCCTCGGCCCGAGGTTTACCTGCCGCATGCCCAGCGTTCCTACTTGATCATGAACATGGCCGTGAGGACGGCGGTTGACCCTCGTAGCCTGGTGTCTGACCTGCGAGAAGCTGTATTGGATGTCGATCTCATGCAGCCGGCCTACGGCGTCATTCCCCTCAATGACTTAGTGGCCGGCTCGGTCTCCCGCGACCGCTTTGCCCTGATCCTCATCGGCGGCTTCGGACTGGTGGCGCTGATCCTGGCCTTGTTGGGGATATTCGGCGTTCTCTCCTACCACGTCGGCCAGCGGACCCAGGAAGTCGGCATCCGCGCCGCGCTGGGAGCCACCCGCCGCCAAATCATGACCCTGATGCTCTCAGCCGGTTTGCGTCTGACTTTGTCGGGGATCGTCCTGGGCTTGGTCTTGGCAGCGGCCGCGACGCAATTTCTGACAAGTCTCCTCTTCGGAGTCACTCCCCTCGACCCCCTCACCTTCCTGGCCGTGACTCTGATACCGGCCTGCGGCGCCTTGCTGGCCTGCTACTTCCCCGCCAAACGCGCCTCCCGCATCAATCCGGTGTCCGCGTTGCGCCACGAGTAGCGGCGCTGACCCGGCTCCTCACTCGATTCGGCGCAGGCCTTTGTCGTAAGGACGGTTAGGGAGGGACAGGGTGGCGCCGTCGGCCTCCTTGTCGAGAACTTCCACGGTTTGCTGGAAGAGGTCGTTGGCTTCCTGGCGCGAGTTGCCGATGCAGGTCACGCCCACTTTCCCGAACTCGCTGAGCGCCCCGATCATGTGAAAGATCACGCCGGTTTCGGAGGACGGCTTGAAGTGCAGCCCGTGCAGGGTGAGGATGTCCATGAAGTCCTCGGGCAGCAGTCCGCGGTAGCGGGGCGAGCGCAGGCTGTCGGTGGCGTAGTAGTACTTGGTCTGACCGTGATCCGAGATGAATTCGCCCTCGGGACGCAATTCGCCGCCGGTCAGAAACTGCAGGGCCAGGAAGGGCGGCGTGGTGCCTCCCATGCGCAGGTTGATCTCGATGGCTCGGGCTTGCCAGCAGGAGGGATCGTCCTTGTCGGGGAAGACCACGAAATCGATGGCGAACCGGCTGATGACGCCCCTCTCGCGCAAGATCTTGCCGATCTTGGCGGCTTCCTGCTGAATGAGGTCACGATAGTCGTCCCGGGCCGGAAAGCGGCAGCCTTGGTAGGCTTGGCCGGTGGGGCCGCCCAGTACCTGGTCGTGGGTGGAGATGAGTTCCAGCGTCCCGGAGGGATTGATGCGCATCTGCACCGAGGGAGATTGAATTCCCTCGGCCTGCAGGTACTCCTCGACGATCCCGCCCATTTCGCCCAGCTTGCGCAGGAAGTCCTCGTAGGCCTCTTCGGCCGACCATTCCAACTGGTGGAGGACGGCGGTGATTGAGGCCTGAGCGGCTCGCCGCTCGTCCGGCATATTTGAGGGAAAGTTGAACATCGCGTTGCCGGCTCCCGCGAAGCTCTCGTTGAGCTTGATGACGGCCCGTTTGAGTCCGGGACGCTGGTGCGAAAGCTCCACCAAGGCTTCGATGACATCGCTTTCCCCGCGGACGTCTTCGAATCCCAGCGCCACGCCCACGCCGGCCTCCTTGAAGATCTTGCGCGAGCCCGATTTGCTGCCCAGTTGCAGCAGGTCGGGGTCGACTCCGTTGAGGGGGATGCCCAGTTCCATTGAAAGCTGCCGTTCCAGGGAGGTGGAATTGAAGCAGGTCAGGTAGGCCCGCTCGGCATCGCCGATCTCCTCGCGCAGCCGCTGCAAGACTCGCGGACGCTCCAGGATCTTCTGGGTCAGCGGACGGTGGCTGGCGTCATAGACGCACATCAGCCGCAGCCGTGCGCGAGCGTGGGAAGAGGGTACGCCATAGAGATGCTGCAAGTAGTAGTCGATGATGTCGGGATGAATGGGCTGGCTGGTCAGGTAGATCACCCGAGCCCGCGGATGCCGCAGCCGGATCAGGCTGAACAGCAACCGTTCCTCATAGAAGGGCCCTCCAGGAATCTTCTTCAGTTCCTCGGGGTGGAAGCTGAGCGAAGGAACCACCACTGAAGTGTGATCCCAGGGCATTCCGCTCTCCACAGCCTCCCAGATTTTGGGAAGCCGCTCCTGCAGTTGCTGGAAATAGGCCTGACCCTCCGAGTCCAATGGCGTCATCGGGCAATTGTAGCCCGAGAGGCTGTTCACCGCAGCCTGTCTGCAGTCCACCCTGTTGCAGTCGGGTCCGAGAATTTTGAGGTTCCTTCCGTCCAATCGGGTGATTGCTCGCGTGACGTTTTAGAGTCCCGGGGGCAATGGAGAACGCGAATGAGAACTGGCAAACATGAGGAGGAGGCGATGAGTATGAGGAAATGGACAGTGATGGCTTACATGGCGGGCGATAACGACCTGACCGAGGAAATGTTGTGGTCGATCAAAGAGATGAAGCGTTCCAAGGTCGGCCCCGACCAACCCGTGACGGTCGTGGTCCTCTATGATCCCGGGTTCAACATGCCAGCGCAGGAATATGTGATCAACAGCCTCACATCGGCTGGCGACCAGGACGGTCGACTTTACCGAGAGGCTCGATCCAACGGCGTGGCCGAGCCAAACATGGGCAACATTCGAACGCTGGCGGATTTTGTCGGAAGCTGTATCAACGATTACCCGGCAGAGCGGTACATGTTGGTGCTTTCCGGCCACAGCGCTAGCAGTATGGATCGGATGTTCATCAGATACGTCAAGTCGGAAAGAAAACCCGAGATACCGAAAATCGACTTGATCGGGTTCGACGCCTGCATGATGACCACGGCCGAGGTGGCCTATGAATTGCGCGACTACTTCAAGTTCATGCTCGGATCTCAAGGCTATGCCCTCAGTGCCGGTTGGCCCTACAAGCGGATGCTGGACTGCCTGTTGCAGGAGGTCGATTCACAATCGAGAGTGGTGGTCGAGAAGCTGGTTGAGGCCTACACTGCCTACTACTCCGACTTTGCCCTTTCGGGACACTCGCTCGACTTCGGAGGCTGCGATCTCAGTCAGATAGAGCCTCTGAAGGATGCAGTCGGCGGTCTGACAAAGGTCCTCAACAAGGCCGTCAGGCCTGGCGGGCAAGGCTTCATCGGTAGCTCCCCCGGGCTCACTATCGGCGAGACCCTGGTCCTGTCTCACTGGCTGGCTCAATCCTTTAACCAGGACCAGTATGTCGACCTCTTCGACTTCTGCGACATCCTTTCCCAGTATTGCCGCCGAAACGGTTCCAGCCGACAGTGGACCAAAATCGCCTCGGCCTGCGGCGAGGTTCTCGATCTTGAGAAGAGGTTGGTGGTGCGAAGCTGCTACACAGGACCTGTCTGCCAGCACTCGCGGGGGATGTCTATCTACTTCCCTTGGAGCTGGGTCTCTTACATGTATCGCTACCTGTCCTTCGGAAAGCCCCGAAAGGGCGCCAACTGGAGGAGGTTCCTCATCAACTACGTGCACTCGACCCGGCGGCCCATGAAGGGCCAGAGGATCGCCGGTTTGAATCCCTTGCTGTCCCAGGTCTTCAACTTGGACTACCACATGGTCGGAAAGCGGGAAGAAGAACGGTTCTGGGCTGGCGGCGGGTTCAACAACATCTTCTCGACGCTGGGGCTGAGGGATAGTCCGCCCAATTCCAAGGGTTACGAGGGAAGTGCCTTCAGCATGAAGAACCCGCCTGTCGACTGGGTGCCCTGCGACTGCGGCCGGACCCGGGTCGTTTAGGATTGTCGGTCAAGGCCGGCAGGAATATACTGACGGTGCAATGCGGTTCTTGTTCCGCATGTGCCGTCTGGGTCCGGCCATGAGCTTCAGCCGCCGCAACATCCTCTTTCTTGCCTTTGTCCTTTATCTTTCGTCGCGTGGAGTCGGCCTAGATCCGGGCAAGGCTGAAGAAACCGCCCGGTCGGCTCGCCGACTGAAGTCCGATGCCGCGCTTTTGATCCGGTTGGGGAAGCCTGGCGAAGCTATCCCAGTTTGTCGCGAAATCCTAAAGCTGGAAAGCGTGACGGCTGAACTTGACACTCAAGTCGCCACCCTGAATCTGCTGGCCAAGGCCCTCTTGCTAGCGGGCCAAACCTCCTCGTCTCTGGAGGAGTCAGAGCGGGCGCTGGTACTGGCCCGCCGCGCCAGGAGCCCCCAAGCCATTGGGGGAGCCTGGTACCGTGTAGGGGAAGCCAACTATTACCTGGGCCGACACCTCGAAGCTGTCGAGGCCTATCAGGAGTCCGTTGCGATCTGGGAAGGGCTGGGGAGGACCGATGAACTGGTGCGGGCCCTCATCGATCTCGGCTACGCTCAACTAGACCTTAGCCTGATCGACGCTGCCTTCGGCAGTCTCGACCGCGCCCAGGAGGCAGCCGGGCAGAATGCTCTGTCCAAAGGACGAGTGCGGGTGGCCCGGGCCCACCTGCATTCCAGGCTTGGAGAAAAGGAAGCCGCGGCGAGAATGTACCAGGCGGCGATTCCCTCCTTGCGTCAGGAAGGAGATCAGGTTGAAGTCGGAAGGGCGCTAAGCGGGTTGGGCTTCGTCTACCTGAGCATGGGCCAGCCCGAGGTGGCTCTGTCCTACTACAAGGATGCCGCCGAAGCTTTCGCTGGAGCCGGCTCGAAGGTGGGCCGAGCTGGCCAATGGGTCAAAATGGGCGAATGCCACATGATGCAGGACCGCACGGAATTGGCCGTCCAGTGCTACAAGAGAGCGTATCAAGTCTACCGCCTAGCAGAAGACCGGAGAATGGAGTCCTACACTCTGCGCCTGCTCGGTGAAGCCTACCTTGAACTGCACGACATCGGCTCCGCGCTTCAATTTTTGAGGGACGCACAGGAGGCCAATCGTTCACCTTCGGACGCCAGCCGGATCGTCGACCCCCGGGACGAGGCCTACATACTCAATGCTCTTGGCCAGGCGCTGCGAACGCAGGGCGACCTCCCTCAGGCGCTTGTTCACTATCAGGAAGCCTTGGAACTGAGCCGACGAGCCCGCGATCCGCTGGGGGAAGTCGTCAGCCTCTCCAACATCGCCCAAAGCCGCCTGGATCTGGGAAAGCCGGAGTTGGCTTTGGATCCGATTCAAAACGCCATTCAGCTCTCGGAATCGGTCCGGCTAAGGGTGATGGGCTTCATGCTCAAATCCTCGTTCCTGGACTCGGTCTACAGAACCCGGGAGCTTGAGGTTGAGACCCTGATGCAGATGCATGCCCGTGAGCCGGCCAAGGGATTCGACCACCAGGCTCTTGCCGCCAGCGACCGGTCTCGATCCCAGAACTTTCTTGAGCAACTGCAGGTGCGGGCGACATTCTCGAACAGTGAAGTCGACTCTGCTCAGCAATCCCTTGAGGAGAACCTGTTGAGGGATCTCAAGGGCATGATTTCAAGGTTGCAACGCATCCCTTCTGATTTGCCTGAGGTGGCCGGACTCAATGAGAGAATCGAGAGAGCACTGACCAAATTGGACCGAGTCGACGCCGCTGCCAACGCGCCTGCACAATGGCATTTCAGACGAGACCACCAAGAGCTGGACCTTTCCTCCATACAGCAATCTCTGCGGGGCCGGGACATGATGGTTCTGGAGTATGCCCTAGGTGCTCGCGAGAGCTATCTGTGGACCGTCACCCCGCAGGAGGTCAGGAGCTTCATCTTGCCCCCTGCCGATGAGATCTCAGAAGCCGTCAGCCGACTCCTTGACCACTTAGCCCGCCACCGGGTCGATGAGGAAGCCGGGTATCGCGCCACGGCCAATCGATTAAGCCGAATGTTGCTCTCTCCCGTGAGCCATCTGATCGAGGACAAATCACTGCTAATCGTGCCCGACGGAGTTCTCCATTATCTCCCCTTCCAAGCCCTCCCCATTCCAGCGGCACTGGAAGCAGGCGGATCAGCTCCCGGCGGGAAGGGCCTGCCCGAGCTCCTGGTCCATCGCCACCGAATTGCCATGGTCTCTTCTCTGTCGACTCTGGCGGTCCTTCAAAAGCGGGTCGGGAGAGTCACCCGCCCCCGGTCGGCAGCCGTCTACGCCGATCCGGTATTTGGCCTGGACGATCGCAGGGTCGGTGGGCAATCCGACTCTCCAGACTCCGGGACGGACGAGAGCCTTGGAGGGAGACGGGCTGAGTCGGGACGGCCTCGCGCCGGCGCGGCTCCGTTGCCAGCGAGTCGCAGGGAAGCCGAGCAGATCGCAACACTCCTGGGACCGTCCAATGTCCATCTGGCCCTAGGTCTTGACGCCAACCTGGAGGATGTTCTGAACCAAGACCTAGGTTCCTTTCGCTACCTGCACTTTGCGACTCATGCGGTGTTGGACGAAGTTCATCCAGATCTCTCCGGCTTGATCCTGTCTCTTGTGGACGCTCAAGGAAACGCCCAAGATGGTTATCTGCGGCTCCACGCTATCTCCCGAATGAAGATTGGCGCGGATGTGGTCGTGCTGAGCGCCTGTGAGAGCGCGCTGGGGAGAGAGGTCAAGGGTTTAGGTGTTGTCAGTCTGGTCAACGGCTTTTTCAGAGCCGGTGCGGGTCGGGTAGTAGCAACCTTGTGGAAGGTTGACGATGCCGCGTCCCAATTTCTCATGGGTCATTTTTACAGCGGCATGGTCAATCAGGGTCTTCCACCATCGGAATCCCTGCGCCAGGCTCAACGCAAAATGCTGGAGCACGACAGATTTCGCTCTCCATTCTATTGGGCCGCCTTCGTGCTGCACGGCCGGATGGACTGATTCAGCAGCCCAGCCCCGGAAGCGGCGACGGATAGAGAATTCCGTCCTTCAAGGTCAGGCAGGACGGGAACGGATCGTTTTGGAGACCGATGTGGCCGTCCAGGTCGGCGTAGTGGACGTTGGGGCGGGCCAAGGCGAAGGCCAAGCCGGCGGCGATGCCCAATGAGGACTCGTCCATGCATCCCACCATGCTTTCCAGGCGTGCCGAACGGGCTACATCGGGCAATTGTAGCCCGAGAATCCCTGCCACGCAGGATGAAGACTTTGTCACATGAAGAAGGGAATCCGTGAGGCATGGGATGTCACTTGGCCCAAGGGTCCATGGATCGGAAGGCCTCGCGCAGTTGGTCGTCGGTGAGCAGATCCACTTGGGGCAGGACGGGACGTGATTGATCAAAACCCTGGATGTCGCCTTGGTTTTCCGTCATCCACCGGACCAAGCCCTTCATAATTCGGAGGTTAGCCTGACCATGCGAAGAGTCATCTCCGATATTGGCGGAGAGGATACCGCCGGTCAGAGCGATTCGCGGATCCGGAGCCAGGGCCACCTCAGAGAGTTTGGCTCGGAATTCCTTCTCGGCCCGAGAGCGGAAGAAATTGCGCATGGGATCTCGGAGGTCAAGGGCATGACGCCCTTCGTGGGCTAAGATGGAAGAGGCCTGAATGCGCCGGCTCAATTCAGTGATGAAGGCCAATTTGAGGTCGGGACCCTTAAGGCCACGCGAGCGCAGTTCCGCAAGGAGACTCTGTCCGGCCTGGCGTCTCAACCGAAGTGCGAGTCCGGGCAAATAGGCGAATCGGTCGGACCGGGCCCTGACGTCGTCCTCCCTCTTGTGCTCTCTGATGCGCTTGTCGATTCTGCTCCGGTCTTCGGGATCGGTCAGGCGGTTCCAGGCCCGAAGCGGACCGTCAACATAAGAGGGACGAACCTGAACGATACTCCCCTCTTCATCGACCCACCCGCCGGCCGCGGCCTCTCCGTCCCAGAACCAAGTGTTGTAGCCGTTCGACACCATGGAATCGAGTACGATCAGGCGGACCTCTGCGGTACGGCCGTATTGCTCGATTCGCTGTCGCCGGTCCGAGATGCGGTGACCCATATTCAGGGATCGAATGTCCCCGTGGGTCTGGAAATAAATGTAAGCGCCAAAACGCTGGCCGATCTCCTCGACCAATTGCCTATAGCTGAAAGGTGCTGCCGGATCATCATTGTGCAGACTCTTCCAGAGCGGTCGGGCTGCAGCCATCAATCCGTCGTGAAGCTCCTGATTGGCTCCTTCACCAAGGGCTCGTTTGCGATAGTACTCGTTTACAGTTCCTTCAGCGGCCGCCAGAAACTGATGATAGGCGACAACTTCTGGGGAGCTGACCCGTTCCGAAGGGGACACACGCGGGTCCGTCGCCAGCCATGCCGCCTCACTAAACATCCTCGCTGACGCAAGAGCTTCAACCACCGCAGCGCGGGCACCTCTCGAGGACGCCGGTCCAACCCAGTGCGGAAGTTGCCTTGAAAGAACGGAGTGGGCGCCTTCCAGAATGGGGTAATCCCAACCATTTGCCGCCCCGTCGCCCATCGAAATCTCATTGGATTTGGCGGGGACCCAATAATAAGAGCGCCAGGCCTCCAATGCCGCGGCTCCGTCGTCGGACAGGAGAGCCAGACCGAAGGCCAGGCGGGAGATTTCCAAGCGACCCCGGTTATCTTGCAAGAGCGGCAACAACGAGGCAAGGGTCTCTTTGACGGCTTCTTGAGATGCGGGAACCCCGGCATTTGGGAGCAGAAGCAGCCGACCAATCATTGTCAGCGCTTTGATTCGGTTTTCACTTGTCTCGGCCTGGGAGAGGGCTTCTCGAGCGGTATCAAGCGCCCGCTTGAATTTCTCTTGGCACTCCAAGATTCTTGCCCGTTCAAGGGTCGTGGGAAACGATATACGGCCCAACCTCGCCGCCTCGTCGAGATAGGAGTAGGCCTGTCCCCAGTCTCGATTAAAACGCCACTCGATTCTGGCCAGTTTGCGGGCCGCCTCGGCCCTTTCTCCATCCGGCAACCCGATGTCTTCCAGGACCTTCCCGAATGCTTGCCTAGCTGCCGTCAAGTCGCGCTTGAAGTAGAGGTCTTTTGCTTTTTGGAGGGAAGACCTCCGGGTTTTCTCCTCCGTCGTCTCGGCGCCCCCTAGACAGGACACAGTTGGAAGAGCCAAGAATACGATGAGGCAAGCCCGAACTGCTCGAAGATAAAGGCGCCACGTTATGGAGTAATCCCCATGCTGCTTGACGGCTCGAATCCTGACAGTTTCCGGCCTCACTGGGCCCTGCGATCTCGGAACAGCCGGGTCAAGTCCTCTTTTAATTCGGTCCGTGTGGAGACGATGGTGCGTCCCCAACTGATCATCTCGGGCTCGCCGTCCCAGACGGCGTCTGGACCGTAGAGGAAGTAAGCGTCCCATTCAACGTGCCCTTTCTTCTTTTGGGTAACGTTTTCGCCGTACCAGCGGCCTACGATGCGGGACTCATCCCAGAAATGCTGGACGCGGGGGTCGGAAAGCAAATCCTCCGGCCAGCCGGAGCGGGAATCGCCAGCCAACATGTTGAACCAGATGGCGTAGACCTCTAGTTCTTCTTGGCGATGTTCTTCCAGGATCTCTGTTTGCACCCACCGGGCGCCTGCAACGCAAACCGGTCAGGTGGGGGATAGCAGCAGCACGACTCTGGGTTTGCCCTCGGCTTGGTTGAAGGCGGCGGTCAGTTGGTCAAAATCGGTCAAGTTGCTCAGAGCCCCGTCTTCGGGGCCACCGCCCGATGTCGTGCCACTCTGGCAGGCCACTAGGAGAGCCGCCAATATGATTGCACCCATCCGTCCAGTCTTCATCATTGCCGTTCCTCTCGAAGGCTCCTAAAGCATCCAATAGATCATCCAATGACTCCAATAGGGAGCCGTGATCATAGCCAGCGAAATCAGGCCCGCTAGCCAAAGGCCCACTCTTTGCAGACGCAGGCTTCTGCGGGAGGCGCATTCGTCCGCGACGCAGGACCGCCCGGGGCGGTACAAGGCGAAGAAGGCTAAGGTCCAAAGAAGGATGCTGAGGCCTATCAAATAAGGTCGCAGCGGACCCAACGTCGAGGCCAGGGCGCTGCCGGCTCCCAGTGCGCCTAGCGCAAAGGGGAAACAACAGAGCCAAGCCGCCGCCGATCCCACAGATGCCACGACGGAACCCAAAACAGGGAGCTTGCTGTCCATTGCTGCAACTCCTTTCCGCTTCCTGGTCCTCTCACTCCAGAGCCCGGCAGATCACATTCACTGATGGCGCTCCGATGAGCAGTCCGTCCTCGTCTCGGTATAGACGGCATTGCTGCGTCTCTCCAGGCGCAGCCTCTGCGACATCTTGGCCATTGATCAGAATGGTCGGCGAGCCGCATGCCCGGGCATAAGCCGGGACCTGTTGCGATCCCCGGTTCCATTCGCGCCAGACAGGCGCCAATCCGGCTGAGGCCAAGGCCTGCCTGAGATGCCTCCTGGCCAGTTCGGCGTTAGGGCAGTCCGGGTCGAAGATAAGTTCAATGTTGAGCTTCATGGTTCTCCTCAGAGGCCAACGCCTCCAACAAGGGACATTCCTCGGTCGGTTCACGTTGCGAGCAGGACTCAAGTAGCTTGGCCAAAGCGGTTTTCATCCTGGCGAGATCTCGAATCCTTCCCTCGATGTCTTTGATTCTCTCTTGGCCCAATCTCTGCACATCGTCACAGTTAGTTGCCGGACTGACCCGCAGCGTCAGAAGGCTGCGGATTTCTTCGAGGGAAAAGCCCAGTTCCTTGGCCCGCTTGATGAATCGAAGCCGCGCCACTGCCCCGGTTGGATAAATGCGGTAGCCAGCCTGGGTCCGCGGCGGATCGTCGATCAGCCCTACTCGTTCATAAAACCTGACCGTCTCCCGCCCGACTTCCGCCGTCTGAGCCAGTTTCCCGATCGTCAATGCCATTTGCTGTCTGCCTCCTTCTAACATGATGCACCCTGTACCCTACTACAGTGTCAAGTGTTTTTTGCTAAAGGGAGACTTGTGGCGGTCAAGATTGCCCGGTGCCGAGGCCTGGGCGTTCAGAGGGGTAGAGGACACCGTTCTTGAGGGTCAGGCAATTGGGAAAAGGGTCGTTTTGGAGACCGATGTGGCCGTCTAGGTCGGCGTAGTGGACGTTGGGGCGGGCCAAGGCGAAGGCCAAGCCGGCGGCGATGCCCAATGAGGACTCGTCCATGCATCCCACCATGCTTTCCAGGCGTGCCGAACGGGCCACCGAGTCGATGTGGAGGGCTTCGCTGATGCCTCCTGCCTTTTGCAGCTTGATGTTGACCATATCGGCGTTGTCGCGCCGGGCCAGACGAAAGGCGTCGCGATGGCTGATGAGGCTCTCGTCGGCCATGACCGGAATGGCTGCGCCCCGCGAGACTTCGCCCAGCAGATGAGGGTCGGCCTTGGGAGTCGGCTGCTCCAGGATTTCGACTTCAGCGGGCCGCACGGCCTCCACGAAATGCAGGGCTTCCTCCACCGTGTAGCCCTGGTTGGCGTCGAAACGCAACTCGACCTCGTCGCCCAGTTCACTCCTTACGGCCAGGACGCGGGCGATATCGGATTCGACGTCCTTGCCGCCTTTGAGCTTGAGGCTTGTAAAACCCCGGGAACGCCAGCACCGGGCCCGCTCCAGTGTCTCGGCTTGGTCCAGAATGCCAATGGTGATGCTGGTGCGGATGCTGGTGCGGAAGCCTCCCAGCAGTTTCCACAAAGGAAGTCCGGCGGCCTTGCCCATCAGGTCCCAGAGGGCCATATCGAGTGCCGCGCGGGCAGCCCGGTCGTCGCGGATTAAGGGTACGACGCCGTGCAAAATTCGGGCCGGGCGGAGGGCGTCTCGACCGCAGATCCTCGGGGCTACCGTGTCCTGCAACGCCTTGAGGACGCCCTGCGGCGTCTCCCCAGTGACATCAGGATCGGGCGCCGCACATCCAAAGCCTTCCGGTCCTCTATCGGTCTCCAGCCGCAGCATTACGTTGACGGCCTTGTCGAAGGACTCATAGGCGACCTGGTAGGGCTCGTCCAGGGCCATTTCCACAATCCAAGCCGAGAGCTTCTTGATGATCATGGCGTTTTCTCGTCCCAGGGATTCCGGGCTCGAAGACATTCTGCTCGCTTGGGCCGTTGGGAGCAAGCAGTCCAGGGTCAGAGGGAGTTTGGGTCGCCGGTGAAGGCCAGCCCAGCCGAACCCTGAGGACTTCAGCGGCCGGAGCCAGGCGGCTTGCCGGACTCCAAACGCTGGTTGAACTGCTTCCAGGCCTGGACGACGTAGCCGCTGACTTCGCGGCGGGCTGAGCGGATGGCGGTGCGGCGCCGGTCCAAGAACTCCAGCATCGTGCGGCGCACTTGCTCGTCGAAGGGCGCGGCGATCATCTTGGGGTGTCCCAGCCCCAGTTGGACGCCCACGTCGTAAGCCAACTGCTTCAGGTCGCGGGGGTCCTTGAAGGTTTCCTCAATGTCGGCCTCGCGGTAGTTGTCGACCCAGCGGTGGGCCCACAACGTGGTGCGTCCCATCTGCGCGTATCCCAGCAGATCAAAAGGACGGTAGGCGATGCGGGCTTGGCTGACCAAGATGCGGAAGGGGTCGTTCTTGGCCGCCTGAATGCAGGGAATTCCGGTCAGATTGCGGACTTCCTTGAGCTCCACGATGATGTCGTCGAGGGGATCGTCGCTAGGTCCGGCGAAACGGACCAGGTACTTGACGTCGAGGGCGCTTCCGATTCCCATGCGCAGACGTCCTGCCTTGGTGACGTCGAAGTATTCCTTCCGTTTTGAAGGGTCTTCCCGAAGCATGGTTTCAGCATAGGGCTCGATGGAAGACCGCAGCACGACTTCGGTCGATTCACCCAGCGGATCCATCATCTCCCCGACCTCGCGCAGGTAGCCCTCGCGGTCGATGCTGAAGCCGGCGCGCATTCTCTCCACGAAGCCGGGCTCGGGGGCATCCGCCTGGGGATCGTTCAGGCCTTTTCGGTAGCCGTCGAGGAAGGCGTCGAAAAAAGAGTCCGAGCGCTTTTCCCATCCATGGGCGCGGGCAGCCAGGTCAAGCGACACGCCGAAGCGCAGCAGGTCGATCAGTCCCGGACCCTTGGCCGAATCGTCGAAGTCGGTGAGTCCGCGGCCCAAGTCGGTGACGGCGTACTGCTCGACATGGGCGTCGCCGTGCAGGTTGACGGGAGGGAGTCCCACCATGAGCCCCTCGTAGTGCTCGCACACGAAGCGTCCAAAGGGAATATTGACGAAGCGGAAGTAGCCGTGAGGTCCGCTCTGGATACGCTCCAGCAGGGCCGGGTTGCGGCTGAAGTCGTAGGATGCGGGATCGACCAGCAAAGGCGAGTCCTGAGCCGCCCGTCCTAAGGCCGTCCCCGCCAAAAGGAGCAGCAACATCGATCCAATTGAAGCCCAGCGCCGCCGGTCTGTTCCCATGCCGGACGATTTTAGCAGGTCTGGAGCGGGTGGCGCAGTCCGGGCTTCAGCGAGCCAGTCCCCCGCGGCGGTGGGCGGTCAGTTGGTCGAGCAGGAAGTCCTCGGTGTCCTCGGACGAGCCGGCCAGCAGCTCCAATCGGTGGGCCTTGAGTTCGAAGCTGAAGTCATGCACCCGGGAATGGCTCAGGGCCACCTTGACGCTTCCGTCGTCCCGGGCCTGGAACTGAAGGTGGGCGTCCACCCCAAGGTGGAAGAGCACAAAGGACTCCAGGCGGTTGCGAAAGGTCTCTTGGTGTTCGGTGGGCATCTGAAAACGGGCCGCGAAAGGGCGCCAGCAAGACGGCAAGCTAAGGGAAGTGGACCAGCTTTAGAGCTTCGGCCGCCAGATCGGTCTGATCGACGGTCGAGGCGGCGGCCACGCCCATGGTGACGGCGATGGCTTCGCTGATCTCCTCCTTGCTGGCCCCGTACTCGATGGCTTTCTTGATGTGGCCCTCCAGGCAGCCCTTGCACTGATAGCCCAGGGAGGCGGCGATGGCGATCAGTTCCTTGGTCTTGCGGTCGATATTGCTGGAGCGGTAGGTCTCGCGGTAGAACTTGAAGTAGATCTTGCGCATGCGCGGCTCGACCATGGTGTAGGAAGGCCACTTTTCATCGCTCTGATCCTGCGGAGTCGTCTTATTCTGCTTGTTGGCGTCGTCCGGCATATGCGGCTGCGATGTTAGCACCATTGAACTGGAAAAGTCCAAGGCCCGGGTTTTTACCAGGGCGGGGACTCTGCTATCTTTACGCCGTGCTGAAAAGGATCGCCATCGCTCTCGTCCTGCTGCTTTTCTGCGCCCCTCCGGCGACCGCCCAGCAGCGGACACGCGCGGAGTTCCCCACCCAAGAGGGCCTGGTGGTGCTGGAGGCCGACCGCGTCGACGTCCAGGGCGAGCTCTACCGCGCCACGGGCCAGGTGGTGATCACTTATCAAGACCTGACGCTCAGGGCTCACCAAGTCATCTACGATCCCAGCACCGGACAGGCCCAGTTGGAAAGCCGTCCCGGCGCGGGACGCGAAGTGCACCTGACGCGTCCCGGCAAGGAGTTCCTCAAGGCCGTCCGCGGCGACATCGACGTCGAAGCCAGGACCGGGACGCTCTATGACGTGGACGGATTCACCGAGCAGGAACTCTTCATCCGCGCCGCTTCGCTGACCAAGACGGGTCCTGACATATGGGTTGTGCGCGACGGCGTCATTACAGCTTGCGAGGAAGCTGTCCCCAAGTGGAGCTTCACCCTCGACACGGCCCGCATCAAAGTCGATTCCTGGACCCGCACCACCAACACCGTCTTCAAGCTCAAGAAGGTCCCGGTCTTCTATTTGCCCTATTTGCGTTTCCCCTCCACCAAGCGAGAACGCCAGAGCGGATTCCTGCTGCCTTCGATAGGCAACTCCAACAACAAGGGCCGCCGCATCAGCCAGAGTTTCTACTTGACGCTGGGACGCAGTGCCGACTTGGTCTACACCCAGGACTACTTCTCTCAGCGGGGTTTCGGCTTCGGAGCCATCTTCCGCGCCCGTCCCAACCAATTCACCCGAATCGAATTGGACGGATACGCTGTAGAAGACCGCCTCGACCAGGGTGGAGGCAGCCTCAACGGGGAAGCCGAGACGGCCTTCGGCGGGTACCGCGCGGTCGCCAAGTTCAACCTGGTCTCCAGCTTCGACTTCCGGCAGGTTTTTTCCGATAATTTCTTCAACGCCGTGAGATCGACCGAGGCCTCCCAAGTCTTCATCAGCAAGAGCGTCAAGACCCGCTCCGTAAACTTCATGGCCTCTCGCGAAGAAACCGCTTTCCCCGGCCCCAACGCCGTCGTCCGGGCCTTGCCCGCTTTTTCCTTCCGCCTCAGCGGAGAACGGCTCTTCGACAGTCCTTTCTTTGCCGACTTCGATGCCTCGGCGGCGGGGGTGAGCCGGTCCGACAGCGGACTGGAGACGCCCGGGCTCACCCAGCGCCTCGACCTCTTCCCCCGCGTCTACTTCTCCGTCCCTCTGGGCGAAGGGCTCAGGCTGACTCCCAGCCTGGGGGTGCGCGAAACCTACTACAGCAACAGCCTTTTCGAGGACGAAGACGGTGGCCGCAGCGTCAGCGGCGAGGACTTCAACCGCGAGTATGTCGACTTCACTCTCGACCTGGAAGGCTGGGGGCTCTCCAAGATCTACCGCGATGGGGACGGGGACCCCAGTTGGAAACACGTCATCGAGCCCTCGCTGCGATACCGTTACATTAACGGCATCGGCAGCGACTTTACCCGCAACCTGATCTTCGACGAGCTGGATGCGGTGGCCGACACCAACGAGGTCGAAGTGGGGCTCACCAACCGCTTCTTCGTCAAGCGCGGCGGAGAAATCCGCGAGTGGCTCTCGCTCAAGGTGGCCCAGAAGTACTTTTTCGACGCTGACTTCGGGGGCGCCCTTCAGGAAGGCGAGGTCAACCAGTTCTTCCCGCTCTATTCCCTGACCGGATTCCAATACCTGGCCTTCGCCCGCAATTCCTCTCCCGTCACCGTGCTGGCGCGAATCACTCCGCTGCGGCGCGTCAGCTTCGACGTCCGCAGCGATTACGACCCCGATTTCAACCGGGTTCGCAACTTCTCCATCACCGGTCGCCTCAGCGTCAAAGATCTCTATCTGGGCACCACTTATTTCAAGACCCAGGAACTCGAAATCGGCACCTTTCAGCGCCATCAGCTTCAGCAGCAGTTTGCCTGGGGCGATCTGGAAAACGGTTTTTCGCTCTCAGGACGCCACAGCTACAACCTGGAGAATGATCGTTTTCTCAATTGGCGGCTGCGGCTCAACTACTTCAAAGGGTGTTGCGGTGTCTCCGTCCAGTATGAGGGGTTCAATCTGGTGGGGGACGATGGCCGTCGGCTGCGCGACGAGCAGGCCTTTTTGTTCTCCTTCTACCTCAAAGGACTGGGCTTTTTCGGCAATATCGAACGTCCCGACAGGATCTTTTAGCATGGTTGATTCCGCCAGCCGTCCCAACGACGGCCGAGAAGCGGTTTTCTTGGCCTTGGGCTCCAATCTTGGCCGCCGTCGCGTTTGGATCGAGCAGGCCCGGCAGGTCCTGGCCCGGCGAGGAGTGGGAATGGTCCGCTGCTCCAGCCTGTACGACACGGCTCCGCGCGAAGTGGTCGACCAGCCTCGTTTCCTCAACCAAGTCTGCCAAGTGGAATGCCGTCTGCCGCCGCTGCGCCTGCTGGAGACTTGCCTCCAAGTGGAACGGGAACTGGGGCGGAGCCGGGGCAAAGAGAAGGGGCCGCGCAATATCGACATCGACGTCATCTACTACGGGGAGCGCATCATCGATCATCCCCGCCTCAAGCTCCCGCATCCCCGCTTGCAGGAGAGGGCTTTCGTGCTGGTCCCTTTGGCTGAGATCGCGCCCCAATTCGCCGATCCGCGCACGGGACGCACCGCCGCACAAATGCTGCGCGAACCCGGAGTCGGGGATGAGACCCTGCAGCCGCTCTCCTGAGAAAGATCAAGGACGCGAGGGGCGCACCGATTCTGATATCCTTAAGGCCTGTATTGAAAAGAGAGACATGGCCAAGAAGCAACGAAAAGAGGACGCGGGAGCCAAGGAGGCCCCTCAAGAAGAGAAGACCCGCCACGGAGCCTTCCGCGAAAACGCGGTCAGCCTGATCGTGTGCAGCATTATCGCATTCTTCATCACGACCTACGTGGTGCATCCTATGACAGTGCCTACCTCGTCCATGGAACCGACCATCTTGGTGGGCGACCGGGTGTTGGTCGACAAGTTCACCGTCCGGGCCGATTTCGGGGCTGATTTGCCCGCCGTGCCCGAACATCAGATCAAACGCGGGGACATCGTCGTCTTCAAGCATCCGGTGCAGACGGACGTACTTTGGGTGAAACGGGTGATCGGGCTGCCCGGCGAGCATGTCGAAGTCAAGGGACACCAGGTTTTCGTCGACGGCTCGCCGCTTGAAGAGCCCTACGCCCAGTGGTCGAGTCCCTATTCCGAACATCAGGTCTACGGTCCCGTCACAGTGCCCGAGGGCAGCTACTTCGTGATGGGGGACAACCGCGACAACAGCCAGGACAGCCGCAGTTGGGGCTTTCTGGAGAGCAAGTATCTGGTAGGACGTCCTCTCATCACCTTCTGGTCTTATGAAGATGCGCCCAACGCCCACCAGATCACGGGACTAGGCAACCGCCTCAAGCTTTATGCCGAGCGGGTGATTTACTTCTTTCCCCGCACCCGTTGGGAGCGCATGGGGCGCATCATCCGTTAAGCCCGCCCGCAGAGAGAGGACAGCGAAGGAGAAGGTCAGTTGGAAGCCGAACCGCGAGCCCATGAAGAGCCGGGTCCCAGCGCGCGACCCTCGCCGTCTCAAGACGGGCAGGACTCCTCCCCAGGCGACGGGGCCAACGGCCATGATCAGCAGGACGCCATCCAGCACAGCACGGTGCGTGAGTACTTCATCACCATTGTCGTATGCGTGATCTTCGCCCTCTTCGTCACCACCTTCGTCGTTCATCCCATGACCGTGCCTACGCCCTCCATGGTTCCCACCATCCTGGTGGGTGATCGACTGCTGATCGACAAGTTTACTTACCGCAACGACTTCAGGAACGGCTTGGGCATTTCCGCCGCCCGTCCCATCCAGCGGGGCGACGTGGTTGTCTTCAAGTTTCCCCAGGATCCCAAGGTGCTCTACGTCAAACGGGCCATTGGACTGCCCGGGGAGACCATCGAGGTCCGCAACAAGCAGGTCTACATCGACGGTCAGCCCATCGATGAGCCCTACAAGGTCCATTCCGACGGCCAGACCCGTTCAGGCGGCTTTCACAGCTTTTCCAGGCGTGACAACTACGGTCCCCTGACCCTTCCCGAGGGCGAGTACTTCGTGATGGGCGACAATCGCGACGACAGCCGCGACAGCCGCTATTTCGGGACGCTCCAGCAGAGTATGATCGTGGGACGTCCCCTCTTCGTCTTTTGGTCCTATCAAGACGATGCTGACGCCTACCGCCGAACCAGTCCCGGAGAGATGCTGAAGCTCTACGGAGAGCGCATCTTCTACTTCTTTACCAAAACCCGCTGGAGCCGCTTCGGCCACATGATCCGCTGAGCGCGCCTCCATTGCAGGCGGCATCCCTCTCCCGCCCCCTTTTTGAATACATGCATTCCCGGCAAGGAAAATCCGCTATGAGACCTATTGTTTGCTTTCTCTTTATCTTTCTCACTCTGGGCCTCTTCCTTCAGGCCGACCAGATCGTCCTCAAGAATCAAGACCGCTTGACGGGGACGGTCAACTCGCTGCAGGACGGCAAACTGATTTTTCAGACCTCCTACGCGGGGCAACTGACCATTCCCTGGGATCAGGTGGCCTCACTGCGCATGGAATCGGCTCAGGAGATCGTGCTGGAGGGCGGACGACAAACGACCGCATCGCTCTCACCCGCCGGGCAGGACGGCTTGGCCCAGTTGCAGGCCCCGTCTCAAGCTGAGCAGGTGGCCCTCGACCAAATCGTCTCCATCGGAGTGGGACCCGCGCAGCAGCCGACTTGGTGGGAGCGCTGGGAAGGCACCGCGTCGCTGGGATTCGATCTGGCTCGCGGCAACACCAGTCGCGACAGCCTCAGTCTCAGCTTCCGTCCCCGCCGCAAAACCGAGACTTACCGGCTGCAAGCGGCCTATCAACTCGATTCCAGCAGCGAGGAAGGCGTCGAAGACAACCGCATCCAGGACGGCTCGGTCCGCTATGACCGCTTTTTCGAGGAGCACTTCTTCTACTATTTCCTGGGCGGATTCGCCACCAACCGCCGTCAGGATCTGGAATTGCGGACCCGCGAAGGCGCTGGATTGGGCTACGAGTTCCCCTGGGGAGAGGCCTCGCTCTCGGTCTTCGGCGGATTAACCGCCGTGCAGGACAAATTTGAGGGTCTGGAGCGCAGCAATGACCTCCAGGGCTTGGCCGGCATCGAGATGGCCACGCCCGTTTTTGGCAAAGGCCAACTGGCCAGCAAATTTGAATATGAACCCCGCATCACCGATTCGGGGCGCTATCTCCTGCGCTGGAGCGCCCAATGGAACTACCCGCTCTTCCAGGGATTGACGGTGGGCACTGAATTCTTCGACTACTTCGACTCCGATCCTCCCTCCGACAACCAACGCAACGACTTGGGCGTAAACGTGGTTTTCGGCTGGGCCTTCTAAACGGGCCCGTCGAGGAGACGTCGCCTCGGCTCTGTTGCCCGGCGTGGGCCGCCTTGAGTCAATCGCGCAGGGCTCGGGAGGGGTCGACGCGGGCGGCTCTCCAGGCCGGGATGAAGGCCGTCAGCGTAGCAGCCGAAAGGAGCAAGACCACGGCAGCCGTCAGCACCAGCGGATGGCGCGCCGAGGTCTTGAAGAGCATGGGTTCCAGCAAGCCGGCCGATCCCAGGGCGATAAAGACGCCGGCGCCGATGCCGGCCCAGCTCAGCCTCAGAGCTTCCCCGAAGATCAACGCCAGTTGATTGTCGGCGCGGGCCCCCAGGACGGCCCGGATGCTCAGTTCGCGGCGGCGTCCGGCGACGTTGAGGGTGAGGACGCTGTAGAGTCCCAGCATGGCCACCAGCAAGGCCAGAGCGGCGAAGAAGGCGAAGAGCTTCGCAGCCGATTTCCAGGGCCTGATTTCGCGTTGCAGAAGCCTGTCGAGGGGAATGACGTGCACAGCCCTAAGCTGGTTGTCGGCGGCCAGCACAAGCCTGCGCAGCCGTTCGGCTTCACCAGGACGCCGTTCCTTCAGGCGCAGGAGAAGGAAACGGGGAAAGGCCGCCGGGTACTGGGACAAGGGCAAGAAGTACTGCAAAGGGGGAGATCCGGACAGTGAATGGAGGCGCATGTCTGGAACGACGCCCACGATGCGGCGGCATCGATGCTGTGGACTGTTTTCCGCCAGGCATTGTCCCAAAGGTTGTCCCCTGGAGGCGTAGAGGCGTGCCAGACTCTCGCTGACCACCACCTCGTAGGGCCCCTCGGGCTGGAAAGAGGGGGGACGTCCGCGCAGGAAGCGCACTCCCATGACGGTGAAGAATCCCTCGTCAACGTAGTGGGTGAAGGTGGTCGGCCCCTGGGCGTCGTTGTCCCGTGGATCGGAGGATCTGAGATGAAGACGGTAAAAGGGCAGGGAAGTGGAAAAGGAGAGGGCGCGAACCCGCTCGCGGGCTTGCAGCGAGCGTCTTACCCGCTGTGAAAGCTGGCGGACCCTGTCGGGGTGGGAATGGATGAGCGAGCCGTACTCCAGTTTCAGGGCCACTACGTTTCCGTGATCGAAGCCCAGATCGGTGCTGTAAGCGCGGGCCAAGCTCGTCGTAAAGAGCCCCGCCGCCACCAGCAACAGCAGGGAAAGGGCGCACTGAACTCCGACCAGAGCGACCTGCACGTTGGAATTGCGTCCCGAGTCGGCGTCGTGCCGCTTGAGGGCCTCAAGGGAGTCCTGGCGCGACAGGAAGAATGCCGGCAGCAGTCCGGCGGCCAGCCCGGTCAGGACCGAGACGCCCAAAGTGAAGAGCAACAGGCGGGGATGCAGCGGCGAGGGCGGCCAGGGCAGGTCTGCAGCCAGGAAGGAACGCGAGAAATGTCCAGCCCAGTAGGTCAAAGCCACGGCTCCCAGCCCCCCCAAGAAGGCCAGCAGAACGGGTTCGGTCAACAGTTGGACGAACAGTCGCCGTTGGCTGACGCCCAGCGCCTTGCGCACCCCGGCCTCGTAACGGCCCGACAACCCCCGCGCCAAGAGGAGGCTGGCCGCGTTGGCGCAAGCCAGGAGCAGCATGATTAAAGACAGCCGGCTCATCCAATGGGAAAGGCGTCCTACCCGCCGCTTGCCCAAGTGCTCGGAAAGCGGGGCCAGGGCGAGATCGTTTACCAAGGCACTGCTGTCCGTCACCTTGCTCAAAAAGCGCATGATCTCCAAGCGCGCCTGGGCAGTGCCGAATCTGGGCCTGATCCGTACTACCGTGGTGGGGCTGCGCAACCTCTTCAGGGCCGGCTCTGTTCCCGCCAGGTCGGCCTCGCCCTTGGAGGCGGGAAGCCAGACGGCGGGAGCGTTCCACTCCAGTCCGGTGAATCCCTCTGAGGCGCGACTCCTATTATGCGGTAGGCGCGTCCAGCCACCTGGACATTGGCATGGAGGGGACTGCCGCCGTCGGGAAAGCAGCGCCTCCACAGGGGATAGCTGATGACCGCTCTGCGGGGTGCCGAAGGATCGTCATCGGAAGGACGGAGAAGTCGCCCGAGATAAGGTTTCACTTGGAGGACCAGGAAGAATGAACGGCTGACCAAGGCCGCCTCGGTGACGAAAGCCGACTCGCGCTCTCCCAGGGTAATGGAAACGCGGCTGACATTTGCCGCCCCCCGGACGGAATCGAGACGGTTGAGTGCAGCCAGCCCCCAATCGTCAACCGATACCGGCGAAGGGCCTTGCAGCGAGAGGACCCTCAATTCCCGAGCACTCGCCACGTGGGATGAAGGTTGCAGGAGCCGCTCAAAAACATCGAACATGATCGAGTTGGCACCGATCCCCAGGGTAAAGATGAGGGCGATGGCGGCCGTCAGTGCCGGACGCCGGAGAGCCCTCCTCCATGATTCCTGAAGGGTCTGCAGGAGGGCGCCCAACATCTCGCGGCGGCGTTTTCGGCGCTCGATGCGGCTGCGTGTGCGGGCCAGCCGCCGGCGGTGTTCGAGAAGGTTTCCGAAGCGGCGGGAAGCTTCCTCCAAGGCCTCCGTCCGGCTCATGCCCGAACGGCGCAGCTCTTCAACCGTGCATTCGAAGTGGAAGGCCAGCTCGGCGTCGATGTCCTTGATGATGTTGCGTTGATCATCGGGAGGGCAGAAGGCCCTCTTCAGGTCGGAGAAGTGCTCCCGCATAGAGTGCTCCCAGCGAGTCGAAGTTCGCTCCCCGGTCCTCCCCTGAAAGCCTCAGGGGAGCTTATCAGTCAAGTGCAGCGGTGTCAAGGGATTTCATGTTTCATTCAACAGCTATATGAATCGTAGAGTGTATTGCGGGGTGCTTTGAAGACAGTCAGCCCGGATGGATGGGGCATCGCACCAGACCGCCTGTGAGATGTGCGTCTAGAGCAGCCTTCCGGCCGCTCTTGTCCTTGAAGCTGCCCGGCGGGCCAGGCGCAGACGCCGCAGGCCCTTGGCGGTCAGACGGTAGAGGCGTGGGCGGCATCCTCCCTGGCGTCGGCGAGAGGAGTGCACCCAGCCACGCAGTTCACTGCTGTAGATGGCTTCGTAGTAGAAGCCCTCGGAGAGGAGGGTTGCGGGGGAGTGCCTTTGGGCCGCTTGGACCAGACTGTGGCCATGCAGCGGTCCCGGCTCCAATGCGGCCAGAATCTGCATCTCCAGATGGGAAGGCGTCATTGGGTCAATCCTATTCCGATTCAGGCTGGCCGGGCGCGCGGCGCAACACCTTGAACACGGCTTCGGCATAGCGCGTCCACTGGC
The DNA here is from genome assembly GCA_035471925.1 of Acidobacteriota bacterium. GTDB lineage: Bacteria > Acidobacteriota > UBA6911 > RPQK01 > DATIPO01 > JANQFM01. The sequence continues at coordinate 24,635 of DATIPO010000230.1, forward strand.
GCGAGCTCTTGGTCAGGTAGGCTCCTCCCCGAGGGGTGAGGCGATAGTACTTGGCCCGCCGGTTGTTGTCCGAGAGTCCCCAGCGGGAGTCCAACAGCTTGCGGTGCTCCAACCGGTGGAGAGCGGTGTAGAGCGCCCCTTCTTCCACTTGCAGGGCCTCTTCGCTATGTCGGCGGATCCACTGCGCCACCCCGTATCCGTGCCGCGGACCGTCCTCCAACGCTTTGAGGACCAGCACGTCCAGGGTGCCCTGGATCAATTTCAAGTCACTTGGCATTTAGACTCAACCCTTCCCCTGAGTCGCTTAGGGGAGAATAGCACCCGGCACCGTCCAAGGTCAATGGTCGAATTCGCGGGCAGCCGCTCTTAGCGTCTGGAGGATTTAGGCGATTGCCCATGCCGGCTGGACTTCTCGCCTGCGTGACCTTGTTGACCAGGCGGCCCCAGTGAACAGTTGCGCGTACTTGCAAGCAGTTTCTGGGGCGATCTCTTGACAGGGTGGGTTGAGGCCGTGGTGTAATCGTCGCTGCCAGATGAAAGTTCGTCTGAAGCATCGCAAGCTTGCCGCCGAACTTGCCAAGTCGCCCATCAGCCTCAACCGCTGGGCTCAGAAGATCGGTGTGTCCAGCGGCCATCTGTCCCAATTGGTCAATGGCCGGAGGGTCTACTTGCGCGCCAAAACCCGCCGCAAGCTGATGGATGCGCTGGGGTTGTCCTTTCAGGAGCTATTCGAAATCGAGGAAGCGCGTCGCGGCCCGGGCCTGAGAGGCCTGCGGCGGGGACGTTTGAGCTGGTCCCGGGGCTGGGGGCCGCTCTTCCCGGAGGAGACGACAGCTATGAAATGGATGTCCCACTTTCGATTCGCGCTGCGCCAGATCAGGCGCCGCAAAGGATTCACGGCCGCGGCGGTTTTGACACTGGCCATCGGCATCGGGTCGGGAACGGCTCTTTTCAGCTTGGTTAACACCTTGCTGTGGAAGCCCTTCCCCTACCAGGATCCCGAGGAAGTCGTGCGCGTCTACACCACCGACCAGCGGCGTGACCGCCTCAACTTCTCCTACCCCAATTTCGAGGAGCTGCGCGACGGCTCGCAGGCTGTCTTTTCCCACGTGGCCGCCCACGACTGGGAGCCCTTCAGCTTGTCCGGAGGGGACCAGCCCATCCGGGTGGGCGGCGGGCAGGTATCGGCCAACCTCTTCCAGGTGTTGGGAGTGCAGCCTATCGTTGGCAGAGTCTTCGGTCCTGAGGAAGACCGGCTGGGGGCGGCCCGGGTGGTCGTCTTGCGGGAATCGCTGTGGCGCAGCTACTTTGGGGAGGACCCGGACATCGCGGGCAAGACCGTCCGTCTCAACGGTGAGCCGGCCACGGTCTTAGGCGTCTTGCCCGATGAAGCCCAATACCCCCACCGCGTTGACCTGTGGGTCCCTCTGGCGCCAGTGGCCGGGGACTCTTCGCGCGGCTCGACCTTCTTGCAAGTCAGCGCCCGCCTGAACGAAGGCGTGAGTCCGAGTCAGGCGCAACAGGCCCTGCAGTCGCTGGCCCAGTCCTGGAGGGAACGCTTTCCTCAGCTTCACGAGAACACGGGAATCCGGGTGGCGCCGCTTCGCGAGGACCAGTTGCGGAATGTCGGCCGCATGACGGGCCCCCTGCTGGGAGTGGTGCTGTTCGTGCTGCTCATCGTGTGCGCCAACGTGGCCAACCTGCTCTTGGCCCGGGGAGTGTCGCGCGAGCGCGAATTTGCCGTCCGCAGTGCCTTGGGGGCGGGACGGATGAGGCTGGTCCAGCAGCTTTTCTGCGAAAGCCTCGTGTTGGCCGGAATGGGCGGCCTGTTGGGCTGTCTGGTGGGCCTGGGAGGCGTGCGCCTGATGATGGCCATGATTCCCGTGCAAGTCCCTGCATGGGTTGATGTGGGCCTGGATTGGCGCATCTTGCTCTTTGTGCTCTCGGCCAGCCTTTTTTCGGCTCTGGTTTTTGGACTCCTGCCGGCCCTCCAGGGCACCCGCCAAGACCTCGTCGCCCCTCTGCGGGGCGAACGGGCTTCCGGCGGCGGACGCCGACGCCTGCGTTCCATGCTGGTTGTGGGCGAAGTGGCTCTTTCGGTGGTCCTGCTGGTGGGAGCGGGGCTGATGATCCGCCAGGTCCAGCAGCTTGCCTCGATCGATCCGGGGTTCGAGACCGAAGGGAGGCTGACGGCCGGCATGGATCTGCTGACCTGGCTGGACCGCAGCGACGAGGAGCGCACGGCTCACGTCCACCGGTTTCTGGAGCGCCTGCAGGCCTTGCCGGGAGCCGAAGCGGTGGCCGCCATTGACCGCATGCCCTTCAAAGGTTCCACCAATATGCGCAGCGTCTGTGCCCAGGGTCAGAGCAGCGAAGAGTGCGATGACAATACCGGGCCCATCATCCAGGTCGTGAGTCCCGACTATTTTCAGGCCATGGGAATCCCCATTCTGCGGGGACGCACTTTTGGCGGCGAACTCAACCCTTCCAGCCGGGAGGCCATCGTCAGTCAAAGTCTGGCTGAGGCCCTCTGGCCCGGCGAATCGGCTCTGGGACAAGGTGTCCGCTTGCGCGGTCCCGGGCTGGAGGACCAATGGATGAGCGTGGTGGGAGTGGTGCAGGACAGTCTGCAGATGCAGGTCCTGCAGCGTCCCTGGCCGCTGCTCTACCTTCCCTATCAGGACAACGGCTTGGGACGCATGAGCTGGGTCGTCAAGGCCCGCGAGGGGGTCGATCCACTGTCTTTGGCCGAACCGCTGCGGCAGGCTGTGGGCGAGATCGATCCGCTGCAACCGGTGCACGAAGTCATGACCTTGCAGGAACTCTTCGACCGGTCCATCTGGAGCTGGCGCTTTTTCGGTTCGCTTTTCCGCACCTTCGCCGTAGTGGCGCTCATTTTGGCGGCCGTCGGACTCTACGGCGTGATGGCCTACTCGGTGAGCGAGCGGCGCATGGAGATGGGCATCCGCATGGCTTTGGGCGCCAAACGCCGCCAGGTCATCATCCACGTCCTGCGCCAGGGGGGCATCCTGGTGGCGATCGGCTCGGTGCTGGGCCTGCTGATGGGGCTGGGAGCCGGCACCTTGCTCTCCAGCATCCTCTTCCAGGTGAGCGCCTTCGAGCCCTGGGTCTACTGCGCGGTTGTTGTCGTCATGGTCGCCACCTCGCTGATGGCCCTCTTCCTCCCCGCCCGCCGCGCCTCCCGCTACGACCCCGCCGTAGCCCTCAAAGCCGACGGCTGAGGGCCCAGCGAATCCCCGGCAGCCGAGTGATGAATTACCGTCGCGGCTGCCGCAGGCATGCCCCTGGGGGACGCTGGGGCGGAGGCACCCGGAGCACTCTGCAGGCTGAGGTCAGATCAGCAGCCAGAGGAGGAGGGCAAGGAGGATTGCGGCGCAGGCCGCGATGCGCAGGGGAGAGCGGGGGACGTCGGTCAGCAGGCGTCCGCTTTGGGCGTCGACCAGGGCGCGCCAGTGGTCTTCGCCGTAGGGAAAGGCCACAATCCAGACGGGAAGCAGCAGGAGCTTGAAGGCCACGTCTTGATAGCTCATGCGCAGCGACTCGGGCGGGACGGAGACGTTGGCAGCCAAGGCGTGCTCGGATTCCAGCTTCCTTTCGGCGCTGCGGGCGGCCTCCTGGAAGGCCTCCTTCCAGTCCTTGCTGTAGTGCTCCTGGTAGAAGTGGCGGAAGTGGGACTTGCGGAAGGGCTGGACCTGGTCTAAAGGCAGAGCCTGCAGGAAGTCGAACTCTTGACGCGACAGGGCCTGTGAGGCCGGCACGACGATGTCGCTGAAGTGCTTTTGAAGCCTGCCGCCCGGCGAGTCGGATTGGGCCGGATAGCGGGCCACGGCCGTGAAGTCGAAAGTCCAAAAAGGCAGCAGGACGCCCCGCAGGTTGCTGCCGTTGCGACACCCTCTGCGGATGCGTCCGGGGGCCAGCAGCTTCCAACGCAGGTGCCGCTTGATCTTGTCCAGCGCCTGGGCGGGCGAAACCTGAGGCGGGGCGGCGGCGAAGGGGCGCAGCACTGGATAGCGTCCCTTGCGCACCTCGGTGCTGCCGGTGAAGGGGTCGAGGACGGCGGCGCCGTTTAGACACAGCGTCCGGTAGGCCGACTCGGGACGGTAATGCAGGTCGGCCTCCCAAAACCCTTCCGCCTCGGCCAGGGCATCCAGATGTTCCAGGATGCCCGGCTGAGGCGGCTGTGTCGACTTCTCCTTCATGATCCTCTCGCTAGGCGTCGCGCAGCGAACGCAGCACGTAATGCAGGATGCCGCCGTGACGGTAGTAGTGCATTTCGTTGGCGGTGTCGATGCGGGTGGTGACACCAAAGGTCTTTTCCTGGCCGTCCTTGGTGGCTGTGACCGTCAGTTCCTGGCCCGGCTCGAGGTCGTCATCGAGGCCGCTGATGGTGTAGCTTTCCGACCCGTCCAGCTCCAGGCTCTTACGTCCTTCGCCCGACTTGAACTGCAGAGGCAGGACGCCCATCCCGATCAGGTTGCTGCGGTGGATGCGCTCGTAGCTCTCGGCGATAACGGCCCTGACGCCCAGCAGCAGCGTGCCTTTGGCGGCCCAGTCGCGCGAGGAACCGGTGCCGTATTCCTTGCCGGCGATGACGATCAGCGGAGTGCCGCGCTCGCGGTAGCCGTTGGCGGCTTCGAATATGGAAACCGGCTCGTCCTCCCAATCGACCTGGGTCCAGCCGCCCTCCTTCTCCACCAGGAGGTTGCGCAGCCGGATGTTGCCGAAGGTGCCCCGCACCATCACTTCGTGGTTGCCGCGGCGAGATCCGAAGGAGTTGAACTCGTGGGGCTTGACGCCTCGCTTGATGAGGTACTGCCCGGCGGGACCGTCCTTGGGGATCGATCCGGCCGGTGAGATGTGATCGGTGGTAACGGTGTCGCCCAGCAGGGCCAAGACTCGGGCGTCCTTGATCTCGCTGATGGGGTCCGGCTCCTGTCCCATGTCGTCGAAGAAGGTGGGCTGGCGGATGTAGGTCGACTCCTCGCTCCAGGCGTAGCGGTCGCCTTCGGGAATGGGAAGCTGCTTCCACTCTTCGGTTCCGCTGTAGACGTCGGAATACTTGTCGGCGAACATCGAGCTGTCGAGGTTGTTCTGGATGGTCTCCTGAATCTCCTTTTGGCTGGGCCAGATGTCCTTCAAATAGACGGGCTGGCCGTCGCGGTCCTTGCCCAGCGGCTCTTCCAGCAGGTCGACGTCCATGCGTCCGGCCAAGGCGTAGGCCACCACCAGAGGCGGCGAGGCCAAGTAGTTGGCCCGGGTGTCGGGATTGATGCGTCCTTCGAAGTTGCGGTTGCCCGAGAGCACCGAGCAGACCACCATGTCATGATCGCGTACGGCCTTGGAGATGGGCTGGGGCAGGGGACCGCTGTTTCCGATGCAGGTGGTGCATCCGTAGCCGACCAGGTCGAATCCCAATTGCTCGAGGTAGTCGGAGAGTCCTGACTTGTCGAGATAGTCGGTGACCACCTTCGATCCTGGGGCCAGGCTGGTTTTGACCCAGGGCTTGCGGTTGAGTCCTTTTTCGGCGGCTTTCTTGGCCAGCAGGCCGGCGCCCACCATGACGGTGGGATTGGACGTATTGGTGCAACTGGTGATGGCGGCGATGACCACCGCACCGTCTTCAAGCTCGAAGGAGGCTGGCTGTCCGGCATTTTCCTCGGCAGAGAGTTCGACTTTGGCGCAGGTCTTGACGGGCGATTCCATGACCGCCGTCCCGCCGCCGTCGCTGCCTTCTCCCACGGCGATACGGTAGGTGTCGGAAAAGGTCGTTTCCAGTTCCTTCTCGAAGGCTTGCTTGGCTGCGCTGAGGGCGATGCGGTCCTGGGGACGCTTGGGTCCGGCTATGCTGGGGACGACGTCCTGCAGGTCGAGTTCCAGGCTGTCGCTGTACTCGGCGTCGGGGCTTTCCTCGGTGTGGAAAAGTCCCTGGGCCTTGCAGTAGGCTTCCACCAGTTTGATGCGCTCATCGCCGCGGTTGGTGAGCTCCAGGTAGCGCAGGGTTTCTTCGTCCACCGGCGAAATGGCACACGTTGATCCGAATTCGGGGGACATGTTGCCCAGAGTGGCACGGTCGGCCAGCGAGAGCTTGGGCAGTCCTTCGCCGTAGAACTCCACGAACTTGTTGACGACGCCTTTCTGGCGCAGCATCTCGGTCACGGTCAGCACCAAGTCGGTGGCGGTGGCGCCTTCGCGCAGCTTGCCGGTCAGCTTGAATCCCACCACCTGGGGAATGAGCATGCTGATGGGTTGTCCCAGCATGGCGGCTTCGGCTTCGATTCCGCCCACGCCCCAGCCCAGGATGCCCAGGCCGTTGATCATGGTGGTGTGGGAATCGGTGCCCACCAGGGTGTCGGGATAAGCCAGCCAGCCGTCCTCGGTTTCTTTGCCGAAGACCACGCGGCCCAGGAATTCCAGGTTGACCTGGTGGACGATTCCAGTGGCGGGAGGCACCACTTTGAGTCCCTCGAAGGCCGTCTGTCCCCAGCGCAGGAAGGCGTAGCGTTCGCGGTTGCGCTCGTACTCGCGTTCCACGTTGCGCAGGAAGGCGTCGGTGCTGCCGAAGACGTCCACCTGCACCGAATGGTCGATGACCAGTTCGGCGGGCACCATGGGATTGATCTTGGAGGGATCGCCTCCCAGGTCTTCCATGGCGTCGCGCATGGCGGCCAAATCGACCACCGCGGGGACTCCGGTGAAGTCCTGCAAGAGCACGCGCGAAGGCGTGAAAGCAATCTCGCGGTTGGGTTTAGCGGTGGCGTCCCAGTGGATCACCTCCTCGATATCGCGTCGGCTGTCTTCGCCGGACTCGTGACGCAGCAGGTTCTCCAGGAGGATCTTCAGGCAATAGGGAAGGCGCGCCACGTAGCCTCCCGTCTTCTCGTCGAGGGCGGTCAAGTCGAAGTAGTGGTATTCCTTGCCGCCGGCCTTGAAGGTCCGTCTGATTTCGAAACTGTCGTTGCTCTTAGTCTGCATATCCAAACTCCCGATGGGATGAAAAGCCGCGCCGGTGGTCCTCCGCCGGACGCGACATCAAAGATTCGCGGGTCGTCCCGCATCGCTTCGTCCGCAGCCTACTTGCGGCGGTAGATGTGGGTGGCCTGGCCCATGAAGGACTCGGCGGCCTCCATGATCGTCTCCGAAAGCGTGGGATGGGTGTGGATGGTGGCGGCCAGATCTTCGGCCACGGCGGCCATCTCGATGGCCAGCGTGCCTTCGGCGATCAGTTCGCCCGCGCCCGGCCCGCAGATGCCCACGCCCATGACGCGTCCGCTCTCGGGTTCGAAGATGATCTTGGTGACGCCGTCGGGTCGTCCAATGCTGTGGGCGCGTCCCGAGGCGGCCCAGGGAAAGCGGCGGACTTCAATGTCGATGCCTTCTTCTTTGGCCTCAGTCTCGGTGATGCCCGCCCAGGCCAGTTCAGGATCGGTGAAGACCACCGCCGGGATGGCCACGTTGTCGAAGGCCGCCGGTTCTCCGGCGATGACATCGGAGGCCACCAGTCCTTCGCGGTTGGCCTTGTGGGCCAGCATGGGCTCGCCGGCCACGTCGCCGATGGCGTAGATCTTGGAATCGGCCGTCTGGCAGCGGTCGTTGATCTTGACGAAGCCTTTGTCGTCGACTTCAACTTGGGTGTTCTCTAACCCGATGTCCTCGGAATTGGGCTTGCGTCCCACGGCCACAAGCACCTTCTCGAACTTCTTCTTACCCTCGACTTCGCCTTCCAACTCGACCTCGATGCCGCCCTTGACCTCTTTCATGTCCGTCACCTTGCTGTTGAGGTGGATGGCTTCGAATTGATCATCAAGGCGCTTTTTGAGAGGCCGCACCAGATCCTTGTCAACGCCGGGCAGTATGCTGGGCATGAACTCCACCACCGTCACCTTGCTGCCCAGGGCGGCATAAACCGAGCCCATTTCCAGCCCGATATAGCCGCCCCCAACAACCAGCAGGGTCTTGGGAACATCAGCCAATTCCAGTGCCTCTTTGGAGGTCATGAGCCGGCCGCTCTCCAACTCGATGCCGGGGACCATGGCCGAACGTGACCCGGTGGCCACGATGCAGTGCTTGTACTTGACCTCCCGAGTGTTGCCGTCCTCGTCTTCCACGGCTAGGACGTCGGAGCTCTTGAAGCTGCCCCGTCCCAGAATCCATTCCACCTTGCGCGACTTGGCCAACTGCTGGGCTCCGCCCGTCATCTGGGTGACCACCTTGTCCTTGAACTCGCGCACCTTGTCGATGTCGATCTTAGGCTTGCCGAACTCGACGCCGAAAACCTCTCCGGCCTGTTTGGCTTCGTGAATCAGCTCCGAAATGTGCAGCAGAGCCTTAGACGGGATACACCCCTCATAGACACAGACCCCGCCGGGCTTCTCGCGCAACTCCACCACCGCCGTCTTGAGCCCGTGATCAGCAGCCCGAAACGCCGCCGCATACCCTCCGGGCCCACCGCCCAGCACAACTACATCGAACTCCAAATTCTCTGCCATCAGTTCCGTATCCTTTCCACTCGTCTCTCGAATATTTCTCTCAGCCGCCCAGCCTCCCTCGGAGCACCAGATCCGACTGTCGATTTTTCAACCAGGGTCTGCACCGACAAAAAAGCGCAACCCCCCGATTTTCCAGCATTTGCGCGACCTAGTGTAATACAGGACAGCCGCTTTTTACCAGCCGACACGCTGAGGGAATTAATGGCGAATTGCCGGAATCTAGCGGACCGGCTCCGACTGTTTGCCGAAGGGTTGTAGGTTCGAGTCCTGCTTCAGGCCATTTCGAAGTTCGAGGTTCCCCCCTATCGAACTCTCCAGACCTCGCTACTCACCCCAAATCGGGAAGAAGGTGAAGAAAGTCGCAGTGCTTGGGGCGGACGGCGCGGAAATGCCTTAGATCGAGGGTTGCTACCTTCTGCTCGCCTAGCCTTTCGCATACAGCAATGACGGCAGCATCAACCATGCCGAGACCGAGGTCAGCGTAATCGGATTGCAGTTCCGCTACTCGAATGAGATCCGCGGGAGACAGGTGCTCCAGACGATAGGCACCGGTAGCGATGTCCTCTACGAATATCGACCACACTTCGGGCTGGAGGCGTTTGCGAATCCAGTAGTCCACTTCCACTAGAGCAGGCGCGACCACAATGAGCGGCTCGTCGATTTCGTCGAGCAGCTTGACACACGAGGCGTGCGCCGGGTCGTCTGCATCCAACAAAGCGAGAATCGGACCGGTGTCGAGGATCAGAGCCATTACTGCGCCGCCGGCAGGTCTTCATGGTCGACGCTGTCTTGGGAGACGCCGGAACCGGAGTGGCCGATGCCGACGCGAGGCCGTCGAGAACGCCGAAGCTCGGCTGCTCTCGTTGCGAGAATCTCACCCACCAGGGACGCGAAAGAAACGCCGCGCCGCTTGGCCTCGTGTCTCAAAGTTTGCAACACGTCCTCTTCCGCCGCCACCGTCGTCCTTTGAATCATAGTGCTTAAGAGTACCTGATGCATGAATCTGATTCAAGAGGGAATAATTGAAATCATCGACAGGTGCGGTCCAATCCGGCGACGCTCCTGCACTTTCTGGCTAAACCGTTGAAAGCCGATGACTTTTCCCCAAGGCCCACTGGCGTGTTTTAATTGACCCGCATGAAGCACACGATTGAAGCGGCGTTGAGCGGTCGGGCCAAGTGTCGGGGGTGCGACGGGAAGATCAAGAAAGACGAGCTGCGGCTCGGGGAACGCCTTCCCAATCCCTATGCCGAGGACGCCGACATGACCGTTTGGTTCCATTTGGCTTGCGGCGCATTCAAGCGTCCCGAGGTGCTGCTGGAGGCTTTGGAAGAGGCTGAGGTCGAGGTTGAGGACGCTGAGCGCTTGCGCGCGGGGGCCCAAGGAGGAATCGAGCATCGTCGCCTGCCGCGGGCCGACGGGGTGGAGCGTTCGCCGACCGGTCGGGCGCGCTGCCGCAGTTGCAGTGAAATGATCGCCAAGGATTCGTGGCGCATCCGGCTGGCGTACTACGAGGAAGGGCGTTTCAATCCCGGCGGATTCGTGCACCTTGGCTGCTGCCAGGAGTATTTTGGGACGACGGAAATTCTCGACCGGCTCGTGCACTTCTCTGACCCCCTCGATCCAGACGAAGTAGCCGAGATTAGAAGCCAGCTTGCCGATTGAGTTCGATATTCGCCATAGTGGTAGGCCATCATCATCGAGGCGGCTTCAAGAGATGAACGAGATGGGACATGGCTTGCAGATCGATTAGCGGCGCCGATGGCGGAAGAAAACGCCCCGCTCGAGACGCAAAGCAGCAGGGTTTGGACTGATCATTGCCGGGGGAGGAAAGCTGGATTATGAAGACGCGTGTTCTTTTTTGTTTGACCTTGATCGCGGCAGCAGCCGGCTGTGAAACTGCTCAGCAGGATTCCGGAGAGGCTTTGCATGCCATCTTCAGCGAGGCTTGGGATTTTCGACTGAAGGAGAATCCGCTCTTCGCCACTTCGACTGGCAACCACCAGTATGATGACCAGTTGCCGGACGTTTCCGCTCAGGCTGAAGAGCGCCGCGCCGAGTACTGGAGAGAGATCCTGGCCCGGCTGGATGCCCTTGACCGTTCCTCGCTCACTCCCCAAGACCAGATCCACTACGACATCTTCCGCCTTCAGACCGAGGGCCGTATCGAAAGAGTCCGCTTCAAGGACTATCTCATCCCCATCAACGCCGACAGCGGATTCCATATCGGTTTCGCCCGCCTTCCCGACCGCGTACCTCTGAACAACGCGGACGACTACCGCAACTACATCGCCCGGCTGCGCGCCTTTCCCAAGTACATGGAGCAGCACATCGAGCTGATGCGCGAGGGGCTCTCCAGCGGTTTCACTCAGCCCCGGGCCGTTTTGGAGGGCTACGAGTTGTCCATCGAGTCCCATGTGGTGGGGGATCCTGAAGAGAGCGTCTTCTTCAAGCCCTTCCGTGACTTTCCCACGGCCGTGCCCGAGGCCCAGCGGGGCGACCTGGAAGCAGAAGGAAGGGCGGCCGTCCGTGAAGCAGTGGTGCCAGCTTATCGAAGCTTTCTGGACTTCTTCCTCAACGAATACCGTCCCGGAGCGCGTACTACCCTGGGCGCATCGGAGTTGCCCAACGGCGACGAGTACTACGCTTTCCTGATCCGCCGCTTCACCACGCTGGACTTGAGCGCCGAGGAGGTCCACCAGATCGGGCTCGATGAAGTGGCGCGCATCCGCTCCGAGATGGAGGAAATCATCAAGGAAGTGGAGTTCCAGGGCGACTTCGCCGATTTCCTGACGTTCCTGCGCACCGACTCGCGCTTCTACGCCGAGACGCCCGAGGAACTGCTCAAGGAAGCCTGCTACATCGCCAAACGCATGGACGCCCAACTGCCCAGGCTGTTCAAGACGCTTCCCCGCTTGCCCTACGGGGTGGCGCCTGTTCCCGACGAAATCGCTCCCAAGTACACAGGAGGGCGCTATGTCGGCGCCCCCGTGGGCAGCACGCGCCCGGGATACTACTGGGTCAACACCTATGCCCTCGACAGCCGCCCTCTCTACACTTTGGAGGCCCTCACCCTGCACGAAGCCGTGCCTGGCCACCATCTCCAGAACGCTTTGCGCCAGGAGCTTCAGGGCCTGCCCAACTTCCGTCGCTTCGGCGGTTTTTCGGCCTTCGGCGAAGGCTGGGGGCTTTACAGCGAGTGGCTGGGGCTGGAAGCCGGCTTTTACACCGATCCTTACAGCAACTTCGGACGGCTCACCTACGAGATGTGGCGGGCCTGCCGCCTCGTTGTCGACACGGGACTGCACGCCATGGGATGGACGCGCCAACAGGCCAGGGACTACCTGGCCTCCAACACCGCCCTCTCCCTGCACGAGATCGGCACCGAAACCGACCGCTACATTTCCTGGCCGGGTCAGGCTCTGGCCTACAAGCTGGGCGAACTCAAGATCAAGGAACTGCGGCGCAAAGCCGAGTCAGAGTTGGGGGAACGCTTCGATCTGCGGACCTTCCACGATGCATCCTGCTCAACGGCTCCATCCCGCTGCCGGTGCTGGAAAAGCAGATCGACGCCTACATCGAATCCCGGCGCCCGGGCGAGTCCTGATTCGTGGCGGACGAAGTTCGCAATCTCTCAGGCTCTGGGGTGCCCAATCTCTCGATCGATCAAAGGCATAGCTTTTCTCGGTCCAGGGGGACGCGAAGAGACTCCCGACCAAGCTGAATTTGCCGAGCAGCGTAGGAGGCTCGCTTGTTGGCATCGACCTGCCGGACTGCGATCTCTCAGTTCTGGCGCAGGGCCTCGATGGGGTCGACGCGGGCGGCGCGCAGGGCAGGTCCGATGATCGCCGCCAGGGCTGCCAGGCAAAGGATCAGCGCCACCAGCGCGAAGGTGGGCCAGTCCAAGGGTTCCACTCCAAAGAGCAAGCTTCCGGTCAGGGGAGCGGCGGCCAGGGCCAGGGCTGCCCCGATGACCATTCCAAGAACCACCAAACGCATCCCTTCACCCATGACCAAGCGGATCACCGAGCGGGCTTGAGCCCCCAGGCTCTTGCGGATGCCCATTTCACGCATGCGTCCTGCCACTGAGAAGCGCAGGACTCCGAAGAGTCCGATGCTGCCCAAGAACAGGGCCAGCAATCCGAAGGCCGCAAGCAGCCCGCCGGCGAAGCGGAAGGGGAAAAGCATGAAGCTCAGGTGCTCCTCCATGGTCTTGGTCTGGATGATGATGACCTCCGGCTCGAGATCACGGGCGGCGCGGACGATGTCTTGAGCGAGTCTGCGGGGATTGAGGCGGGTGGCGGCCAGCAGGTTCATCTCGTGGCGCATGTGTTGGCGCAGGTAGGTGTAGACATAGGGGCGGGGAGCCTCGCCCAGCGCCCGCACGTCGGTGTCCCGCGCCACGCCGATGACTCGATAGTCAGTTCCGTCGCGGGCGTGGACGATGCGCCCCACGGCTTGCTGGCCGTGCCAGAACTTGCGGGCCATGGCCTGGGAGACGACCATCACTTTGGGGCCGTCTGGCCTGTCTTGGGGACCGAAATTCCGTCCAGCGGTGAATTCGACGCCAGCGGCCTCGAAATAACCGGAATCGACCACGGCTTTGTCGATGGCGTGGGCCTCCTCTCCCGGGGGAGGCGCTATCCCGTCCACGTTGAGTCCCATGCTGTTGAAGCTGACGCCGGTCAGGGGGATGACGTCGATCAGGCCTGCCGATTGCACTCCTGCCATGGCTGCTGTTTCCCCAAGCAGACGGTCGAAGAACCTCAGCGGTTCCTCACCTTTATAGCGGTCGGCGGGCAGGCTCAAGAGCACGATCGAGGTGGGCTGATGCCCGAATCCGGGATCGGCTGTCTGGGCCGCCTGCAGGCTGCGCAAGAAAAGTCCCGAGCCGATGAGAAGCAAGAATGACACCGCGACCTGAGCGACCACCAGTGCGTTGCGCAGATTGAATCGGCCCATGGCGCCTCCCACCACCGATTCGTCTTTGAGGACCGGAGCCACATCGGGCCGGGTGCTGCGCCAGGCGGGAACCAATCCGAAGAACAGTCCCGCAGTCACCGACAGCAGGAGTGAATAAAGCAGGACCCCGGCATCGGGGGTCATGGTCAGGTCCATGGGTACGGGGGCGGGAGGCCTGAGACCCGAGAGGACCCGCAGTCCGCCCCAAGCCATAGCCACTCCCGCCGCTCCGCCCATGAGTCCCAGCAGAACGGTTTCCGTCAGCAGTTGGCGGATGAGGCTAGCGCGTCCGGCGCCCAGGGAGAGGCGGATGGCGATCTCCCGGCGGCGGTCGGTGGCCCGGGCCAGCAAGAACGATGTCAAGTTGACGCAGGCGATCAGCAGCACCATGGCCACGACCGCCATCAGCACCGCCGCAGCCGGATAGAGCACGCGGTCAAGCAGCGGGTGGATGGCCACCTCGTTGCTTGGCACCACCGTGAGTCCCCAGCGGTCGGGGTAGTCGGGATGGGCTTCATGAGTGGCCCTGACCACGCCGTCCACCGCAACCTGGGCTTGGCCCGCGGTGACGCCTTCCTTCAGCCGCGCTTTGGCGAAGAAGCTGTGGCTTCCCCGCCTTTCAAGCTGATTTTCCGAGTTGTTATTGAGGTGGTTGATCATCATCATGGGCGCCCAAAGGTCGGGGTCGAAGCCCGGAATCAGCGCCGGCATGTCAGAAGGAGCGACCCCGATGACGGTGTAAGCGCGTCCGTTGAGCCGCAGTGTTTGGCCGATCACGTTATGGTCGGCAGCGAATCGCCGCTGCCAATAGGCATGCCCGAGGATCACGACGGGATGGCTGCCCAAGGTCTTGTCTTCTTCCTCGGCAAAAGCGCGACCGAGAATGGGCCCGATGCCCAACACTTCGAAGTAGTTCCCCGTGACGACTTCGGCCAGGAGGCTTTGTGATCCGCCTTCTACGCCTTCCTGGACCACCGAGAGGCTGGTGACCGCCACCCCCTCGAAGACTTCTTCGGTGCCCTCGCGAATGTCTTCCACCTCCGGATAAGAGAGGGAGGCCAAGCCGACCCGCCCGTCTTCGCTGGGATAGACCGATACCAGCGATTCGGGGTCCCCGTAGGGGGCGTCGCCCAACAAGGCTGCATCGATCAAGGTGAAGATGGCGGTATTGGCTCCTATCCCGAGGCCCAAGGAGAGCACGGCTACGGCAGTGAATCCCGGACTACGGCGGATGCGCCTCCAGGCATACTTGAGGTCCTTGATGATTCGCTCCACGTCTGCCTCCTCTCTGGCGCCATGGTCTCCTTAATGACTTGAACGAGGCCCGTACGCCGAAGGTTCGATTCCAGACCTCAAAAGTGACTCTCGTCACGTGCTGCCTGCCCTGGAGGTCCCAGTGACGTTGCCCTTGACGTTGCCCGGCGGCTCGGTTCACCGATCGGATGGTCCGAGAGTACCGGAAACGGCAGGAGCAATAGAGCTGAGGCTGAGGCGGAGCATCGGCGCAGCGGGAGTGTGCGTCCTGGAGCAGGGGACATCTCCGTTACACGGACCCAATCGTCGCGGATCGGCTACCTAAGCTAGCCCGTGAATTTGTAGCCCAGGCGGTGGACGGTGACGATGTGGTGGGGGTCGGAGGGTTCGTCCTCGATCTTCTTGCGCAGCTTGGCGATGTGAGCGTCGACGGTGCGGGTGAAGGGAATGGAGTCGTAACCCCAGACGGCATCCAGCAGCGTGTCGCGGGACACCACCTCGCCCCGGTGCTGGACGAAAAAGCGCATCAGACTGAACTCGCGGGGAGAGAGTTCGATGGGGCCTCCGTCCTTGCGGGCTTCGTGCTTCTTGAAGTCGATTTCGACGTCGCTGAAACGGTAGCTGGTCGGGCCGTCGTCCTCATCCTGGTCTTCAGAGGCGAAGGAGCTGCGGCGCAGGAGGGCTTCCACGCGGGCCATCAGTTCCATCAGGCTGAAAGGCTTGGTGACGTAGTCGTCGGCGCCGATCTTCAGTCCCCGGACGCGGTCGATTTCCTGGCCCCGGGCGGTCAGCATGATGATGGGGACCCGGTTGCCGTCCTTGCGCAGGGTCTTGCACACGTCCAGCCCGTTCACCTTGGGCAGCATCACGTCGAGGATCATCAAGTCGGGCTCTTCCTGGCCCACCTTCTCCAGCGCCTGAGTGCCGTCGGTGGCCAGCGAGACGTCATAGCCTTCGTACTGGAAGCCGTCGCGCAAGGCCACGCCCATGGCCTCTTCGTCTTCCACGATGAGGACTTTCCGCTTCACGCCGTCTTTCCTTCCCGCAGCGCCGCGGTCGAGGGTTGGAGTCCCTCAGTGTCCTGCGCAGCGTCGTTCTGCCCGGCCTCCGGCATCCTGCGTCCGGCTTCCCGCCGCTCCTGCTTCAAAGGAAGCTCGATGGTGAAGGTGCTGCCCTGTCCCAGTTCGCTCTCGACCTTGACGCGTCCCGAATGAGCGGCCACGATGTGCTGAACGATGGACAGCCCAAGTCCGCTGCCCTTGACGTCGTGGACCAGCCCCGTGCTGACCCGGTGGAAGCGTTCGAAGATCTTCTCCTGTTCCTCGCGGGAAATACCGATGCCCTGGTCGCGGACGGAGATGACCGCCAGTCCCGGCTTGCCCGACAGGCTCACTTCCACCGACTGAGAACCGTTGGAATACTTCACGGCGTTGTCGAGCAGATTGCTCACGGCCTGAGCCACGGCCTGCGGATCGATGTGCGCCTCAGGCAAGGGCTGGTCGGGCGTGCGCAGCACAATCTCCGGACCCGAGTGCTGCAAACGGACGCGGAAGGTCTTGACCACCCTCTCCAGCACCTCCTGCAAATCGCAGGACTCGAATTCATAGACTTTCTGCCCCGATTCGATCTTGGCGAAGTTGAGGATGTTGTTGATCAACTGGCTCAGCCGCCGTCCCTCGGCCTCGATGTACTCCCCGTACTCCCTCACCTTGGTCGGTTCCTCGACCTTGCCCAGGCGCAGCATCTCTCCGAAGACTCTGATGGACGCCAAAGGCGTCCGCAGCTCATGAGAGACGTTGGAGACAAAGTCGTTCTTCATCTCCGACAGCTTCATTTCCCGAGCAGCCGTGCGGAAGGTCAGAATCACGCCTCCAATCAGCAGAACCCCCAGCACCCCGGAAAGAGTGATGTTGAAGAGGAAGTTGGCCCGCGCCAAATGTTCGGGAGTGGACGCTCCGCCGCTCAAGCACACCTTCCAGTCGCGGAAGATGAAGTTGAGGTGTCGGCCCACTTCACAGGCCTTTTCCGGATCCTTCAAGGTGTCCAGATCGCCCTCGGCGAAGACCTTGTCTCCCTCGCCGTCGCGCACCAGGACAGCCAGGTCCTTCTGAGAGGGCATTGAGGGAATGTACTCGCGGATGACGTCGGGCAGATGACGGGTGCGGAAATACCTTGTGTCGACCAGCATCCCCGCTACGCCCAGCAGCAGCGAGCAGTCGTCGGTGATGGGCTTGAGAATGACGGCGTTCTCAGGATCGGAGTCGTCGACCTTCAACTCCGACTCGATGGTCTTGGCGTACTTGTGCAGGGTCTTCAAGTAAAGCAGGTCGATCTTGACGGGCTCAGCCTCGCTGCGGGTGACGGGGTCGTAGAAGACCTGTTTGACGTGCTCGTCCTCGAAGCGGATGAGAAAGAGCAGACGGGCGCCTTCGATGTCCTTCTTCTTCTGACGCAGATAGCTGAGCTGCTCCTGAGGCGTCTTCTCCAGCACCACGGCGGGGACGTTGAGGGCCCGTTCGGCATTCTTGCGGAAGAAGTACTCGACCTTCTCGGTCACCAGCTCCAGGTAGCTTTCCATGCTGGCCTTCTGAGCCAGAGCCGAGTTCTCCTGCAAGTCGACCAGCCAGCGGTATTGCAGCAGCATCAGGACGGTGAGCGGAATCAGCACGCCGGCGAATCCCAGCCAAAGCATGCGGCGCTTGCTCCAGGAGGCCAAGCCGGCTGGTCCGTTGGAACCGTTGCGCACCGCGCCGGACCGTCCTCCTTTGGAAGGAGCGTCCGAAGTCCGTGGATGCTGCTCTTGCGGGCTCATGATTCTTGTGAGTATACGCCAGGAGATTCGTCCAAGTCCCTGAAATGGGGCGGTTTAACAACTTGTTTACAACTTGGTTGCAACATTTTGCATGGCCTTCAAGACATTTACCCCGAGGGCGGCTAGACTTGGTCCATCTTTGTCGTGTAGACGGCAAGAGACGACAAAACCTGTAACAACGAACGATACCAGCTCGAATGGCGCCCCTTCCTCCCGACTGGAAGGGGCGCCGCTCTCTTTGCGTCGTCGCCTTCGCTCCATTCCCCCTTTGATTGGCTTTATTGCACGCTTTCAGCGTTTGAAAATTCTCTCTGCTTGAACCCAGGGTGGCGCCTTCGTCTCGCTGCGCTCCACGGCGGCTGACCCTGGGCTAGGCCTATGGCTCGCCTACAGCGAGCCCGGACTTGGAACTGGAGGCTTGGTACTCCTTGAGGACCTGCTTGGCGACGGCGATTTTGTGGACTTCGTCGGGGCCGTCGTAGATGCGGGAGGCGCGTTCATGGCGCCAGAACCAGGCCAGCGGAGTATCGTCGCTGACGCCCAGCCCTCCATGAAGCTGAATGGCCCGGTCCAGGACCCGCTGCATCACCCCAGCCACCTGGAACTTGATGCATGAAATCTCTTGACGGGCGGCTTTGGTTCCTTTTTGATCGATGGTCCAAGCCGCGTGCAGGACGCTCAAGCGGGCGCTGTTGATCTCCATGCGCGAGGTGGCGATGGCGTCCTGCACCATCTGGCGGGTGGCCAGCGGTTTGCCGGGCGCGAAGCAGCGGGTGGCGGCCCGGCCCACCATCAGCTCGAAGGCCCGCTCGCAGATGCCGATCCAGCGCATGCAGTGATGGATGCGTCCCGGGCCCAGGCGTTCCTGGGCGATGGCGAATCCCTGGCCGGCCTGCCCCAGCAGGGCGTCTTGAGGAACCCGGCAGTTCTCAAGTGCCACTTCGCCGTGAGAGGCCCACCCGTCGCCCTCATGTCCCATGACCGAGATGTTGCGCGCCAGCCGGTAGCCCGGGGCGTCGGTCGGAACGAGAAACATGGAGGCCCGCTGGTGAGGATCAGCATCGGCGTCAGTCACCGCCATGACCACGGCGAAGGCAGCTCCGTCGGCGCCCGTGGCGTACCACTTGCGCCCGTTGAGGACCCATCCGCCGTCCTCGGGCCGGGCCTGTGTGCTCATCCACACCGGGTTGGATCCGGCCTGGTCAGGCTCGGTCATGGCGAAGCAGCTCCGAGTGCGGCCTTCCAGCAGCGGCTTGAGAAAGCTTTCCTTCTGAGCGTCATCGGCCTGCGAGATGAGGATCTCCATGTTGCCCGCGTCGGGGGCCTGGCAGTTGAAGGCATAATGCCCCAGCGGCGAGCGACCCAAGACTCCGCCCAACAGTCCGAAGTCGAGGCAGCTCAGACCCATGCCTCCCCACTCACGGTGGATCTGAGGAAGCCACCAACCCTGGCTGCGCACCTCCTCGCGCACAGCTTGAAGATCAGTCTCCAGATTGGCGAAGGCACCCGTGCGGAAGCGGTCTTCCAAGGGCAGCAGGCGTTCGTCGAGAAAGGCTCGGACGTCGCAAAGCAGCGTCTGCATGGAGTCGGGAATTGAGAAGTCCATGCAAGCTATCTTGACAGTTCGCAGCCCGTGCTGGAAGCTGAGCGGGATGGGAATCGAGGAATACGACGACACCATCGAAGTGCGTCCCGACGAACGCTTCGAGAGCGGCAAGCTGCGAGAGTACCTGCAAGGACGCCTCGAAGGCGTCGATAAACCCCTCAAGGTCCGGCAGTTCGGCGGGGGCGCGGCCAATCTGACGTATCTGCTCGATTTCGGGGGACGCCAGTATGTCCTGCGGCGTCCCCCGCTGGGACCGGTGGCGGCCAAGGCTCATGACATGAGCCGCGAGTTCAAGGTGCTTTCGGTGCTCTATAAGGCCTTTCCGCCGGCTCCCCGGGCCCATCTGCTATGCCAGGACGAAAGCGTCATCGGGGCCCCTTTCTTCATCATGGAACGCCGCAGCGGCCTGGTGGTGCGGCGCGAGATGCCCCGCTTCTTCCGCGACGTTCCCGGTGCCGGACTGCGCATGAGCGAAGCCATGGTCGACACCCTGGTCGACTTGCATTCGGTCGACTATGCCTCCTTGGGACTGGAGGATCTGGGACGTCCCGAGGGCTTCATCGAGCGCCAAGTGAAGGGCTGGCACAAGCGCTGGACCCAAGCTCAAGATCAGGAACGTCCTGAGATGGACGCGCTCTACCGCTGGCTGCGTGAGCATCTTCCCTCGCGCAGCGACCACACGCTCGTACACAACGACTACAAGCTCGACAACCTCATGTGGGCCGACGACGATCCCAGCCGGGTGGTGGCGGTCTTCGATTGGGATATGTGCACCCTGGGCGATCCGCTGTCGGATGTGGGCGCCATGTTGGCTTACTGGAGCCAGCCGGACGATCCGCCCCAGCTCAGGGCCATGGCCATGATGCCGGCCAAGGGCTTCCCCAGCCGCCAAGAACTCATCAAGCGCTATTGCGACCGCAGCGGACGCTCAGCGCCCCAGGTCCGCTTCTATTACGTGCTGGGACTCTTTCGGGTGGCGGTGATCGTGGCCCAGATCTACATCCGCTACCTCCGCGGCCAGACCCAGGACCAGCGATTCGCTGCTTTGGGCGCCATGATTCCCCTGCTGGCCCGCCGCGCCCTCGAAATCAGCGAGGGGAGGGGAGAATAGCGTCTCCCGCCAAGTGTAGGGTGTTGTCCTTAAAGCGGTCCTGGATGGCTGCCAAAACATGAAGTCTCGTCAAGGCCGTCGCCCAACGCTCGCAGTATCCCACCACCCGCGAGTTGCCTTGAAACAGGTGTCGATATTGAGGCCCATGAGAGCAACCATCACGGCCGATGTTGAAGTGACCGTCAGGCCAAGCGGGCTTCGACGATTTGCTGGGAGGCGCCGGGGCCGAAAGGAGTGGGCACGAAGTCACCCCAGAAGTCGACCACCTCAAAGCCCTCGAGTTCCAGGAGACTCTCCAATTCAGACTTCACAAACCAGCGCACCTGAAAGGACGCCTCCTCTTTGGCGGTCTCATGATCTTCAGCGTCGTACTCTCTCCAAACCATGCGAATGTCAAAGGTCTGAAGTTCAGGCTGATGGCGGACCTGGGCGTGGCGGGTGATGCGCCGTCCGCTGGCATTGTCGGTGTAGTCGATCTCCTTGAACGGCTCTTCAGGACTGTTGGAGACCATCTCGAAGTCGGGCTGGAAGACGTCGAAAATGAGGCGGCCCTCGGGCCGCAGGTGGCGCCGGACATTCCCCAACCAGGCTTTTTGGTCGTCCCGCGTGAGCAGGTGCTGGATAACCCGAAAGGGGGCCGTCACCAGCGCGAAAGCGTCCTCGCGCCCGGCTTGGCTGTACCGGATGTCGCCCCGCTGCAAGGTGACGCGTTGGCGGACCTTCTCTCCGCGCCGGGCCAGTTCGTCCTTCAGGCGCGCCAGCATGTCGGGCGACTGCTCCATGCCGTGGACTTCGACCCCGGATTCGGCTGTGGGCAACAGGATCCGCCCGCTGCCGCACCCCATCTCTAATACCGGACCCTGGATGCGGCGCGCGGCCGAGACGTAGAAGTCGATGTCCTCGTCATAGCCCATGGCCTCATAGTCGCTGTCGTAATGGCGGGCCAGCTTGGCGTAGGCTTCTTGCAGGTTGGACATGCCGTCATTATGCCAGCCTCACCTTGGACGTGTAGACCGGCCCCGCCCGGCCCGGGTCGCCGGAAGCTTGCACGGCGGAGTCCTTCCAGCGGCGGCAGGTGGAAGACAGGCGCAAACCTGCGGTTATGGAGCGAGGCTCGTTTTCCGCAGTCGTATATAGTAAAGTTCCCTCTCGCGACCTCCTCCCCGGAGAAGGTTTGGAAAGGCGCGTATGACTCGAATGTGGGATGCCGTGATCGTAGGAGCCGGGCCGGCCGGCAGCGCGGCGGCCTGTTTTCTGGCCCGTCGGGGAGCCCGTGTGCTGCTAGCCGACCGCAGTGCCTTTCCCCGCGACAAATCCTGCGGGGACGCCTGTACTCCGCGCTCCTGTTCCGTGCTGCGCGAGATGGGAGCACTGCCCGCAGTGGCCGCCAAGGGCCAGCGCATTGAACGGGTGGAAATGATCTCTCCCCGCGGACGCGGCATCACCATCTCCTGGGCTTCGCCCGAATTCGGCGACGAAGGCTACGTGATCCCGCGCAAGAGCCTTGATCACCTGCTGGTGGAAACCGCCATCGAGGCGGGTGCCGAATTCCGTCCTGAGACACCTCTTGAAAGCCTGGAGACGGAGCAGGACAAAGTGTCGCTGAAGTGGAAGACGGGCGGCAGTGACCAAGCCCGCTTGGTGATCGGGGCTGATGGGGCCTACTCGCAGGTGCGGCGCCAGCTCTTTGCGGAAGAGTACTCCGACTCCCACAGCGCCTGGGCCATCCGCGGCTACTTCGAGGAGGTTCCCCTGCAGGACGCCGGGGCCTTGATCGTCAGTTGGGAACGGGAACTTCTGCCCGGCTATGCCTGGCTCTTCCCGACCAGCCCCAGCAGCGTCAACGTGGGACTGGGCATGCGCACGCCCTGGATGCGCCAGAAAGGGCGCAAGCTGCGGCAGCTCTACGAGTCCTTTTTGCAGAGTTCGTCCCCCTTGGCCCGCCTCCTGGGCCGGGGACGCCCCAGCGGGCGGGCCCGCGGACACTACCTGCCCCTGGGCCTCAATCTGCCCAAAATCGCCCGGCCCCGCGTCATGCTGGCCGGCGATTCCGCCGGACTCATCAATCCCTTCTCAGGCGAGGGCATTGAAGGCGCCCTGGAAAGCGGACGCATGGCCGCCGACGAGGCCGGACGCTGGCTCGACGAGGGTGCCTTCGGCGAAAACGAGGCCCGCCGCTATGACCAGCGCGTCCGGCGGCATTTCAGGCGCAACTACTTCATCTGCAACACCCTCTCCCACCTCATCGCCTATCCTTCCTTCGTGGAACGCATCCTCAAGCTGGCCGGGGGACGGCGCCGCGTGCAGCAGGAATTGATCGATTTGGCCTTTTACGGCAGCGGCAGGTTCCCCTGGAGGACCCTGCTGAGCCTCCCCTTTCTCAAGTAAATCAGCCTTTCAAGCAAATTTCAGCGAGATTTGTTCTGGTTTCGTGGCAGTATAAGGGGACGAGATGTCCGGGCCGTCTTGAGTCCCGGGTTTCACCCCAAGGAGACAACATGAAGCAAGAATTGAGTTATCGCACCCTCTTGGTCTGTATCCTGGCGGCCACCGTGGTGGGATTCTTCGCCGCCTGCGGAGGCCAGCCGGCACAAGAAGCCGTTGAGGAAGAAGCCACTCCCAGCGTGAGCATCACCGTGAGTCCCGATTTTCCCTCCGACATCCCGGGAGGAGCTCAGAACGCGGACCTTTCGCAAGCCTCGGCCTTCGCCTGGCAGGAATTCATCGCCCTCAACTGGCCTGCCGTCCAGCAGACGGGTGACAACAACACCCGCGGCGTGGCCAACAGCAGCGCTCATTTCGGAGACACCAGCGGTCCGCTGGTATGGGAAACCTATCGCAACAAGGTGGAGATCTTCCCAGGCAACGGAGGTCCGCCTCCAGGCTACGTGGACGACGCCAGCCAGTCCTACGGCTTTGACGCACTGCCCGAATACGTCTACGATCCCTCCACAGTGGGGACGTCGGACGGTCAGATCCCGCCTTGTGGATCGGCTTCCTCCAGCACTCCTTTTGTCAACCTCGACGAGATCAATGAGATCGGGCTCAATGAGATGTTCGCGGGCATCGGAGCCGATTCGCCCTCACCCGAACAGCAGTTCATCTATTTGGCCAAAGCCAATCGTACCGAGTACGTCTATGTGGCGGCCAACAAGTGGTGGAACGATACGAATGCCGGCAGCGTGGTCAGTAAAACCGCCGACTACGTCAAGAGCAATATGGAGAGCCCGCCGCCGGGCTCCACTGACTATGTCAGTTTTCCCAACGGGACCGTGGAGATGAAGTCTGGTTGGCGCCTGTTGGGAGCCGACGAGGACGCCTCGCGCTACCGCACCGCCACCATCCGCCACTACGAAAAAAACTCCTCCGGCAACCCCTGCTACACAGACGTGACGATGGCCATGATGGCCCTGCACATCATTCATAAGACGCCCACGGCGCCCTACTTCATCTTCGCCACTTTCGAACAGGCCGACAACCTGCGCACATCCGACGGATCCCTGGTGGAGGACGTCAACGGCAACATCGTGGCCAACTCGGGAGCCACTCCCTTCGACCCCAACATCACGTCGCAGAACGCCACTTCGGCCGATCCCGCCACTCAGGACTCGGTGCAAGTGCTGTCCCCGCATGAGGCTGACTGCACACCTGACGAGCGCCTCTACTATGTCAACTCAGTGGAAACCGGGCGGGGGCAGCCGTTCGCGTCGCCGCAGGGCACGGTATGCGTCAACTTGCGCAAGCACGCCATTCCTCAGGACGTGATCGACGCCAACCAGGCGGCCCATTCAGCCATCTCCAGCTACAACCAGCAGAATGGCGTCACCGGCTCTCCCTGGGGCTACTACAAGCTCATCAACGTCCAGTGGCAGCCCATCAACAAACCCACTCCGGGACAGGACTACACCGGATCGGATGCAGCCACCTACTACCTGGCCAACATCGTGGTGGAAACGGACTACAACTTGCAGGTCTTCAGCGGCCAGCAGCAGCCCGCCTCGCAAGATTCCAGCATCACCTTCGTCAACAACGGCCTGATTACCGACTTCAACTTGGACGGGACGCCCTACTTCAACACCTACTACAACGGCTCCGCCTTCAACATGGGCGGTTGCATGGGATGTCACGGAGTGGCCCAGGACAACGGATCGGACTTCAGCTTTATCTTCCCCTTCTCGGTTACCGAGCCGGAAACCGTGGGAGACGTGGGAGCCGGCACTCAGTCCTTTACCAAGTTTGAGCGCATCCATTCCCATTAGGCACCAGGCGGCCAGCAAGTTCATGTACGAGTCAGGTTTCATGGGCCACGGTCAGTTGCCCCAACGCCCTCGGCGTTATGAGGCAGCGCTACGGGAGAGCTGGCGGCGGCTTGCCGCCCAAGAAAAACCTGGGCCCGTCCGGGCACTTGTCGGCCGCCTAGCGGCCCCCACCGCGCTTGAGCCGGTAACCGGCCTTGCGCACGGTTAGAATGTGGCGCGGGCTGGAGGGTTTCTCCTCCAGCTTGCGCCGCAGTTCGCCGATGTGGGTATCGACCGTCCGGGTCAGCACCGTGTCGGGATAGCCCCATACTTCCTGGATCAACTCCAGGCGCGAGGCCACCGAGCCCCGACGCTGCAAAAGCGCCCACAACAAGTCGAACTCCTTGGGCGCCAACTCCACCAGCCGTCCCCGGCGGTGGACTTCACGAGTATCGGGATTCACTTCGATCTCCCCGAAGCGGACGGTTGCGTCCTGCTCTCCCGATCCGCGGGGCTCGGCCCGCCGCAGCAAAGCCTCGATGCGGGCCAACAGTTCCAGCACCGAAAACGGCTTGGTGACGTAATCGTCGGCACCCAGGCGGAATCCCTGCACCTTGTCGAGTTCTTCGCCGCGGGCGCTGAGAATCAACACCGGCGTGTCGACGCCTTTCTCGCGCAAGGCTTTGAGCAGCCGGAAGCCATCCAGCTTGGGAAGCATCAGATCCAACACAATCAGGTCGAAGATGTCCTTGGCGGCTTCTCGCAGGCCCTGTTGGCCGTCTTCCGCCACTGTCACCTGATAGCCCTCGATCTCCAGATTATTCTGCAAACCGTAAGCAAGATTGGCGTTGTCTTCGACCACCAGGATGCGCTTCATTGCCGTTCTCCTGCCGATGGATTTCCATCGGCCGTCGTCGTCGGGGAGGAGCCGGCGGACGGGCCGTTTAGCTGGGCATGGCCGTTGTCGTCCAGCAGCAGCTCCACCACGAGGCGGGCTCCGCCGGTTCGGGCGTCTTCGCACCAGACCCGGCCCTGGTGGGCCTCCACCAGCTCCCGCACGACCGCCAGTCCGATGCCGGTGCCGGCGACGGCGGCGTTGCGGTGGCGGTCGAGGCGCTGAAAGCGGCGGAAGATCTCTTCCCGCTCATTCTCAGCGATGCCTTCTCCCTCGTCCTCGACCCACAGGCGGGCGGTTTCAGGCAGCACTGAAAGTCCCAGAGTCACGGTTTGCCCGCGGGGACCATATTTGACGGCATTGTCGAGCAGGTTGAGCAAGACCCGGCGCAGCGCGTCAGGATCGGCGTGCACCCTGGCTGATCCTTGAATGCGGGTGCGCAGCCGGTTTTGCGATGAGGCCGCCAAGGGGGCGAAGCGCTCGGCCACTTCCTCGACCAACTCGGCCAAGTCCAGGGAGGTCGGCTGCAGCCGCACCTTGTGGCGCTGGGAGCGCGAAAATTGGATGATGTTCTCCACCAAGTTGGAGAGGCGCTGGCTTTCCTGGGTGATGATGTCGAGGGAGCGCCGACGTTCTTCCCCGGAACGCACCCGTTCCAGCCGCAAGGTGTCGGAGAACATCTGGATCTGGGCCAGCGGTGTGCGCAGCTCATGGGAGACGGCTGCGATGAAGTCCGACTGGCGGCGAGCGAACTCCCGCTCCCGTCTGATTTGCAGCACGGTGGCCAGAAAGAGGGTGCCGGCCAGCACGACCAGTCCGATGAGCAGGGGAGTGCGGGAGCCGGGCAAGCCGCCGATAATGAGCTGCTCGGCGGCTTCACGGTCGAGTCCCACGAAGACCTGGAGTCCGGCGAGTTGGGGGTCTAACTCAACATGGCGCCGCACGACGGGAGCTGTGGGATCGTAGGAATAGTTGCTGGGCGGCTCGTAGCCTCCCATCAGGTTGACGCCCGAGGGCAGGCGGACCGTGATGTCGAGATGACTCTCGTCCAGGGCCTCGTCCAGCGGAGCGGGCATGATGGGGCTGCGGCGCGACATGCGCAAGCGTTCAGAGAGCGCATCGGGAGCGACAACTCCACCTTCCAGCACAGTCCCAGGTCCCTTGGAAGGCCGCCTGCGGTAAACCAGCAGCAGCGGCGCGGCTCTTTCCTCCACAACGAACGCCAAGTGCCAGTACCAGTCGTCCTGGTAGGCGGCATAGGCTTGCCGCAGCACCGGCAGGAACTCCTCCCGGAAGCGGGAAGCGGGGTCAGCGCCTTTGATTTCGAGGAACTCGGTGCCGGGGTCCCCGGTCGTCTGGCGGTCATAGGCGGAATTGCCCGGAGCCGGGTTCCCTCTGGAAGAGCCGGTCAACCGCAGGCGGAAAAAACTGCGGACCAGAGGCTCGGTGAAAGGCCTGCTGGCGCTGATCTGAGAAGGGTCGGGAAGTTCTTCTGGATCGGCCAGGGGATTGAGTCCCCGGTAGGCTCCATAGAAGCCCAGGTTTTGTCGCAGGCGTGAGGCGATTTCGTTGGCCGCCATGGCGGCGTAATCGTTGAGGACTCTCTCGGCCGTGTTGTGCTGAGCCTTGGCCGCGTCATAGGCTTGAAACGCCAGGGCTGCGGTGGCTGCCAGCGTCAGGGGCAAAAGGATGATGGTCAGCCATGGACGGCGCCCTCCTGGAGACCGGCGCGGACGCTTCCTGACTGGATTCTGAGGCCGAACTTTGTCTTTGGCAGACATCATCCCAGCATCTACCTTGCGCGCGAGAAGTTGATCCTGTCAACAGCCCGGGGCGGGAGTTTGCCGTTTCCTGACATGGGCCGGATGGGGCCCTGATTGAGGGCCACGCCCGTCACCAGGGGCGCGAGATGACGCAGGCGTTGATGCCGCCGATGCCCATGGAGAGCTTGCCGGCCAAGCCCTTGGAAGCCGGACAGGAAGCGTCGAACACAAAGCGGTTGTGGACGCCTGCGATTTGCTGGTTGAGCTCGGTTCCGCGCAGCGGGGTGGGGAAGACCTGCCCCTCTTCATGTCCCAGGTACTGGGCCGTGAGCTCCCATCCTCCGCCGGCGCTCATACCGTGGCCGAAGGTGCCTTTGCGGGCCGTGATGAGCACCTCTCCGCCTACGATGTCGCGCAGGTTCTCGACTTCCAGATAGTCGCCGGGGGTGGCGGTGGCGTGCAGGTCCCACTCGGTGATGGCTTCGGGAGGCGCGCCGGCATCGCGCAAGGCCTGGCGCATTGCGGTGGTGGGGCCTTCCTTGGAGGGAGTGATGATGTGGTCCGCGTCGGAACTGACTCCCACCGACAAGGGTTCCATGCCCAGGGGACGCAGGCCGCGTTCCTCCATGTACTCGTGGTCGGCCAGGATCCATACCACCGAGCCTCCCGAGATATGGGTCCCGCGCAGTTTGCTGAGGGGCTTGGAGACTTCGGCGTCGGCGGAGATGACGCGGGCGTTGTAAAAGGCGCTGACGGTGAGGGCGTGGGGCGGAGGATCGGTGGCGCCCACCACCACGGCCTTGGCCTCTCCCAACTCAATGGCGTTCATGGCCAGCTTGAGGGCCACGCCGAAGGTGGAGCAGGCGGCCACCGGCGCCATCGACATGCCGGTGATCTTGCCCAGCATGGAAATCTGAGCCGCGGGCGTGTTTTGGATGTTCCAAATCAGGTTGGCTGAGACTTGCGTCCAGGGCGGATCGGGGGCTCCCCACTTTTCCTGCAGGCGGGCGTGCAGGCGGCGCTTGCGCTTAATGACGCGGATCTTGCTCTGCTCGATATTGCCTTCCACGTCCATGGCCTCGATCTCGCGGACTTCCTGCAGGTAGTCCTGGAGTTCGGGTGAGCGCCGCGTCCAATAATCCCACCATGCGCTTTCGGCCTCCTCGCGAGCCGCCTCGGGGGCCTCCTGAGGAGAGGCTGGGGCGTGCTCGTCTCGGGACGATCCGTCCAAGTGGCAGCGAAGAGCACTGTTGCGGGAGGGATCGGCCCAGAAGCGCATCCAGCGGCGCTGAGCCTTGTAGAGGTTGAGAGACTCGTCGTGAATGGTGGGGAGGGGGCCGAGTCCCGTCCCGATATAGGCATGAGCCTGCGTCCCCAACTCTTGCAGAATCTGTTCCAGGCCCGGATTCTGTCCCAACGCCTGGATGAAGCTGCCAATGGCGTACTGGGTGCACAGGTCCATCTTCTCGGTCAGCTTCTGGAAGCGTCCTGAAGCGAAACGCTCGTCGATCCACTGGCGGTAGCACTGGAAATCGAATTCCGGCGTCCCCACCAGGAAGTTGTCGGGCCCGAAGCCGTTAAAGGGCGTCAGCCAGCTCTCGCTGCGCTTGAGGTTGTCGCGGAAGCGCTCGATGTTGGGTGATTTGGGGGCGACGATGCCCCATCCGTAGATTCCGACTCGCGTCAAACTGCTCCCCTCTCCATTGGTTGCCGTCCCGTAGCTCCTCCGATAAGCCCCTAAAGATACTTCTAGGGACAGGTCGGTTTCAAGTTTCAGCCGGAAGGGTGGGGGAACCCGAGGGGACGCCGTCCAGCGAATCCCAGGCCTGGCGCACGGCTTCTTCTCCGTAAATGCGTTCCAGCCGGCGGATCTTGAAGTGTCCCCGGGCCATTTGCTGGAAGTGGCCGATGAAGACGCCGTTGATTAGGGCGCCTCCCGCGGCCCCGATGGCGGGGACGGCCATGGCGGCGATCTTTTCGGCCACGGTGGCCGAGAAGCGCGAGGCGATGACCGAGATGAAGCGGACCAGCGCAGGCGCGCCCTGACGCGTGAGTCCCTGGCGGGCGATATAGGCGGCGGCTTCGCTCAGAGCCGTGGCCATGGCCGCCCTTACGGCATAGTATCCGGTTTCGGCTGCGTCGTCGGCTTTGCGGTGGCTGCCCAAAGCGAAGACCTGAAGGCAGCTCAGACGGGCTTCCAGGTCGGAGAGGTCCTCGCCCTCGCTGCGGGCGATGTCAGCGATGGAGCGCAACATGATGGTGGTCGAGACGGGCAATTCGACGGGAAGCCCGGCCAACCCGAAGGCCCCCCCAACGCCCCCAGTCCCCATGGCGGCCACCTTGTGGAAGAAGTCCTTGGAACGGGGCGGACGCTTGCGCGGATTAAGGCTCAGCACCGCCATCTGCAAGGCCCGGTTGAGCGAGATTTCGACGGCCTTGTGCACCTTGTGCGACCACTTCTCGGGAAGCATGCTAAAGCCTCTCTCAATGGGAGAGCCCAGGGCCGAGGTCAGGCGGGCGGCGATGCCGACGTCCTCCAGGAGTTCCTTGGCGGTTCGCAGTTCTTGCAGGTCCTCAGGGCTTAAAGTCACGCCGCTAGTGTATCAGCCCGAGTGGCGGATGATGATCAGATCGCCCTCTTCGACTGCGTAATCCTTGCCCTCCAGGCGGAATCTGCCGGCCGCCTTGACCTCCTTGATGTCGCGGTGACGTTCGAAGTCTTCCCAACCGATGACCTCGGCGCGGATGAATCCTTTGGCCAAGTCGGTGTGGATCTTAGCGGCGGCGTCGACGGCATTGTCGCCCACCTTGATGGTCCAGGCCCGGCATTCGTCGTCACCATAGGTGTAGAAGGTGCGGACTTCCAAAGCCTGGTAGGCGGCCGCCAGGACGCGGGGAGCGGCCAGTTCCGTTACCCCGAAATCGCTCATGAACTCGCCCCGCTCTTCTTCCTCAAGCTGGGCCAGTTCGGCTTCCAGCGACCCGCATAAGGCTTCCGCCACCCATCCCTTCTCCCGGAAAGGAGATGCGATTCGGTCTTCTTCTCCCAACTGGCCTTCGCCGATGTTGAGGATGAGCATGCGCGGCTTGGCGGTGAGGAAGCCGAATCCGCGGATGCGCTTGCGTTGCTCGGGCTTGAGGTCCAGCTCGCGCACAGGACGGCCTTCCTCAAGCTGCTCGTGCACCTGCGTCAGGACCGCGTGTTCGGCCAAGTCGTCCTCGTTGGCCTTAGTCTTGACGCTACCTGACAGACGTTCGAGGCGGTTTTCGGCCACCGCCAAGTCGGACAGCACCATTTCGGCGTCGATGTCGTCCAGGTCGCGGCGGGGATCGATGGAATCTTTGGGGTGGGGAACCACGTCGCTTGAGAAGCAGCGCAGCACGATGACCAGGGCATCGGACTCACGGGCCTTGGCCACGGCTTGGGGGTCGGTCTTTTCGCCGCCGAAGAGCCCGGGAAACTCCGTCAGTTCCACAGTGGCGGGGACCTTCTTCTTGGGCTTGAAGATTTCGGTCAGCAGGTCGAGCCGCTGGTCGGGCACCTTGAGGACCGAAAGTCGGTTGAGGGCCGAAGAGGGCCGGAATCCGCCTCCCGATTCGGCGTGTCCGCTGATGGCCGAGTAGATGGTCTTGACGCCCGAAAGGGGAATGCCCATGAGTGCTAGTCGCATAAGTGTGCCGTTGCTTTCGTCCGTGAAAAAATGGCCATTATATCTGCTTCTCGCCGAACTCGGCTCATTTCGGGCAGGGGGCTCGCGAGCGCGACCGTCGGGGAGTGCGCCGCAGAATGGCGCGAGACAGCGCTTTGGGCTATAATTCAGGCCATGGAATGGGAGCATAAGGGCATCAAGTTCAGCATCGAAACCGAGAAGATGGGTCCCTTCGTGATGGTCTCTGCCAAGGCCCCCAAGCAAGGCATGTTCGTCCGCGTCAGGCCCTTCAGCGCTCTGGGGCGCGACCAAGAGCAAGCCCTGGAGCTGCTGAAGAATCAAATTCGACTCGAGTTCCGGCGCCTTCCCTCGCCCGTCAGCGGCGAGTCCGCCCCTGAAACGGCCGCCTCGGAAGAAGCCGCCGGATAGTCCCGCGCACCTTCTCTTCCCCCCGATGGAACTTTTCTCCCTCCTGGAACCGTAGGAAGGCCCGTGAGCACGGCTTTTGACCGGCTTCAGGCTTCATGGTACAAGGGTGATCGCCGCGTTCCTTATCTTGCTCGAAATTGTTAAGAATTCACCCGGAGGACCGTTTCTATGAGTAGAAGCGAGAAGAAGGAGGAAGCGTTGCAAACAGCAGCCGCTTTGAACGCACCGGCCTCCGGGCCGGATCAACAGTTTGAGCAGATCTTCCGCGAGCACAACCGCACGGTGTTCCGGGCCGCCTACCGGGTGACCGGGAACCCGTCGGACGCGGAAGATGTCATGCAGACCGTGTTCATGCGCTTGCTCAAGCGGGACGGTGAGATCAATCTGGGAGCCAACCCGGCCGGATATCTTCACCGCTCAGCGGTTAATGCCGCCATCGATTTGCTCCGCTCGCGCAAGAGCTCGGCCAGCATCTCGCTGGAAGACGTTGTCTTTCCGCCTCCGGACGACACACCGGGGCCGGAACAGAAGCAGATGGCGGCGGAGATCCGCCGCTGGCTTCGGCAGGCCATCGCCAATCTCAGCGACAACGCCGCTGAGATGTTTGTCCTGCGCTATTTCGAGGGTTACGGCAATCAGGAGATCGCCGAGATGCTCGGAACCACGCAAGGCACGGTGGCGGTTACGCTGCACCGCACGCGTTCCCGTCTTCAGCAGGAGATCGGCAAGATATTGAAGAGGAACTGACCATGAAGCTGAACAATCGCAATCCCGAGGCCATTTTGGAAGAGGCATTGGAGGAGATCCGCCGGGAGACCCCCCAGTCCGGGCAGGAAGAGGAAGCCGCCCAGCGTGTCTGGAGCAAGCTTCAAGACGCTTCCGCCGGCCAGCCTCAGACGGCTGCCCAGGAGCGCCTCGACTCGGTCGAGGACTTCAAGGCATTGATTCCCGACTACCTGGCGGGACGGCTGCCCGAAGCTCGCCGCATCCTCTTTGAGGACCAGATGCGCAATTCGGTCACCCTGCGCCGGGCCCTTAAGGAAGCGCGGGGCGAAGAGCGCGTCCTTCCGCCCCAGCGTCAAGGCAGCTTCGTCAGTTCGCCTTGGTTCAAATGGGGCGCGGTGGCTGCCATGGTGCTTTTCACCATCGGCTTGGTGCAGTGGGGCGTCTTCGACGGCATCCTTCCCCGCACCACCGTGGGCATGGCCAGCGTCCGCAGCGTGGAGGGCAACGTTTTCCAGATCTCTCCCCAGGGCCATACCGTCCTGGCGGCGGGGCAGGAAATCGACTGGAAGCAGGGCATCCGCTCGGCCAAAGACACCGACGTGGTCTTTGAACTGTCCGACGGCTCGCTGATGGAACTCCGCGAGCGCTCTGAGTTCTCCATTTCGGAAGCCCGCGACGGAGTCACCATCAACCTCGACCGCGGCAGCATCATCGTGCAGGCCGCCGAGCAGCGCAGCGGCCACCTCTACGTTCGCACCAACGACTGCATCGTCTCGGTCAAGGGAACCCTCTTTTCGGTCAGCAGCGGCGCCAAAGGAACCCGCGTCTCGGTGCTTGAAGGCGAGGTCGAGGTCGAGCAGGGCGGGCAGCATCAGACGCTGGCGGCAGGAGAGCAGTACACCACCAACGAGCGCTTGGCCCGCGTCCCCCTGGAACGCGAGATCGCCTGGAGCCAGAACTACGACCAGTACCTCGCTCTGCTCAGAGAAGCCCGTTTGCTCGATCAGGAGTTCAACCGGGTTTTCTTCCCCGGATTGCGCTTCTCCAGCCGCTTTTTGGATATCGTTCCCGAAGGAACGGTCATCTACGTGGGACTGCCTAATCTGGCCACCTCCGTGACCGAAGCCCGCGACATCTTCATGCAGCGGGTGGAGACCAACCCAACCTTGTCGGAGTGGTGGCACAAGGCGGTCCGCAGCGGGGAGAAGAACGTGTCGGCGATGCAGGTCTTTGACCGCCTGCGGGCCATGAGCCAACTGCTGGGAGACGAATTGGTCGTGGCCATCCAGCAGGAAGGGAGCGGAGATCCCGGCGCACCGATGTTGATGGCCGAAACCACCGATCCCGTGGCTTTCCGGGCCGCGCTCGAAACCGAGTTGGAGCGTTTCAAGGCCGAGCTGGGCGAACTGGACAACTTCGTCATCACCGACGATCCGTCCACGCTGCAGGAAAGCGGCGACACCATCTACGTTTACCTGAACGGAGACTTGGTCGCCCTTTCGCCTGATCTGGACTCGCTGCGTGCCTTCCACCGGGCCGCCCGAAGCGGCCGCAGCGCCTTTGCCGACACCTCTTTCCATCATCATCTCGACACTCTTTACCGCGATGGCGTGGACTGGGTCTTCGGCATCAACCTCAACAAGTTGATGGAGGATGAAGGCGGCGAGATGGTGGCGGAGAGCGGCATAGCCAACGTCGAGCACTTCTTCGTAGAGATGCGCGAAGCTGAGGGCATGCTGGAGAATCGGGCCATGCTGACCTTCCAGGGCGAGCGCCAAGGCATTGCCTCCTGGCTGGCCGCTCCGGCCCCCATCGGGGGACTCGACTACGTTTCTCAAGATGCCGCCGTGGCGGTGGGCTTGGCAGTGCGCGAGCCGGTCCAGTTGATCGACGAAGTGGTCGAGATGTTCGGATCGCAAGCCGTCATCGCTCTGGCCCAGATTGAGACCGAAACCGGCATCAATATTCAGGCCGACCTGGCGGCTCCCTTGGGTGGCGAGTTTGTCTTCGCCGTCGACGGGCCTCTGCTTCCCGTGCCTTCTTGGAAGGCGGTGGTGGAAGTCTACGATCCCATCACCTTGCAGGCCACCATCGAGAGGCTCGTGCAGCGGACTGATGAAGAGATCAGGGCCGAAGGCGGAAAGGGCGTCACCTTGACTTCTCAGCTCTCGGGCGGACGCACCTTCTACAACGTGCAGGTGCCGGACTTCCCGCTGGGAAGCTTCTCCTACACCTTTGTGGACGGCTACCTGATCGCGGCTCCCGCCCGAGGACTGGTGGCCGACGCCATCCGCTTCAACGAGATCGGCGCCACCTTGCCGCTCTCCACCGAATTCGTGGCCCTGTTGCCGCGCGACGGACACACCGGATTCTCGGCCGTGGCCTACCAGAACCTGCGTTCGGTCCTTGAGCCGCTGGCCGGCCTCGGGCGTACCATGGACATCTCGGAGGAACAGCGTCAGGTGCTGGATGAGGCCGTGCGGGGCATGCAGGCCACCTTGGTCTGCGCCTACGCCGAGGAGGACCGCATCCTCTTCGCCACCACCGGCAACTTCGGCTTCAACCCCAGCAACATGCTGGGATTGGGCGCCCTCAGCTTGCCGGGAATGGAGGACATCCTCAAGGATCTGCCTGGAGTGCAGGGCAAGTAATGGAACCCATCATCGAACTCGAAAGCCTGTCGCTCAACTTCGGAAAGCTGCAGGTTCTCAAAGAACTCAACGGGGCTCTGGCAGGACGGGCTTTCGGCCTGCTGGGCCCCAACGGCGCCGGCAAGTCAACCCTCCTGCGCACCCTGATGGGCTTCCACAAGCCCACCTCGGGAACGGCCCGCGTTTTCGGCAAGGACATCCGCACCCACGCCAAGACCAACCGGCAGGACATCGGATTCATGCCTGAAAACGACGCCTTCATCGCCGACATGAGCGCTATCCGCTTCGTGCGCATGCTGGCCGAACTCTCAGGAATGCCTCCCCGCATGGCTCTGGAGAAGGCCCATGAGGCCCTCCACTTCGTGGGACTGGGAGAGGCCCGATACCGCAAGCTGGGCGAGTATTCGCTGGGAATGAAGCAGAAGGCCAAGCTGGCCCAGGCTCTGGTCCACGGACCCCGCCTGCTGATCCTCGACGAGCCTACCAACGGACTCGATCCTCCGGCCCGCTCCAGCATGCTCAAGCTGATCCGCGAGATCCGCGACAGCAACAAGGTGCATGTCATCATCTCTTCTCATCTGCTGGCCGACGTGGAAGAGGTGTGCGAAGAAGTGGTGATCCTCAAAGAAGGCCGCCTTGTGGTCTACTGCAATTTGGAGCAGGAGCGCCGCGCCAACCGCAAGTTCCTGGAGATGGAAACCCGCGGCCAACGGCAGGACGAGTTCGTGGAGAAGATCCGCGAATTGGGTGTGGAAGTAGCCCAGGTGGGACGGCGTGTCATTAAGATGGTGCTGCCTGAGAACGTGGCCATCCGCGACCTCTATTCGTTGGCCTCCGACCGGGAGGTACAGATTCGCCGGCTCGACTACAAACGCGACTCGCTGCAGGACATTTTCCTCAAGGCCATGGAAACCGACAACTTGCAAAAGCTGGAAAGCTCGCTGGAGGAACGAGAATATGTCAGTGTACAAGCTTGAGTACAAACAGTACACAGGCCCTTTCACTCCCGGCTGGTCGCGCTTTCTGGTCTTGACGCGCTACGCCTTCCGGGGCGTTTTCCGCTCCCGCTGGACGGTGGCTCTCTTCGTGATCGCAGCCCTGCCGGCCCTGGTATTCGGCGCACTGATCTACCTGCGCTACAATGCCACCTTTCTCGACACCTTCGGACTGCGCATTTCCGACTTCGTACCCATCGACGCCACCTTCTTCCAGACCTACCTCGGAGTCCAAGTGGGCTGGTGCTGGATTCTGGCGGCCATCATCGGACCGGGCCTGGTCTCTCCCGACTTGGCCAACGGGGGATTGCCGCTCTACTTCTGCCGGCCCTTTTCTCGGGCCGAATATGTGATCGGGAAGGGAAGCGTCCTTTTCTTCCTTCTCAGCGCCATCACGTGGATCCCAGGGCTCATCCTCATCTTCTTGCAGACGGCCTACGGAGGAATGGGTTGGCTGCTGGACAACCTCAACATTCCCTTTGCCTTGGTGGTCAGTTCGATGCTTTGGATACTGGCGCTCACGCTGCTGGCCTTGGCCTTGTCGGCTTGGGTCAAGTGGCGAATGGTGGCAGGAGCCCTGGTCTTCATCATCGTCGTGGTGCTGAGCAGCTTCGGCGGTATGATCAATCTGCTCTTGGGGACTTACTGGGGCAGCCTCATCGACATGCCGACCATGAATGCCGTCGTCATGCACTACCTCTTCCAGCACGAACAACTGCCGGGCACGGTCCCGATGCCCGCAGCCTTGGTCTCGCTGGCCGTCCTTCTGCTCTGCTCTCTGTGGCTGCTCAACCGCAGGGTCCAGGCCTATGAGGTGGTGCGATGAGCGAGCATGAAAACATCGTTTTTCAGGACGTCTCCAAGTTCTACGGGGAAGTGCTCGGGATCAACCACGTGGACCTCACCGTCCGGCCCGGCATTACCGGTCTGGTGGGTCCCAACGGCAGTGGCAAGAGCACCCTCATGAACCTCATGACGGGCTTGCTCAGGCCGTCCCGCGGCCAACTCAGCATTCTGGGCATGACGCCCGACGACCCGGAGGCGCTCTTCCGGCGCTTAGGCTACTGCACCCAGTATGACGCCTTCCCCAAAGGCGCCACCGGCTACTCCTTCATCAACAATTTTCTGCGCATCCATGGATATTCGGCCGACCAGGCTTACCACTTGGCCTACCAGGCCCTGGACAAAGTCAACTTGGTGGACGCGGCCGCCCGTAAGGTTCGGGGCTACTCCAAGGGCATGCGCCAACGGGTCAAGCTGGCCCAGTCCATCGCCCACAATCCCGACGTCATGATTCTCGACGAGCCCCTCAACGGACTCGACCCCTTGGCCCGTTCGGAGGTCATCGACCTCTTTAA
Organism: Acidobacteriota bacterium; assembly: GCA_035471925.1. GTDB lineage: Bacteria > Acidobacteriota > UBA6911 > RPQK01 > DATIPO01 > JANQFM01. The sequence goes on from DATIPO010000230.1 coordinate 61,592, forward strand.
GGAGTTGGCCGAGATGGGGCGCCACGTCATCATTTCCTCCCACGTCCTGCACGAGCTGGACATCATTTCCGACACGGTTGTGATGC
>DATIPO010000231.1:0-31644 GCA_035471925.1 Acidobacteriota bacterium
CAACTGGCTTCCAACAACCGGGCAGCACCCTCGGTTCTGGCCGTGGCCACAGCCAAGTTGGAGGAGTGGCGGGACGCGTTGCGGGAATCAGCCCAGGGCCTCCCGATGGCTGACGTGGCCCATCGCCGCTTCGCCGCCCAGAGCATCGAGCGCTTCCTCAACCGTCCCGCAGGAGCGGCTGATCCGCCGGACTCGCTCTCAGCTCCGCCCGGAAGCCCCATCGGCTCCACCGATCGTCATAACCAGGGCCACTAGGCGCTAACGAGTTCAGGCACGAGTCGACTATTGCCAAAGGTGTCTTCATGAAAACCACTCGTGTGCTGTTGTTGGGATTGGGCGGCGTGGGGCGGGCGCTCATGGGGCAGTTGTTGGAGAGCCGCCGCTTCCACTTGGAGCGCTTTGGACTGCGTCTGGAAGTAGCGGCCGCGTGCGACTCCGGCGGCGCTCTTCTGGGGCCGACCGATGGAGTATTGCAGGAGGCCATGGCGGCCAAGGCGCAGGGGACGGCTCTGGCCCAGCAAGCCCCCGGCGAGGCTGCCGATCCCCTGCAATTGCTGGCAGATCTGGCTGGCCCCGACTTGATCGCCATCGACTGTAGCGCCGCCGAAGGCACCGGTGCGGCGCTGGTCCAGGCTTTGAAGAGGGGCGCCGGCGTGGTGCTGGCCAACAAGAAGCCTCTCACTGGACCGCTCGACCTTTACAGTCGCCTCACCCCTCCAAACGGACGCAGCCGGTGGGAATCGACGGTCGCTTCCGGCGTGCCGGTGATCGCGGCCCTCAACCGCCTCAGGGCCGGGAACGACCGCATCGAGCGCATCCAGGGCGCCACCAGCGGAACCCTGGGCCGCCTCTTCACCGGCCTCCAGCAGGGACGCTCCTTCAGTCGGCTGGTGCGGGAGGCCTACCAGCAAGGAGCCACTGAACCCGATCCCCGCGATGACCTGAGCGGCATGGACGTAGCCCGCAAGGCCCTCATCCTGGCCCGCGGCATGGGACTGAGCCTGGAACTCTCCAACATCCGGGTGGAATGTCTCTATCCCGCCGAGTTCCACGACCTCACCGTGGAAGATTTTTTGCAGGCCCTCACAGGGCTCGACGACGATTACGCCCGCCGCTCCCAAGAGGCGCTGAGCCACAAGAACACTCTGCGCTACGCCCTTTCCGTCACTGCTGAGGAAGTCCGCGCCGGACTGACTGCCGTCCCCCTCAACAGCCCGCTGGCCCTGCTCCGCGGCAATGACAACCTGATCCAATTCCACACCCGCCACTACCCCGGCTCTCCCCTCATCCTGCAAGGCCGCGGAAACGGTCTCCAAGCTACAGCCAACGGCGTTCTCTCCGACATCCTCGAATTGTGCTGAGGCCCATTGGGCGGACCGAAGATTCACATACGGTCAAGTTTCAACAGCCAAGGCCGCTCACCCCTGGCGCGCAGTCCTCACAGGTGGCCTGCCAAGCCTCACGCCAGCCCGAGGTTTCGTCAGGCGGTTCACTTCGGTACACTGCCGGGCATGATGAACTGGATGATTCAAGAAAGTGCGCAACCCGAAGCCCAGAGCGAAGCGGTCGCGGAAGGGGCTCTGACCGGTTGGGTGGACTGGTGGGTGGATTGGATTGCCAACCAGGGGGCTGATGAGCAGACGGCCTATTACTTGGCCGTAGGCGCAGTCGTTGTGGGCATCTTGGTATTGGCCGTGATCGCCGACCGCATCGCCAAGCGGATCATCCTGGTGGCAGTCCACCGCCTCATCTTGCGCAGCAAGACCGACTGGGACGACGAACTGGTTGATCGCAAGGTCTTCGTCGTGCTGTCCCATCTGGCCCCGGCCACCGTCCTTTACTGGGGGTTCCACAGCGCCTTTCCCGAGTCGGAAAGCCTGCTCAATCTCGTGGGACGGGTCGTCCTGGCCTACATGATGCTGATCGGATTCGTAGGCGCGGGCCGCTTTCTCAATGCCGTCAACGACGTCTACAACAAGCAGGCCGTAGCCGTACGGCGGCCCATCAAGGGCTACTTGCAGGCCCTTAAGATCGCCCTCTTTCTGGTGGCCGGAATTCTGGTCGTGGCCACTCTCTTTGATCAGCCGGTTTTGGGATTATTCAGCCTCTTGGGCGGACTCACGGCAGTGCTGCTGTTGGTCTTCCGCGACACCATCCTGGGATTCGTAGCCAGCATCTGGCTGACCAACAACGACATGGTGCGCAAGGGCGACTGGATCTCCATGCCCAAGTATGGAGCCGACGGAGATGTGGTCGACATCAATATCCATACGGTCAAGGTCCAGAATTGGGACAAGACCTACACCACCATCCCCACCTACGCCCTGGTCTCGGACGCCTTCACCAACTGGCGCGGCATGCAGGAATCGGGCGGACGCCGCATCAAGCGATCCATCAACATCGACATGAACTCGGTGCACTTTTGCGACGACGAGATGATGGAGCGTTTCGCCAAGATCCAAGCCCTGGAAGAGTATCTGAAACACACCCGCCAAGAACTCGACGAGCACAACAAGAAGTACGGCATCGACACCTCAGTCAAGGTCAATGGACGGCGCATGACCAATCTGGGAACCTTCCGGGCCTACTTGGGCGAATACCTCAAACGCAATCCCAGTCTGCACCAGAACATGACCCTGCTGGTGCGCCACCTGGCTCCCACTCCCCAAGGTCTGCCCATCGAGATCTATTGCTTCAGCAACGACCAAGCCTGGGCCAACTACGAGGGCATCCAGGCCGACATCTTCGACCACATCCTGGCCGTCATTCCCGAGTTCGGACTCAGAGTCTTCCAGGAACCCACCGGTGCTGATTTCAGCGCCTTGGGGCAGGTCCAGTCTTCCTAGCGTGGCCCTGAAAGCGCGCTAGCGCGTGAGGGGCCGCCGGCTCAAAGCTTTTGACGTTCCGGCGCGAGTGGACCTGGTGTCTGGTTTCTGACAGGTCCCCGCTTGAGCCGAAACCGACAAAAGTCTATATTTGCTGCATGAGTCAAGAGTTGCGTTCCCATGAAGGTTGGTTTGTTCTGCACCTCTTCTACGGCCTCGACCGCATGCTGTGGAACGAGTTGCTGGACGAGTCTGAAAAGGAAGCCGCGGTTGGGAGCTTTGAAGAGGTGCTGGAACGCTTCCGCCAAGCCGAGAACTGCCAGGCTCACGCTTACTCGGTGTGGGGACACAAGGCCGACCTGGCGGTGATGCTGGTCGATCCTGACCTGCATCACCTCAATGAATTCGAGAACCACCTCTTGGCAGCCTTGCCCTCGGGGGTGCTGACGCCCATCTATTCCTTCACTTCTATGAGCGAAGTCTCTGAGTACCTCAGCAGCGGCAAGGACTACGACAAGCACTTGCGCGAGAAGGAGGGGCTGTCGCCCGACTCCTCCGAGTATCAGGAAAAGATGGAGTCTTTCAAGGCCCGCATGAAGGCCTACACGGACGAGCGTCTCTATCCTCAGCTCCCCAAGCACAGGGTGATGAGCTTCTATCCCATGAACAAGCGCCGCGAGCCTGAGCAGAACTGGTACTCGCTGGACTTCGACCGGCGCAAGGAACTCATGGGCGGACACATGGTGACGGGACGCAAGTACGCCGGAAAGGTCAAGCAACTGGTGACCGGTTCTGTGGGTCTGGACGAGTGGGAGTGGGGCGTGACGCTGTTCGCCGATGACCCGGTCTACTTTAAGCAGATCGTCTACGAGATGCGCTACGACGAGGTGAGCGCTGTCTATGCCGAGTTCGGCGACTTCATCACCTGCCTGGAAATGAAAGTGCCGGACCTCTTCAAGCACCTGCGAGTGATGGCTGCCTCCCAATCCGCCCCCGCCGCCACTTCGGCTTAGCCGGGCCACGGTGCAGCGCTTCATTTGAGCCGGCCCGTCAATCTATTGCCCGCCCTGAGCCAGCCTGGGACGCTATTGCAGGCCTTCAGCGTTAGGGAATGTCACCCCTGAACCCAGGGTGGCCTGCGTCCCGGCGCGCCCGACGCCGGCTGACACTGGGCTGGCCCGTGCGTCCCTTGCAGGGACGGGAACGAAAACGCCTTGGCTCAGAACTTATGAGCTACGGTACTAGTGGCGTGTCAGCCTTGAAATTGCAACTTCTGGGCGGCCCTTGCGGCCGATCTCCGCGTTGCTCCTTCTCGACGTAGCTTCGACTATGCCTTCGTCGGCGCGCCATAATCTCAAGGCTGAAAAACCACTAGTCTTGCCCGCGTGACTGGCCTGTTTCTCGGCCGGAAGCCTCCAACCGGCCCAGAGAAAGAATGTTGGCCCATAGGCGGTAGGCTCCTGGCACCCCAGCCGGCAGTTGGCGGAAAAAGGCCAGTCCGGCGTGCAGGTAGGTGCCTTCGCCATAGGGGGCCACCAGCAGTCCTCCCAGCTTGGGACCGGCGTTGTAGGGAACCGGATCTTCCATTTCTATCAGCGGAGTGAAGGGCTTTTCCCATTGGCCCAGCATGTAGGTGGCGCGCTCTTGCACCCATCCGGCCCAGTCGTCGGGTCCGATGCTGTTGGGGAAGTTGAAGAGCGGATGCAGGGGTTCCAGCACTTTGACAGGAGCCTCCTCCACCGAGATGCGGTCAGTTGGACGGTCGATCTTGACCGGATAGGGCGTGAACTGGGCCCGCATGAACTCGTACTTGTTCCACTGCACCACCAAGTGGCCCCCGCGCCGGACATAGTCGAGCAGGCGCTGGTTGTTGGCCACCAAGTCAGGCCTGTTAAGGTAAGCTCGTACTCCAGTGACGATGACGTCGAAGCGGTCCAGATCGCCGACCGCCAAGGCGTCGCGGTCCAGCAGGGTCAAGCGCGCGCCCAATTGCTCGGTGGCCTCGGCCACGTCGTCGCCCACGCCCATCACGTAACCCACCTCGAGGTTCTCGGGAAGCTGGACGTCCAAGACCTGTACCTCGGCCGCGGCCGCATGATAGAGATGACGGGTCTGAACGTGAGGGTAGGAGATCACCCGGTAACCTTGCTCGAAGACATCACCCCCGCTGCGGGCACGGGCTTGCACGGTGTAGCGGCCTTGCGCCGCCGCCGCCGGACGCACCGTGAAAGACGCGGTCACACGCTCGTTCTCAAAGCTGAAGCTGAGCTGGCGGGAGCGGGGCTCGACCGTCCACCCCTCTGGCGCTTGAAGCTCAATCTCGGCTTCGTTTCCGCCAGGGCGGTTGTTGTGCACCGTGACTTCAATCTCCTGCTCCTTGCCCGAACCTAGGGGGACGATGCTGATCTCAGGCTCCAGCGAGAGGGCCAAAGCCGGAACCACCTTGACCTCCATCCGCCGTTCCTGGCCGGCGTCGGCCCCGTACCATCGGAAATGCACCTCACGTTCGACCCAGGCCTCGACTCCCTGCGAGCGGTACTCCAGCCGGGCCATGAGGGGAGGCGGCGCAAAGGGGAGCATCCCTTTGAATCTGCCGCGGACGGCGTATCGCTCCACCTGAGGCGAATCTCGGTACCAATAGGGCTGAGAAATCTCGGCTTGAGGAGCGGCCGTCACCTTGTAGCTGACCAGGCCGTCCCGTTCGTCGATCCGTTCCAACTGCCATCCTTGAGGGGCCGAAAGGCTGAGGCGGATGTCTTCCATCCGTCCCGACCGGTCGTAGTAGTGGAGATCGACCTCGAAGGTTTCGGAGGCGGTCACGGCCCCGTCAGCCGTCTCATCGGCCAAGGCGTCAAAGTCGAGAAAGTGGCTCTTCTGGGCCGCATCCAGGAGGTCCGTCTCTTCTTCCCGCAGCAAAAAGCGGGCCTGCTCGTTGTGGGTGGACTGGCGGGCTTCACGCACTTGCCTCAGGGCCTGCATCAGGATCCGGGACACTCCAGCGTAATCAGAGGCGCGATAAGCCCTTCTGGCCTCGGTGATGGAGGCCTGCAGGGCGTCCAGTGCGGGACCCAGACCCCCGTCGTAGGCGGCGATGGCCGACAGGCCCGTATCCAGGCCCACGTAAAAGTCCTGGCCCTGCCGGGGCGTTTCGGATTCATCGGCCGAGTCGCCCACGACGTACTGGGATCTGAAGGGTCCAGGACGCGTCAGCATGTTCATCCCCTGGCATCGGTGGCGGGTGCGGGCCCTGATGCCGAACTCGGCCCAGGTTTCGCCCAACAGGGGATCATAGGTGCCGGTTTCGATGGTGTAGACGGGAGGCGCTCCGTCCTTGAAATCTTCCACCCGGCGCCGGAAGGATTGAAAAAGCCTCAGGGGCTGCCAGGGCGACAGTCCTTCTCGGCCGATCTGCTCCGGAAACCGGTCGGGATCACCAGCCGCCCGGAAAGCCTCCAGTGCCAGCCGAGCCGAAGCCTGATGGTGTTGCCCCCCTCCCTCGCCTCCGGGATTGAGGGTCAGGATGACCGTGGGACGGAAGGTGCGGATGACCCGCACCGCGTCTTCCAGGATCTCCTCCCGGCCCCACTTCTGGAAGGTCTCCTCGACGCTGAAGGAATAACCGAAGTCGATGGCCCGCGAGAAGAACTGGCGGGCCCCGTCAAAGCGGTGGATGGCCAGCAATTCCTCGGAGCGCAGTACTCCGATGGCTTGGAAGAGCTCGTCGCCGATCTCATTCTGCCCTCCGTCTCCCCGGGTCAGGGTCAGCAAACCGGTGCGCAGGCCATCCCCGCGTCCCAGCCGGACCAGCACCGGATTGTTCTCGTCATCGGGATGAGCGGTGATGTAGAGGGCCGATCCTGTAACGCCCAGCTTGCGCAGGGCCAGCCCCAGTCCCGTCACTCCCTCGTCTTCGGGAAGCGGTTCCAACTGGGCGCTGACGGGGACGCTCCAGAGCAGCAGCGCGCACAAGCTCAGAATGCGGCGAAGGAGGCTGAAAGGTGTTGAAAAAAAGGGCTCGGAAGACGATGGAAGGGCAAGGCGAAGCATCATATGGCTCCAAAATACTCGTGGTCGTACTCTACACGGGTAATGCGCTCGCGGCGGGGTCCTCCCAGGTATTGGGGCGCCATCAGCCAACTGAACGGCGGGCAGACCAAACACAAAACAAAGATGAAGCAGACGATGAGCCATCCCAAGGCCGAAACCCGAGTCGCTTCGCGCAGCATGAACATGTTGCCCTCATCATACTACGAGTCTCAGTGCAGCTACCCGGCCTCATCAAATTACGCTCAAAACGTGCAAACTTTACTTTGCGCCTGCGGCCCGTCCAAGGCCGGCCGGAAAGATTTCCACAACACTTTCCGCAGGACTGTGAATAAGCTGTGACAAAAGAAATTGCAAAGAGGCATCGATGCGAAGGGATGGCTCCGAGCGCAGTTTGCACAACCTTTGTGCAATCTGAGATCGAGAAAATTCATCCTTGCTTCACACGGGCTTGAAGATTAAATTGATGGCCGTCCCAAGAGGTGGACGGGTTAGCCGCCAGCCTCAAGCATCGGTCGCAACGAGTTGGGATTGCAGCGGTTGGTTCTGCTGCAGAGATTCGAAGCGGCTTGAATAACTAGCCTGCAATACGCTTCGGCGTTAGGCGGTTTTTCGCAACGCTGTCGGGCCACAACCGAGTTATTATCCTGCGGCTCGGAACTAAGGCCCTAAGTGAAGGATGCCAGGAGGCAAACGCCTCTACCAGCGGGGCCGATTCCCGTGATCAGCCTCTGAAGCTTGCTTTGGAGGCGAGGGAAAAACCCCACTGGTACGGAAGTGGCGGTCGGCTCATTTGTGGACAGGTTTCTTCGGGGCCTGTCGTGCAAAAGGGTCGACGCAGCGTTTCCGGTCGGGAGATTTAGAAACCGCCTCGCCTTCGGGTGAAGCGGAAGAGAGGATCTCCCCGGCAGCAAGCGTGCGGCACCAACCCAGACATCACTTGGGACGTTTTTTTTGCCTAAGACGTCAGCGGTGGACTTGGCGGTAGAGGTCGTTGCGGGAGACCCCCAGTTCCTCAGCCGCCCGCCGTACCGCGTCCTTGCGCGACAACCCCCGCAGCGACTGCAAGCCTTCCACGTAAGCCTCCACGTCCAGCGGACACTCCTGTTCCTGGTCTTGGGGGGCACCTTCCACCACCAGGGTGTATTCGCCCCGTGCCGTCTCCTTCTCAGTCTGGCCGAGAATGTCGTCCAGCCGTCCGAAGTAATGGGTTTCGTGCATTTTGGTCAGTTCACGGGCCAGGAAAGCCTCTCGATTGCCCATTGTCCGCCGGATGCGCTTGAGGGTGGCCCTGAGCTTGTGGGGAGAAAGGTAGAAGATCAGCAGAGCCGTATCTTCGGCCAGTTCTTGCAGGAATCGCTCTTGGGCAGAGGCCTTGGGAGGCGGAAAGCCGGCGAAGAGGAAGTGCGGGCCGGGCAGTCCGCAGACCGAAAGGGCGGCCAGGGCCGCGGACGGTCCCGGCACGGGCAGGACGGCGATGCCTTCCTGTCGACAAGTCCTGACCAGCCGGTAGCCGGGATCCGACACCAGCGGCGTGCCGGCGTCGGAGATGAGGGCGCCGCTTTCTCCTTGGCGCAGGCGCTCCAGCAGCGCCGGCGTGCGTTCCCTCTCGTTGTGTTCGTGGTAGCTGATGAGGGGACGGCCGTGGCGGGCGATGCCCAGGTGCTCCAGAAGCCGACCGCTTCGGCGGGTGTCTTCGCAGGCGATCCAGTCGGCGTCCCGCAGCGTTTGCCGGGCGCGCGGAGAGAGATCGTCCAGATTGCCCAGCGGAGTCGCCACGACGTAGAGCGTTGCCGTCATTCCATCCTTTGGATATTCTTGCTGCCCGGCGGCTCCCCGGTCCTCTCCGCTACTTGACGAAGTCGACTCGTCCGACCAGGCTGAGCGTCTTAACTGCATCCAGCTTGGCTTCGGGAAGAGCGCCGGGCAGGTCTCCGTCAGCCACCTGAAGGCGGAAGAAGAGGTCTTTGTAGCGCTTGCCCTTGAGCCCCAGCTCCTTCCAGCGGAAGAGCCACTCCATGGATACCGTGCCGTCCTCGTCGGTGGTCACCGAAATGAGGGGAGGGCTTCCCGCCAGTTCCAGGCGTTCTTCGCCCGTGCGCTTAGCCCAGGAGAAGGGGCCTTGCCCATCGGCGCGGGGCGAAACCCAGGCAAAGTAGTTGTAGTTGCGGCGGCTCAGTTCCAAATTGAGGTTGTCGTAGAAGACCATGCGGCTTCTGCGGCGGCCCTCCGGCGTGATCCAGACGGCCTCACGGCGGGGTATGTCGAGGACGTCCCACTGGTCGTCCTTCCACTGCAAGGCCATGTAGAGCCCCTCCTTGTCCCACACCGCCCGCACCTCAAGGCGGACGTCCCGGGAATCGAACTCGCCTTCCCGGGTGATTTGCGGGGAGTCAGGCGAGAGGACCAGGGGCTGGACGGACTGCCACTCGGTCAGGCGTCCATCCATCTGCACCGTGCCTTCGTCCACCTTGCGGATAGTCCAAGTGGGCTGAGCCGACAGGGAAGATGTCCACAAAGCCGCCAGGATCGACAGCGAGAGCACTCGAATCAGCATCTCTACTTTGTACCAGATGCCGTCCGCGGCTGTCGCCCAAAGCCGTCAACCAGCCCCGCTGTGAGGTTTGGCGGTGAATCTGCGGGTTGCGTATACTGAAAGAAGTGCAATGGGAACCTTAGGCGGGGGATTTTCGCAGGCTGATTCCCCGCCCGGCAAGGAGGATGAGGATGTTGAAGCGCCTTTGGATTCTAACCACAGCGGCTGTTCTGGCGGCCGCCGCGGCGGCTCAGGCTCAGAGCCCCGAAAGCTATAAATTGCCGCCTCGCGAAGTGGTCGACATCTTGGACCACCCGCCCACACCCTATGTCAGCGTTTCGCCCGATCACCGCTGGGTCTTGCTGATGCACCGCTCCAGCATGCCCTCCATCGAAGAAGTGTCGCGTCCCATGATGCGGCTGGCCGGGCAGCGCTTCGATCCCAGCACCAATGGCCCCACCATTGCGCGCAGCCGCCTTATCACGCATTTTACCTTCAAGCATGTTTCTCAAGGCGGCCGTGTCCCAGTGTTGACGGACGATTCAAGCGGACGGCTTGACTTCTTGGGCTGGTCGCCCGACGGCAACCGCATCGCCTTCAGCCGCACCACCTCCCAGGGCATCGAATTGTGGGTGGCTTCTGTGCCCGAGAAGGCCCCCAGCGACGATCCCGAGAAAGAACGCGAGGAAGCCCGCCGCCGACGGGCCGAAGGCGGCGAAGAAGCGTCGGCTGAAGAGGAGGAGGATCCCATGGTCCCGCCCGTCCAGGCCAGCCGCCTGGGCCAGGGCTACCTCAACGCCGTGATGGGATCGCCTTGCATCTGGTCGACGGATTCCAGCGCTTTGCTGTGCCGCTACGTTCCCATGGACCGGGGCGCGCCCCCTGCCGCGTCCCAGGTGCCCTCGGGTCCGGTGATTCTGGAGAGCGCCAAGGGCAAAAGTCAGGTCCGCACCTACCAGGACCTGCTTGAAGATGAGCACGACGAAGAACTCTTCGCCCACTATGTCAGTTCGCGCCTTTTCTGGGTCGGTGTTGAGGACGGCCAACGCCGTCCGCTGGGTGAAGCGGCCCTCTACGATTCGGTCCGCATCTCGCCCAACGGACGCTATCTGCTGGTGGAGCGCATCGTGCCGCCTTTCTCGCGCCTGGTGCCCCACTACTATTTCCCGCGCACCTATCAGGTGTGGGACCGGGACGGTCGGCAGGTCAAGGAAGTGGCTCGCCTGCCGCTGCGCGACAAAGTGCCCATCGGAGGCGTCCCCACCGGCATGCGTTCACTCGATTGGGCCGACGCATTGCCCGATACGCTGACTTGGATGGAGGCGCTGGACGGCGGTGATCCGCGCCGGGAAGCCGAGCTGCGCGACAAGATCATGATGCTGCCAGCTCCTTTTGATTCCCAGCCCGCGGAAATGCTGAGAACCGAGGAAAGAGCCCGCTGGCTGGCCTGGACCCAAACCGGCGCCGCCATGGTCGTCGAGATGAACCGGCGCAAGCAGTTCATCCGCTCCTGGCTGGCCGAGCCCGGCGAAGGCGGGCAGTGGGACTTGGTCAAGCTCGATGAGCGCGGGCTCTACGACGCTTATGCCGACCCCGGAAGCCCCGTCAGGACCAACAGCCCCAGCGGTCACTCGCTCATCATGCAAGAGGGCGACTGGATCCTGCTTTCGGGACGCGGGGCCTCGCCTCAAGGCGACCGTCCCTTCCTTGACCGCTACAACATCCGCAGCGAGGAAACGCACCGTCTCTTCCAGTCGGGTCCCGGCACCTACGAGACGGTCTCAGAGGTTCTCGATGGCGAGGGCACTCGCCTCATCACGCGGCTTGAGACGCCCACCGATCCGCCCAACTACCTCCTGCGCGATCTGGAGAGCGGCCGCAGCCACGCCATCACCGCTTTTACCGACCCGGCGCCTGAAATGCGTCAGGTCAAGAAAGAACTCATCACCTATGAACGGGCCGACGGCATCGAACTCTCGGGCACTCTCTACCTGCCCGCCGGGTACCAGAGCGGCACCCGCCTCCCGGTGGTCATGTGGGCCTATCCGCGCGAGTACAACGATCCCGACATCGCCGGGCAGGTGCGCGGATCCACCAGCCGCTTCACCAACTTCCGCGGACCCAGCCATCTCTTTTTCCTCACTCAGGGCTACGCTGTCTTGGACGGGCCGGCCATGCCGGTGGTGGGCGAGCAAGGCAACGACACCTTCGTGGAGCAACTGGTCATGAACGCCGAGGCCGCCATCGACAAGCTCGTGGAAATGGGCGTGGCCGATCCCGACCGCATCGGCATTGGAGGCCATAGCTATGGCGCCTTCATGACTGCCAACCTGCTGGCCCACTCCGACCTCTTCCGGGCCGGAATCGCCCGCAGCGGGGCCTACAACCGCTCTCTCACTCCTTTCGGCTTTCAGAACGAGCGGCGCACTTTCTGGGAAGCGCCTCAAATCTACTTCTCGATGTCGCCTTTCATGCACGCTGAGAAGCTGGACGAGCCGATCCTGCTCATCCACGGCCAGGCCGACAACAACTCAGGCACTTTTCCCATTCAGTCGGAGCGCCTCTACCATGCCCTGAACGGCCTGGGAGGCACCGCCCGCCTCGTCATGCTGCCCAATGAGTCGCACGGCTACCGGGCCCGCGAATCGGTGCTGCACTGCCTGGCCGAAATGATCGAGTGGTTCAACCAGTACGTGAAGGAAGCTCCGCGACGGGTCTACCAGGAAACCCAGAGCCGCGACTAGTGGTTGCTCTGAGATTGTGGTTTTTAGGCGAGCGATTGGGGTCGAGATCAATGCGCGCCGACGAAGGCCCAGTCGAAGCTACGTCGATGAGGAGCAACGCGGAGATCGGCCGCAAGGTCGGCCCAGAAGCAACAATCTCAAGGCTGACGAGGGCCGCACGCAGGAGTCAAGTTTCGCCAACATGGTTGGCGGCTTCGTCGGTCCTGTACGGGGCTGGTCGCAACCTCTAGGGAGAGAACTAATGTCTGACAATCGATTGCAAGCTGGAGACGCTGCGCCCGACTTTAGCGCCAAGACCGATCAGGGAGAAGAACTCTCTCTCAAGGATCTGCGGGGCAAGCGCGTGGTGCTTTACTTCTATCCCCGCGACAACACCTCGGGCTGCACGAAGCAGGCCTGCGGATTGCGCGATGCCTATCCCGAAATCGAAGAGCACAATGCCGTGGTGCTGGGTGTGAGTCCTGACTCGGAAGCGTCCCACACCAAATTCAAGGACAAGTACGACTTGCCCTTCACCTTGCTGGTTGACGACGACCACGCCATCGCCCAAGCCTACGGCGTATGGGCCGAGAAATCGATGTACGGACGCAAGTACATGGGGATCGTGCGAAGTCAGTTCGTGATCGACGAGAAGGGTCAAGTCATCGATGCACGCTATAAGATCAGTCCCAAGGACAGCCCCGCCAAGGCTCTGTCGGCCCTAGAATGAAAGTGTCAGGACTGGAAAGCAGTATCCCGCCGGAGTGTCCTCTGGCAAGGGCGCTTCAGCGGTCCCTCTCCCCCTCGTCCCTCCCGCATGCGCGGGAATCCCGTCAAGGCCGCTCAATGGCCGGCCATTCTGGCCCTCTAAGTTGTGCGGACGTGGCCGGCGTCGTTGTAGGAACGTGGTCGGCGGCCCACTCGCGGCTCTTGGCTATTTGTCCTCTGCACCCAACGACCATCCGCCCAGGGCATTCCGCCTCGCCGATCAAGTTCACACAAGCCAAGCTCGATTCGTGTGCGAACTTTTTGGCTGGCCCTACAGCAAGGCGGCGGCCTTAAGCTGTGGCTGTTGTGCCCCAAACGCCCCTGTCCAGGGAAGCGGGCAGCAATTGGCGCAACGTGAGGACGGCCTTGTTGTGCAGTTGGGAGATGCGGGACTGATGAAGGTTTAGAATGTCGCCAATCTCCTTCATCGAGAGTTCGTTTTGATAGCGCAGTGATAAGACCAACTGCTCCCGTTCGGGCAGTTTGGCAATGCGGTCGCGCAGAATGTCCCGCACCTCGCTCGCCAAGCACTCATGGAACGGAGTGGGCTGCGAGCTCCTCAGTTGGCTTTCGCTGACGCTGTCCTCATCCTCCACCGAGTCCTCGCGGCAAATCGCGACGTTGCGGGCCGCCAGACGCTGCTGAAGATGCTGCAGCTCCGACAGATCCAGGCCCATCTCGTCAGCCAACTCGTCTGGAAGGACCGGCCGCCCCAGCTTCTGCTCCAGACGGCGGCCGGTCTTCTCGATGTGCTTCCCCTTTTGACGTAGCCACTTGGGCAGCGGGTCCAACTTGCGCAAACGGTCTAGAATCGCTCCCCGGATGCGGAACTCGGCATAGGTCTTGAACTGAATCCCCTTGGAAGCGTCGAACTTCTCCAGAGCGTCCACCAGCCCGAAAAAGCCCGCGCTCACCAGTTCGTCCAGCTCCAACTCCGGGCGATAGCGCACGGCTACCGAACGGGCGATCACCTGGACTTGGGGCAGATGGCCGTGACAATCCTCATTCCACGATGAGCATGCAGATTCGCAAATCTCCGAAGCGAAAGCTTCTCCCCTTAGAGCATTCAACCCTGGCATTGATCCCTACCTTTCGTTCTCGGCTTCAGAAACAGCAACGCACGTGCCAAAAGTCAGGTTTCCGACAGCTCAATTGTCAAAAAGCACCGAAATACAAGGGATTACAAGACATTGGAGGCAACTATGACCGGCAGAACCGGGCCATGCGGGGACTGAAGATGCTACCGGACGGGACGAACAGACACTGTAAAATTTACAGTGTCTGCGCCCCGTTTACCGGCCTTTTGTCAAAAAAATAATGGGATACCCACCATTCCTGACCATTTCGATAGTTGAACAGCTCCTCGCAGGACATGAAGAAGATGCGCCAACGTTGCAGGCGGCGAGCGGCTTGTTCCTTTCCATAAACGCCAGCGAAGAGATCCAATACTTGAGCCCGTCGGCGGTCGAGGTTTTCCAGCCAGGCGCGGGCCGTGCGGCCGTAATGGCGCCCATCGACGCGCCAATGGCGGCGCAGGCACAGATCGTCCTGATAGTAGAGCAGGAGGTCGTCGGAGGGCATGATGCCGCCGGTGAAGAAGTGCCTTCCCATCCAGTTGGCGTCTCCCTCTGTTTGGTAGGGATAGGCGAAGTTGCGGTGGCAGAAGATGTGAACGAAAAGCGATCCCCGCGGCTTGAGCCAAGTGGCGATGCGCTTCATCAGGCGCCGATGGTTGCGCATGTGCTCAAACATCTCCACCGACACCACCCGGTCATAGACTCGCTCGGGCGTGAAGACGTTGACGTCGGCCGTCACCACGGCCAGGTTGTCGAGGCTTCTGAGCCGGGCTTGCTGTTCGATGTGGCTCTTCTGGAGCCTGCTGTTGGAGACGGCAGTGATGCGCGAAGCGGGATAGCGTTCGGCCATCCACAGCGACAGCGAGCCCCAACCGCAACCCAGTTCCAGGACGTCCTGGCCGTCGGCAAGCCCGGCCCGGCGGCAGGTCAGGTCCAGCATGGCGGCTTCAGCTTGGTCGAGATCGTCCACCCCGCGCGGCCAGTAACAGCCGCTGTATTTCAAGTGGTGGCCCAGCACCAGCCGAAAGAACTCCGGAGGCACCTCGTAGTGCTGCTCGTTGGCCTTGTCGGTATGGAGCGCGATGTCGTGCTGCTCGTTCTCGTGGATGAACTCGCTGAGAGCCCGTCTTTGCTCCTGGCAGTCGTGCGGAGCTTGAGAGGCGCGTCCGGCGATCAGGCGGCGGATGCCGGCACGGATGAACAAGTCGGGGACCCGGCCCCGTTCGGCCCAGTCGATGGTGGATGCCAGAAGATTCATAGCGGTGCTTGATCCTTCGCAGTATTCTCTGCGCCGTCTCCTTCCTCCTTGGGGAACCAGGGAACGAAGGCGCTGGTGGTGCGTTGATAGCGGCGGTAATCCTCTCCGCGGCTTTTCAGTGCTCTTTCTTCGGTGGGCGGGATTCCGGTCACCTTGAGGATCAAAAAGAGCATCAGCAGGGGCGAGAGCAGCGTCAGCCACAGCCAGCCGCTGCCCAGCGACATCAAGGGATAGGCCCACCAATGCAGCCATTCGAAGAAGTAGTTGGGGTGGCGGGAATAGCGCCAAAGTCCCCGGCGGCAGGTGCGTCCCCGATTGGAGGGTTGGGAGCGCCACTGTGCCAATTGGCGGTCGGCCAGCGATTCTCCCGCGATTGAGACGCCCATGACGGCTGCCGCCAAGCCGTCCCACAACGAGAGCGGAGCCGGGTTGGCCGCCGCCACCGCGAAGGGCAGCGCCAAGAGCAGGGCCAGCAGTCCTTGGGCCTGGAAGAAGAGGAAGAAAAAGGGCTGGACTGTGTCGCCCCAGTTCTCGCGGATCTGCTGGTAGCGCCCGTCTTCTTCTCCCGGCAGGATGCGGTTCAAGAGCAGGTAGAGCCCCAGCCGCAACGACCAGATTCCCACCAGGACGGCCAGCAAGAGGCGACGCTGAGGATCGCCGGCTCCGTAGGAGGCGTAGTAGGCGGCCAGGAATCCCAGGGCAAAGGTCCAGCCCACGTCGACGATTCCGGCGTCCTTGCTGCGCAGTTGCCAGATCCACAGAAGCAGCATGGCCAGGGCCACGATCATCCAGGCTTGCAGCATCAAGTCCCAGCTCAACATCGCACTTCTCCCGTGTCGGTCTTAGGCGGGTCCGCACTGAGCCAAAGCAGAAGGGGGACGGTGGGCAGCCACACGGCGGCCAGGAAAAGTATGCTGTAGAGGCCGTTCAATTCCACCGCACCCAGGCGTGCGCCCGCCCAGTAGGCCAGCGGACCTGAGATCGCTCCCAGCAGGGCGGCCAATGGATAGCGACCCTGAAGCCAGGTCATCGAGGAGCGCAGGGTGAGGGCGAAGTTGGCCCACAAAGCCACCATCCAAGGACGTGAGAGCCAAGGCGGCAGTTGGCGGTCGAGAAAGGTGAAGACCCCGGCGGCTGCCAGGAGGCTGTCGAGTAGCAGTCCCAGCAAACACGCCAATCCCAGCAGGCGCACTTCAGAAAGGCGCTGCGAAGGGTGCCGCTCATAGAGGTTGAGGAGAGCCAGCAACGCCACCACCGCGGGACCCAGCCAAAGGAATCCATAAGCCGCGCCCAGCACGCAAGCAAACCAGCCTATTTGAAAGCCGATGAAATTGGCGACTCGGTTCATGGCCGGATGTCCGTCCCCCCGGGTGGGCCGCCGGCCAGAGCCGGTCGGCGGCACATGGGTTTGGTCAGCAGCATCTGGACGTCCCCGATGTAACGCTCGGCGAAGCCGGCTTCGCAATAGCACAAGTAGAACTCCCACATGCGGACGAACTGCTCAGGAAAGCCCTGGCGGCGCACCTGCTCGATGTGATCGAAGAAGCGCTGGCGCCAGTCGCGCAGCGTGCGGGCATAGTGGGGCGTGATGTCGTCAAGATGAAAGAGCTTGAGGTCGGTCACCCGGCTGAGCGAGTCGCAGATAGCCGACACCGAAGGCAGGCAGGAGCCGGGAAAGATGTAGCGTTTGATGAAGTCGACGTTTCGCTTGGCCTGATTGAAGAATGGGTCTGAGATGGTGATGGCCTGCAACAGCATCATGCCCTCGGGCTTGAGCAGCCGCGAGCACTCCTCAAAATAGGCGTCGAAGTATTGGTGGCCCACGGCTTCGATCATTTCGATCGAAACCAGCTTGTCGAAACGTCCGCTGAGTCTTCGGTAGTCCTCTAAAAGGACCCTGATACGGTCTTGCAGGCCGGCTTGGCGGACGCGCCGGACCGTCCAGTCGTATTGGCGCCGCGAAATGGTGGCGGTCGTGACCCGGCAGCCGTAGCGCCGGGCGGCGTGAAGCGCCATGCCGCCCCAACCGGTGCCGATTTCCAGCAAGTGGTCGCGGGGCGACAGTTCCAGCTTGCGGCAGATGGTGTCGAGCTTGTTGCGGGAAGCCTCCTCCAAGGTGTCATCGGCGCTGCGGTAGAGGGCGCAGGAGTACATCATGTCGGAGCTGAGGAAGAGCCTGAAGAAGTCGTTGCCCAGGTCGTAGTGGGCGGCGATGTTGCGGCGGCTGCCCCGGACCGTGTTCTTGTGGAGCCAGTGATGGAGAGACTGCAGAACCTTGAACAAGTGGGCCAATCCGCTTTCCATGCGTCCCTGCAACTTGCGGTTGAGCACCATGATGCGGACCAAGCCTGTCAGGTCTTCGGACGTCCATTCTCCCCGCATGTAGGATTCGCCCGCGCCCACCGAGCCTCCCAGCAGCAGGGAGGTGTAGAAACGCGGGTCGCTCACTTCGACCCTGGCCGAGAGGGAGGCGTCCTCGGCCCCGAAGGTCCACCTGCCCTGGGCGTCGCGGATCTCCAGGCGTCCCCGGCTGAGTCCCTTCAAGCGGGAGAGAAGGATTCGGCGGGCCAGCCGCTGAGCAGCCGAGGGGCGGACCCGTTCTATGGAGGCAGCTTTCCAGTTGGCGGCTATCTGATTCATGAGTTGATCGGCCTTCTCTCTTCTGGGTGTGCAAAAAAGGGCGCACTCTTGAGGCGGAGGCGCAAGGCCTGCCAGTAGATCGCCCACAGAACGCGTCCCGTCATCAGAGGGAAGCGAAGCAGTGAAAGGCCCAAGTTGAAGGAATCGATCTCACGCCTGCGCAGACGCAGGGTGGCGTCGAAGAGGCGCTGGCCGGACTGGTAGTTTTCCATGTGAACCAGCAGGTCGGAGCCGGGAACGGTGAAGCGCCAGCGGTAATCGTGATCCATGTCCATGAAGGGCGAAACATGAAAAGCCTTCTCCAACTGGTAGAAGCGCGAACTGCGGAGCTGAGCGCCGGCGGCAAGACCATCCCAAAGGACATAGTGGTGACGTTCGTTCCAGGGCGTGTTGTCGACCTCGGCCACGATGCTGTGCAGCTCCTCGGCCTGATCGAAGCAGAAGAAAAAGCTGACCGGATTGAAGCAGTGCCCGAAATAGCGCAGGTGGGTCAGCAGGCGGACCGGTCCCTGGGGACGGCGGCCCGTCTCGGCTTCCACCAAGTCGCGGACGCGGGGCCCTAGATCGCGGGCGGCGCCGTCGAGATGGTCGCGGCGGCGGAAACGGGCCGCGGCCGGCAGCCGCCGCAGGGGGTCGGCGCTCCACAGCCAGCGTCCGGCAAAGAGTCCGGGTACCTCCTCAAGGTCGAGGTAGACCATGAAGAGCGGGTAGGTGAAGCGGTGCTCTATGGGCGCATGACGCCGGTGGCGGACGCGTCCCCAGTAAAGGCAGCTCTTCATGCCGTCAACTCCATGCCGAAGGTCCGGCAGACTTTCAGGGCGCTCCTGACGCCGTCTTCGTGGAATCCGTAACCCCAGTAAGCCCCGCAAAAATGGGTGCGCCGGCGTCCGCTGATTTCGTCGTGACGCTTTTGGGCTTGGCGGGCCAGGGGCGTGAAGATGGGATGCTGGTAGTCCATGCGGCGCAAGACTTTCCCAGGATCGATATCCTTGCATCGGTTGAGCGTGACACTATACTGCCGTCTGGCGTCCAGGCTTTGCAACCGGTTCATGTGATAAGTCAGCGCTACGGGACGCCTGCGCTGGGGCATCAGGTGGTAGTTCCAACTGGCCCAGGCGCGCCGGTTGCGGGGCAGAAGATCGTCGTCGCAGTGCAGGACGGTGCGGTTGGCCTGATACTCGATGGCTCCCAGAATCTCCCTCTCGGCCCGGTCGGCATCGGTCAGCATGCGCAAAGCCTGATCGCTGTGGACGGCCAGGACGACGTGATCGAAGCGTTCCCACTCCTGGCCGGCCGTCTTGACCTCTATCCCGTCCGTCAGCCGCCGTATGCCCGCCACCGCAGCCTCCAGCCGGATGCCCTCTCGAAAAGGCGCCACCAGTTTCTCCACGTAGCGATACGATCCTCCCTTGATGACCCGCCATTGTGGACGGTTGGAGAAGCTGAGCATTCCGTGATTGTCGAAGAAGCGCAGCACGAACTTGATGGGGAAATCCTCGATTCGGCCGGGATCGGCCGACCAGATGGCAGCCGAGATGGGAACCAGGTGGTGGCGCACGAAGTCGCGCGAGTAGCCGTTGGCCCGCACAAACTCGCCCACAGTCGTGTGGTGTCCGCGGGGCAGTCCGTTGCCGTTGGGCGAGGAGGCGATTCTGCTGCCCTGGCGGTAAAAGCGCACGATGTCGGCTGCCATGCGCCAATGTCCCGGCCTGAGCAAGTTGCGCCGCTGCAGGAAGAGTCCGTCCAGAGAGCGTCCGTTATATTCCAGTCCGCTGCTCTGGCAGCTCACGCTGAAGCTCATCTCGCTGGGCTGAGAGGCTACCTGCAACTGGTCGAGCAAGGCCACGAAGTTGGGGTAGGTCCGGTCGTTGAAGACGATGAATCCGCTATCGATGTGAAGGGGCTGTCCATCGGAGTCCTCGATGCGGTGGGTGTGGGTGTGTCCGCCGACGTAATCGTTGGCCTCGAACAGGGTGACATGGTGGCGGCGCGACAGAATGTAGGCGGCGGTCAGACCTGAAATGCCTCCGCCGATGACTGCGATTCTCAAAGGGTCCTATCCTCCTCAGCCAACAGAGATGCCCGGTTGAGCCTGTCGGATACAAAAATTCAAGCATTTGTCTAACTTCTGTTTGGGTGACCCAAAGGAAAAGCCGCCCGGACAGGAAGGCGGGCTCCCTGCGTTGGGCGGCTTTGATGCTGTTTGGCCCGACGTTCTCAGCCGGCCATGTAGAAGCGTTCGTGGATGATCTGTCCGTCCTTCCAGCGCTGAACCGCCACTTGGTCGTACTTGGCGTGACCCAGCTCCTTGTGCTCATAATCGAAGTGCCACTCCACCATGGTGACGCCGTCGCCCACGGCCACGGCTTTGACTTCGGCTGCGTTGAAGGCGGTCACTCCCGCCAGCCATTGTTGCTCGCGCTTGCGGTTGGTCTCCTTGCCTGAGTAAGATCCGTTGTTGTCCACCATCACGACATCGTCGTGGTAGAACTTGTCGAAGGCTTCCAGGATATGGCCCTCCAGAATCATCTGGTTGAGGTTGTCGACGTTCTCTTTCAAGCTCATCTCGTAACTCCTTTGCCCTCGGGCATGGTGCCGGGGCATTTACCTAATCAGTCAATAATTGACTTTCACGACTATTGCGATGCCGGTGCGGCCCAAAAGGATTCATTTCTCAACCTTTGCGCAAAGCCCTGATTGTAGAGAGCAGTGGTCTCTTCATCTGCACCGGAAGCTCCGTATCCGCCGTTGGTTAAGCCAGCGTGACCGATGGTATGCTTACACATTCATGAAACGGAAGAGCATGCTCAGGCGCCTCGGAGAATCTTCCCAGCCCTGGGACGTGATCATCATCGGCGGCGGAGCTACCGGCTTGGGAGCGGCGGTGGAGTCGGCTTCGCGAGGCTACCGGACGCTGCTGCTCGAGCAGGACGATTTCTGCAAGGCCACCTCCAGCCGCAGCACCAAGCTCATCCACGGCGGCGTGCGCTATCTGGCTCGGGGCGATGTCTCGCTGGTGCGGGACGCCCTGCGCGAGCGGGGACTTCTGATGCGCAACGCCTCCCACGTTGTGCACCGCATGGGACTGGTGATTCCGCGCTACCGCTGGTATGAAGGGGCCTACTACGGTGCCGGACTCAAGCTCTACGACTGGCTGGCCGGGGACCTCAACCTGGGATCGTCCCGCCTGCTCTCCCGGGCCGATACGCTGCGCCTGCTGCCCACCCTGGAACCCAAGGGGCTGCGAGGGGGCGTCCTCTATTACGATGGGCAGTTCGACGATTCGCGCCTGGCCCTGGCCTTGGCCCGCACGGCTGCCGACCAGGGGGCCACGCTGCTCAACTACCTGCGGGTGACCGGACTGCTCAAGCGCGGCAGCAAGATCAGCGGCGTCAAGGCTGAAGACCGCCTGAGCGGCCAGACGATGGAAGTGCCCGGCAAGGTGGTGGTCAATGCCACCGGCGTCTTCAGCGATTCCATGCGGCGGACCGACAATCCCCAAGCCGAGGAGATCGTGGCGGCCAGCCGCGGTTCTCACCTGGTGCTGGACCGCTCCTTTCTTCCGTCCGACACCGCTGTTCTGATTCCCAAGACCCAGGACGGGCGTGTGCTCTTCCTCATTCCCTGGCAGGGCCGCACCCTGGTGGGGACCACCGACATCGCCATGCAGGACAAGCCCCTGGAACTCTCGCCCTTGCAGCAAGAGATCGAGTACATACTGGCTCATGCGGCCCAGTACCTGACACGCGATCCTAAGCGGGAAGACATTTTGAGCATGTTCACGGGATTGCGGCCGCTGGTGCGCGGAGAAAGCGGCGAAGCCACCAAGTCCCTCTCCCGCGACCACACCCTGCTGGTTTCCGACTCGGGGTTGGTCACCATTACCGGCGGCAAGTGGACCACCTACCGCAAGATGGCCCAGGACACCCTCGACCGGGCCGCCCAGGCCGGCGGACTGCCGTCCTCTGAGTCGGTGACGGCTTCTCTTCGCCTCCACGGTTGGCGTGATACGGGCCAGGCCGGGGGGCGTTTCGCCCGCTACGGGTCGGACGCTCAATACTTGGAGGAACTGATCGCTTCCGATGAATCGCTGGGGCGTCCGCTGCACGAGCGGCTGCCCTACTGCCGGGCCGAAGTGGTGTGGGCCGTGAGCCAGGAAATGGCCTGCCGCGTCGAGGACGTCCTCTCGCGCCGCCTGCGGGCCCTTTTGCTGGACGCCGAAGCCTCCATGGCCTGCGCCCCCGAAGTGGCCCGTCTGATGGCCAAACACCTGGGAGAAAACGAGTCCTGGGCCCAGCGCGAATGCGACCGCTTCACCACCCTAGCCCAGGGATACCTCCCCGCCCGCGCCTAAGACCTGCCGCTGGAGGTCCTTGCTACACCCCTATACAGGGTCTATGTGAATGATCCGTTAGAACTCAACCTTGCCGCTGGAGTCCTTAGTTGCACCCTCCTGGCGATCGCGGACTCAAGATCTCCTTCGCCCGATTGCCCCCACAGGATCGACACGGCTTGAGCGCAGGGATTACGCGGTTGGTCTTGGTGCTTGTACGTCTCTGGAGTCCCCATTTCCCTCACAAGGGGTACATGCTTGTATCGTACCTGGAGTGCCAGTTTCATCCTCATTAGGGTCGCTCTTGTACGTGCCTGGAGTCCTTATTGCATCCCTAACACAGGGTTTGTTTTGATGTTTGCCGTAACCCAGGGTGGCGCTCGCGACTCGCCTTGCTCGCCACGGCTGACCCTGGGCTGGCCTATGGCTCGCCGTCAGCGAGCCCCGACTTAGGTTCCACCAATGCTTGCCGGCCGAAAGCTCCGCTTGCGCTTCGCACAGCTTGCGGATGATCTGTTCCGGGGTGTGTCCAGCCCGGCGCCGATCCGATTCCGGGCTCGCTGTAGGCGAGCCATAAGCCAGCCCAGGGTCAGCCGCCGTCGAGCGAAGCGAGACAAAGGCGCCACCCTGGGTCTGCGTGACCTCTCTTACTAACGCTGTAAGCGTGCAATAGCGTCGGGGGCCGGCTCAAAATTCTTCAGGCTGGCAACTCAATGGACCAGCGAGGCTATGACTTGGGCCGAGTGGACGTCGTGGGGGGCTACGATGAGGGTGCCGACGGGAGAATCCTTCCACATGTCCAGCAGTCCGCGGATGCGCTCGGGCGGGCCGCACAAAGCCACTTCGTCCACCAACTCGTCGGGGACCGCCAGAGTGGCTTCGCGCTTCTTGCCGTCGAGGTAGAGGTCCTGGATCTCTTTGGCGGCCTGCTCGAAACCGTAGCGCACCACGAGATCGTTGTAGAAGTTCTTCTTTCGGGACCCCATGCCGCCCGCGTAGAGGGCCAGATTTTTCTTAACATGCAGGCGGCACTCGTCGATGTCCTCCCCCGCCACCACGTGGACGGTGGGGGCGATATCGAGATCGTCCAAGGTCTTGCCGCCTCCCGCCCGCGACAGGCCTTCCTGCAGCAGCGGACGGTAATAGTCGAAGCGCTTGGGCGAGAAGAAGATGGGCAGCCAGCCGTCGGCGATTTCGGCCGTCAGCGTGGTGTTCTTCGGTCCCAGAGCGGCCAGGTAGATGGGGATGTCGCTGCGCAGGGGCTTGTTGATCAGCTTGAGAGGCTTGCCCAAGCCGGTCCCGCCTTCGACTGGGATCTGGTAATGCTCGCCCTGGTGTGTGAGAGGCTCCTCACGGGCCAGGATCTTGCGCACGATGGAGACGAATTCGCGCGAGCGTCCCAGCAGTTTGCCGAAGGGGACACCGTGCCAGCCCTCCACCACCTGAGGACCCGAAACCCCCAGTCCCAGCAAAAAGCGTCCGCCGCTGAGGAAGTCCAGCGTCATGGCGGTCATGGCGGTGTTGGCCGGTGTCCGGGCGGGCATCTGCATGATGGCCGTGCCCACCTTGATGCGATGGGTGTGAGCGGCCATCCAGGTCAGCGGCGTGACGGCGTCGTATCCGTAGGCCTCGCTGGTCCAAATCGAATCGTAGCCCAGCATTTCGGCGCCCTTGGCCATCTGCACCAGCTCGTGCGGGTTACGGTGTTGATATCCGAAAGTCAGTCCCAATCGCATGCTGTCGATGATAGCCGATTCCACCTCCCCGCACGAACTCGGGAGGCTTGTTTTTGCCAGAGTCGATTTCAAGAATCCTGTAAATTGAGGCCACCGGGTACGGTGAGCAGCAGGCGAATGCTCGCGAATGCCCAAGAACCGACACGAGGACTGTGTGGCTTCTGATCGGATCGCATAAACCGGCAAGCGTCTATCGATATCATATGTGTAGCACTTTGCTTTTGGGGTGGACTCCTGCCCTTTCTTAGCTCACAATAGGGAACCGCTGCTGTCGTTCGGCGTTTTGAGTCGGGGGGAGATTGGAATTGGGTAGCAGAGACACGCGCTTTCAGGTTCCGGTTAGGATCGGGTTCGCTTTGTTGACTTCGTTTGTCGCTTGGACTTGGGTCCGGGCGGGGGCGACGGATCCCATGCTGCGTCCCCGTCCCGAGGTGGCGGCTGTGGAGGTGGAATCGAGTCCTGAGTTGGACGGCGAGGTCCTGGGCGACGAGTTCTGGACGGCCATCCAGCCGGCCGCCCGCGGGTTCTTCCAGACCACGCCCGATGAAGGCGAGCCGTCCTCCCAGCGGACTCTGGTGAAGGTGGCTTACACTCAGGACGTCCTCTACGTCGGCGTCATGTGCTACGACGACCAGCCCTCGGGCATCGTCATTTCCGACAGCCGGCGCGACGCTTCCCTGACTGAAACCGACAGCTTCCAGATCATCTTCGACACCTACCTCGACGAGCAGAACGGATTCGTCTTCGGAACCAATCCCGCCGGCATCGAGTACGATGGCCAGGTCAGCAGCGAAGGCAGCGGCGGCAGCGGATCGGGCGGGTCGGGCGGCGGATTCAACATCAACTGGGACGGGGCCTGGGAAGTCCGCACCAAGATCGGCGCGGAGGGCTGGAGCGCCGAATTCGCCATTCCCTTCACGACCCTGCGTTTTCCCTCCCTCGATTCTCAGCAGTGGGGACTCAACTTTCAGCGCAACATCCGCCGCCGCAACGAGACCGCCTACTGGTCTCCGCTTTCCCGCCAGTACGATCTCTACCGCCTGTCCGATGCCGGGACCCTGACCGATCTGCGCATTCCCGACCAGCGCAATTTGCAGGTGATTCCCTACGTCCTGGGGCAGGTGCGCAAGACGGGCGACCGCGATGCGGTGCGCCTGGGGGACGTGGGCGCCGATGCCAAGTACTCCATCACACCGGCTTTGACGCTTGACCTGACCTACAACACCGACTTCGCCCAAGTGGAAGTCGACGAGCAGCAGATCAATCTTGACCGCTTCAGCCTCTTCTTTCCCGAGAAGCGCCCCTTCTTCCTGGAGAACGCCGGACTTTTCGCAGTGGGAGATCCGGGCAACACCGAGCTCTTCTTCAGCCGACGCATCGGACTGGTCGAGGGGCAGGAAGTCCCCATCCTGGCGGGTGCCCGCCTAACCGGTAAAGTACGGGGAACCAACGTCGGCTTCCTCACCATGCAGACCGAAGAAGTGGCGGGTTTGACCCAGGCCAACAACTTCACCGTGGGCCGCGTCAGCCGAGAATTGCCCAACCGCTCCGCCCTGGGAGCCATTTTCGTCAACCGCCAGGGGACGGGCGATCTGGCGCCCTCCGACGACTACAACCGCACCATGGGCCTCGATGGACGTTGGGGCATCGGCGAGTACGGCTTGATATCGGGCTTCTTCGCCAAGACCTTCGATCCCGACCTGAGCGGGGACGATCACGCTTTTCATCTGGGGGCCAGCTACGATTCCCAGGCTTGGCGGCTGAACTTCGATTACAACGAGGTAGCCGACAACTTCAATCCCGAAGTGGGATTCTTGCGCCGCCGCGGATTCCGCAATCCCTCCTTCCTCATCTTCCATACTTACCGCGTCAAGGGAAACAAGCTAGGCCTGCATGAAGTGCGTCCGCATGTGTCCTGGAGGGGTTTTTGGGACTTCGAAGGATTTCAGGAGACCGGCTTCTGGCACATTGACAATCACCTCGAATGGAAGAACGGGGCCGAATTCCACAGCGGCGTCAACCTCACCCGAGAGGGCGTCAAGGAGCCCTTTGAGATCAGCGACGGCATCTTCGTCCCCGAAGGGACTTACGACCACGCCGAAGTGCAGTTGGTGGCTAATTCCAACCGGGGATCTTGGCTGAGTTTTGACATGCGGGCCGTGTTCGGAGGCTTTTTCGGCGGCGACCGCGTCAATCTCGAGCCGGGAATGCGCATGCGCCTGGGCGAGCAGTTCATCACCGACCTGAGCTGGAGCCGCAACGACATCGAGCTTCCCCAGGGCGACTTCGTCACCAATCTGGGTCGCCTGCGGGTGTCCTATTCCTTCAATCCCCGCCTCCACCTGCAGACGCTGATTCAGTACAACAACGTGGCCGACGTGTGGTCGACCAACCTGCGCTTTTCCTGGCTGCAGGCGGCCAATACGGGACTTTTCATCGTCTACAACGACGTGCGCGGATTCGACTCCTTCACCGGTGAGGCCCCTGACCGCACGCTGCTGATCAAGTTCTCCCGCCTCTTCGATGTCCTCGACTGAGCCGCTTCAATCCCTTGGGTCATGTTAAATAGAGGATATGGAACGGTTGGCTAAGCCGGCGCCTCCTTGGGCGCTGGAGCATGATTTGGCGCGGCACTTCGATGAATTGAGCCAGTTCAATTCCAGCCGCGCCCTGAGGCGCTCCACCATCTGGAAAGAGATTGAGGGGGAAGTGCGCCGGGTGATGAACACCGTGGTGCAGGAGGATTTCGCCAACGGCGAAGTTTCCGAGGAGCGCGACCGGATCCGCGCCACGGCCTGGAACATCGAGCGCGGCAACTGTTTCGAGGGCATCCTGGAGGTGCTTCAGGAGCATCCTGAGATCAGCCGCAGCGACCTCTTCCTGATCACAGAGGTCGACCATGGGATGGCCCGCTCCGACAACCGTTTGGTGGCCCGCGACTTGGCCCGCGAACTAGGTTTCAATTATGTCTTCGTGCCCTGCTACATCAGCCTGGTCAAGGGCAGCGGACTCGAATATCACGTCGAGGGCGAGAATTCCCACGCCCTGCACGGCAATGCTCTTTTCTCCCGCTATCCCATCCGCAACGCCCACTCCATCGCCTTGCCCAACGGCAAGGACAAGATGCGGGGCAAGGAAAAGCGCCTGGGATACCAGCAGGTGGCCCTGGCCACGGTGGAGCATCCGCAGGGGGACTTTCACGCCGTCTCCCTTCACCTCGACGCCCATTCGTCGCAGCGCCACCGCCACCGCCAGATGAAGCTGGTGCTCGATCATCTCGACCGCTTGGAGCCTCTGCCGGTCCTCATCGGGGGAGACTGGAACACCACGACCTTCAACGCCGCCCGCGCCACTTACTCCATCATGGGCTATGCCCGCCGCGTGCTCATGGGGGTGCGCAATGTGGTCGAGAACCACTATCCTCACCCCGACCGCTGGTTCGAACGCCGCCTCTTCGGCGAGCTGGAAAAGCGCGGCTACAGCTACAAGGACCTCAACCAGCCGGGCGGCTGCACCCTGCACTACGACATCGACGACATCGCCGTCAACACCAACATGGCCGACTGGGTGCCGGGCTGGTGCTTCTGGTTCATCGAGTGGGCCGTGCAGCGGGTGGGCGGCAACTGCTCGCTCAAGCTCGACTGGTTCGCCGGACGCGACCTCCAGCCCGCCAACCACGGCCACCGCCCCCGGGTGATCGAAGAGGTCCACAGCCGCCAGGATCCCCTCTCCGACCACGACCCCATTTTGGTCGACGTGGAACTCAAGTAGAGAGCCTCCGGGCTGCGTGCCCACGGCTGACGGCGACCCATGCGGTTCCGTCATTGTAAGGCTGGCCAAAAACAGCGAGCCACCCTGGATTCAGGACGGCGCCATTGCCTAACGCTGAGGAGGCTGTCGCAAGAGTACGTGTAATCAGGCTAGACCTGAAAAACGCCGACCTTGAAGTCCTTGATGCGGGCGTTGAGGGAGGCCACATCGAGGGAGAGCTTGATGGCGCTGCGGGTTTCGCGGGGATCGATGATGCAGTCAACCCACAGCCGGGCGGCGGCATAGCGGGCGTCCATTTGGTGTTGGTAGGACTCGCTGGTTTCCCGCACGATGCGCTGCCGCTCGTCCTCGTCGATCTCCTGACCCTGTTTGGCCAGTTGGCGGACCTTGAGGTCGGCCAGGGTCTTAGCCGCTTGGGAGCCTCCCATGACGGCGTATTGACAGGTGGGCCAAGCGAAGATGAAACGGGGATCGTAGGCCTTGCCGCAGAGGGCATAGTTGCCGGCCCCGAAGCTGCCGCCGGTGATGATGGTGATCTTGGGGACCACCGAATTGGCCACCGCGTTAACCATCTTGGCGCCTGACTTGATGATGCCCGAAACTTCGGCGTCGCGGCCCACCATGAAACCGTTGACATCCTGGAAGAAGAGCAGGGGGAGGCGGTTCTGGTTGCAGTCCATGATGAAGCGGGCGGCCTTGTCGGCGGCCTCGCGGTAGATCACGCCGCCCACTTCGAACTGCTTGCCCGTCTGGCGGATATGGGTCTTCTGGTTGGCCACCACGCCCACCGACCATCCGCCCACGTGGGCGTAGCCGCACAAGATGGTGCGTCCGTAGTCCTTTTTGTACTCCTCGAATTGGGAATCGTCGAAGATGCACTCGAAGACTTCGCGCATGTCGTATTCCCCCGAGGACTCAATGGGCATGATCTGGAAGAGGTCGTCGGCAGAACGCTTGGGCGGTTTCTCGTCCTGCTGCTTGAAAGGAGCCTTTTCAGGTTCGGCCGACTCGGCGGCCAGTTTGCGCAGGCGCTTGAGGCAGTCCTTGTCGTTGGAGTCCTTGAAGTCGATGGTGCCGCTCAGTTCGGCGTGCAGATCGGCGCCGCCCAGCTCTTCGCTGCTCAGGTCCTGGCCGATGGCGGCTTTGACCAGCGAAGGACCGGCGATATAGAGTCCGCTGCCTTCCACCATCAGGATTTTGTCCGACATCACGGGCAAATAAGCGCCTCCGGCTACGCAAGGCCCCATGATGGCAGCGATCTGGGGGATGCCCTGAGCCGAAATCTTGGCATTGTTGCGGAAGATGCGTCCGAAATCGTCTTGGTCGGGAAAGATCTCGTCCTGCATCGGCAGGTAGACGCCGGCCGAGTCGACCAAGTAGATCAGGGGCAGGCGGTTCTGCATGGCGATGCGCTGAGCGCGCAACACTTTCTTGACCGTGACGGGGAAGAAGGCCCCGGCCTTGACGGTGGCGTCGTTGGCCACGATCATGTGCAGCCGTCCGCCCACCGGGGCGATGCCGGTCAGGGTGCCTGCCGCGGGCGCGCCTCCGGCCTCGGGATACATCTCATAGCCGGCGTAGATTCCCAACTCGAAGAACTCGCTGCCGGGGTCGATCAACTCCTCCAGCCGCTTCCGCACCGTCAGGCGTCCCTTGGAATGCTGCCTCTCCGCGGCTTTGGCCCCGCCGCCTTCTTTGATTTCCTCTTCATCGCTCCGCAGGGCTTCGATGATCTTGTCCCAAGTGTCGTAGTCTCGAAATGGTCGGCTCATGTCGATTTCTTCGATGTAGATCCCCCAGAGATTGGGCAAAGAAGTTGAATATACCAGACTGGGCCGTCTCGGTTGTTGCACAGAAGCGGCCAGCGCGCCCCTGCTTTCTGAGATCGCATCGAGAGAAGCACAAGCTCAAGCGACGATGGCGCGCAGGGCGAGGAGGGAATCGATGATGTGGTGGGCGCCGGCGGCCTCCAGTTCGCGGCGGGGATGGGATCCGGTGGTGATGCCCACGGCCAGGACTCCGGCGGCCCGGGCGGCTGCCATGTCGTCGGTCGTGTCCCCTACCATGACGGCTTCCTCGGGCTGGCTTTCCAGGTGTTCGAGGGCCTGCAGGAGCGGTTCGGGATGGGGCTTAGGACGCTGGACGTGCTCCAATCCTATGATGGCCCCGAAATGCTGACGCAGTTTCAAGTGGTCGAGGATTTGAAGCGCTCCCCGCGAATGGCGCGAGGTGGCGATTCCCAGCTTGACGCGTCCCGAGTAGTGGGTCAGGGTTTCGGCCAGTCCCGGCAAGGCCTTGGCGTGGGAAGTGGCGAGGGGATAGAAGTGGGTGCGGTAAAGCTCCAGGATGGCTTGGGCTTCGTTGCTCTGGGGCCGGCGTCCCATGACCTCCACGAACATTTCCTCCAGAGGACGCCCGATTAAGCGCACCACGGCCTCCCTTTTCATTTCTCCGATATCCAGGTCCCTCAGAGTCAGGTTGAAGGCTTGCACAATGGCATCGGAGGCATCGATCAGCGTCCCATCGAAATCGAAGAGGATGGCTCGGCGCGAGTTGGTCTGCATGGCGAGATCATATCAACGATGGGGCAGGGGAGTGTGCCCTGGTCCCAAGCACGCCGCGCCGCGCCCGGATGCTCATAGAAGGGGTGGTCGGGAGTCGGTTCGACAGGGGCATTGCTGCAATCCCTGGTCGACCTCGCAGGCAGCCGCCGAACGCTCTGGCGATGAGTCCAGCGGCGGAGTGCGGGACGTTGCGGTTTGGCCGAGTCCGCGGTTGGCCTGATCATCTCGCGCGGGTGTTCAGCGAAGGCCTTGGTCGCGGGCTTTTGCGTATTCTCTTTCCAGACGCGAGACCAGGTCGGGGAGGCGGGCGTAGAGTTCCCTGTGGGGACGCGGGGGGTAGTTGGCCAGGGCATAGGCGGTGAGCAGAGGGAGTCCGATGGTGGCGTCCAGGTAGCAGACCACGGCGTCGGGCAGCCGGTCAGGATCGACTTTGCCCCAGCTCACGGCTTCTGAGGGCGTGGCGCCGGAGAGTCCCCCGGTGTCGGGACGGGCGTCGGTGATTTGCAGGAAGTAGTCGTGGCCCTTCTCTTCGATGCCCATCACCTCCTGGATTTGGGGCTCGGTCTGGAGGAGGAAGTTCTTGGGCGAGCCCCCTCCGATGATGAGGACGGCGCTCTTGCCCCCCTCAACGCGGCGCTTGGCGTCGAGGACGATGGCGGCGGTCTGGTTGACGTCCAGCGAGGGGTCGAGCACCAGCTTGTTGCCCGTCAGGCTCATGGCGGCTACGTTCATGCCGATGCTGCTGTCGCCCGGCGAGGAGGTGAAGACGGGAACCTTGTGCCGGTAGGCGGCGGCCAGCAGCGAGAGGCTCTTGTCGGCTCCCAAGGCCCGTTCCCTCTCGGCCACGTAGCGTCCCGCCCGGTAGTGGAACTCTGCCGTCGACATGGGACGCTGGAATTCCTCGGCGGCGATCACTTTGCGGAAGAAGGCGTCGGTTTCGAGCAAGACGTCGTAGTCGAAGAAAATGTCGTAGATGCGGATGACGCCCTCCTCGCGCAGGGTCACGTCGCTGGTCTCCACGTTGCCGCGGTGGAGGGTCTTGCCGATGGCGAAATGGGTGTCGTGATAGAGGTTGGCTCCGGTAGAGACGATCCAGTCGACGAAGCCCTTCTCGATGAGTGGAATGAGGCAGGAGATGCCCAGTCCGGCGGGGGTCAGGGCTCCGGTCAGGCTGAGGCCCACGGTGACGTCGTCCCGCAGCATCTTGCGGGTGAAGAGATGACAGGCTTCGCGCAGGCGGGCCGCGTTGTAGGCCTCGAAGACGTTGTCGACGATGTCGCTGACCGAAGTCGTTTCGCTGATGGCCGTTGGGTCGATCTTCCTGCCGCCCAAATGCTTGCTCATAGAGGCGAAGAGTAATCAATCCCCCG
>DATIPO010000232.1:0-60975 GCA_035471925.1 Acidobacteriota bacterium
GAAGTCGCCCAGCGTCTGACCCTCGGGCAGGCCCGTCAGCGGCTCCTGCAAAGGCTCTCCCTGCTGATCGAGAATCTCGACAGAGGCCGAGGCGGCTGATTCGTCGTTGAGGTTGAGCAGCGTGATCTGGCTGCTCAGTCCTGCACCGTCGGCAAACTGGGCGAAGTACAAATGCAGCGTTTGCGCACTCTCCCAGTCACCTCCGAACTGCTTCGAGTTGAGGAAGGCCCTCAACACATTGCTGTCGGTGTAAAGGCTGTTGAAACGAAGGTCGATGCCGTTGTCGCTGAGATTGGTCAGTTGACCCAGTTCCGCAGGAATGGGACCGTCCAACTCATTCTGGACCAGCGACAAGGAGCGCAGCTTGCTCAACTGCCCCAATTCGGACGGAATCACTCCGCTCAACTGATTGACGGACAGAGCGAGGTTCTCCAGGTCGGCCAATTGTCCAAGTTGGGGCGGAATGGCGCCCGTCAGCCGGTTGCCTGCCAAGTCCAGGGTTCTCAGAGAGCTGATGTCTCCCAGTGCGGTTGGGATCGGTCCGGTGAAGTCATTGTTGCGCAGATTCAGAGTAGTCAAGTTCGGAAGCTGACCCAACTCAGGAGGAATGGGACCGCCCAGTTCGTTGGTGCTGACGTTGAGAGTCTGCAAAGCGGGGGCAGGACCGGTCGGGAGAGAGCCCGAGAGATCGTTGAATGACAGGTCAAGCGTGATCAGGTCGGGGAGGTTCAGCAGTTCTGCGGGTATGTCCCCCTCGAATTGATTGAAGCGCAGGTTCAGTGTCCTCAGGGTCTCCAGGTCTCCGAGTTCCGATGGGATGGTGCCAGAAAGGGCATTGTCGGAGAGCCCTAGCGAGATCAGATTGGGCAGACTGGTCAGCTCTGTTGGGATGAGGCCTTCCAGTTCGTTGACGTCCAGGAAGAGGATGACCAGATTCTCAAGCTGCGCAAGTTCGGGCGGAATGGATCCCTCCAGAGAATTGACGCTGAGGTCCAGGGATTCCAGCTCTGCCAGTTGGCTCAAGTTCGCCGGAATCGGGCCGCTGAGTTCGTTGACGTCCAAATTGAGGACTTCCAAGTTGGAGAGCTGCGCCAATTCAGTCGGGATGGTGCCCGTCAATTGGTTGATGGAAAGATCAAGGGATTGAAGGTTGGCAAGTTGACCCAGTTCGGGCGGGATGGAGCCGGTCAGCTCATTGAGCGCTAGGGAGAGCTGGAAGAGATTGGCGAGCTGAGACAGTTCGCTGGGGAGCGTTCCAACCAACTGATTGTCCTCCAATTCAACGATCTGCACATTGCTGCCGCTGCAAGTAACGCCGAACCAGAGAGGTTCCGAGCAAGGATCGTCGTTAAAGCCGTCCTGATTGGTTGGCTCGGCCTTCCAACCGGAATTGTCGGTCCAGTTGTCGCCGTCGGTTGACTGGTAAAGCGCAATCAGCGCAGGCCGGTCTTGGGCTACCAGCAGCGGGCTGGTCAGAACAAGCAGGACGATCAGACGGAGCAGGTCGTGTTTGGTCATAGCGGCGAGTCTACGCCAAGTGCCTCCGCGCCGCAAAGCATTTCAAATTTACCACTATTCCTTGCCGATTCGCCGCTTGCTCCGGGCTCGTTCGGCTGCGGTTTCGTGAGTTCTCAGCGCAGCCGTCCGGCGATGCCGTGGAGTGTCTCGGCTAGTGCCGACCTGCGTTTCTGGGTGATGCCGTCGCCGCCGCCTTGTCCCACGCTGTTGGCCAGGGATTGCAGCCTGGAGGCCAAGGCCGCGTCGCTGGCACCGGACTCAAGCCGGGATGCCGATTGCTCCAGCGCGCCGCCTAAGTCGGCCATCAGGGACTCTGAAAGGGCGTCGCTGCGATTGAGCTGATCGATGTAGGCCCGGGCCACCACCGGATCGTCAGGCCAGGTCACCTGGAATTGCTGCTGAGGATTGAAGATGCGTCCCTGATCGGCCAGGGAGGCAGCCGCGATTTCATTCTCCGACAGGTGTTCGCTGGGGACCAGGGCCAGCACGTCCAGTCCTCGCACGATTTCGGTGCCGTAGATCCGACCGCCGTACCAGTAGGTCGACCAGAAGCCGCCCAGGACCAGTTGTTTGCCGTCGATGGGACCGCGGTCAAAGAAGCCGATTTCCACAGGGTTGGCGGAATCGGTGAAGTCGATGATCGAAATGCCGCCCTGATACCAGGCCTGGACGAAGATATCGCGGCCGGGCACCGGCACGATGGAACCGTTGTGTGCCACGCAGTTTTCCTGCTCGACCTGGGGGGCCGGCATCTTGAAGTGGCTGCGGAATTCCAGTTTGCCGTCCACGATGTCGTAGATGGCGTCCGCACCCCAGGTCAGGGGATCGAAGGTGCGGCAACGGGGACGGCTGCCTCCGCCCCATTCGTCGGTGAACAGGACCTTGGTTCCATCGTTGTTGAAAGTGGCCGAGTGCCAGTAGGCGAAGCCGTCGTCCACCACCGCGTCGATGCGCTTGGGCTTGAGCGGATCGGAGATGTCGAAGATGATGCCGTTGCCCGAGCAGGCGCCGCCGGCGATCCCCAGGTCGGGGAAAGCGGTGATGTCATGGCACTGGTCGGTGCGGCTGGTTTCCTGGGTGTCGGCGCCGTGGTCACCGCCCCGCCACAGGCCGGCCAGCACTCCCGTCTCGGGATCGGCGAATACCGCCGGACTGTCGACGATGCGGGCCTTGCTGGGGTCGTCAACCGGAATCTCGATGACGTCGATGCGGAAGAGCGCGGTGCGGTCGTCGCCGGGCACTTCTCCCACGCAGCCTTCCAGCTCCTCCTCCTCGCGGACGCTGGCAGTGCCTGAGTTGTAGACGATGATCCTGCCGTCCTCACCCGGACCTGAGATGACCGAATGGGTGTGGGATCCGCGGCAAGTCTGCACCGCCCCGACCTGCACCGGACGCGCCAAGTCGCTGATGTCGAAGATGCGGATGCCGCGGAAGCGCTCAGCGCTGACGTCTTCCTTGATGCCTTCCAGTCCGCAGTCGAGCCGTCCGCGGGTTTGCTCCACCGACATGATCAGCAAGTCGCCCACGATGGAGACATCGCCTTGCCCGCCAGGACAAACGACCGAACTCAGCAGGCTGGGGATGCCCTCGTCCTTGAGCCGATAAATGTTGAAGCCGTGGTAGTTGCCGGCCACCATAACATCACCTGAGAAGGCCATGTCGGTGTTGGAAAAGCTCAGCAGCGGCGAGCGGACGTCTTCCTCGCGCGGATCTTCTTCTTCCTCCGCGTCTCCTTCCTCTTCGGCCTGCTCGCTGTCTTTCTTCTTGGGCGGAAGTCCGGCCGGGTTCTTGGGATCGAAAAAGCCGTCCGGCTTGGGCAGCGAGGCCACCAGCTTCATGTTTGAAATGGCCTGTCCAGCATCGCGAAAGCCAGGCGAAAGCCCGGCG
Source organism: Acidobacteriota bacterium (assembly GCA_035471925.1). Taxonomy (GTDB): domain Bacteria; phylum Acidobacteriota; class UBA6911; order RPQK01; family DATIPO01; genus JANQFM01. Next base: position 3,406 of record DATIPO010000232.1, read on the forward strand.
CGGGGATCGTCGGAAAGAGAAACCAAAAGCGCGTTCATGCGTTCGATTTCGGCGGTCTGGTCATTGGTGATGCCATTGACGAACTCGAAGAGTACGGGGTCGTAGGCAGAGCCGGATTGGTCCAGCAGCTCCTCGACCATGGTCACCGCTCCCTCGTGATGGGTAATCATCAGTTTGAGGAAGAGGCGGTCGAAATCGGTGGCTTTGGATCGGGCCAACTCGGCCATCTGTTCCGCTGAGGCCATGCCCGCCATTTTGTGAGAGGTCTGCATGGCGTGGTGAGCCGTGGGGTCGGGCACCCTTTGACCGCGGTCACGCAACCACTGCTGCATAAACTCGATCTCGTCGCCCTGCGAGACATTGATGCGTCCGGCCACGTCGATCAGCTCCTGGCGGTTGGTGCGGTCAGCCACCAGTTCGGCCATCTCGATGGCTTGGTGGTGGTGCGGAATCATGTCCTGCATGAACTGGATGTCCGCCGGCGTAAAGCTGGTATCAGCGATCTTGACCGCCTCGTCGGCGCTCAATTCTTTCACCGGCTGGCCCGGCGCGCCCGGCTTGACAATAGGCGCCTTGTCCTGAGCCAGTCCGAGGGACGCCAGTCCCACGAGGATCACGCCCAGGCAGGCGCACTTGAACAGACGGATGAGGGAATTAATGGTTGCTCTCACGGCCTTCGCTCCTTAGTCGAGGACTTTTGTAATCGCACATTCGCTTTCAATCTACCAAAATAGGGGGGCAGGGGAAATGCCATCCCGTCTTCGGGGGGCAGCCTCCTCCCTGTCAGCCAGTGGCGCCGGTCAGGGCTTGCAGCGGATCGACCCGGACAGCTTTGCGCGCCGGGACGTAGCTGGCCGCGGCGGTCACGGCCACCAGCATCAGTGAGATGAGCGCGAAGGTCACCGGATCGGTTGCGGTTACGCCATAAAGCTGGCTTGCGATCAGCCGGGTGGCGATGAAGGCCGAGGCCAGTCCGATGATGACGCCGCTGAGGGCCAGGATCATCCCTTGCCGCACCACCAGGCCCAGGATGCTGCCGCCCTCGGCGCCGAAGGCCATGCGGACGCCGATTTCCTGCGTCCGCTGCTGGACGGAGAAAGAAATCACGCCGTAGATCCCCAGGGCCGCCAGGATCAGGGCCAGCGCCGCGAAGACGCTGATCAGGGTCAGCGAAAATCGCACCTGGGCCAGAGCGCCTGACACATAGCTCTCCATTAAGCGCAGATCGGCTACCGGAACGTCGGGATCCAGCGCTTGCACCTCGCGCTGAACGGCGGTGACCACGCCCAAGGCATTGCCGGGAGCGCGCACGGCAAAGGTCTGAGGCGCGTAGGGGAAGTTCTTGTGGGGAAAGTAGACGGTTTCGCGGCTTTCGGCTGCGAGGCTTTCGCTGCGCACCCGTCCCACTACGCCCACCACTCGGACGGCCGTGGGTTCCATCTTGAAATCGTCCAGCCGGAAGCGCTCGACTTGGAGTTGGCGGTCGACCGGGTCCTGACCCGGCCAGGCCTTGCGGGCCAATTCCTCGTCAATGACCACTACCGGGGCGGACTCGTCGCGGTTGTCCGACTCGTTCAAGTAGCGTCCCGAAACCAGCTTGATGCCCATGGCCTCGAAGTAGCCCGGTGAAGCCCAACGGTAGTCGGCTTTGTTGCGCCGGTAGTCCTGCTCGCTGATGCCGGCTGGGCCGTAGGAGAAGATGTAGTACTGGTCACCGCCTTGCAGGGGCAGGGGAGTGACTCCACCCGCCTCCATGACGCCGGGAAGGGCCTTTAGGCGTTCCCGCAGGCGCAGGAAGAATTCGGTGCGTCCGGTGGGGGCCCGGTACTTGTCGAAGGGCAGCGGCAGCGAGAAGGTCAGCACGTCGTCGGACCTGAATCCGGGATCGACGTTTTGCAGTGCGGTGAAGCTGCGCGAGAGCAGTCCGGCGCCGATCAGGAGCACCAACGCAAGGGCCACTTCCACCACCACGAGTCCTGACCTCAGCTTGTTGCTGCGAATGCCTCCCATCTCGGTTCCGCGTTCTCGGATTGCGTCGACCAGGCTGGGACTGGCGGTGCGCAGGGCCGGCGCCAATCCGAAAAGCAGGGCCGCGATCAGCACGGTGGCCAAGGCGAACAGCAGCACCGGGCCGTCGATGGTCACTCGGTCGATGCGGGGCAGCTCTCCGGAATCCATCGAAAGCAGCAAGCGGATCCCGGCCCAGGCCAAGGCGATGCCTCCGATGCCTCCGACAAAGGAGAGGACACCGCTTTCCAGAAGCATCTGGCGCACCAGGCGTCCCTGCCCGGCGCCCAGCGCGGCGCGGACGGCCACTTCGCGCTGACGCGAGGCGGACCGGACCAGCATCAGGTTGGCCACGTTGGCACAGGCGATCAGCAGCACGAATCCGCCCGCCCCGATCAAGGCCCACAAGACGGGGCGCAGGTGGCGCACAACGTCCTCATGCATCGAGTTGAGCTCGATCTGCATTTTCGAATTGGCGTGGACTTGGTATTGCTGGCGCAGATGTTCGGCCAGCCGGTCCATCTCGTCCTGGGCCTGTGCCAGGGAGACGCCCTCTTTGAGGCGGGATACGACGGTCAGCCAAGCCGCTTCTCGCGGATTGGTGTCCATGGCGATGGGCAGCACCCGCCACACGTCGACATTGGTGGGCATGCCGGCGTCCTCGGGCAGGTAGATGCGGAAGTCTTCGGGCAGAACGCCCACCACGATGCTCCTTTGCCCGTCCAGCTCCAGCGTTTGGCCCAGGATGTCGTCGGCCCCGCCATAGCGCTGCTGCCAGAGAGCGTGACTCAGCAGCACAGTACCGGGCGGCATGGGCTTGTTGGGGTCCATCATCTCCCTGGGATCGACATAGATCACGTCGTCAGGCTTGAAGTCGCGTCCGATCTTGGGTGTCACGCCCAAGACCTTAAAGAGGTTGGCGGTGCTCCATCCCATCATGAGCTGCTCGGGTGGTCCTTCGCCCGTGATGGTTCCGTTGATGGCGAAGGCGCCCGCAAATTCCTCGAAGAGGGTGGTTTCTTCCTCGTAGTCGAGGAAATCAGGTCCTGAAACCAGCGAGCGTGCGCTCTCGGCATCGCCCGAGCGGTTCCAGATCAGTACCAGCCGTTCGGGATCACGGTAGGGAAGGGGTTTGAAGAGGATTGCGTTGGCCACGCTGAAAATAGCCACATTGCTTCCGATCCCGATGGCCAGCGTGGCCAGGACGATGGCCGTAAAGGCGGGCCGATGGGAATAGCTGCGCAAGGCATACTTCAAGTCTTGGAGCAGAGAGGACATGATCGAAATAAGGTAGCATGCCTTTGCCCTTCATTGCATCCAAAAAGTGAAGTTTCTGTGAAACTTTTGGACGAGAGGTCGAGATGGCAGGACCGGCGGTCGCAAGTCTGTTCTCGCTGGTTTTTCGAAGACGTGCAGCCGGAGCGGGCTGGGGGCAGGCCGAACGGCGGGCCCGGGTGCCAGTCTTGCTCACAGCCGCTTGTGCAGAAGGTTCAGTTGGATTCCGATGTTTTGCTGGACCGCTTTTTCGAAGACCAGCGAGGCGCAGGCGACGTCTTGGTGGGCGACGCCGGTACTGTCGAAGACGATGACCTCGTCGTCAGAGACGCGACCTGGACGATGGCCGGCGATGACCGCTTCCAAGTCGGAGTGCACGTCTGAGCAGGTCATCAAGCCCTCGGCGATGGCGTGGTGGAGTTCGCCGATTTCGGCGCATTGCTGCAGATGGTCGACGACAAGTTTGGATTGCGCCAACAGTGCGGAGGAGAGTTCCTGCTTCTCCTCACTGTCGGCACCCACTGCCGCCAGGAATACTCCGGGACTGAGGTCGCCTGTCTCCACCATGGGACGTTGAGAGGGCGTGCAAGTGACGCAGACGTCGCTGGCTCTGCAGGAGGCGTGGAGGTCCTGCGTCGGGGTCACCTCGACGCCCAGGCTGGCTGAAAGCTCATCGGCATATTTCTCGGCCACTTGCTGTCTGAGATCGACCGCGAAGACCTTCTTAATGCCTCTGACGCGACTGAGAGCCCGCAGTTGGACGCGGCCCTGGAGACCGCAGCCGCAGACGGTGACGACTGAGGCGTCTTGCCGGGCCAGATGTTTGGCCGCTACCGCCGTGGCCGCGGCTGTGCGCACCTCGGTGATTTCGGTGGAATCCATGACCGCCAGCGGATAGCCGCTCTCGGCGCTGCACAGAATGATGAGTCCCTGGATGCGGGGCAGTCCATAGCGCCGGGAGTTGTCGTAAAAGTTGCCGTTGAGTTTGGCGGCGAAGTAAGGATGTGCCAGTTGCAGTCCGGCGGCCTTAACGTGGAAGGCTCCCCCCGAGGCCGGGGCGCTGAGCACGCCCGGCGGTATCGCGCCGGCTGCCGACTGCTTGCGGAAGCCCTCCTCGACTGCGTCGATGCTTTCGTCCAGGCTCAGCAGCTCGCAGACGTGCCTGCGCGAAAGGATCAGAGTTCCGTCGGGTCGGCCTGCCCAGGGGTGGGAAGTTTCTGTGGTTGCTTCACGATCATCATAGGCGTGGGACATGGTTTTCTGTCCTCTCGACAAACATGCCGGCAAAAAGATGCGTGTTGGAATCCGGCCCTGGAGGCAGACGCAGGACTCCAGGGACGGCTTCTGGGTCGCACAGGCACGCCACGGAGTCCTTCATTTCATCGCCCACCCGAAAGTAGCGACTGTAAGAGCCCGATCAATCCCCCGATCACAATCACCCATACAACGCCAGCGCCAAAGCGCCAGAGGGCGACAAAGGCTGCACTGGCGAGGGCGGCTGCCAGCCAGTCGATATGTTCCAGACTTCCCTCAGGTACGAGGACGGCGGCACCGAACACGAGCGCCAAGTTCAACACCACGCCCACCACCGCCGCCGTAACGCCGCTGAGGGCCGCCGAGAGCCCGCGATGGGCGCGCAGGCTCTCGATGTAGGGGGCGCCCACCAAGATGAAGAGAAAGCAGGGTAGAAACGTGGCTGCGGTGGTGATCAGCGCTCCCAGAATCGCGCTGTCCACAGGAGCAAGGCCCTGGGGATGGTTCCAGGCCGCGACGAATCCGACGAATTGGACCACCATGATGAGTGGCCCAGGTGTGGTCTCGGCCAGCGCCAGCCCGTCGACCATTTGCTGCTCGCTGACCCATCCGGCGCTTCCGGCAGCTTGCGCGACGTAGGCCAATACGGCATAGGCGCCGCCAAAGGTGACGAAGGCCGCCTTAGTGAAAAACCAATACTCTTGGGCGTGAAGGCTGTCGAATCCTCTCCCAGCGCCGATCAGCGCCAAGCAGACCAGCCAAAGCACCACGCCCAAGGCCACGACTTTAACGCTGTATGAGAGCAAGGGCCGTCCGCGATTTCCGTGGTCGCCATCGGACGTTGCCGTGTCCGTTTCCCCGTTTTGGCAGGTGATTCCGCGCGGCGGACCGGCGAAGGCCTGAAGGCCCAGGCGCCATCCCAGCCAACCCGCCAAAGCGGCAGCACCGACGATCAAGGGAAAGGGCACTTGGAGAAAGTAGATGGCTCCGAAAGCCCCCGCTGAAATCACCAGCTTCGCCCGATGCTGAATGGCGCGGCGGCCTATCCGCCACACGGCTTCGACCACAATCGCCACCACGACGGCTCTGAATCCGTAGAGGACTCCCAAGGTCATGCTGCTTTCGCCGTGGACGACGTAGGCGTACGACAGTCCCAGCAGTACGAAAACCGAGGGAGCCAGGAAGAGAGTCCCCGCCACTAGCGCACCCGGAATGCGGTGCAGCAGCCAACCCACGTAGGTCGCCAGTTGCTGTGCCTCAGGTCCGGGCAGCAGCATGCAGTAGTTCAAGGCGTGCAGAAAGCGGTCCTCTGAGAGCCAGCGTCGTTGCTCAACCATCTCCCGATGCATGATGGCGATCTGCCCCGCCGGTCCGCCGAAGGAGATGAAGCCAAGCTTGAGCCAAAAGCGCAAAGCCTCGCCGAATGACACGGCGGGCAAGTCGGACTCCGAGGGGATTGAGTCCGGGGGGCTTGAAGACCTGAGGCACGCATGTTTCATACGATGCTGCAAGAATGTAACAATTGTTTCATTTTGTCAACCCTTCTTCTTAGCGCACCTTCGAATTGCAGTCTTTCCGTCGACGCAGTGCCTTGGCTGCCAGGGCCTGGGATTGGGAGGATGGCAGAGGGCAAGAGAAGGACGGCGTGATGAGTTCCAAGTGTGAACGATCAGCAGGCCGGCTCCACCGTCACTCTGTTGCCCTTGGCGGGGTGCTGGCCTTTGAAGTATCCGACAGCTATCCTCTTAGGCATGCCGCAAGACCCGGATTCGTCACGTTGGTTGCTTCTCGTTCATCAACTCGCCGCGCAGCCGTCGAGTCTGCGCGTCAAGGCCTGGCGGCGGCTTCAGGCAGTAGGATCGGTGCAGGTCAAGAAATCAGTTTACGTCCTGCCAAACTCCCCGGAGACGAGGGAGGATTTTGAATGGATCCGAACCGAGATCGTCGCAGAGGGAGGCGAAGCCCTGGTTTTCGCGGCCGATGCCGTGGACGACCGGACAACCGACGAGGTCGTAGAGGCCTTCCTTGAGGCTCGCCTGAGTGATTGGGAAGAACTTGAGAAAAGGGCCGAGAATATCTACAAGCGCTGCAGCACCGAGACGCTCGACCCTGGCGAGTGCCGCGAACTGGCGCGGGAAGTCGCCACCCTGCGAAACCGAGCCGCTCAGATCGACAAGATCGACTACTTCCAGTCTGCCGGACGCGTTGAGGCGATTGAGGCCATTGACCGCATCGATGAGCAGCTAAGACCCGAGCCTGACGACTCGGCGCCGCCCGCCCGCGACTCCGCCTCCGATTTCTCGGGATGCACTTGGGTGACTCGTCCCCACCCGGGAGTCGACCGCATGGCCTCGGCTTGGCTGATTCGCCGCTTCATCGATTCCTCGGCCGAATTCACGTTCGCGGAGGAAGTGTCGGACCGTCGCCAAGTGCCTTTCGACATGTTCGGGGCCGAGTTCGGCCACCATGGCGAGCGCTGCACGTTCGAGACGCTGCTGCAATCCTTCCGCCTGGAAGGCCCGGCTCTCCAGCGGATAGGCCGAATCGTCCACGACATAGATTTGCGCAGTGAGTCTCCGACAGACTCTGAAACCGCGACTGTAAAGCGGCTGGTCAGCGGCCTGCGCGCCTCCGTTTCCGACGACTCCAGTCTGCTGGAACAAGGAGTGATCCTCTTCGAGGCCCTCTTCTGCTCTTTCAAGAGCGAAGAATAGCCCTCGAGTCACTTCATGTGCTGCTTAGAAGGTCGTGGCGTCAAGATCAGGGCAGTCGGAGGCACAATGGTGTGCCGTCACCCAGCCATTCTGGCCTTCGTCCGGCGCACTACGGGCAGAGACGCGAATCCCCGGAAACCGAAGTTGTTGGCCCTCTTGGCGGCGGCGAGGTTGGCTCGAAGGTCGGGCATTCGCCGGAAAATCGTCTTAAAGGCGATCTCGGCTTCGAGATGGGCGAGCTGAGCGCCCAGGCAAAAACGGGGGCCACTCCCAAACGACACGTGCCGGTTCGGCTTGCGGTCGAGAATGAGCTTGTCCGGCTCGTTGAATTCCGCAGGATCGCGGTTGGCCGATCCCAGCAGAAACAACACCAGTTCTCCGACAGCAAAACGGTGGCCGTGGCATTCGAATTGCTTGCCCACAACCCTGCTGGCGATCTGGACTGGGCTGTCGAAGCGCAACAGTTCGTCGACGACGGCCCTGGGTTCCGTGCCGGGATCCAGGAACTGTTCAATTGCGTGCGGGCGCTGCAGGAAGGTAACCATGCCGTTTCCAAGCAGGTTGCGGGTGGTCTCATGGCCGGCGAACATCAGCATCGCACATTGGCTGACGATCTCCTCGTCGCTCATGGCCAGACCTTCCTCTTTCTCGTGGGCCAGTGAGGAAACGAGTCCATCATCACGATGGCGACGTTTGCGGGCGACGAAATCGGTGAAGTAGCGGCTCAGCTCGATAATGCCGTCCTGCGCCCGGTAGGCCATTTCCGGCGTGCCGAAGACATTGCCGAAGAAGTCGGCAATGTCGTCCGACCAGCCGACAAGTCTGTCGCGGTCATCGGGTGGAACTCCCAGCATTCTGGCGATGACCAGAGCCGGGAGGGGACGTGCGAAATCGGTGATGAAATCCCAGTCGTCAGAGTTATCGGTTCGAAGCAGCAACTCGTCGACCGCGGCTTGAATAAAGCCTCGCAGCTTGGATACGGCATCCCTTCCGAAAAAGGGTGAGAGCGCCCTGCGAATCCGCTGGTGGTCTTTCCCATCGAAAAACCACATCCATCGCGAGAAGAGCGAGGCGAACTCTTGGGCGCGCTCTTGGTCCTCTTGGGGCAATTGGGCGACCAGGGCATCGGAACGAACCGCCGAAAGACGAGGCTCGCGCAAGAGCAGGTAGACGTCCTGATAACGGGGCACAACCCAGGAGCCGCCAAACATCGCAGACCGGTGCACGGCTGCTCGACGACGCAACTTCTCGTAGCTGGGATAGGGGTCGTCCAGAATTGCCCGTTCGTCTTGCACCAGCCGATCAAAGTCCATTCCGTCTCCTCCGGCAGGTCGGGTGATTACCGGTCCACCCGCACCCATTCATCCGTTCCGCCCCAGGTCCACTTGATGTTCATGCGGTCCCCGGTCACGCTCATTGCGGCCACATTGCAGTCGGAGGCTGCGAGCATCTCCTGAGAGAGTGTCTCGCCCTGATTGTTGGTGGGCAGGTTATTGGGGCTGAAGAAGTCGGCCCCGACTTGGTTGAGGAGTTCCGCCGAGTCTCCGCCGCGGGGGATGCGGTAATAGGCCACGGCGTTCTGGTTCCACCCTTCTTCCACGGGCGTATGATCGCCGCCGATCCTGGTTGTGTCAAAGACGGAAATGTAGAATTCATCCCCCTTGGAAGCATAGAGTTTGTGGTCTTCGGGGAGAAGGCTCACAATCCAAGTGCCGTTGGCCTCAACGTGGCCCCGCTTGCCGAGGAACTCCTCGGGGACGCAGTCCGGACACTTCGGGTCATGAATGCCTGTTTCATAAACCGTGATTGTCCCCAGAGCGCGGGGAGCGAGAGCCTTCATGGTTCCGGAAACTTCGAAGTGCGGATAGTAGGGCTTCAGGTCAATGATCGTGGTTCCCTCCCACTGCATGGCCGATCCGTCCGGATTGGTGCGCTCTCTGAGTTTCCAGGTACCGCTCAGTATTCGTATGGCCTGGTCGAGATCTTTGGCTTGCTGGGTCGAGCTGGCCTGCTCTGTCCGGGATTGCTCGCTCTGCTCCGAAGGTGTTTGAACAGGGGCTGTGCGGGCAGAGCACTCCGCTGAAACCAGCCCGATCATTGCCAAGACCCAAACGAGGTGGAGCCGTTGCGCCGCTCTCATCATCTTTTCCTCCTTCTGACGCAGTCCAAAAAGGGGTTTTCACTCCGGGCTCCGCCGAATCATGGAAAAGTTTATGCCTCACGGAGAACTGGTTCTTCTCCCAACTTGCTGAGGTTGGTGAATTGGTGGGCGACGATCGAAAGGCTGGACGAGCACCTTGGCACCCGTGCAATGAGGAGAAGATCAGCGCTCCGCAGCAAGTAGTTGGCCCGATTCATGTAGCGCCCGGACCGCCTTTCAGTTTATGGTCGGGACATGACAGCGCTTATCCTGACTGTGTCGGTCGCCATTTCGATCTCGGCGCTTTGCTCGTTGCTGGAAGCTGTCCTCTACGCCGTTCCTGATAGCCACGTGGAATCGCTGGTCAAGTCCGGTCGCTCAGGCGCTCAGGCTCTGCAGCGCTTGCGCGCCGACATCGACCGCCCCATCATCGCCATCCTTTCCCTCAACACTATCTCGAACACAGCCGGAGCGGCGGTGGCGGGCGCCTTTGCTGCGGCGGCACTGGGCAATCAATGGCTGGGCTTGTTCTCTGCTCTCTTCACTCTTGCTATTTTGGTTTTCTCCGAGGTCGTTCCTAAGACGGTGGGCGTGGTCCACAGCCGCCGACTCGCACCGCTGGTCGCCTGGCCCCTCTTGGTGCTGGTTCGGGTTTTCGCACCGCTGATCTGGCTTTGTGGGTTCGCCACCCGACTGGTGACGCGGGTAAAGCCGGTCGCCGCCGTTTCGGAGGAGGAGATCCTTTCCGTCGCCCGGTTGGGCCTGCGGGCCGGAGCCATCAACGAGGATGAAGCAGAGGTTATCGAGAACATCCTTACTTTGCCCTCAAAGTCAGCCCGACAGATCATGACGCCACGGGCGGTCGTCTTCGCCCTGAGCGCCCAAGCTCCTCTGAAGGAAGTTCGCAAAATGAGGGAGATTCAACAGCACAGCCGGATCCCGGTCTATGACGAGGGCGAGAAGGACATCATCGGAATGGTTCACCGGCGCGAGATCCTGGCTCACGAAGTCGACTTGGCGAAGGTTACGGTGCGGCAGTTGACACGACCCGTGCATTTCGTTCCCGACACCATCCTGCTCGACGCCCTGCTCAAGCTGTTTCTGGAGCGCCGCCGTCATATGTTCGTGGTGCTCAACGAGTTCGCCGACTTCGCTGGAGTGGTTACCCTGGAGGACGTATTGGAGGAAATCCTGGGACAGGAAATCGTAGACGAGTCGGACCAGGTGGAGGACTTGCGCCAACTGGCCCGCCAGCGCCGCCAAAAAGCGATCCAAAGGGCAGATGTGGGGAGTTAAGCCGCTGAAATCATTCGACGTTGGAGATGTTCGACATGAACCTCCAACAGTCCTTGCAGGAGAAAGGGTACTTTATCGGCTATGATCCTTCGATGACTTCGGTTGCGGCGATGGTCATTGATCAGACGGTGGGAGTGATTTTCGAAGTGGAGGGGGATGTGTTGGTGGCGAGGGTCGTGCGTGATCGAGGCACGGTCCTGCGCATCAGGGACTCCGTCGAGGGGGAGCTGGATCGTCGGTATCCCAACACGAAACGCTGAGGAAGCGGTCGTCCCGCCCGATGCGTTCAAGACTACCCGAACCGTTACCTCTGGAACTCCGTGGAGGAGATTCCTGGAAGACTCTTGGTTCATTGTCGGATTGATTCATGTACACTTCGAGGCCATGCCAGCGGTGTTCACAATGGAAGGGTTCCGGTTCTTCTTCTACAGCAACGATCATCGGCCCATCCATGTCCACGTCCGGAAGGGAGACGGCGAAGCTGTATTCGACGTCGAGGAAGAAGTCGGACTTCGGGAGTCCGCAGGCCTGAAGGTGCGGGAATTACGACGTGCCGAAGAGTTGGCAAGAGAGCATCGCATCCTTATAATCAGGAAGTGGAATGAGCACCTTGGTTGACAAGCCCTTAAGCGCCCGTCACAAAGATGGGAGAATCCACGTTCAAATGGAAAGCGGACTGGAGTTCACCTTCCCGGTCAAGGGCAACCCCCGCTTGGAGGGCAAGCCTCACGCCCAACTGAACCAAATCGAGCTGTCTCCGTTCGGTTTGCACTGGCCTGACTTGGACGAGGATTTGTCCATCCGCGGAGTTCTATCGGGCGACTACGGACAGCGGCCCCGGGAAGCCGCCTAATCTCCTTCGTACCTGCAATAGCTGCAACCGCCTACCGGGAGAAGGAGTTCCTTACAGCCGGGAAGCAGCGCCCTGACCGTCAAAGGCCTTTTTGCTTGGCTGTTTTCTTGGAAGCAACGATGATGGCGACGAGTTGGTCGGCTTCGGATTGCAGAGGACGGAGTTGACTGGAGTGAGGCTTGACGAGGTCTTGGAGGAGTTCGAGCCAGTAGATGCACTCGTCGGCTTCTCCTCGACGATCGAGAGCTTGGCAACGATATCTCGACGCGACTTGGCTCGGCGGGCGGCTCGGTAGTTGGCGCCGACTGAGGTGGCGGCGCGTGAGGCCGATTTCAGTGCTTCTTGGGAGTTCCGCGCACAGACGTAAGGTTGCCAGGGCGAAGTTGCGGGTGCGGGCGATCAGGTCTTGGGAGTGTAGGTTGTTCATGCCTTCTATAACGTTGTCAGAAGGTAGAACTGCGAAAACTCAGGACATTTTGCGTGAGAGAATGGGGACGAAGAGAAAGTGCGAGGTTCGATATGCGAAGTGCGAAGGGTCGCCACTTCGAAATTCGAATTTCGCAATTCGAACTTCGAAATGGCTCCTCAGGTAGGACTCGAACCTACAACCCTCCGGTTAACAGTGGCACACCAGAGGAACCGCACAACCCGTTTTTAATCAATAGGTTAGACCAAAGAGACAGTGCTGCCGATGGCTTGGCCCCGTGGTGGCACCTGTCAATTATTTCAACTATTCCTCTCAAACGGTCTCAATAGTGCCCGCTAAGGCGGCACACTCAGCGGCACATTTCGAGGAGCAGGCGAAAGTTACCCAGGGTAGTAACCGGAAATGGCTCGGACGACCGGCCAAGAGCTAGGCAGTGTCACCTCCATAGTCGTTTGTGAAGACGCCAACTATGTCATTCACGTGGAGGAACGACTCTGCCGCAACGGAACCTTGAAGCTCATTTACCGGGTAGCTTTCGACAGCCTTCCTTACCGCTTCCCCCTCGAAGGGCAGCTTGGAGCCGAGCCAAGACGCCATAGAGATGAACTCAAACAAAGCCATGACGGAAGGAGTGCCAATGACTTCACTCAATGATCTAACCATCTCGTCCTGAGGAGCCTCAGGGTTAACCAAATCTGCGAGCGCAGGCGACGCGCGTGTAACCGCCTTCCTGATCCCAGTGCGGAGCATCTTCAGCAGTTGTTGTGGATCGGCGGCATTCTCGGGATCACCGAAGTGCGCCATCGCTTCGCCGAAAGGGACCGCTAGGAAGGCCTCTACACTCATGACGAATGGGGTCCAAGGCAGGCGAGGCCGATCGTCCAACGACAGGAAACTTTCTATTGGAAACGACTGCCGGTAGGCCACGTAGTCAGGGAGGTGGTTGAGAGCCGCTCTGACCGTGGCCAACTCGAAGCCAACATCCGAAAGATTGTCTCCCTTGAAGCCGAAGAACTCAAGCGCTTTCACGAGCGGTTCCCAGGCTCTAAGAGTATCGCCATCAGTTTCCCGGAGTTCAGAGATCGCGCGGGCGACGAAGTACTCGTTCGGGGCCTTCTCAAGCCATTCGGATAGATACTGACTCGCCGCCAAGCGCAGTCTATCTGATTCGCGCCACCTTTCAGCCAGTATGCGCACCCGGAGATGACTCAAGTAGTGACTTCCAGGTTGATACCGTAGCCCTTCGCTAATAGTGTCCAGGGCTTTCGAAGGATGGCCGGCACGGTCTTCTGCCATGGCCAACCAATACCAGGACTGCGGCCATCGCCTAGCTTCGCCCCCAGACACCGTCATACCCTTTCGAAGGAAAATGATGCCACGTTCAGGTTCGTCGAAGTCCATCAGAAGTGACGTGCCTTTTGAGATGAGGGCCTGCGGGAGTTCTGGGTTCAGTTCGAGAGCACGATCAAACGCCGCCATCTCCTCTTCGTGCTGTCCCAAATCATGCAACGAACTTCCTAAATTCTTCCAGACCTCGGGTTGGTCGGGGTCTAGTTCCAGGGCGCGATTGTATTGCGCTACGGCTTCGGCATGCCGCCCAAGAGCGCCGAGCGTATTGCCGAAATTATAGCGGACCAGCCAACTTTCGCGTTGTTCAGCAACTTCCTCAAATGCGGCATTAGCCTCAGAGATACTCGCCTTGTTGCCTGTGGCAATCCCGTATTCCGCAAGGATGCAAGCCCGGATCATGAGGCCTTGGGCCTCCTGCGGGCGTCGCTCAAGGGCGCGGTTGATAGTGGCGAGGGCATCTGCGTAATGGTGCTGTCGATACTGTGACCACGCCAGTGCCTCCCGAGCAGCATAGTCATCCGGGTTGAAGTCCAAGTACCGCTTAAGTCCCGCTATCGCTCCTGCGAAGTCGCTGACCTCGAACGCGGCCCACGCCTCTTCTACGTCGGAACCGCTCGGGCGTACGAAGTCAGGCGCTCCGGCGTCCATTCGAGGCTGTGGTGTAATTCCAAGATGTAGTGAGGCCAAATCACGGTTCGCCACCTCCAGCTGAAGCCGAAACCACTCTCGCGAGAAAATCGTAAGGTCGAGCTGGAAGCTCTGACGCGCCTCCTCCGCAAGGGAGTCATATTCCTCGCCGCGAACACGCTGATTGGTCACGAAGACAAAGGATTCAGGCTCGTGTGGCCCATCACTGACCTTCTGCATTTCGCGTCGAAGCTTTGCCCTCCAGGTCTGCTCCTTAGAAAACTGAAAGAAAGTCAACTCGCCGTGACGCCCCCTGCCAGGATGGGCCCGGCTTTGTGCGTCCCGACCGCCATCGCGCGGTCCCTCGATCGGAACAATCCGCGGGTAGCCATTTCGGTAAAGTAGGTCCGCAGCAATCCGCTCAAAAGTCCGCCAATCGGTTTCCTCGTCCAACCGCCATAGCACTTCACCCCTCATGGTGTATTGTCCACCTGTGTTCCATCATGCTTGTTACCCAATTCGAGTCGAGCCGAACTCAAACCTTTTAACGCGGGGAATCGAGAAAATCTCCAGGAGCAATTATTGCACGCCCTGGTGCCACGTTGCTGCCCCGTGTTGCGGCACGCATTTGCCGAGCCGGATAAAAAAGGACCGTCGTTTGGCAGGAGCTTCTCACCGCTCCTGCCTACGGACCGCGCCTCGGGACGATCATCGGAACCACGAGGGCTCCATCGTTCAGTGTTCAGCCGTCCCCGATGCGGAGAAGCCCTGGAAGACCTTTAAGGACCCTAGTCACACGGTTCTCAAAGCGACAGGGTTGCCAAGTCGATGAAGGGAATCGTCGAGTCACCGCCCGCCTCAAGGCGGCCAAAAAAAAGGTAGAAGAAGGCCACGTCAAGGACGCCTGGACACAAATCAGGTTAGCAATAGAACGTCTCTACATACTCTGCAAAATCGAAGCCGATCCTGAATTCGACCCACGAAAGGACTGGAAAAACCAGACAGCGGAAAGCATGTGGAAAGATCCCAGCCTCAGAAAGTATATAGTCGCCAAGAAGCCAGACGCCGAGAAACGCCTACCTGAGATCGTCGCGAGGGGCGTCGATAGTGGTGGTGGCTTATGTCGCGGGCGAATTCATCATTGTGCGTAAGGAGTACTATTTGGACACCGTCCTTGTCGAGCAATACTGGTAGGAGTTCGGCGGCGAAGGTCCTGAAATGCTCCCGATCCATCGATTGCACGGGATCGTCAAACACAAGTACGGCATGGCCTAACAGCCGGGCCCTCGTGATGAATGCGGCCAAGCCGATCACGTTGACCTGTGACTCGCTGAAAACTCGTAGAGCGTCGAGTTCTGCCTCGGTTGTACCGTCCGTTAGAAGAGCCTTGACTGCCATTGCCAGCTTGAAGCCCTTGCCCCGTGGCTTAGGGATCTCGATTTCATGGAAGCGGATACCGGTGTCCTTGCGCAAGAGGTTCCAGACCCTCGCCATCTCGCCGCTGAAACTCTGCCTCTTGTCTTCAATGATAGCACTGCGGAATTTGATGAGTTCGCCTCGGATGAGCTTTAAGAGACGCTGGGCCTCTAAGCGCGCTCGCTCCCAACGCATCCCCTCCTTGATGTCTGACCGGGCGTCGGCAGCGTCCAGCCATCTTTGGCGTACCAGGTATTCGGGATCTCCCTCAGCAGATGCTCCCACCTCCTGCTCCAGTTCCTTAAGTGCTCCCCGGAACCTCTCGGCTGACGGTGATGGCGAAAGTCCACTTTGAAGTTGGCGGGTGACTGCACTGAATTCCTCCTCTGCCTCTGAAATGTCCTCTCCGTGCCGCAATCGACGGAGGAGGCCCGTCATCGAGTCTAGGGCTCTCGCGGATTTTTTGAGTTCTTTACTATACTCTTGAGCTTCTCCGACAGTTCTACTGGCGGTTTCCCGAATTGATCCTGGCGTTCGAGCGATCTGCTTCTTGGTTTCGCTCTTGGACGGAAGGGCTGACGCTGCCTTTGAGCACCTCTCCCCGAGCTGGCTGACGGCTTCATCTAGTCGCGTCAACGCTTCCTCCCAATCCTTTTGGGACACATCAAGAGCCCGAGATTGAGCCTTCCAGTCGGCGAGGTCGGATAGGCGGGCAGGACTCAGCGTCTCCCGCTGGTCAAGGCAAAGTGGGCAGACCTGCGGTTCAGTCGCCTCTAGGGATAGAAATCCAGCCTGTGCAAGTTCGTCGGCCGCTCTAGCGAGTATTCGCTTGGCGGTGTCAACCTCTTTCGCTATGTGCTCCATCCTCTGGCGGCTTGCTAAGGCATCGGTAAGTTCAGTGATGGGGCGTTGGAGTTGGTTATCAAAAGTCTCTATAGTAATCGTCGGGCCCTTAGCAAGTTCTCTAAGGCCTACCAAGAGGGGTAGTTCCTCTTGGCGTTTCCATTCCTGGCGCGATTCGAGAGAACGGCGGCAATCGTGAAAGGAATCTATGGTGTCAAGGCCATCCAGATTTCTTCGAGCTGCCTCAAGCAACTTTGACTCAAACTGACTGCTGATTTCACCTCGCTCCGCTGTTCTTCGGATCTGTGCCAGATCCTTGTTCAGCAGTGGATCGTCCAGTGTTTGAACTAGCGACTCAAGACGCGACAATGCTGCTTCGCCTTTTGGTGGAGGGAACTCCTTAAGAGTGGCATCGCCGATGATCGCCTTTTCGATAAGGCCGGTCAACTCATCAATCTGGAGGAGTTCCTCGAAGTATTCGCGTCGTTCCTTTGGGTCCTTGCGAATGAATTCCCCTAAAGTATGCTGCATGAGGAGTGGGGCTATTCCTGCAAAAAGTGCGGAAAGCAGTTCTTGCCACTCAGAGGGCGAGAGATCTTTCCCATTGCGAAGAATGCGGGATTTGGGCAGAGATTTCGACAGGGCAGCGTAGTCACGCTCCAGCACCCTTCTAAGAGTGCAGTGTTCATTATCAACACTGAAGACCATTTCAACCCAGGTGCTTTCGTCACCTGGGCGAAACTGATTGGAAATCAGATCCTTGAGCTCTCGAGGATTGCCCGCCTGTCTTCGGGACAATTCGCCCGTTAAGAGCCATTCAATAGCCTCCGAGATGCTCGTCTTCCCACTGCTGTTTGGACCTTCGACGACGATTAGATCGGCGTCGACGTTCAGTGGCTCGGCGAGCTTCCGAAAGCCGCGAAAGTAATGGGGTTCGATGGAGAGCAGGCGGACATCCTTGGTGGCCAGAGGGCGTGCGAGCTTAGAAAGGCCCCCGCCCTTGGTTCCGGTCCTTTTCCCGACAAGCTGGATATCGAAAGTGCACCCTGACGCGACGCTCTGGATCAGTGCTTCGAACCATTGATGCAGCCAAGTCTGATCGTCGTCGTCACATCTTCGCCCTGGATAGGCCTGTACCAAA
Organism: Acidobacteriota bacterium; assembly: GCA_035471925.1. Classification (GTDB taxonomy): domain Bacteria; phylum Acidobacteriota; class UBA6911; order RPQK01; family DATIPO01; genus JANQFM01. Next base: position 20,749 of record DATIPO010000232.1, read on the forward strand.
CTGCCTATCGGATCTGGAAGATCCGCGAGCACGCGAAGCACCAAATCCTTCGACCAGTCGTTCATAAAAGCGCAACGCCCCCTTTCACTTCAACTAGTAGAACGTGATCGCGAGAGGATTCTCCTCAATCTTACAAAACTAAGTTCTTCCCACTGGCGCTTAATGCAGCAGAGCGCACAGTCTGTCGCCGGATGAGAGACCAGCGTGGTGAGCGAAACGTTCTTGTCCAGACGGGATGCTCACCTCACCTAGTGTCGACAATTGTCGCAATGTAAGGGAGACCGGAAACACGCGCTCCTGCCCCCGCCGCAAACGGGAGAACAGCTCTGGCAGCAGCCCTTTCACGGACTTGAAGAACTCATTTCGCGACGCCCTCAAGAAGGCCGGGATCGAAGACTCCGGTTCCATGACACGAGGCACTGCTTCGCCAGTTACTTGGTGATGAAGGAGGGAGATGGATCAGTTCTGGCCTAACCAATCTACGCGGTATCTCTCGACTTCTTTCTCCAACTCGATCGCTTCCTGATCACGCCCGTGTCTTCGAAGTTCATGAATCAGGTCCCTTCCGTAGGCCATTTTCTTCTGGCCGGTCGAGGCTTCGTAAGCTGCACGCCAGTGTCCGAGTCCCTGATCCACTTCCCCGTCCTGGAGCAACCGGGCGCCTATGGCGCGGTGGGCGCCCGCGTGGGTTGGATCAAGCTGCAATACTCTCTTCCAGATTTCTGTCTTTTCTTGTGGCTTCGCAAGTGTACGCGCGTAATCCATCAGCACTTGGGCGTCGTTAGGTTGGAGCTCCACGAGCCGCTTCAGGGCCAGGGCTCTCTTGGATTTGTACTCGTTCTTCTCAGGAGGGCTCCTGTCGAGGTAAACGTGGATGAGTACGTTGTACGCCTCGGCTAGGAGGCGCAGGGTCTCCGGATCTTGCTCCTCTGATAACTCTGCAGCCTTTTCGAGCTCAGCGATTGCCTGCTCCAAGCCGGCCCTCGAAGAACCCATGCAATCTGCACAGTTCTTCTCAAGGAGCCTCCGGCCTTCCTCACGATGGCTCTCGAAAGAGTCCCGTTGCCCCTCGGAAGCCTCTTCGTGAGGCGCGGCAGCAGGCGACTCTTCGCCGGTTGGCTTCTGTGGCGAGCAACCGGTCTCCATTGCTACAGCACTGAAGAGGATTGCTACGAGAATTAAGGAAACTACTCGTCGACTAGTTGTTATGTACATGCACATGATCCACGCTCATGTCGTTACAGGCTCTTTGAGTTCCGCCGTCTTCTGGAATTGACACGTCCGCCACCATATCACCTGCGGCTTCCAGCGCGCAGTAAAGCTCCGGCAGACTGTAGTCCATTGGTCTTGTGCTGGTAAAGGTCAAGTCGACAGCATCGCCGAACTGGTGCCTGCTGTTTTTAGTGCCGCCGATTGCCTCGTTGCGCTCAGGATTCCGCCAGGCACTGGTTAGAATCAAACCAAAGTTTGTAGTCTCGTCTCGGGCTGTGGTTTCAGCGATTCCATTCGGTCCGGCGAGAATGGCGTCACCGGCTTGGTTGAGGACGTCATCGCATTCAGGGTTTTGGCTCTCGTGGCATGGCTCGGTCTTTAGAAGCTTGCCGACTTCGTTAAACTCGGCTCCGGCCGTGACGACTGCGGTCATCGGGTCGAGATTCTGCGTTCCGACTCCCGTAGCTTGGACATCGTCGTAGATGAGTTCGTTGAACTTGTCGCGGACTTGCTGGGCGAGGCCGGCCGGATTGCCGAGGATCCTACTGTAGACGGTAAACTGTAGAACCTCGCTCACCGAGAAGTTGGTCGTACTGCTCGGACTAACCAACTGGTTTCTGGTCGGCACGTCGAGTGCATGGTTGACGTATTCCTGGCGGATGATGTTCTTTTCGTCCTGAGTTATCTGGACTGAGTCTGAGCCGCCGGTGATGGCTGCGGTGATTTGAAAGGTCAGCGGGTCACTTGCTTGACAGCTTCCGTTTCCGGGGCTCGAACAGCTTGATCCAGCTAGGTAAGGTTTATGCATGGGGTCGGGCTGAAAAGAGAGGTTTGGTCCCTGTTGGTTCGAGGGTGAGACATTCTTGATATCGCCGACTTGGGCTGTTACTGTCCAAGTGATCACGTCCTGACACGAGCTGGGCGATTTTTCGGCGGCTGCCTGGATTGTGTTGGTGGACAGGAACATGAGACTGGATGGAGGCTGAGTGACTGAGACGTCGCAGCTTGGTTGGGATACTTGGACGAATGCGCTTGCGAAGAAGGAGGGGCAGTTGGGGTTGCAGAGCAGCTCGCCTTCCTCAAAGGTGCAGGCCGTCCATTCGGCGGTGATGGTGGCGGAGCCTGCGCCTTCTCCTGTGGTCGTGCCGTTGAATTGTTCGACGCTGGCGATGAAGGTGTTGCTGCTTTGCCACTGGGCTGTGGTCACTTCGAAGGGTCCGCAGATGGCCTCGTAGCAGTTGATGGTCTCCTCCCATGCTCTGAGAGTGGTCTGCTCGCCGACTTGGATTCCGGCCGTTCCAGGCTGCACGTAGCCGGCGTGGAAGCTGTCCGGGCAGCAGTTGGTGCAGGAGTAGGTCCGGCTGGTGCCTTGTTCCAGGTCGATGTATTCGGCTCGGGCGATGAGGACGATGCCGTCGGGATTACGGGCCGACCACAGCACCTGCCCTCCGGTTTCCTCTTGGGCCGGCGGGTTGCCGAAGAAGTGTGCGGGGGGCTCATCCCGCAATCGCCGCATGTCGACTCTTCTGCTTTCGTTGGGTGCCAGGAGTTGGATTCCGGAGGTGAAGATGCCCTGCGAGTGGAGGACGTGGAAGACGAATTGCTGGCGTTGGCCGGTGGTGTTCTTGAAGTGGACAAGCGTGTCGGTCTGCTCGTCGACCGTCCAGGGGACGCCTCCGGCGCTGCTTGAGAGTGTTTCGGGGTCGAGGATGGGGACTTGTGAGACGTGGGAGCCGTCGGGAGTCGCGGAGAAGACGGATGCGACGATGTGTTGGGGAAAGCCGTCGTGGTTGATTTCCACGCCCGCCGTCCCGCCGTTTGGGCGGAGGTCAAGCTGGTTGATGGTTTCGAGAGCCGCGGGGCCGAGGTCTGTGATCTCTTTGGGAAGAAGCCGGGTGGAAGGCAGCGGGAGGTGCCGGGCGTTTCCTTGCGGGTCTGTCAGGTGCAGCGAGGCCTGAAGATTAACAGGCTCGTCTCCGGTGTTGTGGACGAGCATCACCGGGCGGATTTTCTTCCCCGGTGATGGGTCCAAGCGTAGTCCCGTGCCGTGAAGGGTTGTTGACGAATGAATCGCCGGGTCGTTGAATTCGACCTGGAAGGATGAGCCGCGGGCTGGCCCCGCGATCATGCCCCGGGCCAGCAGGTCGCCTGCTTCACCGGAGTGGCTCAGTGAGATGGCACCCGCCTGCGCCAATCGGCGCTGTCGTTTCTTAGACAGGTCGAGAACTTGCACCTGATGGGGCTTGAGGCTGATCTGCTCGCTGAGTTCATGGGTGCCGCCGATGCCCGTCATTTCTAATTCCACTGTCAGGGGATCAGGGCGGCGGTTGGCCAGCACCAGCGCGAATTCGGAATTGGGGCTGGGCAGCCACCAGAGGCCTTCCAGCCGGGAGGAGGCGAAATTCGTTGTCGGGTCGATGAGTTGTTCGTAGAAGTGTCTGGCGTGGCGTTGGTCTTTCATGACAATTTGGGCGCCCAACTCCAGCCGCTTGCCTGAGTGGTTGAGTTCGAGTTGTCCCTTGCCAAAGGCTGGTCCCGCTTCGGAGACGAGCGGTTTGAGCGGGATTTCGTCGGCCCCTTCGATGTAGATGCTCTCGAGGCGGAATTGTTCCCGTGACAGGCTTCGAAGTGTGATGTCTACTTGGAGCGTGCCGGGGCCCTTGTTGTTGAGCATCAGGGAGGCGTCGAAGTTTTCGGTGTCGTAATAGGTGCCTGCCAGGACTTTTGAGCTGGGCGGGGCTTCTTGCCAGGCTGACGCGACCAAGGTTAGTGAGGACGCGCCTGCCAGAACGGCCGCGATGAGCAGAGGCCGGAAGATGCGGGTGGTGACCGGAGAAAAAAAACTCTGACTCATGGTGTCCTCCTTGGCTTCTAGATTGGTGTTGCTCCAGTTAAGTTCAATGCTTTTGAAGTTTCTCGATAATCTCTATTGCAGTTTACTGTTTGGCTCTGGTCAGAATGATTAAGCTAACTCGCCTTTTTGTGTGGCAAACGGCGGTTGCTCAAAAGATTTCATGCTCTAAGTGGAGAGGAGCGTTGTATGGGAAAGAAAGATGGCTTGAAGAGGGGGCGTGCACCGGGGTTCTCCGCGAAGCTGTCCAAGCATGGCAGGACAAAGAACGCCTCCTCTCAGAACACAGGGGATGGCTGAGGCAGTACAGGGATCTTAAGCAACGGGGCGAACTCCTGTCGTTCTAGATCTAGAGGCTTGCAAGGGTCCTTTGAAGTGGCAGATGTTCTGATCGGGCTATGTTTTGAAGTGGCGGGTTAGGTTCTTAACGGCGTGTTTGTAATTGGAGCCTCGGGAGGGGTGCTTGATTGGAATGATCTTTGCTTTTTTGCCGTCCTTCAGGTCGAGTTCGCGCGGAGGCCGGTCCTGAAAGATTTGGGCGTCTGGGTAGAAGAGGTCGCACGCATAGCCACCGGTCAGTATGATGTTTCGAGGACGCAGGTCTTCTATCAGCCGTTTGAGTAGTTCGTCCATGCGCTTCTCAGATTCGCGAAAATGAGGAGTGCGTCTTAGGCTCCCAATCCCGATTGGGCCAGTCTGGACAGCGCAGCGATTGGTCCCGATCCAACGTTCGTCCAAGACTAGTCCTGCTCTGGCAACGACTTCACGGATGCCCTTCGCGAACCTGTGATCATGAAGGAGGAAAGTGTTCTCCTTTGGAAGGGCTGAGGCGAAGTTGTCTGCGATCTCCTCCGACCGGCGGAGATCTTGAGCAAAGTCGCTGTGGTTCGTGCCGATCACGAGTGCGATGGGATCTCTGAAGACAGGCGTGCAGAATGGGATTATGCGTTTCGGCTGGTAGGCTGCCCAAATGGTCCTAATCTCTTTGAAGTAGTGGTCTGGAAACGACGTTGCCACTTCTCTCCTCCGCGACGGCCATTGTGACCGATTGGCGTTCCGAGAGCAAAGGTTTGAGAGTTCTCCTATGGGGGCTTTACCTGAAAGACCACCGGGAAGCGTGGCGAGCGGGGCCGGGGTCAAGAACCTGCCGCCTTTATTGTAGGGCCTTCCTCGCCCACAAGAATGACTCATCTGAGATCAAAGTCCCTTTTTTCTGGCGGTCTTTTTCGAGGCGACAACGATGGCGACGAGTTGGTCGGCCTCGGATTGCAGGGCCCGGAGTTGGGCTTGGCCTGTTTCGGTCATTTCCTGCAAGAGTTCCAGCCAGTAGATGCATTCGTCCGCCTCCTCCTCGACGATGGAGAGTTTGGCGATGAAGTCGCGCCGGGATTTGGCGCGGCGGGCGGCGCGGTAGTTGGCGCCGACAGAGGTGGCGGCGCGGACGAGTTGGCGACGGACTAAGCCGACTTCGGTGCTTTTCGGCAGCCCGGCGCAGAGGCGCAGGCTAGCCAGTGCGAAGTTGCGGGTGCGTGCCACGAGGTCCTGGGCATTTTTCTTTCTCATGCCTTCTATAACGTGCCAAAAGGCAAAAGCTACAACGGCTCGATAAAGAAGGAAGGCAAAGAAGGGAAGAGAAGTGCGAGGTTCGATAGGCGAAGTTCGAAGGGTCGCCAGTTCGAAATTCGAATTTCGCAATTCGAACTTCGAAATGGCTCCTCAGGTAGGACTCGAACCTACAACCCTCCGGTTAACAGCCGGATGCTCTGCCGATTGAGCTACTGAGGAGCAGTGCTCTAAGGCGAACCCATAGACTACAAAATGGAGGCTGTTCGAGTCAAGCGCGTGGCGGGGTAGGTAATGGGTTGTAACTAGCCTATTACCGTGGGGTGCATGTACCCTCTGCCAGGGGTTGTTTACTGGCCGGAAGAGAGCCGCTGCGGGAGGTCGGGGGACTCCCGCAGCGGAGCGCGAGATCGGGGGAAATCTGGGTGCGCGTCCTACTTCGAACTGTGGAAGACGTCGAGCAGCGTGATAGCCCGTCCCGGCAGGGGCACCTCCAAGGTGGCGCCGATGGAGGCGCCGGAGCAATCGGTGCGCCCCAGGTTCTCGAGCGCCGGGAGAAGCGGGCAGGACTCAGGCATCTCAGTGATCAGGTAGGGGATCTGAATCTCCGGGTCGTAGGAGAGGCGGCGCATGAACTCGGAGTCCTCTCGCAGCGTGCCCACAGCCCTGGCCGAGTTACCGGTACAGGAGCCGTCCTCGTCGCCGGTGAGAACCGCCTCCAGGAAGTTGTAGCGCAGAATGCGGTCGTTGGAGACCGAGAGGTTGTTGTCGCTGAGGCCTTGCGACATGCCGATGTTGTCGGCGCTCATGTTGCAGACGCCTTCTTGTCCAAATTCGTTGCCGAAGAGAAACTCGGGCGAGGCATCGCCGTCGGTCGATCTCCCCACGGCGCTGATGGAGAGCATCAGGCGTCCTGAGCCGAATCGGTCACCGGTCAGGAGGGGACCGAGTTCCAGGGGCTCAGGCGTGCCCAGCAAGACGTCCGAGACATTGATGTTGGCGCCCGGAATCTCAAAGTCGAAGGGATCGATGGTAATCGTCTCGCCACAGTTGAGGAGCACCAAAAAATGCAGAATCTTGCCCCGGCACTGGGCGTCGAAGTAGCGGAAGCTGACGGTCACAGCCCGGTCCGGGTGAGGATTGCTCAGGCGGATCAGTTGCTTGTTGGCCGCTTCAGTGGCTCCCGTCAACTCGTTGACGGAGTTGTTTTCGAGTTCCTCCTGAGAGAAGCCCTGGCCGGTAAGATCGATCCCGGCGTCGAGCAGGAAGACGAACTGGGATGCGCCGATGGGGACGGCGGTGTCCGAGGTGTTGAGGGTCGACAGGGAGCCGTCGCTACGCTGGCGCAGGCCCGTCATGGCGAAGGACTCGGCGCTGGTAATGTGGATGCTGCCCTCGAAATCGGCCTCGACTCCGTCGAAGAGCTCGCCTACAAATTGGGCCACCTTGTGGCCCGGCTGCAGCAGCAAAGTGGATTGCGTACGCAGGCTGCCATCGCTCTCATGCAGAGCCAAGAAAAGGCGGACGCTGTGTTCCTGAGACGGGTTGGCGAAGGAGAGGCCCGAGTTGAGTTGGCCCTCGCGGACATCGACAAAGGCGTGTCCTTGGGTGTTGCCCCTAACCGCCGGCACCGAAACTTCGCTGCCCGCCAATTCGAACAGGATCAGGCCCGAGAGCGGAGAGTCGGGATCGTCGGTCTCCACGGTCGCGTAGCCGGTCAACAAGTCGCCCGCGGCCGTGAATCCGAGGCTCAAAGCACCCGCCGGCGGCAGGTTGAACTGCACTTGGCTTCGGCTCATGCCATCGACTGAGAAGGCCTGGGGCTGTCCGGCATCGTCCCAAAAGAAGAGAGTGCCGCTGACGGTCTCTTCTCCTGCATTGGTCATAGCCAGTTCGCCTTGAAGACCTGAGCCTGAGGCCACAAATGGAAAGGTCAGATTGAGTTCTTGCGCAGATAATGGAAGCGCGCAGACGAGGAAGGTCGCGAGGCCGGTAAAAAGCCCCTTCACTGTCTTCATGGTTTGCTCCTTCGTCCCGGCTTCCCCCGCCCCGAAAGTGCGAAAATATTAGCATGATACAGGACGCTGGCCTGGGTGACAATGCTCTTCCCCTGGGACCACCTGATCATTATCTGAATTTGGCTGAAAGCACCGGGGATGCCTCCGGTGCTGGGTCAGGTGGCCCAAGAGGGTGGCTTGCCCCACCTCCGATTCGAGTTCGGGCGATTTTTCCCGTCATCAGGGCTTCCTTCGATGGCACGCGGCTTGCTTGCTTTTGTAGTGCAGGCAGCGGTGCCTCTAGCCGTTGCCTGCTCTCACGAAAGGAGGGATTGAGATGGCCACAACTGTTGCTGTCAAGAAACAGGATCGGCCCTCGGTTCCTCGCAAGTTTACGGCGGACCTATGGGACGACTGGAGAACTCGGATGGACCATCTGTTCGGGGATTTCTGGGGCGCCCTGCCTTGGTCCGCCGGATCTCTGCGTTTCCCGCGCGACACCTGGGTGCCGCGCATGGATGCCTTCGAGAAGGACGGCATGCTGCACGTCAAGACCGACCTCCCCGGCCTGGAAAAAGATGATATCGAGGTCGCCATTCAGAATGGCGACTTGGTCATCCGCGGAGAGCGCAAGGCCGAAGAGAAAGTCGAGAAGGAAGACTACTACTGTCTGGAACGCTCCAGCGGCAATTTCTTCCGGCGTCTGGCCCTGCCCTTCGAAGTCGACGTCAAGGACATTGACGCCAAGTTCAAGGACGGCACCCTCGAGGTGATGATTCCCGTCCCCGAGATGAAGGAACCCGAAGCGCAGAAGATCGCGATTCACTGAGGGTTATCCTCCGCGCCCGCCCCACGATATGAAGTCGGGGCGGGCGCACCGTTTTCCTCTCCGTTATCATTGCTCCTCATATGATCAAGCGTCCCTTTGCGGCCACCAGCGGGTTCTTGCTGGCCTGTTTGCCCTTTCCAGCGGCTTTGGCTGTGCATGAGCACGGACTCGCCGAGCTGGCTCATCCGACTTGGACGCTGGGACTGACGGCGGCCGCCACGCTGGGGATGCTGATCGCCGGCATTTACCTCCCCCGCAAGATCCGTCCCGGACGCTTGGCCCTGGCGGCTTCGTTGGCGGCCGTGCTGGGACTCCTGGTTCCGCGCCTCACCCAGAATCCTGCCTTGGCGCTCTTGCTGCTGCTGACTTCGCTGGCCTATCTGATGCGCCTGTGGTGGCCGGGACAGAGCCGCCGCCTCCTTCTCGACCGCCAGCCCGAGCACACCGCCCGCGCCCGGGGAGCCGCTGCCGGCGCCCTGACCCTGTGGACGCTGGCCTCTCTGCAAATCCGCCTGGGGACGCTGGAGCTGGCCGCCCTCAGCCTCTCCATGCTCATCGCTGCCGCGCTCTTAGGGGAGTGGCTGCGCGTCGGGAGCGCCCGTCACCGCCGCATCACCGCGGTTGTCCTGGCGGCCTTGGGATTGGCTGGGCTGGGTGCTGCTCTGTGGGCCTCGTCGTGGTGGGAGATCCTTGTGGCCGGCGCCCTCTTTCTGCTGATCAGCGGGGCCGTCTTGCCCCTGCGTTGGCGCAGCCACATCCACCAAGTGGACTGGTGGGAGCCGGTGCTGGGGCATCCTGAGCGCCTCCTGGCAGTCACCTTCCTGGTCTTGTGCTTGGCCGGGACGCTGCTTTTAGCGCTGCCGGCGGCCTCCTCCCAGCCGGGCAGCATCGGACTCACCGACGCCGCTTTCACCGCCGTCAGCGCAGTGTGTGTGACCGGGCTCATCGTCCTCGACACGCCCCACGATTTCAGCGCCTTCGGACAAGCCGCTATCCTGCTGCTCATCCAACTCGGCGGCCTGGGCATCATGAGCTTCTCCACCTTGGCCATTCAATTGCTGGGCGGACGCATGAGCCTGCGCCACGAAGGCGCTGTGGCCGGACTGATGAGCATTCAGGACCGAAGCCGCGTTTTCGCCACCACCCGCCTCATCCTGCTCTTCACCCTGGCCTGGGAAGCCGCTGGGACGATAGGACTGCTCATGGCCTTCCTGCGGCATGGCGAGAACCTGGGACAAGCCCTTTGGAGGGCTGTCTTCACCGCTGTCTCGGCCTTCTGCAACTCCGGCTTCGCCCTGCAGAGCGACTCCCTTGTGGGCTACCAGCAGGATCCCTGGGTGCTGCATATCGTGGGGACGCTGATCGTCTTGGGCGGGCTCTCGCCTCTGGCCGTGCTGGCGATTCCACATCTGCTTGCCGGCCGCCGCTCCCGTCCTGTGGCGGTGCAATCCAAGCTGGCGCTTCTGACCAGCGCGGTGCTGCTGGCAAGCGGCTTTCTGGCGATCCTGGCCATCGAGTGGGACCAAACCCTGGCCCATCTGTCCTGGAGCGATCGGATTCACAACGCCTGGTTTCAGTCGGTGACTTTGCGCACGGCGGGATTCAATTCTCTCGACATCGCCGCGGTGCAGCCGGCCACGGTGTCATTGATGCTGGTGTGGATGTTCATCGGCGGATCCCCAGGCGGGACGGCGGGCGGCATCAAGACCACCACCCTGGCCGTGCTGCTGCTGGCCGTCTATTCAGCCGTCCGCGGACGCTGGCAGGTGTACGCCTTTGCCCGCACCGTTCCCCACAAGACCGTCTACAAAGCCGCTGCCATCACCACCGTGGCCTTGGCCGGACTGGTGCTGGCCGTTGTGGCCATGCAGCTCACTCAGTCCATCCCCACGCGCCAAGCTCTTTTCGAGGTGGTCTCGGCACTGGGGACGGTGGGCCTCAGCTTGGGCGCCACCAGCATGCTCGACGGAGTGGGCAAAACCATCATCATCGCCTGCATGTTTATCGGACGGGTGGGCACCTTGACCCTTTTCATGTTCCTCAGCCGCCGGCTCGCGGAATCATCCTGGATGCGCCCCGAAGAAGAGGTCGATGTAGGATAGGCACGACCATTAGCAAAGGATCAGCATGAGCAAGCAAGCCATCGTCATCGGACTGGGACAATTCGGCATGGCCGTGGCCCAGGCCCTGTCTGAGCGCGGAGTGGAAGTTCTGGCCGTCGACGTCCAAGCCGAGAGGGTGCGTCTGGCGGCCCAGTTCGCCGCCGAAGCCGCCTGTTTCGATGCCACCGACGAGGATGCCTTGGCCAAGACCTCTCCCGAGCGCCGGGAAGTCTGCGTCTGCGCCATCGGCGACGATTCCAAGGAGGGGTCGATCATCGCCACCGCCCTGCTTCGCCAAATGGGCGCCAAACGCATCATCGCCCGCGCCAATGACGACGTCCACGCCCGCATCCTCAAGCTCGTGGGCGCCCATCACGTGGTCAATCCCGAGCGCCGTCTCGGAGAGCGTCTGGCCAACCAGATCCTCTATGAGGGCATCCTGGGAGAGATGGACTTAGCCGGTGGACTGAAGGTGACCGAGTTGGAAGCGCCCCAGTCGTTTTTGGGCGAAACGCTGGCCTCGTTGAGCCTGCCCACTGAGTATGGAGTCACGGTCGTTACCATCCGGCGTCCGGGTGAGGCGGTCCTGCTGCCCAAATCCGACGAGGTCGTTCAAGAGGGTGACGTGCTGGTGGTGGTTTCGGACGAGGAAGGCATCGCCAAGCTGATGGAAGCGACTCAATCGAGCGGAGACTGAACCATGGAATTACGCCGAGATTTTATCCTAACCGTGGGCGTGCTGCTGGCCTTCAACATCCTATTGTCCCTCGGCGCCATCGGACTCTTCTCGCGCATGGGCCCCGCCATCGAGCGCATCCTGCAAGAGAACGTCTACTCCATCGAAGCCTGCGAGGAAATGCTCTCAGTGTTGGCCTCTCACCAGGGTGCAGTCCCTCAGCCCGACCGCAACGGCTTCCGCCAAGCCCTGCGCCGGGCCCGCCAGAACATCACCGAATCGGAGGAAACGCCCATCCTGGATGCCATCGAATCGCGTGCGGCCGCGGCGCTGGGTGGAAACCCGCAAAGCACTCGTCTCCTGGTCGCAGATGTCCGCCGCCTGATCCGCATTAATCGCCAGGCTATGGAAAGCGTCGACCAGGAGGCCCGTCGGCTGGGGACGGCGGGAGCTTGGTCCGCCGTTTTCATCGCACTGCTGTCGTTCGCTGGTTCGATGGCCTTGGTCCGTCGCCTCAGCCGGCGCGTTTTGACCCCCCTGCTGGAGCTTCACAACACCCTGGAGTCCGTGCGCCAAGGCGATCCCTACCGGCGCTGCCACTTTTCCGACGTGCCCAGCGAACTCCGCACGGCCCTCAAGGACGTCAACCGGCTCCTCGATACCGCCCAGGAAGTCCGCCTTTCCACCGGCGGACTGACCCGCGTGGCGGCCCATCCCCAAGCAAGTCAAGGCGAAAAGGCGGGTTAGGGGCGGCGCTTGCGCTGCCGCTGGCGCGAAGCGCTATCGCTTCAGCGCCCCGATGATGAGCAGCAGGACGATGGCCCCCACGGCGGCCGTGATGATGCTGCTCAGGATCCCCCCTCCGATGCTGATGCCGGCCAAGCCGAAGAGAAAGTTGCCGATAAAAGCGCCGATGATGCCCACAATGATGTTGCCGAGCAGACCCAGTCCGCCTCCGCGCACGATTTGTCCGGCCAGCCATCCGGCCACCAGTCCGATCAACAGGATGACAATGATTTGTTCCAGTCCCATGACATCTCCCCTCGCGAATTTGTGTGTGCAAACGAACTCTGGAAACGTTGCCGCCGATCATAACCGCTTTTGGGACGCCCTGCCAGTGCAGCTTGAGCCGAGTCTTGGCGGGGGGTGAGGCATCCGGCTGGCCGATCAAGTTTCGAGGGGACAGTGGTCTGGTAAGGTAGCAGCATGACGAAGGACGGCGGCAAAGTATTCCATTTCGAAGAGAAGGACGAGCCCCTGCGCAACGATGTCAGGGAGTTGGGAGAGATGGTGGGCGAGATCCTGGCCGAGCAGGGCGGGGAAGAGTTCTTCCACTTGGTGGAGGACTCGCGCCAAGCGGCCATCGCACGCCGTCAGGGCAAAGGCGCGGAGGCGCTGGAGAGCTTGGTGTGCGGACTGCCGGCCCAAAGGGCGGCCCAGTTGGTGCGGGCTTTCTGGCTCTATTTCCAGGTTGTCAACTTGGCCGAGAAAGTTCACCGTCTGCGCCGCCGCCGGGAATACCTCAAGGCCGAGGCTGATCCTCAAGCCGACAGCATCGCCGATGCGCTGACCCGCCTAAGTCAAGATGGGCGCGGGCCGGACGATTTGCGCAAGCTGCTGGAAAAGCTCTTGGTGGAACCGGTCTTCACCGCCCACCCCACCGAGGCCACCCGCCGCACCATCCTTGAAAAGCACCAATCCGTCGCCCGCTTGCTGGTGGAATGGATCAGGGGCGGCGAAGGAGGCAATCTGACGCCCCAGGAGCGGGCCGCCAACCGCGACCGTATCCGAACCCAAGTGACTTCGATCTGGCAGACTGACGAGCATCCTTCGGCCCGTCCCACGGTGCGCGACGAACGCGAACACGTGCTCTTCTACTTGACCGACGTCATTTTCCGTGTCATTCCCGCCTTCTACGAAGAGCTGGAGGAGCGCCTGGAGGAGATCTATCAGGACGACATCGAGGTTCCAGTGGTGTTGCGCTTCGCCTCCTGGGTGGGGGGCGACATGGACGGCAATCCCAACGTCGACTCGCGCACCATCCGCGAGTCGCTGGCCGAACACCGTTCGCTGGTGCTGCCGCTCTACCGTTCCGAGATGCGCCACCTTTCGCGGGCCCTCAGTCAGTCGCTGTCGCAGATCGAGGTCTCCAAGGCCGTCCAGGACCGCCTCGACGAGTACGGAGGTGCTTTCTACGAAGAGATGGAGAAGCTTCCCCAACGCCACCGTGAGATGCCCTACCGGGCCCTGCTGCGCCTGATGACGGCGCGCCTCGATGCCACCTTGGAAGACAAGCGCCAGGGATATTCCTCGGCCGATGAACTGGCGTCCGACCTCGGACTGATCGCCGACAGCCTGCGCCACAACCGCGGACGCAATGCGGGACTGTTCCAGGTCCGCCGCCTGATCCGCCGGGTTCAGACCTTCGGCTTCCACCTGGCGACGCTGGACGTACGCCAGGACTCGCAAGTCCACCGCAAGGCCTTGGCCCAGCTCCTCGACGACCCAAACTGGCCCGGGCGTCCTTCCCAGGAGCGCAGCCGGCGCCTGCACCAGATGCTGGAATCGGGCCAGCCCTACCCCGGACGTCCGGGCGAGGAGGCCAAGCGTACGCTGGACGTCTTCCGCACCATGGACTACTGCCGCCACACCTACGGGCCCAACGCCATCGGCCCCTACATCATATCCATGGCTCAGGACGTTGACGACGTGCTCTCGGTGCTGCTGCTGGCCCGCTGGGGCGGACTGGTGGAGGAGGACGGATCGTCCCCCATCGACATCGCGCCCCTCTTTGAAACCGTGGCCGATCTGGAGTCGGCGCCCCGCGTCATGAAGTCTCTGGCCACCGATTCCATCTACGGAGAGCATCTCAAGCGCCGCAACCGCTGCCAGGTGGTGATGGTGGGCTACTCGGACAGCAACAAGGACGGAGGCATCGGCGCCTCCCGCTGGGCGCTCCAGAAGGCCCAGGCGGCTCTGGTCGAAACCTTGCGTCCGTCCGACATCGAACTGATCATCTTCCATGGGCGCGGAGGGACCGTCAGCCGCGGCGGAGGCAAGACTCATCGGGCTGTCATGGCATCTCCCCGAGGCAGCGTCAACGGGCGGCTGCGCATGACCGAGCAAGGCGAAACCATCAACGCCAAGTACGGACTGCGCGGCATTGCCATGCGCACCCTGGAGAGGGCCTTCTCAGCGGTGGCCCGCGCCACCAGCCGTCCGCCAGCGGACGCCGGGGAAGAGAAGCTGCAGGAGCGCCGCCGGGCCCTCATGGAGGAGATTGCCCGCGACTCCCGCCGCGCCTACCGTGATCTGGTTTACCGCGAGGAACGCTTCTACCAGTACTTCCGCGAAGCGACGCCCATTGACGTGATCGAACGCATGCATATCGGCTCGCGTCCGCCTTCGCGTCGCGCCCAGCAGGGCATCCAGGACCTGCGCGCGATCCCTTGGGTTTTTTCCTGGACCCAAAGCCGCCACATGATCACCGGCTGGTACGGACTGGGGAAGGGACTGGAACGGGCCGTCCAGGAGCACGGACGCCAAACCGTGGCCGACCTGCTGCTGGAATGGGATTTCGCCAGCGTCATGCTGGAGGACGTGGAAATGGTGCTGGCCACCGCCGACATGCCCATCGCCCGGCGCTATGCGGGACTCTGCCCCCAGCACGGAGATGCCGTCTTCTCGCGCATCGAGGAAGAATTCCAGCGCACGGTCGAGTTGGTGACCGGGCTGAAAGGCATCCAGCGTCCGCTGGACCAGGCCCAGACCTTACAGCGCTCCATCTACCTGCGCAATCCCTACGTTGATCCCATGAGCGTCCTGCAGGTCAACCTGCTCAGCCGCTGGCGCGACTCCGACCGCCAGGACGACGACCTTTTCCAGGCGCTGCTAGCCACCGTCAACGGCATCGCCCAAGGACTGCAGTCCACGGGGTAAGTACGGAGGTCTGAAGTTCGATCGGAGAAGAGTCCGAGGTTCGATATGCGAAGTTCGAACTGTTCGAACTCACAACGCTAAGGGGCACCCGGGAATTCGCCACAACCTTTCGCCCGCCCGACCGGTCTTATGGGCCGCAAGATGGAAAGCGGCTTGGTTTTGGCCAGGGCCGCCGGAACCGAAACCCACGTGAGACGGAGAACCTAGCGAGCAAGAAAACCATGAAACGAATCACCGCGATTTTTCTGACTGTATTCCTGGCCATGGGCCTGTCGGCCCTGGCTCAATCTGACACTTTCCGCTGGAACGGATCCCTGGCCGCCGGCGACACCTTGGGAATCCACGGCGTCAACGGAGACGTCGAAGCCATCGCCGCGGCGGGAGACCAAGTGGAAGTCATCGCCCACAAGCGGGGCCGCCGCAGCCATCCCGACTCGGTCCAGATCGAGGTGGTCGAGCACGCTAACGGCATCACCTTCTGCGCCATCTACCCTTCGCGCCGCAATGGCCAGAACATCTGCACCGCCGACGGACTGGAGAACTCCAACGTTCAGAACAATGACGTCGAGGTACGCTTCGAGGTGCGCATCCCGGCCCGAATCCACTTCAACGGGACGACCGTCAATGGGGGCGTGACGGCCGAAAATCTGGACGGCAACGTGCGCGCCCACACCGTCAACGGTTCCATCGAGATCTCCACAACGGGCTGGGCCGAAGCCCACACCGTCAACGGCTCTATCGACGCCTCCATGGGCGCCGCCGACTGGGAAGGCGAACTGAGCTTTCAGACCGTCAACGGGTCGATTGAGCTCACCTTTCCGCCCCGTCTCTCGGCCAATCTGCGGGCTGAGTCGCTCAACGGCAACATCCGCAGCGACTTCGACATGGACATCACCGAAGGCGGACGCCGCCGCGGCTGGGGCAAGCAACGCATCCGCGCGCGCCTGGCCGGTGGCTCCTCCTCCCGTTCCCTCGACCTCGAAACCGTCAACGGCGACATCCAGATCCGCCAAGGCCGCTACTAGGCGGCCAAGAGCTTCCGCGCGAGTCAAGTGTGTGCGGCCTCGTGTCCTCTCGGTGGCAAGAGGTTGCTCGCATCGACTCGATCATGCAAAGGCGGGCCGCGGTATTGGCGGCCCGCCACTCGGGTCAAGACCCGTCGATCGAAGCAACCCCACCTTCACTTCACGCCCCCGCCGGGCGGCTCGTCTCCTGAACCCAAGTATTCTCAGACCCGTCCGCCGCGATCCTCACTCTTTGCAACTCTCTTGAGATTTCTGTTTCAATCATTAGAGAGCAAAAAGCCCTTGTGTTTCGATGACACAGTTGTTATCAATCTTAAGACAAGGGGCAACGCCTTTTTCCCAGTCAGTTTGATTGCTTGTTTGCGTGGCAGATGCGGGGCTTGCTGGGATGCGCCTGAACGCCATTTGGGCGGAGAAGTGATTTGGCGAGAAGCTTGAGCCAGGCTGAGTTGAGGAACCAGGGGGAGCACCTTTTTCGGTCCCGGTTGCAGGAGATCGAACGGATCATCTCTTGGGTCGCGGCCCGGATGGGGCTCCTGGGAGAAGAGGTCGAAGACTTCGCTTCCTATGCCAAGCTGCGCCTCATCGAGGATGACTACGCCGTCCTGGAAAAGTTTGAGGGTAAAAGCAAGTTTTCGACGTATCTGACGGTGGTGATCCGCAATCAGGCCCGCGACTGGATCATTAAGAAGACCGGCAAATGGCGTCCCAGCCGCAAGGCTCAACGGCTTGGAGAAGTGGCCATTGCCTTGGAACGGCTGATGGGCCGGGAGAAAGTGGTCTTTGAGGAGGCCGTCGGCATCTTGACCGTCCGTTTCGGCAAACAGGTCTCACGGGAAGAGATCGAGCGTCTTAGGGCTGAATTGCCCCACGACCATTTCTCGCGCAGCTTTGAGGGCTTGGAGACCCTCAAGGAGGCGACCTCATCTGGAGTTTCGGCCGAGGAGAGGCTGCTCCTCGAGGAACAGCTCGAACGGCGAAAGGCGGCCGCAGAAGCGTTGGCCGGCTGCATGAGCCAACTCAGAGACAAGGATCAGCTCATCCTCAAGATGCACTACTGGAGCGGCCTGAAGATCAGCCAAATCGCCCGCACCCTTGGACTAAGGCAAAAGCCACTGTATCGTCGGATCGAGCGGTTGCGGGGACGGCTTAGAAAGTGCCTTTCGCAGTCGGGAATTGAAGGTTTGTCGAGAGTATTGTGAACCGGAAGCTGGAATACCTTGCGAAGTATATGGCAGCGTCCGTCCTGTAACATAAGGGGAAGCGAATGAAGGGGCTGCCGGATGAGCCGACGGCAGACTGCTAATCGTCATGATTTCTTCAAATCGTCCTGCTACGCATTTGAAATGCCCGGGTGCCGAGGTGATTGCGGCCTTCGTCGATGGCCGGCTCTCTGACGAGGAGCGGGCCCAGGTGATTCAACATCTGAATGAATGCGAGGACTGCTACGATCTCGTCGTTGAAGCCTCCCGTTTTTCCGAAGAGGAGGAAGAGGCGGGCGCCGCCGGCTCAGGAGGAGGATGGCGGCGAGGCTGGGGTAGCAAAGCGGCTGGACTGACAGGGCTGGCGGCAGCCGCCCTCTTGGTGTTCGGTTTTGCCTTGGGATGGTTCGACGCATGGATTGCGCCATCCCCGCAAGACTGGGTGGCGTCGCTTCCACGGCTGCCTCAAGACGATCCCTTGATGCAGCGGGCTTCCCCAATCCTTGAGCGCGTCGGCCGCTCCGCAGCGCCAGGCAGAGAAGTGCATTTGGCCGGGATTCAGGGGATGGAATTCACTCCGGCCATCGCCGGACCCGACGACACGGTCTTCGCGTTCGAAGAACCGCTGCGTGCGATCCTGGGCGGGTCTGACCCTTCCGAGGCTGAGGCCATTGCAGCCTTTGTCTTCGGGCATGAAATCTCCCATCTGCTGCGAGGCGAGACCGGCCACGCCTTCGCGGCTCAGTTGCACTATCAGCATCTCGACTTGTCACAGGAGCAGCTTCGCAGACTGGAGCGGGAGTACTCGGATGTGCGGAGGAGGGAGGACCGGGCCGACAAAGAGGGGCTCTTCTTCGCCTTCATGGCCGGTTACGATGTACCGCGTTCCATGCTGCGCGAGAGCCGAGAACTGGGAGAAGAGGGTGCCGCTGACAACCTCTTCGTCCTCCTGAGCGACGATGCCTTGGCGGAACTGAGGTATCCGACCCATGCTTCGCCTCGAGAGCGGGCCGCGGCCATGGCCGCTTACGTCCAAGGCATCGTAGAGCAGCTTGAAGTGCTGCACGCCGCCAATCGACTCTATCAGGCGGGTCGCTTCCAAGACGCCGCCAGCTTCCTGGAGAGCCTGCGAGACGAGTTCCCGCTTCCCGAGGTTTCAAACAACTTGGGCGCTGCCCATTTTCAACTTGCCGCTGAGGACCTGGCCCGCTGCAATCGGGTCCTGGCCCGACGCTATCTCTTGCCTGTGATTGTCGACTACCGCAGCATCGAGCAGGGGAACTCGCCGCGTGGAGGCGACGTCGATCCCTGTTACCAAAGGCCTGACTTCCTCGCTCAAGTCAGGGCTGCCCGCAACGCCTTTCAGCAAGCTCTCGACCAGGACCCCCAACGTCTTTCGACACGCATCAATCGAATGTCCCTGGCTCTTCTCGACGCCAATGAAAGCGGACTGGGGTTGATACCGGACGAGGACAGCGTGAATGGCCAAGGCCAGCCGTCGGCGGCTGCGATGATGTTGGCCGCCTTGCTGAGGTTCGAATACAAGCTCGATATGGACCCTGCAGTCTCCCAAGAGTCGCTTGAAGAACTCCGCCAACTTCGCCGCAATTATCCTCTTTATGCGCCGCTGGCCTACAATCTGGCTTCGGCCTTGGAGCAGGCCGGGAGTGCCCACGGCCGTCTGCAATGGATCCAAGAGGCTTCGCAGCATTGGCAGGCCTTCCTCGACCTCAAGTCAAGAGGGCCCTTCGCTGACCATGCACGTCAGCAGGTTGGACTGGCCGTGGAGGGAAGCGGGTCTCCCCCGGCTGGTCGAATTCCGCCACCTCCGGTGCCGCTGACCGAGGACGGCGCACGACAGATCGCGGCGCTTGAACTGCAGAGGCTTCCTCTGCCTCTGGCAGAGAGCGGCACCACGATGATGCTCTATCGCAGCCCCACCCTGCGGATGCTGCAGTTCGGTTCGGGCTTGCTGTGGCTCGAAGAGTCGGTCGACGAGAATCTTGACGAACAAGCCGTCCGCTCACTCTACGGCGAGCCCTTGGATGTCCTTCCCACCAGCGCCGGGTCCTTTCTCCGCTACCGTGGCTTCGGCGCCGACATCGTCCACGACCGCCTCGAAGCCCGGGTCTGGTTCGCCTCCGACTGAGGCAAGGTGTTCGAGCCAGCACTGGCCCAATGGACGCCGATCCACTTCACGCCGCAACTTGCCATGCAGTTTGGTCTAAATGTAAGATATACGAGTGATGAGCTTACATTTGGCGAAGATGACCTCCAAGGGGCAAATTACCATTCCTTCTGAATTACGAAAGGAAATTGGGCTGGAGAAAGGAGATGAAGTCGAGTTCTTTAAAGAGGACGGACGGGTCTACCTGGCTCGTCGGATCGAAGGCATCGAAGCGGCGTTCGGGATCTGCAAGGCTCCCCGAGGGGCCAGCCTTGAGGAGATGGAAGAGGCCATTCAGGAAGGCGCCAAGTCGTGATCGCCGTTGATACCAACATCCTGGTGCGCATCTTTGTTGATGATCCGAGCCATCAGCAGCAGGTGGAAAAGGTTCGGAAGCATGTCCATGGCATTAAAAGGCTTTACGTTCCTCAGATCGTCCAGGTCGAGATGGTTTGGGTGCTGCAGAGGGCTTTTGGTCTCCCTAAGCCCGACCTCTTGCACATTCTCGATCACCTGCGCATGATCCGTACCTTCGTCCTGCAGAGGCCCGAGGCCTTCAGAGCCGCTTTAGAGCGCTTCCGTAAGGAGAACGCCGACTTCGCCGACTGCCTGATTCTCCAAGAGGCCTTGGATCAAGAAGCGGAACTCTTAACTCTCGATCAACGCCTTTCCAGCTTGGACGGCGTTTCACTCCTCCGCTAGGTGCCGATCCAGAACCGGAACCAGTGTTACACTCGGCCCATGGAGCAGCGAGTCCGGGCCTTTGCGCCCGCCACTGTCTCGAATCTTGCCTGTGCCTTCGACATCGTCGGTTTCGCCGTGGACGAACCGGGTGACGAGGTGGAGGTTGGTTTCGCTGAGGGCTCGGGTGCCGTCATCGGATCGATCAGCGGCGATGGCGGACGCCTGCCCCGGCTGGCCACCAAGAACACCGCCACGGTGGCGGTCAACGCTTTGCTCGACCATCTCGGCGAGCGCCGCGGACTGGTCATCGACCTCCACAAGCAAATGCCTTTGGGCAGCGGACTCGGATCTTCGGCCGCCAGCGCCGCCGCCGCCCTGTGGGCCGCCAACGGCCTGCTGGGATCACCTTTGGACGCCCGCTCGCTTCTGCCCTTCGCCTTGGCTGCTGAAGAAGCCGCCTGCGGCACGGGACATGCCGACAATGCCGCCCCGTCGCTGCTGGGAGGCATGGTGCTGATCCGCTCCTACGATCCGCTCGACGTCATCGACCTGCCCTATCCGCCGGAACTCTACGTGGCGCTGGTCACGCCCCAGTTGGAAATCCGCACGGGTGACGCGCGCAGACTGCTGGCCGACAGCGTCCCGCTCTCCAAAGCAGTGACTCAGTGGGGTAACGTGGCCGGACTCATCGCCGGACTCCACAGCGGCGACTACAAGCTCATCGGACGCTCGCTCGTGGACGTGGTGATCGAGCCCCAACGGGCCGCCCTTCTGCCCGGATTCTACCGCGTCCAGAAGGCCGCTTTGGAAGCGGGCGCTTTGGGATGCAGCCTCTCCGGCTCAGGACCCACCCTCTTTGCCCTCTGCCGTGGAAAGAGCTGCGCAGCCCATGTTGCCGAGGCGATGCGGCTGGCCTTTGCCGACCTGGACACACCCTCCGAGGCCCGCCATTCAGCCATCAATCCGTCCGGCGCTCGAATCCTCGAGGGGCGTCTGACATCCGAGGCCCGCGGGTCGAGCCGCTCATGAAGTTCTACAGCACCGCCGGTAAATCACCTCCAGCCACCTTCCGCCAAGCTGTCGAGCGCGGGTTGGCCCCCGACGGCGGACTCTACATGCCCCAGCGGATTCCCCGCCTGGCCGACGATGTCCTCAAGCGTTTGCCCCAAAAGTCCTTCGCTGAGATCGCCTACCTGGTGGCTCGGCCTTTCGTGGAGGGGGAGATCGCGGATCCGGATCTGCGCCGCATTACGGCTGAAACCGTCGACTTCGGCGCCCCCTTGGTGCACCTTGGAAACCTGGTCGGCACCGAGCACACACTGACGCCGCCCCGAACTCACCAACCAGCCGCCGATCCACAATCGGTGATGGGCGACGCCGAAGGACCCGGAAGGGCGAGCCAACCGTCCGAGAACGCACCCTTTGCCTCCATCTACGCCATGGAACTCTTCCATGGACCCTCGCTGGCCTTCAAGGATTTCGGGGCCCGCTTCATGGCCCGCGTCCTCTCCCACTGGACAGGTCAGAACGATCAGCCGCTTACCATCTTGGTGGCCACATCGGGTGACACCGGCAGCGCCGTGGCCATGGGCTTTTTGGACGTTCCCGGAATCGAGGTCGTCATTCTCTACCCTTCGGGTCAAGTCAGCCGTCTCCAGGAACAGCAGCTCACCACTCTGGGACACAACATTACGGCCCTTGAGGTGGAGGGTTCCTTCGACGACTGCCAGCGGCTTGTCAAGGAGGCCTTTCAAGACCCCGACCTGCGGGCCCATCGCCGCCTCAGTTCGGCCAACTCCATCAACTTGGCCCGCCTCATTCCTCAGATGTTCTACTACTTCTTGGCCTACTCCCGCCTGCCCGAGGTGCGCCGCTGGCGGGAAAACCGCGCGTCACGACCCCGCATCGTCTTCTCGGTCCCCTCGGGGAACTTCGGCAATCTGACGGCGGGACTGATGGCCAAGCGCATGGGACTTCCGATCGACCACTTCATCGCCGCCACCAATATCAATGACGTTGTGCCCGAGTACCTTGAGGAGGGGGAGTTCCGCCCGCGCCCCTCGCGCCGCACCCTGTCGAACGCCATGGACGTCGGCGACCCCAGCAATTTTGCCCGTATGATGGAACTCTACGGGCACGACTGGGACGCCATTCGCCGCCACCTCTCGGGACGCCGATACAACGACCGCCGGACCCTGGAGGCCATCGACCAAGTGCGCCAGCGGACCGGCTATCTCCTCGATCCCCATGGAGCCGTCGGCTACTTGGCCCTGCGCGATTTTCTGAGCGACGAGGCCACCTTCCCGCGGGCAGGCGTCTTTCTGGAAACGGCTCATCCCGCCAAGTTCCTGGAAACCTGTCAGGAAGCCACCGGTATCGAAGTCGAGATTCCCGACCGCCTCTCACGTCACTTGGACCTCCCCAAACGGGCCGTCAAGCTGGCCGCTGACTACCCAGCGTTGCGCGCCTACCTGGCCGATTGATCGCCGCCGAAAAACACGGTTGAGCCGTCCTTGTACCCGCTTGCCGATGTGTTATACTTCGGGGCTCAGACCGCGACGGGGCTATAGCTCAGTTGGTTAGAGCGCACGCCTGATAAGCGTGAGGTCGGTGGTTCAAATCCACCTAGCCCC
Source organism: Acidobacteriota bacterium (assembly GCA_035471925.1). Taxonomy (GTDB): domain Bacteria; phylum Acidobacteriota; class UBA6911; order RPQK01; family DATIPO01; genus JANQFM01. The sequence continues at coordinate 43,629 of DATIPO010000232.1, forward strand.
ACCATCCTTCAACTACTTTCCGTTTCAACTGCCAAAGCGCCGCGTCGTCAAGCGCGCTACGAATATCATGCAGGCGGCTCTTTAATGGGCTTTGTCCTTTCAGCTCGATGAAGCCAGAAGCTCTTAGATTGAGGCTGGAATTCGTCTGGTGATGATTCCTCTCGGCGTGCTTGGAGTCTTCCTGACCGGATTTGGCTTCTTCAAGCCGAACCCTTGGGAAGGATGTTGTGGTTGAAGCGGAAGAGGTTGTCGGGATCGTATCTGGCCTTGAGCTCAGCCAGCCTTCGATAGCTGGTTCCGTAGGCGTCGGAGACGCGGTGGGCCTCATCGGGGCTGAGCAGGTTGAGGTAGACCCCGCCTGAGGCGTAGGCAGCCATGGCTTTGTGGAAGGCTCGCGTCCACTCCATGTTCTGATCGTCGCTGCCAGGGTCCGCCCATCCGGTGAGGATGTGAAAGGAAAAAGCGGCATCCCTGTGGGCGAAGGCGGTCTTCGAGCGGTCAGCCTGGCCCACGGCGCCTCCCAGCGGCTCGAAGTAGACCATGGTGAACTCCCCGTGCAGGTTGCGCGCAAAGCTGAGCGCTGTCGTGATCGCTTCGTCCGACAGTTCGCCGATATACTGGCCTCGCGAGTACCAGCGGTTTCCTTTCCCGGCTCCGGCATCAAACATTTTCTGGACGTCCACGTAGTGGCAGGTCTGGACGTCATCGAAGAGAGGTGTGCCGTGGTCCCGCAGCGGCCTGATGATTTCCTCCCCTTGCGAGGGAGTGCCGCTGTAGACGGTGACCAAATCGAGTGCGGGAGAGCCGTGCAGCTCGGCTGGGAACACGTCGAGCGGAGGAATGGGCACAATGAAGGCGTAGCACTGGAGCTCGACAGGAGCGTGCGCCATGAAATGCCGGTAGAAGGTCAGGGCCTGGGGCGCATCCTGGAGAGGATGAATGATCTGTCCCGCCAGCACCTCTGGACCAACTTGGTGGAGACGGAACTCGAAGGACGTCACGACGCCGAAATTGCCGCCGCCCCCGCGCAAGGCCCAGAACAGATCTGGATGATCGCTACCGCTCACCTTGCGGATCTGGCCGTCGGCAGTGACGATTTCAGCCGAGAGCAAATTGTCGAGTCCAAGGCCGAAGCGCCGCGTCAGGTAGCCTGTTCCACCGCCGAGCGTGTAGCCGGCCACACCGACGGTCGACACGGTTCCGCCCGTCGTGGCCAAGCCGTGGACTTGCGTCGCTTGGTCGACGGCGCCCCATGTGGCGCCTCCTCCAGCCAAGACCACTCTCCGTCCAGGATCCACACTCACCCCATTGAGGCGAGAAAGGTCGATCACCAGGCCACCGTCGCAGACCGAGTTCCCGGCGAAATCGTGTCCGCCTCCCTTGATAGCGGCTGGCAGCCGGTTTTCTCTGGCAAAGTGAACAGCGGCTTGGACATCGGCCGAAGACTCGCAGCAGACGACCGCCCCTGGACGGCGGGCGAGCCGGGCGTTCCAGATCGTGCTGGCTTCCTCGTATCCTGCGTCCTCCGGAACCAGCACTTCGCCCTGCAGCGAATCCCCAAGCTGAGTAAGCCTTCCTTGATCAAGACGCATCGATGATTTCCCTACCATCCTTGCACTACGCCGACAGACCCGCAGCCGTCTCTGGCCAGGATGCTAAGCGCCGGACAGAATTAGATTTGGGCAATATCGTACTTCATTGCCAGAGCAGGGCATAGTCCCTTCGGAGATCAAGCGCTCAGGACAAATCGAAGCCGCGATTCAGATGCGGCTGCTGGAGAAGATCGGGAAGCTGGCCCTCAAGTCGTTGGAGCGGCAGGGCTTCCAAATCGAGACTCCTCAGGTACGAGCGTCCAGTTTTACAGAGTGGCTTGGTACACTCCACTTGTCGACCACAACTTGTGTCGAGGCGGCGTTAGTAAACACAACCTGGCGGTTCCTATGCCTGAAAACATCCGATCGAATGAGCGCGGCGTATCGACCAGCGAATACGCCGTGATGCTGGCTCTAGTCGCTCTCGCTGTTTCCTCCTTCGGACTCGACATCAGCGGTGCCGTGATAGGCGTCTTCGACTCCTTGATGGCGATCCTGAGCTGAACCGGGTACCGAGCGGTTCATATCCGCTCAAACACGGCCAGTGGTCATGCCATCCGTCGATGCTAGTCTCTACGGGACTTGAGAGCTGCCACAACCCAGATGAATGCTGAGTCTTCTCGACCGCGGGGAGGCGGCTCGGCAGGGAATTCCCAAAGTCCAAATCTCAGCATTCCCCTCGCTCAGGTTTTGCGCCCGTGGGCCCCGGGCGATGTGGGCTGATCGTCACAGAAACGAGAGATTTTTCTGATCAATTCAATAGGCGTTCTACTGTCAGTCATGCTAGGGTACGCCGGTCACCTGGGATCTGCGCCTCAACCTCTTATCTGCAGAGCCCTGGGCGCCAGCCCCTCCCGTTGTCGGGACTCTCCTTCCCTGGGGAGGGGCTTTTCACTCCCGTTTTTTAGGCGAGCCCCCACCTTAGCGGCGAGTTGTTCTTTAGAAGATGTTGCTAGCTGTGGGCCTCATCGGGCCGTGGACAGGGCTACGACGGAGTTGCTTCCGATGGCTATTCCCGAGTTGCCCATGGGGGTGCTGGAGGCGTCCGCCGGGCCGCCGACGCTGAAGCGGATCACTGCGGTTTCGTCCGAAAAGAAATAGCGCCGTCCCGTGCTTTCCGAGACGGGAGAGGCGCTGACGGTGAATCCCCCGGGCCCGCCGGCCGTTGTGAAGGCGTAGCCGTCCTTTTCTCCCGCGGCCAAGGCCCCGTCGATGAGTTGTATGGCGTTGAGGTCGGCCAGCGAAGCAGCAAAATTTCCTTGCGTTTCAGTGGCGGAGTAGACCAACTGAGCCGAGGTAATGCTGCGGACGGAACTCAGAGCCGACGCCTCATTGGCGGCGATGCGCGACTGGACGAGATTGGGGATGGCCATGGCGATGATGATACTGATCACGGCCACCACGATCATCAATTCGATCAGAGAGAATCCTCGTGTACGGTTCATGTCCGGAACTCCTTATTCACAAAGAAGACCGGCTCAGACAAGGGACGGGCGGCTGGAAGGCTCACACCTGTTCCCGGCTAGGAAAGTAGCACCCGTTGGCGATTGCAGCGTGTGATCGAAATCACATTTCAGGCTCAGGCCCGGTCCCGGCGGGTTTGGCGGACGGGGATACGGACGCTGCAGCACCAAGCCATCAGAAAGGAGAGCAGGGCAATGCTGAGTGCGGCATAGAGCAGGGCTTGGCTGAGGAGTTGCTCGCCGACCATCAAATCGAGCTGGATCTTGTCAGCGAACAACCACAGCGGAAACAGGAAAAGAACCGGCGGGGAAATAATGACGGCCGCCGCGAGCAGCGCACGCCCAACGATTCTCTGCCGGGCCCTACGGGCGAGCCCAAGCGCTTCCTGTCGTCGTTGCAGATGAATCAGCATCCGCTCCGACAACCGCTCGGGAACCTCAACCCTGAGACGCTTTTTCAGTTGCTTTTCCAGGTCTTTCATTTCCTCGCTCCAACCGCCTCTTTAATCGCTTGCGCGCTCTATGGACGCGAACCTTGGCGGCAGGTTCCCGGATGTTCAGAATCTCTCCGATTTCGGCCATCCGGTAGCCTTCATAGTAATGCAGGTAGAGGACCAAGCGGTCCCGGGGATCAATCTCTCCCAAGGCTGCCCGCAGCGTCTCTTCCAGGGAGGGCAGCATCTCCTGCTCGGCAAGCAGGTCGGGATTCTTGATCCGGTCGGTTGGCTTCCGGCTGCGTTGCTTGAGGGCATTGAGTGCCAGATTGTAGACGATTCGGTAAAACCAGCTTGAGAGTTTGGCCTCGCCTCTAAAAGTGCCGGCCTTCTGATAAGCGCGGAAAAAGGCGTCCTGCAAGACGTCCTCGGCGGCCCCCTCGTCCTCGAGGATTTGAAAGGCCACGGCGTATCCGGTGGCACTATGGCTTTGGACGAAGCGGCAGGTGGCCTCATCTTCGCCGCGGGCCAAGGCTCTTGCCCAGTCCCTGTCGTCCGTCGTTGGGGCGGATGCTCCCACGTGCCTAAAACCTTGCAAAAAATGGGGAAGAAGCGAACACGAGCAGCACCAAAAAGGGCAGCAGCAAGAGCGCGTAAACCACCCCGATCGTGATGGTCAGGCGCTTCCACATTGCCTGCTGGTGCTTTTGGACGGCCTCCAAATATTCCTCCACCCGGTCTGGAGGGAGCCTCTCAGCCACCGACATATTCTCTCGATGACGCATGATCGAGAAGATCAGCACCGCGACCACGACGACGATGCCGGTGGCACTGAGCAAAGCCAGCAATATGAGCAGCAGGGCAGGAACAGCCATTTTCTCCTCCTTCTGCCCCTATGACAACGCGCGGGCTCGAAAGGTTACAGCTCTCTCCCGCCTTGTATGCCGACTCGGCTGGCAAGAACGCTCGAGGGCTTCATCCCTCCTCCAACATCGGTTCCAGTCCCGAGGCCATGCTGGTCAGGGTGTCCAGGGAAGCTTTGGCCAATTGCAGGCCCTGCGGCAACACCCGGGCGTAGCGGCGAGGCTTGCCGCCGCTCGGGGGACTCTCCAAGTAGGTCTCGACGAAGTCCTTTTCCTCGAGACGCTTGAGCGCCACGTACACGGCAGCCCGCGACACCTTGCGTCCGGTGCGTTTCTCGATCTCCTCAGCGATTGCCATCCCGTAGGCCTTCTGCCCCAGATGAAGTATTGCCATCAGGATCAAAAGCTCCACTTCGCCCAGTACACGTTTGGTCATGAAGAGTATGATAGCAGAGCTATCATAGCATGTCTATCATTTTGTCCGGTCGGCAAGAGCCGTGAGCGTTTTGGAGGACGTGGAAAGACGGCACGATCTGCCATCTGATGTTGAGTTCGGTGGAGGGAGATAGACTGTAGCCGGGAGGCCGTCTCGACGGCCTCCCGGGTTCTTGAAGGGTTGGCAGGTCAGGGCTGGGTGACTTGAATGTAGGTCGCCCAGTTGCCTTGGTCGACGAAGCGGGGGCCAGCGCCCCAGGCAGTTTCGTCCTGGTCGGCTGCACACTGCGGTCCCGAGGCTAGGTCGGTGAAGTTGACAGCGATGTCAGCCGCATCACAGGCCAAGCTGTCGTTCAGGCCCGTGGCCGTGTCGATCACGTAGAAGTCTCCTCCGCCGGTGGAATGACCGTAGAGCACTCCATTGGAGCCGTAGGAGATCTGTTGCTGATCGGCGCATTCGCCGACTCCGCTGTTGGCGTTGCCGGGGTCGTCGCAAAGGCGCGTGAAATTTACGCAGCCGTTGAGGTCGACCGAGAAGAAGGTGCTCTCGGGGCCGTTCGTGGACGCAAAGAGGATGGTGGTGCCGGGGGCCACTGCCGAGTCGCCGAAGCGGTACTCGCCGGAGGCGCCAGCGCCGTCCACGTCGCAATAGGGGGACTCGGTTGGCGGAGCGCCGTTGACGTCCACCGAATAGAGCGAATCTGATCTGTTGGCCACGTACCAGTATTCACCCAGGAAGAAGGTGCCGCCAGCCGAGTGGCCGAAGAGCGGATCATTGACTCCGTTGAGGTTGACTTGAGCCACCGTCATGGTGTCCAGGTCCGCCGCCCACAGCTCGCTTCCGGGCTGCTCGGGTGTGCCGCTGACGGCGCCCGAGGCTGAAAAGTAGAGCGTGTTGTTGGCGGCGTCGAAGGCCAAGCCGTTGGGCGAGTTCACGTTGTTGTCGGCGGGGGCCGGATCGCCGGTGTCAATCAGTGGCGTGGCGGCGCAGGCTACGGCGTCGATCTCCCAGATCCAGCCCGTCCCCTGCTCGGTTCCGTAAAGCACGCCCTCCAATTGGCAGGAGGGAGTGTTGTCGATCTCGGCATGGGCGGCCACAACGAAATCACCCAAGGGGACCGGTCCCAGGCTTACGGTGTAACTGCTGGCGCAGGCCACGGGTTCGTTGGCGGAAAACTGTCCGGGCTTGGGGCTTCCGTTCCTGGTCTGAGGAATCCCGGAGGCGTCGGCGGCGACATGAGCATGAACTTGCTGGATGCACCAGTAGTCGCTCTCGATGATGCCGTCACCATTCAGGTCCATGTCGGAAATGGTGTAGATGACTTCCAGGGTTCCGCCGTTGTCGATCACCTCGACAGTTCCGACTTCGATGTCTTGACCGGCGAAAAGAGCCACCTCCACGGGAAGTTGCGCCACCGCCCAAGACGAGGCGGCGAAAAGCGCCAAGAGGGCATAGAGGCCCCAGCGCATCGATACGTGATTTGAGCGTTTCGGTTTCATTGAAATCTCTCCTAGAATAATCTCGGCCGCTCCTTGAAACTCGGTTGAGTCCGGTCTGGGAGCGGTGCGGTTATTGTCAGAAGTCTGAAAACGGGAGGAGAAGCGAACGCTTGATCCCCATTTATTTCGTGGTTTCAGGTGCCTCACGAGAGGAGCGCCCTCTGGGGACCAGTTCCTGCGCTCAGCGTCGCTCACATCACCCCTAACGCCAATCTACTCCTTCCCGCAACGCAAATCAAGCAAGCCAAATATTTAAGTCATTTCTGTTTTAAATGACAATAGAGCCGAACAAGGCAAAGCTGTAGAACTCGAAATGAAGGAGCCGCCGTGGAGCGGTCTTCAGTTAAAAGGTGCGATCACTTTTCCGGTCCGAACCTTGACGGGAGCGGCCCTCAGGGTCTGCAATGGAAAGACGGATGAGGATCAGACTCAAACACGAGCGGTTGGGAGAGCTGCTGGCGGAGAGCCGGATGAGCCAGAACCGCTGGGCCCTGCGCATGGGCGTCAGCCGTTCCCACCTCTCTATGCTGGTCAATGGACGGCGGGCCCTGGGTGCGCGGGACGCATGCGGCTCATCATGCAGTTGTTGAGCGAGTCGGTGCTCATCGCCGTTGTCGGCGGCTGCTTAGGCCTCCCCGTTGGATGGGCTTTCAAGAGCCTGGTGGCCAGCACCATCCCCGAGAATGAACTTCCCTTTTGGATGAGCTTCGATTTCGACGCCACCGTGGTGGCCTTCTCCGCTGGGCTGTGCCTGCTCTCCGGCCTGCTCTTCGGCACTTTGCCGGCCTTGCAGATTTCGCGTGCGGACGATATCGATGCCTTGCGCGGTGCTGGCCATCGCACCGCCGGCTCCCGCCGCGGACGCTTGCTCAGCCGGGGACTCGTGGTCGGCGAAGTGACCTTGGCCATGGTGCTGCTGATCGGGTCCGGACTGCTCATGCAGGGCTATCTCTACAAGCGGACCGTCGATCTCGGCTTCGACCGCGAGGGTGTCCTGACCATCGACTTGGAGCTTCCTCAGGAACAGTATTCCTCGAAGACTGTCCATTTCGCTCCTAGACTGCCAGAGGCGTCCCATGGGCCTTCAAGGCTTTGGCGGGGCACGTCGCCTCTGGCTGCATTTGGGCCGGGTACGGCGCGATGAATCCATGCTAGACTCGCCGCACCAACTGAAGCGCTTATCTTGGTAAGGATGGGGTGATGTCTCGCGAGCGAGAGCTCTTTGAAGCCTGCCTCGATCTTCCCGCTCAAGAACGGGAAAGCTATCTGGAAGAGAAGTGCGCCGGTGACGGGGTTATCAAGGAGAAGGTCCGGCGCCTGCTGGCAGCTCATGAGGACTCCTTGGCAACCGATGCCTTTCCCGAGTTGCCGCTGGCCCAGGAGATGGAAGAAATCGGCCCCTACCGGATTCTCGGCATCCTTGGCGAGGGCGGAATGGGCGTGGTCTACGAAGCCGAGCAGCAGGAGCCGGTGCGCCGGCGGGTGGCGCTCAAGGTGATCCGGGTCGGGATGCAGAAGAGCTCTCCCATCGTCCGCCGCTTCGAGGCCGAACGGCAGGCCCTGGCGGTCATGGACCATCCCTATATCGCCAAGGTCCTGGATGCGGGGGTCACGTCCGACGGACGTCCCTATTTCGTGATGGAACTGGTGGAGGGCATCCCGGTCGATGAATTCTGCGACCGCCACAGCCTCACCACTCGACGCCGTCTCGAACTCTTCATGCGCATCTGCCGGGCCGTCCAGCACGCCCATCAGAAAGGCATCATCCACCGCGACCTCAAGCCTTCCAATGTGCTGGTCTCCAAGCACGGTGAGGAAATCATCCCGCGGGTGATCGACTTCGGCATCGCCAAGGCCATGGGAGAGAGCCTCACCGACCAGACCTTAGTCACCCACCACGGCATCACTCTGGGGACGCCGGCCTACATGAGTCCTGAGCAGGCCGGTCAGAAAGGGCTCGACATCGACACCCGTTCCGACATTTATTCGCTGGGCGTCATGCTCTACGAAGTTCTGGTCGGTCGGCTGCCTCTCGATCCGTCCGAGTTGGGCGTGCCCGCTTTCGTGGCCAAGCTGGCCAGCCGCCAAACAGAGCCGCCCACGCCCAGCGCCCGCTGGCGGCAGTTGGGTGACCAACAGACCCAGATCGCCCAGCGCCGAAGGACTGATCCCTGGACCTTGGAGCGCCAGTTGAAAGGCGACTTGGACTGGATCGTGATGAAGGCCCTGGAAGCCGACCGCGACCGCCGCTATGAGACGGTGGACGCCCTGTCCAAGGACCTGAACCGCTACTTGACCAACCAGCCGGTGTTGGCGCGTCCGCCCAGCCGCTCTTACCGCCTCTCCAAGTTCGTGCGCCGCAACCGATCAGCCGTGGCCGCGGCTCTGGTGGCGGTGCTGGCCGTGCTGGCGGGATTGGCCGGCACGACGGTCGGGCTGATCAGGGCCACTCAAGCTGAGGCGCAGGCTCGGCGTCAGGCCGCCACCGCTGAGCATGTGACCGACTTTCTGGTGGGCCTGTTCGAGGTCTCTGACCCGGGACAGTCCAGGGGCGAGTCCGTGACCGCCAAGGAATTGTTGGCACAGGGGGCGGCCCGCATCGAGTCCGAGTTGCAGGACGATCCACTGGTTCGGGCCCGCCTGCTGAAGACCCTTGGACGCGTCCATTTGACGCTGGGACTCTACGAGGAAGCGCAGTCGCTGGCCAGCAGGGCGGTTGAAATCGAAGGTGCTGCCGATGCCGATCCGCTGGAATTGGCGGAGTCGCTGAGCATTCAGGCCGCCGCCCACAGCTCCCTTGGAGAATTTGAGACGGCCGAGCAGATGCTGCAGGAGGCCGCTGCCATCCGCCGCAAGGAATTGGGCTTGGAACATCGACTCATCGCTGACTCGCGGCACGCGCTGGGCGTGCTCTACTGGCGGCTGGACCGACTGGAGGAAGCCCGACAGATGCACGAGTCCAATCTGGAACTGCGGCGCCGCCTGCTGGGGACCGACCATTTGGATGTGGGCCACAGCCACCGGTCTCTCGCGCTGGTTCTCTTTGATATGGGTGAGCATGAGCAGGCCCGTCAAGGCTTGGAGCGGTCTTTGCAGATCTTCCGCCGCGAACTGGGGGACAACCACCCTCTGGTCTCGGATAGCCTCGACAGCCTGGGATTGGTCGAACACCAACTGGGGCACTTCGAGAAAGCTCACGAATTCTACTTGCAGGCCTTGCAGTTGAGGAAGGAGACGCTGGGCGAGGAGCACCCCACCCTGGCTTTCAGCCACCTCAACTTGGCCAGGGCCGCTTCCGCCCTCAACCGTCCCGAGGAGGCTCTGCGGCACTACCGCCAAGGCCTGCGCATCCGCGAGGAACAACTCGGACCGGACCATCCCCGCACAGCCGACTTGCTGGAAAGCCTGGCCGTGTTTCATGCCCGCCGCGGCGAGTTTCAGCAAGCCCGGCCTCTTTTCGAGCGCTCGCTCGACATCTACGTCGAGTCCTACGGTCCCGAGCACCGCGAAACCCTGGAAAGCTTTCGCAACCTAGCCGTCCTCGACGCCCTGCAGGGGCGAACTGAGGAAGCGGTCGATCTGCTCTGGAGGGCCTATCGAGGGGGATACGCGGCCAAACTGCACCTCGATCAGTCGCTCTTCGACCCCCTTCGCGACCATCCCCGCTTCAAGGAACTGACGCAGGCGGTCCAGCGCCAGCTCCAGTCTCCGGGCCTGCAATCGCAGTAGCGACCTGCCGCGCCAGGTGAATTGCTCGCAAGCCAGGCTCCTCGCCTTGCGCTCGGCGGGCTCCTTGCCCAGGCCGCCTGGGCTTGGCCCTTTGATCAGCCGGCCGTCGGATAATTGGCGGCGAAGGTCTTCCAGCGTGACCATTCCGCAGTCAATGCGACCCCGAAAACCGCACCGAACTTCGCCTTGCTCTCCTCGACCGAGTCGAAGACCCAGCTCTGGCTGAAGAACTGAAGTACCTTTTCCATTCCGTGTTCGTCGATTAAAAAGCGGACGAAGGAGCCCGCCAGTGGATAAGCAGGATAGCTGTTGCCGTTGGAGGTCAACTGCACCCAGCCGAAGGCCTCAAGCATGGAGTCCAGCGACGGAAGCTGATTCTGGTTGACGATCTGCGCGGCCACCTCGTGAAGAGGCCTCTCCCCCCATACCGGTTGAGGGTCATCCGCCAAAGGGTCGTCAATGGAATGGGCAACCGCCATTCCCTCGATGAGCAGCGGAATGGCGGGTCCGATGCCGGAATCGGTGAAGATGTGAACCGTCTCATGGCTGTCGAAGGTTTTGACGCTGTGAAGATTGAGCGAGTAGCCCGGCGCGAAGCCGGTAAACTCAAATCCAGTCAGGCGCTTCATGTGCTGGGGATCCCGGTATTTGAACATCTGCAGGCGGCCGGAAGGAGAGAAGCCCAGTTGTTCGGCAAGCCATTCGAACAGGGCGTCCTGCCTCTCGAGGTCCACCGTGTCGCCTTCAGCGTGGTAGACGTCGTAATGGTTCCCCTGCAAATGGATGCCGAGCCGATCAGCCTGGGGAATCGGCGTCACCTCTCCTGAGTCTCCCCTCCCTGGGAGAACCGGAAAGACTGTCAATACCGGCACTTCTTGGGGAAAGTCGACAGCGGGATCATCGGTCTGGCGCAGCGTAAGAGCGGCCAAGGGCTGATCTGAGGCCACCGTGACCACTCCTTCCATCTCCTGCAGACGGGCCACCAGGGCAGGATCCGACCCGTCGTTGAAGAACTCCCAAATGAACTGGCTGAGTGCGGCGCCGAGAGGGATGCTCAATTCGGTGGAGGCTAGAGCTTCTTGAAAGCCCTTATCCCACACCGTAATAAGCAGGTGTGCGGTGCCCGAGGAACTCCAGGGGTTGACCATGGCCAGCCCGGTGTCCTGGCTTCCGCGAGAGTCGAGCAGCAGGCTGAACTCGGTGAGGGGCCGGGGAGCGGGGACTCCCACCTGGGTCAAAAGCGCCCCGGATTCCGCGTCCAAGCGCGACAGTACGACGGTTCCTCCCGGGGCATCGGCCTCCTCGCCGCCGGAAGCGCCGCCCAGGCTGCGCACGGCGACCACGACATAACCGGTCCCAAGCGCCTGTGATGGGTTACCGGAGCCGGAGAACATCGCTCCCCGCGCCAGCGAGGCCTCGTACATGAATGGGGAGCCTTGAGGGAATTCCAGTGCCCAAGGCGAGCCGGAACGGGTGAAGGCATTGAAGCGAACGGTCGCATTATGCCCAGGACTGGCGACGACGAATTCAGTCTCGAATATGATGCCTCCTCCCTGGCCGTTTACAACCAGTGGAAAATACAGATACTGCTCTTCAACCTGCTCAGGAGTTTGGCCTCCCGCAACGACGGTCGGGGCGTGTGGGCCGAGCAGCGAGAGCAGCGCAACGACCGTGGACCACACAACAAGCAGCTTGGAATTCGACATGCACACCTCCGGATACGGGGCGATTTGCCCACAATCAGGGCCAATTGATCCACCTTCGCGGACCCATCGTGCCAAGAGGGCATAGACGGAGGAGAGGCAGTCGCCCAATCCTGGCGAGCCCTCCAGGCTGCGACAGTCTTTTATCAGTCCGGCAGGCCCTGCCGTTGAACCCAATAAAGCAGCAATATTCATGCCACGCCTTGCCCCCTCTGGCGGAGTGTCCCTCTCGCAGCCAGAGCCGGAGCGACTTTGGGACGGTCCTTTGCTTCTTTCATCACCTTCAATCAGTTAAACTTAGATCAATCGTGAGTACTCTCTTGCTCGCTGCAAAAATCTAGGAAGTGGGCCTTTCTCTCCCACCTCAACGAGCTGAACCTCCTGTCCCAGCACGTCCCTTCGCCTCACGATTCTGGAGGTGTGCCATGAGAATTCTCCGCAGACTTATTCTCTTCCTGGTGGTTTTGGCTGCGTTGTCCAACGTCGTCGAGGCCAAAAAGCTGATCTTTCCTCATTACGGCGATGGTGGCGGACTGAGGATGTTTTTCTCGGTCACCAACGCCTCGCAACAAAGGGCAACGGGGGCCATCCGTTTCTTCGCACCGGACGGGACGCCCCGAAGCCTGCCGGGAATCGGCTCGGCGGTGGTCAGCTTGGACCTGGAAGCCAAACAGACCGTGCAGCTTTCCAGCGACGGCAGCTCCGACCCACTGGTCACCGGGTACGTCGAGATCGAGGTCAACCAGAGTGCCGTTTCGGCCCTTTCCATATTCAAGATGGCGGGAGGCTTGGAGGCCAGCGTTCTGCCGGTCGAGTTGGGCAGGCGCTTCTCTCTTTTCGTGGAGCGCGACGGACTGCTTGACAGCGGGGTCGCTCTCCTTCGAAGTCGTGCTGACCCAGTGACGACGCGGCTCTACAGCCTGTCGGGAGAGATGGTGAGCCAAGCCGTGGTCGACTTCGCCGGCAGCGATCTCCAAGTGGCGCGCAATGTGGGAGAGCTCTTCATGGGTCTCTCCGAGGACTTCGCCGGACACCTGGAACTGGAATGCGGCTGCGGCATCGCCCCGCTCGGGCTGAGGTTTGGCGCCAGCGTGCTTTCCACCATTGCGGTGTCCGACCTTTCGGGTCTGGATCAGGCCACGCCCGAGATCCACGCCCGCCACTTCCTGTTTGGTGTCCCGTTGGGCACGCCCGAAAGCAACGATTTGATCGTACGGCGCATCTACGCCCTGTCCTCCAACGATGCAACCAAGTTCCCGGACTGGGTAGCCTACCGGCTCGACCCGGACACGCTCTCCGGGCAGGTGCAGGACACCGACCGCAACTTCCGGTCCGATCCTCACCTGGACGAAGACGAGACGCTGGAGCCTGACGACTATACGGGCGCCAACGCGGCATTGGGAACAGATCGGGGCCACTTGGCCCCTTTGGCCTCCTTCGAAACTACGCTGGATTGGAGCGAAACCAACTATCTCTCCAACATCGTGCCCATGAATTCCAGCCTCAACCGGGGAAAGTGGGGCGTGCTGGAAGGGGACGAGCGGGAGCTCGTGGAAGATTCCCAAGTCGTCATCTACGTTGTTGCCGGCCCGCTCTTCGAGGAGCCCTTCGGGACGCTTCCCGGCGCCGACGAACCACATAGGGTCCCTTCAGGCTTCTGGAAGATCATCGCAACCGGCGAGAGTCCTGAGACCCTCCAGGCCACGGCCTTTCTCTTCGCCCAACAGAATCCCGAAACGCTGATTGAGCGCATCGTGAGCGTCGACGAGGTGGAGCAACGCAGCGGCCTCGACTTTTTCTGGGAACTCGACGACGCCCTGGAAACGATCCTGGAGTCGGTGCCGGGCGATTGGCCGCTGAACTGAATAAACCTTTGCGCCTGCTCTTCCGTTGACGTGGGCATGAAGACAAGAATGAGATTCCGTCATCAGGTAGTTCTCGGTTCGTTTCTGCTCATGGCCCTTGTCGCCGCGTCCTCGATGCCTGCGGCAGCCATGGCTGATGATAACCGGACCTACTGGATTGCCGCCGGAGATGACCCGGTATTACAGGTGCGCAATGCGCTGGGACGCTTTGAGATCACCAAGCGGGGACGCCGCGTTACGGTAAGGCTGGATGGGAAGCGCCTTCCCTCCGGCGACATCCGCCGAAGCGGCCGGGTCTATCAAGTCCTCGACGCTTCTGACCGGACCATCTTGCTTTTCGGCGTCTTCTCGGGACCCGGCGATGGCCAAGTCGTCTATTCGCCCCATCTCGACCCTCATGCCTTGCAGGGGCGCACGGGCCTCGACATCGAGGAGAAAGAGTATCCCGAATTGCGCGACGTGCTGCCCGACTGGGTGCCCGACCAACTCGTTAGCGTCCGCAAAGTTGCCTTAGGCAGCGCCTCGGCCCGTGCCGGCCTGCACGAGGGACAGTTGCTCCTCTCCTGCAACGGCCAAGCCATCAGCGGCGAGGCGTCGCTTTACGGCTGTTTCAGTCAAAGCGCGAGTCAACTCGACCTCGAAGTTTTCGACGCAGGTACCTCCAGGACCCTAAGGGTCTCCTTGCCGCCGCCCTCCGACTGGATCGCCCCCGAACAGGCCGAGCGGATCTTTGCCCAGGTGCTGGGCCGTTGAAAGCGGGTTTGCGGGTCTTTGAGGGCCCACAGCGCCAGGCGGGGTTAGTGTTTCGATGAGGCTAGGGCAGGCCGTGGATCCAGCCGGCGATGAAGTGGGGGAGGCCGCCGGTGAATTCCTTCTCTAGTCCGCTGTATTCGGTGGGAGATCCGGTGTCGGATTTTTGAAAGAGGTGGTTGGCGTCGGGGATGATCTTGAAGGTGGCGTTGGAGTTGCCGGCCCGTTCCAGCGCGGATTTCATCGGCGGGAGATTCTGGTCCGGCGGTACTTGAAGGTCGTTTTCGCCGAAGATGGCCAAGACGGGCGTGTCATCCAGTTTCTCCAGTGAGGGAATGGGGTCGTGGGCGATGAGTTCGCGCAGCCACTTGGAGCGGGAGGCCCGGACTTGGCGCTCGACCATGGACTCGATGAAAGCCTCCTTGTCGGTGATGGAGCGGCGTTGATCGGCTGGAATCCTGTCCCAGTTCTGCTCGATGGCTTGGCGCAGGCGCTGGCGGACCTCATCCCAGCCTTCATCGTTGACGGCGGCGTCGAGCATCATCCTCTGCAGTTCCTGGTTCTGGGCCGCGGTTTCATCGTCGACTCCTGCCGCGGCGCGGATGCGGTTGGCCTGTTCGATAATCAGTTCGCGTCCTCCCACGCCGGTTCCTGACAGAAGTACGATGAAGTCGACTTGGCTCGCCCCCGCCGAGGCTTTCCCAGCAGCGTTGGCCTCGTCCGCTTCGGTTTTCGGGGACGGCTGGCCGGCTTCTTCTGCCGCTGCCCCTGGGCCGGCCTCGGACTTGGCCAGGTTGGCGGCGAAGGGGGCCACGATGCCGCCTTCGCTGTGTCCGATAAGTCCTACGTGCCGGGGATCGACCGCGGGACGGGTGCGCAGGTGGCGGACGGCGGCTAGAGCGTCCCGGGCGAAGTCGGGAATGGCGGACTGATTGAGGTCGCCGGTCGAACCTCCAACGCCCCGGTCATCGCAACGCAGGACGATGACATCGTGACGAGCCAGTTGGTCGGCCAGGCGGGAGAAGACCGGAAATCCGAAAACGGTTTCATTGCGGTCTTGGGGTCCGCTGCCGGTGATCAGGTAAACAGCCGGGAAGGGGCCGTCCCCGTGGGGACAGGTATAGGTGCAGGCCAGCTTGACCTCTCCGGCATCAAGAGTGAAGTCCTCTTCGTCGTAGGGTGCCGGGCGGGTCTCAGCATCCATGGCGCTCCCGGCTGCCCCGCCGTTGACTTCTTCGCCGGAAGAGGAATGGCTTTCGGCCCCAGAAGTTGCTGCACTCGCGGGTTGGCCGGAAGCAGCACTGCTTCCCGCGCTCGATTCCGTTCCTGAAGACGCATTGGCCTCAGCACGATTCGTTTCGCTGGAGGCGGCTGCGTCTCTCGAGCCCGCCTCCTGGGGTTGCTTGGAATCCGAATCGGCGCGGGACATCTGGAAGGTGCCCTCGATGCCGGCTTGGGTGAAGGCGCCGGTGACGGATTCGCCCTCCAGCGTGCCGTCCCAAACGGCCACTCCGGGGCCGGCTTGCAGTTCGAAGTGAACCTTGGGGGCCTCTGCGGAGACGTTCTTGAGGGGCAGTCCGCTGACGCCCTGGATGTCGATCTTGCCGATCCAGGCCCCTTCGGAGTTTTTGTTGAGTTGGACGGTGAACGGCAGGTGCTGTCCGGCTACGTCCACCGCGCCGCTCCACTTGCCCGAAAGATCTTGGGCCACCAGACGGGACAGTCCCGCGATGAGCATGACCAGAAAAAACAGAAACAGCAGGCGTCGCATCGTCATTCCTCCTCGGGTTCCAGCACGACGGCGTTGCCGAAGGCTAAGATTTCAGCGGCCCCTCCCATCAGATAGGAAGTGGTGAAGCGCACGTCGGTGACGGCGTTGGCGCCCAGTCCTTCGGCTTCGGCCGTCATGCGGTCGATGGACTGCTCGCGCGACTCGGCCATGATCTTGGTGTATTCCTCGATCTCGCCTCCAATGAGGCTCTTGAGGCCGGCCAGGATGTCGCGTCCCAAGTGGCGGGCGCGGATGGTGTTTCCGCGCACCAGGCCCAGAGTCTGGTTGACTCGGTGCCCGGCGACTTTTGCTGCGGGTGTGACAATCATTTGAGTATCTCCTTCTTTATGTTTACGGGTGCCCAGCAGAGAGGCCAGTCATCGACGCCGACTCATCGCTGCAGATCCTTGTAGGGATCGCGGCGGCGCAGGAAGAGCTTCTCGCGCAGGACCGAGAAGATCAAAATGGCTCCTCCGATTCCCAGGCAGAAGACGGCCACCTGCAGGAACCAAGGCATATCGCTGGCGCCCCATAGGTTCAGCGCTGCTTTCCACAGGCCGTAGGTGGTGACGATTACGGCTCCGATGGAGAGCAGGATCCAGGCGATGCCGCGTTCGAATCGGTTATAGACTTGGTGCCAATAGGCGTCCCAGACTTCCTGGGGCGGTTTCTTGATATCCATCATGGCGGTCACCTCTTTGGTTTTCTTTAGGCGCTCATATTCGGTCTTGACGGACGGATTGCTTTCCAGCAGCGCTTGCCACTCGGACACTTGGCTGCGGTCAAGTTCTCCGTCCAGCGCGGCCATCATGAGGCGCTGGATGCGTTCGTCTTGGCGGGGAATGCGTTCACTCATCGCCATTCCTCCAGTTGGTTGGCCAGGCGCCGACGGGCGCTGTAGAGACGCGACATGACCGTCCCCATGGGGATGCCCGCCAGTTGGGCGATGTCCTTGTAGCGCAGGTCCTCGAACTCTTTGAGGACGAAGACCTCGCGCTCGTGGGGAGGCAGTTGGTCAATGGCTTCCTCAAGCTTGCGGCGCAGCTCGCCGCGGACGGCTTCCCGGTCGGGACGCGGCAGGCGTCCGCTTAAGCCGTCCACCAGCCAGCTCTGCTGTTCTTGCAGCTTCTGGCGATGGCGACGCCGGTCGCGCACGAAGTTGAAGCACAGCCGCCGCAGAATCTGGTAGTACCAAGGATAAAAAGGGCGCGAGGGATCGAGCTTGCGGCGGGCCCGGTAGGC
>DATIPO010000233.1:0-1860 GCA_035471925.1 Acidobacteriota bacterium
CTAAGCACTGATTCCGATTCAGACAACGTCCCCGACTTTCTCGAAGATACCGACGGCGATGGCCTCGTCAACGGTACCGAGCTGGATCTGGGGACTGATCCCGGCAATGAGGACACTGATGGCGACGGGGTGCGCGACGGCTTGGAACTGCAAGGAGGCTGCGACCCGTTGTTGCCCGAGGCCGCCACCGTGGTGGTCGGCAGAGTCCTGGCGGTGGACGGGACGCCGGCGTCGGATGCCGAAGTTGAAGTCGTCGACCGCCTCTTTCCCCAGGGGCTGACAGACGCTGCCGGCGTGTTCTCGCTGGCCGGCGTTGCGGCCTGCCCGGCTTCGATCAGTGCCAGTGCCTCCGCCCGTATCGACGACGTCGAACAGCGTGGAGTCTCGGCCGAGGTGCCCGCTTTGCAAGGAGGCACGACCGACGTCGGGGACATTCAGTTGGAACTGCTCGATACCATTCCTTATCCGGCGCCCAACTTCTCGACTTTGGCCTTTTCCGAAGCGCTGGCTTTGGCCGATCTGAACGGGGACGGCCGACTGGACGCGGTGACGGTTAATCCTGTCTCCAGCGACCTTTCCATTCTTCCAGGCGAGGGTGACGGCACCTTCCAGGAAGCACAGATTATCGCGGCCGGTACCTTTCCTGCCTCGGTGGCAGCCGGCGACATCAACAACGACGGCTTTGCCGACCTGGTGTTGGCCAACGGAAGAAACCTCTCGATCCCCTCCACCAATGACGTCTCGGTGTTGCTGGGAAATGGCGACGGCACCTTTCAGCAAGAGAGCCGCTCTGCCGTGGGAAGCGAGCCCCGCTTCGCCACACTGGCCGACATGAATCTGGACGGCAATCTCGACATCATAACCGCCAATATCGCATCCGATGATGTTTCGGTCCTTCTAGGGGTGGGCGACGGCACTTTCTTGGCTGAGCTTCGCGCCCCCACAGGGGCTTCTCCCGCCCAGGTGGCGGTCGGTGACCTCAACCTGGACGGCTTGCCCGACTTGACCGTCGTCAATCTCAGCTCCGACGATCTCTCCTTGCTTTACGGAAACGGCGACGGCAGCTTTGCGGCGCCCGTACAGATCGCTGCCACCGGCAACCTGAGGTCGGCCGATCTGGCTGACTTTGACCGGGACGGTGCCCTCGATATCGTCGCCGCCAGCTCAGATTCCCTCAACGGACTTTCTCTCTTCCTGAACGACGGGGCAGGCGGCTTCCCCTCGGAGCAGAGATTCCCCGGAACCTTTGACCATGTGGTTGCGGACGACTTTACCCAGGATGGGATTCCCGACGTGGCGGGTGCGGGCACGGAGGGCCTGGATTCGCTGGTATCGCTCCTTCCCGGCGATGGGACCGGAGGATTTCTGAGCATCCAGCTCTTCCCAACCGGAGACTTTCCCGACGGTCTGCGGGTCGGAGACCTGAACGGAGACGGCTTTCTCGAGGCCGTTACAGTCAGCGAGTTTTCGAGTGCCATCACGGTCCTTTTAGGAAAAGGGAATCCCGTATTGGAGTCTCATAGCCGCCACGCAGTCAGCTTTCAGCCATTCGACTTGGTATCGGGCGATTTCAACAATGACGGTTTCCCTGATCTTGTTACGCCAAACCTCAACAGCGGAGTC
Source organism: Acidobacteriota bacterium (assembly GCA_035471925.1). Classification (GTDB taxonomy): domain Bacteria; phylum Acidobacteriota; class UBA6911; order RPQK01; family DATIPO01; genus JANQFM01. The sequence continues at coordinate 1,624 of DATIPO010000233.1, forward strand.
ATTTCGCTACTGCTTGGAGACGGCACCGGGCTTGTTCAGCCGGAGGAGCAGTTTCCTGTCGGCCCGTCGCCCTTCGCCGCGGCCAGCGGAGATTTCGATCTCGACGGAGCGCTCGATGTGGTTGTGGCCTACTCGGTAGGCAGCCTGCTGCCTTTGCTGGGTGACGGCCTAGGAAGCTTTCAGGCGTCGACCTCCACCTCGATCGGGAATGGTTCCTGGGATGTTGAGGTTGAAGAC
>DATIPO010000234.1:0-9721 GCA_035471925.1 Acidobacteriota bacterium
CGTGATTTCGGCCCTCTTGGCGCTGATCATCGATCAGGTCATCCGCCGAGTGCTGCTCAAGGCCGTGGCGCGGACCGAGAGCGATCTCGACGACAAGATCATCGACCTTACCCATCGGCCCATCTTCTTCACGGTGCTGGCGCTGGGCGTGGAATTCGCCTTAGATCCGCTGCTGGAGCCCTACTATGCCGAGGGCGCGCTGCTGACCCACACCAACATCATCGAGACGCTCATCGTGCTGGCATGGGCACTGCTGGCCGTCCGTATCGTGGAAACCGTCCTCAGCCACGCCGCCCATCGCCCGGGAGGGGCCGGCATCCTGCAGGAGGGAACGGTTCCCCTCTTCACCAATATCACCAAGCTGGTTGTGCTGGGGGGCGTCCTCTACTTCATGATCGGCGTATGGGAACTCGACCAACTGGGTTGGGAGCCCAATTTCCGCAAGGAATACAACGCCCTCATCATCTTCGTCATCTTCCTGGCGGCGGCCCTGATCTCCGATTACGTGGTGCGGCGCATCCTCAGCCAGATGGCCGACCATACCCGCTCCGAAGTGGACGACCGCATCCTGCAGCTCATCCACAAGCCCATCTTCCTCACCATCATCCTGATCGGATTCAACCAGGCTCTCAACCAGGTGCTGGTGCGCGCTGACGGGACTCCCGGCGAGATCCATACCAACATCATCAAAACCCTGGTGGTGGCGGTCTGGGTCTTCCTGGCCGTACGCATCCTTTCGCTGATTCTGGAGAGCCTCTCCAAGGTTGAGACCAGCTTCAAACTCATCCAACCGGCCACGCTGCCCATCTTCAACATCGGGATGAAGGTGGTCGTGGTGGGGACTGCCACCTACTTCGTCATGATTGCCTGGGGCATCGATCCCGCCGGATGGGTGGCCTCAGCGGGAATCGTCGGCATCACCCTGGGTTTCGCGGCCCGCGATACCATCGCCAACCTGTTCGCCGGGATCTTCATCCTGGCCGACGCGCCCTACAAGATCGGCGACTACATCGTCCTCGACACCGGCGACCGCGGCAAGGTGACCAAGATCGGCATCCGCAGCACCCGCATCCTGACCCGTGACGACGTCGAGATCACCATTCCCAACGCCGTCATCGCCGACGCCAAGATCGTCAATCAGAGCGGAGGTCCCTGGGTCAAATTCCGCATCCGCCTCGCCGTCGGAGTGGCCTACGGATCGGACATCGACGTGGTCGAAGAGACTCTGCTCAACGTGGCCAATTCAGACGACGAAGTGTGCGCCAGTCCGGCGGCCCGCGTCCGCTTTCGCGAGTTTGGGGACTCTTCCCTCGATTTCGAACTTCTGTGCTGGGTGGAAGACCCCGAGTTGCGCGGACGTGTCACCCACCGACTGTTGGGGAACGTCTATAAGGCCTTCGCCGCCAACGATATCGAAATTCCCTTCCCCCAACGCGACCTTCACTTCCGCTCCCAGTTGCATCTTCACGGCACCGACAAGGATGTGCCCAGGCTGCCGCCTCGTCCTGGAGATGAAGAGGATGAGGAAAACACTGACCAGAAAGGCTGACGTCTTCTACTCCAGATCGCGGTCTTTGATCTCGATATGCAGTTCGTCGAGCTGCTTGGGATCGACTTCGGAGGGAGCTTGGCACATGAGGTCGACGCCGCGGGCGGTCTTGGGAAAGGCCATGACTTCGCGGATGGAACTGGCGCCGGCCAGAAGCATGACGATGCGGTCCAAGCCCATGGCGATGCCGCCGTGGGGAGGCGCTCCGTAGCGCAGGGCTTCGAGCAGAAATCCGAAGCGCTCCTCGGCCTCCTCCTCGCCGATGTTGAGGGCGTGAAAGACGCGCTTCTGCACTTCCTCCTGGTGGATGCGGATGGATCCGCCGCCGATCTCCAACCCATTGAGCACCACGTCGTATCCCTGTGACCGCACGGCTCCCCGGTCGGACTCCAGCTTGTCGAGGTCCTCGGGCTTGGGTGAGGTAAAGGGATGATGCATGGCGTAGTAGCGCTTGGTTTCCTCGTCCCACTCGAAGAGGGGAAAATCGTAGACCCAGAGGAAGTCCCAGCGCTCTCCATCGATAAGGTCAAGCTGCTGACCCAAATGCAGGCGAAGGGCAGCCAGCGAGCCGTGAACGACCTTGGACGTCCCAGCCACCATGAGCAGAATGTCACCTGCTTCCAGACCGGCCTCATCGCAAGCCGCGCTCAGCTCCGGTTCGGGGACGACCTTGGGCAGCGAAGACTTGAAGCCGTCCTCAAGCTTCTTGATCCAGGCCAGGCCCTTGGCGCCGTAGCGGCCCACCACTTCGCCCAGCAGGTCCAGGTCCTTGCGCGAGTAGTCGGCCTTGCCGGGGACGCGGATGCCTTTGACCATGCCTCCGCCTTGCAAAATCGTGCGGAAGACATTGAAGGGCGTCTCTTCGAAAACCGCTCCCATGTCCGTCAGCTCCAGCCCGAAGCGGGTATCGGGACGGTCAGTGCCGAAACGGCTCATGGCCTCGTCATAGGACATGCGGGGAAACGGCAGCTCGGGCTCCGCCCCGATGACCTTGAAGATTTCCACCAGCATCTGCTCAACGACCTTGAAGACCGTCTCGGGACGCGGGTAGGACATCTCGATGTCGATTTGGGTGAACTCGGGCTGGCGGTCGGCCCTGAGGTCCTCGTCGCGGAAGCACTTGACGATCTGAAAATACTTGTCGAAGCCCGAAATCATCAGGATCTGCTTGAAGATCTGAGGCGACTGGGGAAGCGCGTAGAACTGTCCCGCGTGCACGCGGCTGGGAACCAGGTAGTCCCGTGCGCCCTCGGGAGTGGAGCGCGTGAGAATGGGCGTCTCGATTTCCAGGAATCCCAGCGAATCGAGGATCCGCCGGGTGGCCAAGGCGGCCTCATGGCGCAGCCGCAGGTTGCGCTGCATGCTGCCGCGGCGCAGGTCGAGAAAGCGGTACCTCAGGCGTGTCTCCTCGATGGCCGAGGTGGCCTCGCTGATGGGGAACGGCAGCGGCAGACTGGTGTTGAAGACATGTAGATGGTCGATCTGGACCTCCACCATTCCGGTCTTCAGCGAAGGATTGACGACGTCCTCGCCGCGCCGGACAACCTTGCCTTCCACGCCCACAACAAACTCTGAGCGCACCTTCTTGGCCTTCTTCAGCACGCCCGGACGTCCAGGGGAAGCCACGCATTGCACGATGCCTTCGCGGTCGCGCAGATCGAGGAAGATCAGATTGCCCAGATCACGCCGCGTTTCCACCCAACCGGCCAGGGTTACGGTCTCGCCCACCTTGTCTTCGGTGACTTGGCCGCAGTAACACGTGCGCTCCAATTCGCCCAACTGATCCAACAGCAACTGTTCCGCCATACCGGCCTACTTCCTCTATCGATCCGTCCGCGCCCTTCCACAAGCCCGAACACGGGACCACTGCCCCACCCAAAACGCCCAATTATAGAGCCAAACCCCCTCCGCATCAACGCAAGGCAGCAGAGGACTGCACTAGGCGTCCATCAAGGAGTCCAATGGGCTTTTTGAAGGGCTGTCTCGGGTCGCACGAGCGGCAGGAGGGCGGAGATGAAAGCACGGCCACGTCGGCAGATCTCCGTGAATTCCTCCAGAGGCCGTCCGTCAGGATACGGTCGATACCACCTTGCCGATCAGAAGAAAATCGCTGATCTGGCCTCGGCCGTCGAGCTCGCCTTTTTGGAAGATGACCTCGAAATACCGCTCTTCTGAACAAACCGCATGAAGTCTCTCCTCGCTGTGATTAGGTGTTTTTGAACCGGCTTCCCAGCCACCGGTCCACATTGCCCTATGGCCACGGTGCGAGTCAAGCATCTTGTTATCGATTGGCTCAAGACATCTTGGGACGAAAACAAGCGTCTTTGCTGAGTGCATCCTGCCGCAGTGGTGGGCAAGGAGGAACGACTAATCAGGCGAGTCCTTGTGCAAGGGATGCTTGATCCCTGCTCTGGGGACCCAAGGCAACGAGGCTCTGATTCTGGTCCTGAAATCGGACTCTGCTTCGAGAAGCAGCGCTGCAAGAAAACCGACCGCCGCGTTCGCAGCGAACCAAGGGAGGGCAGCTTGAGCTGCTCGGGCTCCCTGTCCGATCCCTGGCTGTCCGGAGCCGTCTGAGGGTCTCTGGAGATACGCCACATACGTCGGATTGGGCACTCCTGGGAACTCGACAAACCGACTTATGATGTCATCGCCTTGGGACGTCCTCACGCTGCCCGGATTCCGTGAAATAAGCCCGCAGATCGCGTAAGTCGCTGCCGGTGAGTTCAGGCCACGGGCGTCCCAGGCCCAGGATGGCCTCTCTCATGATGGGTGAATGGCTCCAAAGGGCGGCGACCAGGGCTGCCGGGGACTCGAAGGCTGCGTTTTGTCCGAGGTCGGGTGCTGTGGCCGCCCACGGTTCGGCAGCGGCCCCGCGGACCGCCCCTGAAGAGGGGTGGCAATCAGCGCAACCGCGCAGGGTGAAGAGTTCAGCGCCGCGTCGAGGATCTCCCGCGGGATCCGCAAATGGCAGGAAGTATAGGAAGGCGGTCAGATCGGCTAAGTCGGATCCCTGGAAACGAGGCCATTGCGTGCCGCGAGCCCACATGGCATCGCGCATAGCCAGAGCATGGTTCCACATGGCCGCGGCGATCGCTTCCGAGGAGCGCCCGGAGATGCCCCTCAGGTCGGGACCGACTCCACCCCGTGCATCGGGGCCATGGCATCGAGCGCAACCCGTCTCCTTGAACAATTGACCTCCGTGGTTGGGATTTCCGGGCGCCGACAGCAAGGCGCTTCGGGGACCCGGACCTGCCCTTCTGCGGATGTAAGCGCTCAAGTCAGCCAAATCGCCGGCCTCGAAGGTAGGCGGAGCAATGTTGCGGCGGCGCATGCTTTCCAGCATCGCCGGACCATGGTTCCAAATCTCTTGAGCCACGTAGAGGGGCGATGCGAAGCGTCTCAGGTCCTGCAGGTCAGGAGCCTCCCCAAGTCTTCCGCCTCCCACAGCGTGGCAGGAAGAGCATCCGCCTGCTTGGAAGACCCTACGGCCTCGGTCCGGCTGCCCCGGCCGTCCTAAGTAGTCGATGAAATAAAGAAACGTGAAGAGTTCGACAGCTTCCTGTTCGTTCAATTGGGGCCAAGGCACGTGGCTTCGCTCGAAGCTGACGCTCATGCCCGGCACGTGGTTCCACAGCGAAGCTCCCAAGTCCAGGAACGTACCTTGGAAATGGCTCTGGCCCAAGCTTGGACCGATGCCAGGTCCTCTCTCAGCCAGCCCGTGGCATTGAATGCAGGACTTGCTTTCAAACAGCTTGCGGCCCCGCAGGGGATCGTCGGGCAATTCGATCTCGCCTAAGGACACCCAGCCCAAAGAAGCGACCGGAAGCAACAGGGCCCAACTAGCCAACATCAGCGTCTTAACCATCTTGATCTTCACTTGCACCCTCCTTTGGGCCCGGCCTGGAGTCGGGATAGCGACCCCCGCGCAGCCCGAAGAAAACATAGGTCAAGACGCCGGCACCGACCCAGAAGACGGGTATGGCTACGATCGAGATAGCCAGCGAAGCCGAAGGTACGTCGTGCCATTGTCGAGCGATCCTAATCAGTCCCAGAATCCAGTAGCTGATGCCGAGGACGAAAATCCAGATCCCGCCCAAGGAAGCGAATTGAAGGGCTGAGATCCACTTGGGAGTCGAATGAATCTTTTTCATGCTCGCCCCTCCTGGGGATTGTCTCGGGAGGCCCGAAGTCCCCGCGGGCGAACCGGGTCGGGAAGATAGCGCTCCAGCCTCTCGACAGTTTCCTTCACCGAAACCTCGCGCCCTTCCCGGATCTCCCAGATCGATATAAGGGGGAAGAAACGGGCGAAGAGGACAAATCCCAAGATAAAGGTGGCGAGGCCTCCCGCGAACATTGCCCATTCCACCAAGCTTGGAACATAGAATCCGGTCGGGTATTCCAGCCGGGGATTGGCCAGCGACGGAACGACGATGTTGAGTCGCTCCAGCCACATGCCGACCACAACAGCGATGGAGGCGATCAGTATGCCGGGGATGGTCCTGGTCCGGCGAAAGCTCAGAAGCAGCACCGGGATCACGAAATTGCAGGCGGCCATTCCCCAGAAGTAGACGGCATAGGGTCCGGAGAACTTATAGAAGAAGACCCGCAGCTCGCTGGGCTCGTGGCCGAAGTAGGCCGTCAGGTACTCGGAAAAGGTGAAATAGAACCAAAGGAGGGACATGACCAGCAGCAATTTGGACAAATGATCGAAGTGAACCCGCTTGAGATAGCGCTCCAGGCCATAGACCCACCGCAGCACGATCATGACCACCAGCAAGGCGGCGATTCCCGAAAAGATGGCCCCCACGACAAAGTAAGGGCCAAATATGGTGGAATGCCAACCTGGTTGCAGCGTCATCGCGAAGATGTAAGAGATTACGGTGTGAACCGACACAGCGATTGGAATCACCAGGATCATCATGACTGCGACAGCGCGGTTCAGCACAGTCCGCTGCCGGGGCGTGTCCTGCCATCCCCAGGCCAGGAAGGTGTAGAGCCAGCGGGGACGCGTGCCCCGGTCCCTGAGCAGGGCGATGTCAGGAATCATGGGAATGTAGAGATAGACTGTGGAAGCCATAAAGTAGGCCGAGATGGACGTGACGTCCCACAAGAGAGGCGACTGAAGACGGCCCGACGTGAAGATGTTCAACATGCGGTCGGGTCGCCCCAGATCAAGGACCGGGTGAAAGGCGCCTATGGCAAGAACGATCACCGTGATGACTTCAGCCATGCGGGTGATGGGCCGCCGCCACTCAGCTTTAGAGAGCCGCAAAATGGCCGAGATCAGGGTTCCCGCGTGGCTGATTCCGATGAAGAAGACGAAATTGACAATGTAAAAGCCCCACACCACGGGCTGATTCAAGCCCGTCACGCCCATTCCGTAGAGGATTTGACGGCTGAAAATCACCCATCCTGCCAAAATAACGAAGAGGAGCGCGCTGGTGGCGACCCGCATTCCTGCACCGGAATGCTCAATTGGCCGCAGGAGTTGAGCATCTTGGAAGTCGTTCCCGGCCGGGAGATTTGTTGGCTGTCTCATTCTTGCTCCGCCAAGTAGTAGACTTTGGGTTCGGTTCCCAGATCTTCCTGCAATCGAAAGGCCCGTGGGCTGTTGGCCAGCTTGCTGACTCGGCTCTGGAGATCTTCCAAGTCACCGAAAACGATGGCCCGGGACGGACAGACCTCGGCACAGGCGGGGACGATGTCGCCATCGTGCAGTGCCCGACCTTCCACCCTCGCGGCCTCCTTAGCCCGGTTGATGCGGTGATGGCAAAAAGTGCATTTTTCGACAACCCCTTTGGGACGCAGCGAGACATCGGGGTTGACTTTCTGCTTCGTGTCGCCGGGCCACTCAGGCTCAAGCCAGTTAAAGACTTTGGCGCTGTAGGGGCAGGCGGCCATGCAGTAGCGGCAGCCGATGCAGCGCGAATAAACCTGGCCCACGATTCCCTCCTCGTTAAGGTAGGTGGCGTGGACGGGGCACACCCTCACGCAGGGAGGGTTGTCACAGTGGAAACAGGGCTGCGGGAGGTAGCGCAGTTTGACTTGTCCTTCCGAGCGCGACTCCTGGGGAAGCATCTTGAGCCAGTGAGAAGCCCGGTTCCGTTGGGTCTGCTCGGGGCCGGCTGCGGCTAGATTATTTTCCTGGTGACAGGCCGCCATGCAGGCACCGCACCCGGTGCAGCGGTCGAGGTCAATTGCCATCCCCCAGCGTGTCATGTCCTTCCTCCTGAATCATGGGGCGCGGGCCCGCCGTAAGGCCGGCGCCTGAGCAGGCGAATCCGGACTCGAGTCGAGCACCGTGAGAAGGCCCCGCTAATGGGATCATGGGCGGGCAGCAGAATCTTGCAGGGATTGGCGCCCGCAGCCTCGGATGGCAAGGCCGGGACCCATCCCAGTCCGAGCGGTACGTGAACGGCCTCTGAAGCTGCGCCGGCCTGAATGCGGACGACAGCCTCGATTTGACCTCGGTCGGTTTCCAGAGCCACAAGGTCTCCCTCTTCCAGATCCAGACCGGTGGCCGTCTGAGGACCGAGTTCGGCCCAGGTTTGCCAGCCTGCGAGGACCGAGTGGCCGAACATTTCCATAACCATGGGAGAAGCGGTCGCCAGCCGTCCCCGGCTGGTGACGGGACGGAAGGGAATCAGGATCAGTTCGCCTTGACCGGTTTGTTGGGGGGGCTCGTAGTGGGGAAGACAGAGTTCCTCAACCTCACCCTGGAGGCCGAGCGTTTGGCGGGCGCGGTTGAGAGCGGCTTCGGCGCCAGCCGATGATGAGAGGCCGCCACCGTATTCCAGCAGCTTTCGATAGAGCTGCTGGGAAAAGAATTCATAGCGTCCCGAGGGGCTGGGAAAGAGACGAGTCCAATCGCCTTGGAACCTCGGCGAGTTCCACCAGCCCGACTGCCTCAGCAGGTCGGGCCAGAATTCGTCGATTCCCTGATGCTGCAAGAATCGCCACCCGCGCTCCTCGAGGAAACGCCTCCACGACTCTTCGAACGAGCCGCTAATAAGCGTTCCCTGTCCTGACCGGGCCAGACCGTTGAGGCGGTCTCTAAGGTATTGGGAATAGCTCTTCCAAGGAAGAGAGTTGTCGGCCAAGGCCGCTCTGGAACCTAGCTCGAGCAGGATATCTCCCGCATGGCGGCTTTCGTAGAGGGGCTCGATCACGGGGCGGGCGATTCCCAGGACGCTGAGCGCGCTGAACGAGGGCGTAGTGGAGTCTTGCCAGCTTTCCAGAGGAACGGGCGTGGGAAGCACCCAATCGGCGTAGCGCCCCGTTTCGTCCAGGAACGGCGTTAGGCTGACTACCACGGGGATCTTCTTCAGCGCCTGGGCGAGAAGGCTCCCCGAGGGCTGGCGACGGACGGGGTCGTCGCCAATCACGAAAAGGACCTCTACTGCCTGCGAGCCATCCAGTACAGCCTTGGAGAAAGCCTCCAGGGGTTCGCTCCCCAGCAATCCTCTCTCCTCGCCGTCTGGGGAAAGCGGGGTTGGAGGAACGGTGCCAGTTTCGGCACTCCCGGGAAGCGGGCTGAGGGGGAGCGAGGGCCTGGGCAAGACCCCCCCGGGCCGACCGAATGCCCCGATCAGGGCGTTGAGGGAATGCACGGCCATCACGTTCCAGGTCGCGTTTGTTCCCTCGACCGCCTCACCCCCGGCGATAGCCAGAGGATATGAGGCCTGAGCGAAACGGCGAGCCAGACGCACGATGCTGGCTGCGGGACAGCCGCAGATCTGAGCGATTCGGTCGGGATAGTAGCGTTCCAAGAGCAGACGCCGAAAGCCCAAGGTCTCCGATCCGTCTAGGCGTCCGTCCTCGAAGCCGAAAGTGTGCTCGGCTACAAAACGGCTGTCATAGCGTCCCTCGCGCACCAGCACATGCGCCACTCCTAGTGCCAACGCCCCAAGCGTGCCGGGACGGACGGGCACGAATAGGTCAGCCTTGGAGGCGCTGGGCGAGCAGCGTGTCCCCGCATACAGGAGCCTGGCCCGCTCCTGCGTTTCGCGTGTTCCGATGAGGGCGGATATGGCGTGAATCGGAGCCGGACCATCCTCGAAGAGGTCAAACCCGAAGGACAACACCAAATCAGAACCCGACCAGTCGAGAGCCGGCAGGCCGTCCAGACCTTGGGTCAGGGCATAGGGCAGAGCATTCTCCTGATCGGTG
>DATIPO010000235.1:0-17971 GCA_035471925.1 Acidobacteriota bacterium
CGCCGGACGGACCTCTCTGCAAGGCACCCGGCTGCGTAGTTCGCGCAGTCTCCTGCTGGCCACCGAAACGGCCTTGGCCCTGGTACTGCTAGTGGGTTCGGGTCTGCTCATCCGCAGTTTGTGGGAACTTCAACATTCCGAGACCGGGATTGAAGCCGACAACGTCCTCTCAGTCCATCTCAGCTTGCCCTACAGCAAGTATCCGCAGGGCCAGCAAGTCGTTGCCTTCTTCGAGCGCCTGCAAAGCAACGTTGAAGATCTTGGCAGTGTGGATTCGGCGGCACTCGTCAGCCAGATCCCCCTGACCTATTGGAACAATGGCCTCTTCTTTTCGATTGAGGGCGAGCCGGTGGAAGATCTTTCCCGCCGTCCAGGAGCGCACTTCCAGGTGGTCAGTCCGGGGTATTTCCGCACTATGGGGATTCCCATGCTGCAAGGCCGCGATTTCAATCCGCGTGACCGGGAGGGCGCGCCTCTCGCTGCCATTGTCAATCAAGCCCTGGTGGATAGCCACATCCTCTCGGGCGATCCCATCGGACGCCGCATAACCGCCGGATCTGCCGACTCCCTACGAACCTTTGAGATCGTGGGTGTGATCGGCAACGTTCGTGTCCAGGGACTCTCTCCCACTGCGCAGACCTATCTTCCCGAGATCTACGTGCCGCTTGCGCAAGCTCCCAATAACTCCAGCTACTTGGTACTGCGCGCCAAGCCCGGTCAAGGCGATCCGCTGGCCCTGACGCCAGTTCTGCGTGAGCAGGTCAGCCGGATCGATCCCCAGCAGCCCGTCACCCAGGTGCGCAGCATGCGAGAGGTGGCCGCGGCCTCGCTCTCAGACGAGCGCTTCATCACCCTGCTGTTGGGTGCCTTCGCTCTGACGGCCGTATTCCTGGCCTCGGTGGGCATCTACAGTGTCGTGGCCTTCGTCGTCTCGCGCCTGACCCATCAGATCGGCATTCGCCGGGCCCTGGGAGCCCTCAACCGCCACGTGGCGGCTTTGGTGTTGCGGCAAGGGCTGCGGCCCGCGCTGTGGGGCATCTTGGCGGGAGCGCTCCTGGCCGTGGGGCTGGGCGAACTGATCACCAGCCTGCTTTACCAAGTCAACCCAGGGGATCCACTTATCCTGGTTGGGTCGGCTCTCCTGCTGACGGTTACGACCTTATTGGCACTGGCCGTCCCGGGCCGGCGGGCCAGCCGCGTCCAACCTGCCGTTGCCCTGCGGGCCGAGTGACTGGACGGCAGCAAGTCCTCGAGCGGGCAGCCTCGGACCACGGGCGTACGCAATGCGGCTGAGAAGGTGAAGATTGGTAATTGAGGGTGAACTTGGCGGCCACCGTGCGGGCCTAGCCTGATTTCTCACTGGGTGTCGTGGCGAGGGGCCGCAGGCACCGTGATGACAAGGCATCGCGACCGAGCGCGACGCAGTCAGCGCGGATCGATGCGGCAACGCAGCATACCACCCGTGAAAAATGTGTCTAAAGGCCGAGTTCGGAACGGAGCATTTCGCCGCTGCCAGGCGGACCGCTGATTTCCAGGGTGAAGGGCTCCTCGCCCGCCCCCACCCGCAGATGGAAGGCCAAGAAGGGGCAGCATTGCGATTCGAAGGCCACCAGGAGTCCTGCCGTCATCAGGGTGTCCTTGCTCTTGGCCACCTTGGCGGAGAGTCCCCGGTCCGACCACGACAATGACAGTACGGCGTCGCGCAAGGACTCGATGAGAGCTCGCCGATCCTGATTCTCTCGGTGGCTGAGTGCTCCCGGTCGGCAAGCAATGGGAGTGTCTTTGTTCATGGGCAGTGCCTTCCTCCTTGGCTGACGCGGTGTGGTCTGACCCGACGATCTTACTACGATCGCTTCGCGGCCTCCGGTCAGCGGCCACCTCCCGAACGCTACACCCCACTTGACTACTAGATCGTATAGGTATAAATTAGTACTCATGTCCAGGGAGAAGACGAAGCAGGTGCGGGAGCATGTGCCCTTGAAGGAAGTATCCTTTCATTTGCTGCTTGCGGTAGCGGACGGGGCCGCTCACGGGTATGCCATGCGCAAAGAAGTCGAGGACCGGACCCAAGGAGCCATCCGCCTTTGGCCTACGACCCTTTACGGCACCTTGCGCGGCTTGGTGGAGGACGGCTTGCTGGAAGAGCGGGCCGACCAGGACGATCCTCGGGGCAAGCGCAGCTATCGGCTCACAGGACTGGGGCGCGACGTCCTGGCCGCTGAAACCCGGCGCCTTGAAGGGCTGGTACGCCTGGCCCGGTCCACTCCGGCTCTGAGAGGGGAGTCGCCTTCATGATCCGGTCCCTTGCGGCCAAGGTCTTGACTCGGGCCTATTCCCGCCTGTTGGGGCTTTGGCCTGAGAGCGGAACCCATCGCTCCATGCGCCGTCAGCAGTTGGAGCTCTTTCGCCGGCTGTCTGAGGACGCCCTGCGCAAGAAGGGATTCAGAGGGCTCGCAGGTACCTTTTGTGCCTCTGCCTGGGATCTGTTGGTTCACCTTCCCGCTGAGCATCGGCGCGCCTCCCACCTGCCCCCGCGTCCCTCGTCTTTCAACCTGAGAGAAGTCATGAAGAGTATCTCCCTCGAATTGCGTCAAGCCATCCGCTCCCTCCGTCGCGCGCCTCTGTTCAGTCTGGCCGTGGTCTTCACCCTGGCCCTGGGCATCGGCGCCAACAGCGCCATCTTCAGCATCGTCAACGGCGTATTGCTGACCGACTTGCCTTATGAGTCGCCCGGGCAGTTGGTCCGGCTGCTGGAGCCGGGTAATGAGGCAGCCGACCGGCGTCCGGTCTCCTACCTCAATTTCGTCGACTGGGTGGAACGCTCCAGGGTCTTCCAAGGCGCCGCCGCTTTCGACGAATGGAGTCCCAACCTGACGGGGGTCGGCGAAGCCGAGCGCATCATGGCGGCCCAGGTGAATTGGTCCTTCTTTCAAGTCCTGGGCGTGCAGCCTTTGAAGGGACGGCTCTTTCGCGAGGAAGACGACATCGATGGGCAAGACTCGGTGGTCATCCTCACCTACGGCTTCTGGCAGAGCAAATTCGGGGGACGTGACGACGTGGTCGGACGCGAGATCCAGCTCAATGACCATCCTCACCAAGTGGTTGGCGTGCTCGGCCCTGACTTCGAAGACCCGTCGCTGGGGGGCATTACCGACCGCCGGCTGCTTTTTCGTCCGCTTGGACTTGAGGGGCTGCCGCCCGAGCGGCTTCCCAACCGCGGATCAAATTCCTACACCGGCATCGCCCGCCTGCGCCCGGAGGTCAGCCTGGAGCAAGCCCAAGAGGCTCTCAACGCCGTCACCCCGACCATTCTCGAGGAAAATCCCAATCTTGATCCCGCCCTGGCCGTCGTGCTGGAACCGCTGCGCGAGTCAATGCTGGGCGACGTGAGGGCTTCGCTGTGGGTGTTGATGGCCGCTGTGGCCTTCTTGCTGGCCATCGCCGTGGTCAACGTCGCCAACCTCTTCCTCAATCGGGGCAGCAGCCGACAAGCCGAGTTTGCCCTGCGCACCGCCCTGGGGGCCGGACGCCTGCGGCTCCTGCGCCACTCCTTGATCGAGAGCCTTGTGCTGGCCTTGGCCGGCGGCGCGGCAGGACTCCTGCTGGCCCTGGGCCTGATGGAGCTGTTCTATTCCATCGTCCGCGACTTTCTGCCTCGAGCCGAACAGGTTGCCATCGATTGGAGGGTGCTGCTTTTCACTGGCGCAGTCAGTCTGCTGACAGGGGTAGCGGCGGGATTGCTGCCAGCCTGGCGCTCCACCCGCCGCGAGGTGGCCGAGTCGCTTCACGACGGCGGACGCACCTTCAGCGGCGGACTCTCCAGCAGCCGCCTGCGGGCAGCCTTGGTGGTCGTTCAGGTCTCGCTGGCGCTGATCTTGCTGACCGGTTCGGGACTGCTCCTGCGCAGCCTCTGGAATCTCACCTCCACTGATACCGGCTTGTCCAGCCAAGGCGTCCTCACCTTCCGCGTCGAGCTTCCCCGCTCACGCTACCAGGAGCCTCCCCAGTGGGATGCCTTTTTCTCTCAACTGCAGCGGTGCATCGAGTCGATGCCCTCGGTTGAGAAGGTTGGACGCATCTCCATCCTTCCTCTGGGCGGCAGCTTCAACGGCATGTCCTACTCGCCCTCCGACCAGCCCGAGCCGCCTCCCGGACAGTCCCCCGGTGCCCAGGTGCGCTCGATGGGGGGCGACTATTTTCAGGCCATGGGCATCCGGCTGCTTTCAGGACGGATCTTCGACAGCCGCGACCATGCCGAGTCCCCTCCGGTCGCCATCATCAACCGCGCCTTGGCGCGGCGCCATTGGCCTGGCCAGGATGCCGTTTCCAAGGCCATTCGGGTGGCCGGCGCGGAGGACGTGGAGATCATCGGTGTGGTGGACGACGTCAAGCACATGCGCCTGGACGAGGAGGCTCCGCCGCGTATCTACCTGTCTGCGTCGCAGAGCGTCATGAGCTGGGCCGCACGGCGCATGACCCTGACCGTCAAGACCTCCACCCGTCCTGAATCGCTGATCGGCGCACTGCGCGACGAAGTGCGCCAGATGGACGCCATGCTCCCCGTCTCAGAGGTGCGCAGCATGGATCAGGTTTTGGCTCAGGCCAGCTCCGCGTCACGCTTCCGCACCCAGCTCATCGGCGGTTTAGCGTTGCTGGCACTGCTGCTGACCGTGGTGGGCATTTACGGAGTCATTTCCTACACCGTGACTGAGGGGCTGCGCGCGATCGCCATCCGGATGGCGCTGGGCGCCGACCGTCGTCAAATCTTTTCCGGCGTCCTGGGACTGGCCCTCTTCCCGGTGGCTTTCGGCCTTGTTCTGGGTGTGCTGGGAGCGCTGCTCAATTCGCGTCTGCTGGAAGGGTTGCTTTATCAGGTGGGGACGCGGGATCCCTGGCCCTATGTGGCGGCGGCCCTGCTGCTGTTGGCCGTGGCTCTGGCGGCGGCCCTGCTTCCCGCCCGCCGCGCCACCCGGACGGATCCCATGCTTCTGCTGCGCGAACAGGGATAGAGGACGCTGCATCCGTCTTCAAGATATACTGTTCGGCATGCGAATGCGGATTCTCATCGCTACGGTGCTGACCCTGGCCTTCTGGCTTGTCTCTGCTTGCTCGCCGCAGGTCCGGGAGGATCAACAGGCGCCCGGCGGCGACTCTTCCGCGGAAATGAGCCCGGCTCAGGAACTGGTGGCCCGTTCGATCGCCTACCATGACCCCCAGGGCGTCTGGCAGAAAAAGTCCGTTCGCCTGCAGTTTACGCTCAGCATGGCCGGTGACGGTTCGGAGCGCAGCGGCGAGATCTTAATCGACCATGTTCATGACCTCTTCGAAGCGGAACTCGACCGCGCCGGGCACCACATCTACTACCGCGTCCAGGGCCAGGACATCACCGTCAAGGTCGACGGTCACGAGGACATCGATCCTGAAGTCCGCCGTCAATTGGGCTTGGACCGGGAAGGCGGCCTGGCTCTGCGCAACTACTACACCTTCCTCTACGAACTGCCCTCCAACCTCGAGATGCCCGGCACCCATATCCATCCTGAGGTCAAAGAGACGGAGTTTGCCGGACGCCCGGCGCTGGAAATCACCGTTACCTACGATCCCGAGGTGGGAAGCGATGAGTGGCATCTCTACTTCGAACCCGAGACGGCAGCTCTGATCGGCAGCCGCTTCCAGCACGGCGACGACCCCTCCAGCGGGGAGTACATCATCTACAGCGGCGAAGTCCACGCCGACGGGCTGCGCCTCCCGAAGTCCAGCGAATGGCACATGACATCAGACGACCGCCTGCTGGGCACCGACACCGTTGAATCGATAGAAGTTGAAGAGAACTGAGCCCCCAAGCCGACAGCAGAGTTCGAGGGAGAGGGGCCGTTGCATGTCGGATGGCGGCCCAATGACGGCAGTCCGCTACTCTTTGTCCTGATCGCTGGCCTGATCGGCTTGGATCACTTTCCACGCCTCTGTCCAATCGGCGTAGACCTGCCAGGATTGGATCTGGCCGTTTTTGACGAGGGCTTTCCAGGCGGCGGGTCCTCCCAGCCGGTTTTCCGGAACCAGTCCCCGCTTGCCCCGGAAGGTGGCTGTGGTCGAGCCGAACACGCCAACCGTGGATTCGCTGTGCACCAGGGTCTCGACCTCGATCCGATAATCGGGGAACATCTTAAAGAAGTCAGTCCAGGCAACCGCCACCTCTTCACGGCCCTCCACGGACCGTCCTTGAGGATCGATCAAGCGGTGATCAGCGGCCATCAGGTCCTTTAAGAGTCCGACATCGGCCTGATTGACAGCCTCAATGAAAGCCTCGACAAGTTCCCTGGCAGCGGTCATCTCGATTCACCCTTCCGAAGAGCCTGTCTCCAGATACTGCCTCAGGGCCGTGGCGTTGTTCAAGGATCTCTCCTTGGAGGAGTAGAGGAAGGTGACCGTGTCGGCGCCCATCATGTGCGCCCTGAGTTCGGACACCGCTTGGGCATTGTCGTCAAGTTCCTGGAAGTATCGGCGGCGAAATTCGTCCCATTTCTCGGGGTCGTGCTGGTACCAGCGCCGCAGTTGGTTGGAAGGCGCGATCTCCTTGGCCCAGTAGTCGATTTGGGCCTTGGCCTTGGAAATCCCCCGCGGCCACAGCCGGTCCACTAGAATCCGTCGCCCGCCGTCCTCGGAAGCCTCTTCATAGATTCTTTGGATTCGCACAGTCATAAGGTCAAAACGTTAGATGCCGGCTAATGCGCGCCGGTTACGAAATTTAGAGAGCGGGGCATGGGGACGCTGAAACGCCATGGGCCAAGCCAGCCCCTTCCTTATGAGATGGGATGCTCAGCGTTTGGTCAGGTCCGGGTGGGCGCTGATGCGGGATTGGAGTTTTTCCAGGAGGCGGGGGGAGACGTGGCGTCGGGCGGCGATTTCTTGGAGGCGGTCGAGGATGCGGGCGGCTTGTTGGGGCTGTTCGGCTTTGAGGTAAGCGTCGGCCAAAGAGTAGAGGTAATGGGGGGAATTGTCTGACAGGGGGACGGCGGTTTCGAGGGACGCGATGGCTTCCGCGTATCGGCCCATGGCGGTGAACGTGAGTCCGCGCAAGTAGTGGGCCTTGGCGTGGGCGGGATCGAGTTGTTCGACCCGGTCGTAGAAGGCGAGGGCCCGTTGATAGCGGCCGAGCTGATGGTGGCACCAGCCCAGATCGAGAAGAATGATGGGTGACAGCGGGTCCAGTTGGCGGGCTCGCTGGAATTGCTCCAGGGCTTCCTCTTGGCGCTCGCGGCTGCGCAGGTAGGCTCCATACCAGCGGCGGATGCCGGGATGACGCGGATGAAGAGCTACGGCCTGGTGGAAGAGTCCTTCGATGGAATCGCTCTTGGCGTCCTCGGCCTTCCCCTCGACCAAGTTGCGGGCGTAGGCGGTCGCCGCCAGGGCTTCGGCGGACTGGGGATCGGTCCGCAGCGCGGCTTCAGCCGCTTGCAGAGCCTTGGGAAAGGCCTCGGCGCCGCTCATCAAGCCATAGTGGGCCAGCAGGAAGTAGGTGTCGGCGATTCCCAAATGGGCCGGCAGGTAGGCCGGGTCAAGCTGAAGGGCCGTCTGGAAGCTGTCCAGAGCCTGCTGGAAGCCATGGCGGGTCGCTTTGTTCCACAAAAACCGTCCCCGCAGGTAGGCCTCCCACACCTGCCAGTTCTGGGGCGCCCTGGCGGATTGGGCGCTGGGCGGATCGGAGAGAAGGGAGGGCGAGAGGGCCCGGGCAATGGTGACGGCCAGTTCCTGTTGTAACCCGAGGCTGCCGGAGAGGCTGGTGTCGTAGCTGTGAGTCCAGACCAGTGTGGCGTCCGCCGCGCGGATCAGGCGCACGTCGATGCGCAGTTGCTGCCCAGCGGACGGGGATGCAGCGGATTCGTCGTCTCCCGGCTTCAGGCCGGTCGGGGAGGGGCTTCGGCGCACGGCTCCTTCGATTACGTAGTCGGCATCGAGTTCGGAGGCGATCTCGGGCACCGGCTTGGACGTCCTCAGGTAGTGCAGGGCCGAGGTGGAGGCGATGACGCCCAGTTGAGTGGGGGCCAGGCGTCCCAGCCGGGTGATGAGTTCCTCGGTAAGTCCCTGGCTGAAGAAGTCGGGTTCCCCGCCCACATTCTGAAAGGGCAGGACGGCGATCGTCAGGCGCTGGCGCGAATCGGATGCGGGCCACATCCACCATGCCGTCAAGAGTGCCAGTGCGAGAGCAACTAGGCCTGCCGGGATGGGCCAGGTTGGCCGCCCCGAAGGGTCTTGGGGAGGCGAGGAGCGGAGCCGAAGCCATTCGTCGATCTCGTCACGGAAGGCAAAGACCGTCCCCCGTTTCTGGTGTTCGTGGCGGTGGATGGGGAGCCCTTCCCGCTTCTCCCAGCGCTGCACGGTGCGGACGTCGCGGTCAAGGTAGGCGGCGATTTCCTTCCACGATTCCAGGCGCTCGTCAGCGGGTCTTGAATGCGTCATTGTGCCCTGTCGTTTGATGTCGCTTGTGTTTTCTGTCTTCTCACACGAAACTCGGCGGCGCCTGTTCGAAGTTTACGGGCTTCGCTTCCAGTCGAAGCAATTGGCGAGTCCGTTTGGCCTGGGGGGCCAGCGCTCTGAAAGGCCCCGAAGCGGCCCCGGCAAGCGACCCCGTACAAGCGATCCCATACCAGCGGCCCTGGACAAGCGACACCGCCAAGGGGTTGATCGCAGCCCCATGAGGACCGCCCGGCGAGACTCCGATCAGCCGCCAGAGAGCCATTCTAACGGAGCCCAAAGCATGAGACCATTCGCTGCCTTCCTTGTTCTCTTCGTGAGCCTGAGCGTGTTGTACGCGACTGACCTCGCCACTAAGGACGTCGAGTGGAGCGAGCCGGACTCGGTTCGTTTCACCTTGACCTGGAGGAACGCCTGGCACAATCAGCGCAATCACGACGCCGCCTGGATCTTTTTCAAGGTCCGCCGCCGCGGTGATGAGGGGCCGCCCCGGCACGCTGCGATCGCTCAAGGAGGGATTCACTTCTTGGGCGGCGCCGCTGGCGGGGGTGCTGGAGACGCTCAACCCGAAGAGGCCGTATCAAGCCACCCTGCCCCTGAAGGTGAGCCGCGGCTGGATGTGTCTTCCGACCGGCGCGGCGTCTTCGTATCCTGCGCGCGGCCATGCCGGGGGGACGTTGAATGGCGTCTTGAGGCTTCGCTGGACCCCTCGGGACTTGACGGCGAACTGGAGATCATGGTCTTCGGCTTGGAGATGGTCTACATCCCTCAGGGTGCCTTTTGGGCGGGGGACACCGACCAGGTGGCGCGCCAGCACGGCTCCTTCTTCCGTTCGGATGAGGAGGGGCGGCCCGAGGGCCTCGTCCACATCACCTCCGAGGACGCGCTGACCGTCGGACCCGAGGCCGGGAACCTTTACTACGAAGTCCACACCCGGCCCCGTTATGAGGGCGATCAGCAAGGCCCCGTCCCCGCTGCTTTTCCCAAAGGATTCGGGGCCTTCTACGTGATGAAGTATGAGATCACCCAAGGGCAGTACGCCGCCTTTCTCAATACCTTGGGCGACGGCGCCACCGGATTCCGGGCGCCCTTCGGCGGACGGGGCTACTATGACTACCGGGGCTCCATCCTGTTAGAAGATGGTCGCTATCGGGCCCTCCATCCCCGGCGTCCCGCCAACTTCATCAGTTGGGATGACGGCTGCGCTTTTGCCGATTGGGCCGCCTTGCGTCCTATGACCGAACTGGAGTACACGAAGGCCGCCCGCGGACCGGAGCGCCCCACAACCTCAACTTTTCCTTGGGGCACCGGCAACAAAGACCGGCTCTTGCGCCGCATGCGTCCCGACAACGATCTCGAGCGCAGCGGAGAGGCTGCCGAATCAAACCTCAGCGACGAGACCCGCGACGTTTTGGGCGCCTCCCACTACTGGGTGATGGACCTGGCCGGCAGTGTGTGGGAACGGGTGGTGAGCGTGGGCCATCCGGCTGGACGCGCCTTTCAGGGCAGCCACGGCGACGGACGCACTACCTACTACGGTTCAGCCACGAATGACGATTGGCCCGGCGGCGACGACAACGGCGGCGGCTATGGCTACCGGGGCGGAGGGTTTTACGACCACTCCCATCCCGAGGGACTCTTCAATCCCCATAGCCCCACCGGCTTCCGGCGCTTCGGTGCTTGGGGCGCTGCGCCCCGCTACAAGGCCTACGGCTTCCGCGCCGTCCGTACTGCCGACTAGTGCGCCTTTCACTGGGTGGTCTGCTTCGGTGGCGCATCCATCTACGCTAACTGCGTTGCGCTCGGTCGGCATTGCTCAACGTCGATGGCCATGTACCTCGACCTGCACTCCTGGGACCTGGCACCCTTCCAAGACTCGTGCGCGCGCTTCGGTCGCGACGCCTGTCATCACGGCGCCTGCGGCCCTCGCGACGAAAACCTGAGATCGGGGCTGGAATCACGATTGTTGGTTGCTGGGTACCGATTGTTCCTTCCTCCCCTTCCACGAGCGCCGCTTGCGCGGATATTCGCCAATCCACTGAGCGGCTTGCAGCGGGAGCGTGCCAGCTCTAGTCCGGGCTCGTCGTGAGCGAGCCAAGTGTCCCTCCTTCGCCAAGGCTGTGGAGGGGCAAGCAGCGGGAGCGTGCCAGCTCTAGTCCGGGCTCGCCGTGAAAGGGCCAGGTGTCCCTACTTCGCCAAGGCTTGGAGGGGCAAGCAGCGGGAGCGTGCCAGCTCAAGTCCGGGCTCGCCTTGAGCGGGCCAGGTGTCCCTACTTCGCCAAGGCTGTGGAGGGGCAAGCAGCGACAGCGACCAACTTTAGTCCGGGCTCGCTGTAGGCGAGCCATATGCCAGCCCAGGGTCAGCCGCCGTCGAGCGCAAGCGAGACGAAGGCGCCACCCTGGGTAGGGCCAAGCGAAGTCTGCGAACGCTGAAAGCGTGCAATAGCGTCACGGGCCGGCTCAACGCTCCACCCGGCAAACGACCGCGAGGCCTGCCGAACCCTCGCAATAGCCTGTCTCAGGGCCCGCTCATCCCAGGGTGCCGGGTTGAAGAGATAGATCCGCCGGTCGGGTCGCAGCGGAGGAAAGGGCTCGTCAGTGGAAAGCCCATAGCTGGTGCGAGCGACGGGGGAGCGGAAGTCACGCCCACGACGCAGTGCCCGTATGATATTCCCCTTGTCGGGACCCATGCGGAAAAGCATGGGGACGGCTTCGTCTAGCGGCATGACCTCAAGCCGATCATCGTGCAGGCACCAAGAGGTCAAGGCCGTTATGGAGAGGGGCCAGCCGGCCGGCATCTCGCGCCGCAGGTCCTGTAGGAAGCGGCGGTAGAAGTCCCATTCCGAGGACCGGGCATCGAAATCGATCTGCAGGCCGTCGTCCAGGTCGGGGCGGAGAAGGGCCAGGATTTCCTCAACCATTTCCCGGCGCTGGTGACGAGTGTAGCGGGGAGGTTCGAACTCGTAGGTTTCAATGCGCACCACCGACAGCGACCGGCACTCGGGAGGCAAGAGGAGAGGCATGAACCGGGGACGCATCTGGGCCTCCTCGCCCGTTAGAGTCAGAGTGCCGGCCAAGTACGCCACTCCCACCTGAGAGCAATCGAGGAATTCAAGATCTTCTGGCCGCTCCCAGGCCCAAATCATGACTTGCGGCAAGGCCGCCAAACGATCGGCAGAGTCAGGTCGATCGAGGGAGGAGGCGCCCAACAGCATCGCCGCAATGGTGGCCAGGGCCGTCAACCGTTTCCCTCGGTCGGGCATGACCCCGCCCCTGGCCTGCGATGCAGAGCCTGGGAAGCAATTGCGCTGGAGATTCGATGTCTCGTTCATCAGCGGAACCAATAGGGGGTTCTTCGGGCCCACTCGGTTTCAGAATAGCCTCGATGAAGCATCCGGAATGCCGCTCTGGAGCCCTCAAGCGAGTCGTCGGTGCAGCCGTAGCGTGTGGCCCGCACGGCTCGATGGAGCAACTCCGGTATGCGGGGGTCCTGAGGAAACTGCTCCGCCAGGTCAACCGCCATGGCGGTCAGCAGATTTCCGAACGGGGGCAGCAATGAGAGCAGCCATCTTTCCTGAGACGCTTGTTTCCACTCGGCCTCGGAAAGAAATGCCGGCCGCCAATCTTCGCGTTGGGGGTAGATGCGCTCCAGCAGGTCCCTCCCGAAGCGCGTGCCGCAGTAGCCGCAGCACCTTTCGTAGGACTTCCACCAATTGTCGCGGAAGGAGGAGAGCCGGTCGATTTTGGCACGCCGCATCAGTCCGCTCTCGACCTGGGGACGCAGGCCGGGATTGCGGGCGATGACCAGCCAGGCCGCTAGCGGACGTACTTCCTCGGAAGCGTTCAGGAAAGCTCGTATGTCTTCTTTCAAGCGAGGTTTCAGCCGCGCCAGCGCGGGAGCCAGCTCAGCGGCGACCTCGTAGCGCTCCAAGAGGACGGCGCGGACCCAGGCGGCCCGCACCCACTGCCATTGCAGGTGCGCCTCCAGCGCCGAATCCCGAGCGATGCTGGCCAGGAGATCAAGTGGAAGCCGGGCCGCAAGCAGCTCGGTGACATCGTCGTCGTAATAGTGCCGGTTGTTCTCGATGAAGCGAAACCACCGTTTCCCTTCGATCTGATCGGCTCCCGGGGGTCGGGCGACGACGTCTCGGGTGGTGGGGGCGACCAAGGCCGCCGGAAGTCGGGGACCGTCCTTTAGGAAGTCCTCCAGCGTCGGAGCCAGCCGGGCTCGAAGCATCTTCAAGGCGTTGAGCGAGGAGGGCGACAGGGCATCTCCGTGATGTCGAAACACTTTGTCGACAACCTCGCGGGCCTCTTCGAGGCGGCCCTGACGCAGCAGGGCCACCGCTTGGTAGAAACCGATGCTGGGAAATCCCGCCGAATGCGGATCGATCGCCGAGGCGGCACTCAAAAGCTGCTCCGAGCCGGGATGGGACGACGGCAATCGCAGCAAAGCCAACAACAGCCAAGGCGTCGAAGCCGTGGACTGCCATTCCCGCCGGATTTCGGCGAAGGGCCATCTTTGCCTCCAGGCCTGGACCCAGCGTCCAAGGTCGTCCTCGGGCCGCGGGTCCATTCGGGTGTTCATGAGTCGGGCGAAATCCCCCAGGTCTGCCACCGACCAAGGGCGCGTCCCTTGATT
Organism: Acidobacteriota bacterium; assembly: GCA_035471925.1. GTDB lineage: Bacteria > Acidobacteriota > UBA6911 > RPQK01 > DATIPO01 > JANQFM01. Next base: position 13,111 of record DATIPO010000235.1, read on the forward strand.
TAGAAGCCGCCGAGACAAGCTGAGGTAATGCTGCTGGGGCGCCAGACGATAGCGGATGTACCCCAGCAGATCCTGAGCAGGCCCATGCAGCGCGCTGAGACCGTCATCGGCCAGGATGGCGAGCAGTTTCGCTTCCGCCTCGCGGGCCGATTCGACGTCCCCCTGCAACTGCCACTGACGCACCAGGCAGCGAGCCGCCAGATAGGGCGCCAAGACCCGCCAGGGGGAATCATCGTCGTCCGCGATGGCTTGGAAACGGCTTCGGGCTGCGCCAAACTGACCGGCATAGAAATAAGCCGCTGCAATCTGGTAATCGCGGTCTTTGCGGATGACCGGCGGCAATTCAGCGGCTGCTGGGGCAGGAATGCTGAGGCCGCCGCCGCAGTTCTTGAAGACTTCGGATTGGGCTGCAATCCAGTCCCTCACGGCGGGACTCTCCGGCCCCAAGGAAGCAATCCGGTCCTCAAGCGTTTGCCGGGCGGTGTGGAAGGCATCGGCCGGGCAATTGAGAAAATGTCTGCGGCCGTCTGAACTCTTGAAGACCCTGGGAGAGGAAGGCGGCGAATTGACACGGGAGACTTGGCGCGCCGTCCGCCACCATTCCTTGGCGGCGGCTATGGCGATCACGTCTCCCTCCCGCAGTCTGAGGGTACCGCGAAACGACTCCTGGAGGCGTTCGATTTCGGATGGAGAAAAGGGCTGGCGGGTGAGGTATCGGTAGGCGACGTAAAGGCTCCTGGGCGGATATCGCGCTTGGAGGATTCCCAACTTCCCCCGGGCAAACTGTTCCACCGGATAATCGGGCCGGTCGTTGACAATAAACAGCAGATCGGGGAATTCGGGGGAGCAGGCCCACACAGCCACTGAGGCGGCACACAGGAGAACCAACAGCAGAGGGCGGAAACGGATCAGGGCCGACCACATAGGTTCTTAGTGCCCCGAACCGAGACAACGTTCCCTAACCGCCGAATTCCCTTGGGCCGACGCAAGTGTATAGGCCTTTACAAAGGGCCAAGAGCGCCCGTCCAGACCTGTTGACCTAAGTAACATCGATCTGAGGCAACTCTCGTGAACCGGAACGTGGCGGGATCGTCCTGAGTCAGTTCTTCCAGGCGCGCTTGCGGATCGAGTCGAGGACCACCGCTCCCAGGACGACGAAGCCCAGGACGACCTTTTGGGTGTAGCTTTCCACGTTGGTGAGGTTCATGCCGTTGTTGATGACGGCGATGATAAGGGCGCCGATGAGCGTGCCGAAGATCTTGCCCCGTCCACCGGAGAGGCTGGCGCCGCCCACCACCACGGCGGCGATGACATAGAGTTCGTAGGTGAGTCCGTAAGTGGGCGAACCGCTCTTGAGCTGAGAGGCCAGCACGATGCCGCCCAAGCCCGCCATGGCCCCCGAGACGGCGAACACGAACAACCGGATGCGCTGCACCCTGACTCCCGACAGGCGAGCGGCTTCGGCATTGCCTCCCACCGCGTAGATGTAGCGCCCCAGCCGGGTGTGGGACATGAGCAGGTGCGCCAGCAGATAGAGGATGGCCATCAGGATGACGGCGATGGGAATGGAGAAGAGCTGCCCGCGTCCCAGGGCCGTGTAGGTATCGGGGACTTGGTAGATGGGCAGTCCGCCCGAGATGATGAAGGCCAGACCCGAAGCCACCTGCATCATGGCCAGGGTGGCGATGAAAGAAGGAATGCGCACGGCGGTCACCATCACTCCCGAGAACAGTCCTAGGCCCGCCGAGAGCAAGATGCCTCCCAGCGAAGCCAACACCATCTCGCTCGCCGAGGCTTCTGCCGCCCCCGCCCAGCGGATGAGCCAAGTGGCGGCAACGGCGGACAAGGCGATGAGGCTTCCCACCGAGAGGTCGATGCCCCCGGTGATGATGACCATGGTCATGCCGATGGCGATGACAGCGATGACCACGATTTGGTTGGCCACGTTGAGCAGGTTCTCGGTCAGCAGAAAAGTCGGCCAGCGTGAAGCCGGCGGCAGCCGGACGTCGGCCTGGGAGAGCTCAGGCTGCGCTTCCACCAGGCTCTCGGCCAACAAGCGGTAGTCGGCGGTGGTGGCCAGGATGTCGATTTCGGTCCCCTGAGCCGTCAGCTCCCGCAGGCGCGTCCGTACCGAGGGCGGGTCGCCTTGCAGGGCGGCGGTCACCGTCAGTCCGGCCGACTCAAGCCGCTCTTGCAGGCGCTGGGCGAAGCGCGTCCCGTCGGGGTTGCTTTTGGAGAGGATGGCGATGGAAGCGTTTGCAGGCGCTTCTTCAGCCAGAACGTCAGCCAGAGCCTGGGCGGCCGCTTCTCCGCGCGGCGGCTGTTCTTGCAGGGTCGCCCAGGAGAAATAAGCGCACAGCAAGATGAGGACGGCCAGCATTCCGTAATCGCTGGCAAACGATCTGAAGTTCATCGAGCACCTCCAGCTCGGTTTCTGCCTGTGCCTATTTGCGTGAAGCTCATGAGACGGCCATGGCCAGCAGGTCTTCTTGGGTGGCGTTCTTGACGTCGCGGACTTCGCCCTTCAGGCGGCCCTCGTGCATGACCAGGATGCGGTCGCACATCCCCAGGACTTCCGGGAACTCCGAGGAGATGAAGAGGACCCCCTTGCCCGCCGCCGCCAGTTCGTTGACCAGGATGTAAATGTCGTATTTGGCACCCACGTCGATGCCGCGGGTGGGCTCGTCGAAAAGCACGATGTCGGAATGAGTTTCCAGCCAACGGGCCAGAAGCACCTTCTGCTGATTGCCTCCAGAGAGGTTCTTGACCGGCGTCCCCATTCCCGGCATGCGGATGCGGAAGCGCTCCACGTAGCGTTGCAGGGCCCGGCGGACGGCTTGGTCACGGACCCACCCAAGCCGCGAAAACTTGCTCAGCGAGGCGATGGCGAAGTTGGCCTGGACGGCATGTTCGAGGAACAGTCCCTGCAGCTTGCGGTCTTCGTTGAGCAGGCAGATGCCGTTGCCGATGGCGTCCACCGGAGAGCGCTGGTGCAGCGGCTTGCCGCGAAGCAGGATCTGGCCCGAGTCGATGGGATCGGCGGCGAAGATGAGGCGCGCCAGAGCCGTCCGTCCGGCACCCACCAGTCCGCTGAGGCCCAGGATCTCTCCCGGATAGAGCGAGAAGCTGACGTCCTTGACCTTGTCCCCCGCAGTCAGTCCGCGGACCTCGATAAGGGGCTGGCGCGATGAGGCTTCGGGTGAGCGCGCTTGGTCGGGCTTTTCCCGGCTGGGGAATTCAGCTTCCACCTTGCGGCCCACCATCAGTTCGATGAGCTGCGGACGCGTCATCTCGGAGGTGGGACGGATGCCGACCAATTCGCCGTCGCGCAGTACGGTAACGGTGTCGGCCACCCGGAAAACCTCCTCCAGGCGGTGGGAGATGTAGACGATGCCCAACCCCTCGTCGCGCAGATCTCCGATCACCTCCAGCAGGCGGTCGACCTCGCGCGGGGAAAGGGCCGCGGTGGGCTCGTCCATAAAAATGATCTTGGCTTTGAGCAACAGGGCCTTGGCGATTTCCACGGCCTGCTGCTGGGCCACCGAGAGGGCGCCCACCTTGGCCTCGGGATCAAGGTCGGCTTCCAGTCGCTTGAGCACCTCCAGGGCCTTGGCCTGTTCGCCCGAACGGTCAATCCAGAAGCGGGCCTTTTCCTGACCCAGAAAGAGGTTCTCGCGCACCGTCAGCTCGGGGACCAGATTGAACTCCTGATAGATGACGGCGATGCCGGCCTCGATGGCCTGGAGCGGAGTGTCAAAGCGGACCTGGCGTCCCAGGAAGCTGATCTTTCCTGCGTCCGGGTGGTGGATACCCACCAGGGCTTTGACCAAGGTGCTTTTTCCGGCGCCATTTTCACCCATCAGTGCCACGACTTCCCCCGCGTGGACGGTGATGCCGGCGTCCTTGAGGGCCTGCACGCCGGGAAAGGCTTTGTCGATGCCCTCCATCTTGAGCAGAGGACGGATTTGCCCATCGGAGGGTGGCGGGGAGGCATTGCTGGTGGTTTCTTGCACGGTGGCGGGGCTCATAGCTCGGAGTCCTCCGGCGGTTCGGGGGGATGGGAGTCGGTGGTGCGGTAAAGGCGTGTGGGGACCAGCACTCTCTCCGATACTTCAAGGCCCTGGAGGTAGGCGGCCACGGCCAAGACGGCGCGGCGTCCGATCTCACGGGGAAACTGAACCGGGTCGGCATAGATCTTGCCGTCCTGAATGGCCTGCCGTCCCTCGGGGAGGCCGTCGAAGCCCACCACCTTGACCTGCTCCTGCTTTCCGGCTTTTTCCACCGCAGCCACGGCTCCCAGGGCGGTCACGTCGTTGATGGCGAAAAAGGCGTCCAGGTCGGGATGACTTTGCAGGATGTCTTCGGCAACTTTGAACGCCCTGTCTTTGACTCCCGAAGTCGGCAGTTGGGCCACCAGTTGAATGTCGGCCCGTCCCTCTCGCCGGGCTTCTTCCACCACTTCCAGGAAACCCCGGGTGCGCAGGATGACCGACTCCACCTCGGGATGGTCGAGGATGGCCACCTTGCCCGATCCGCCCAGAGCCTCGATGAGGGCTGTGGCGGCCAGGCGTCCCCCGCCATAATTGTCGCTGGCGATGTGGCTGACTACCTCGGCTTCCGGCGCCAGACAGGCGATGTCGACCGTGAAGACCGGAATGCCGGCCCGGTTGGCGTTGTTGATGGCGGTAGCCACCGAACGCGAGTCGCAGGGGGCCAGGACGATGGCGTCCACCCGCTTGACGATGAAGTCGGCCACCTGGTTGTACTGCTTGAGGGTGTCGAACTCGCCCGCCGTGACCAGCACTTCGAATCCATGGCGGCGGGCCTCGGCGTACATCCCTTCAGCTAAGTCGCGGAAAAA
>DATIPO010000236.1:0-7603 GCA_035471925.1 Acidobacteriota bacterium
GCTGGAAAACTACGTCGAATTGTCACGGCGGCTGCTGGGGCGCGAGGAGGTCCTGGTGGGAGTGGTCGGGCTTGAAGAGGACGGTTGTTTCTATTCCCGCATCGCGGCGGAAGTCGATTCGCCCCGCTTGTTCGATCTCACTGGGAAAACGAGGCACGTCCTCGACCTTGTTGAGGTGTTCAACGTTTGCGACGTTCTGGTGACCTCCGATGGGGGACCCGCCCACTTCGCCTCCATCTCCTCCATCCACAGCGTGATCTTTTTCGGCCCCGAGACCCCGGCGCTCTACGAGCCTTTGGGCGACAACCACACCTGCTTGTACGCGGGGCTTTCCTGCAGTCCCTGCTTGACGGCCTACAACCACCGCCAGACTCCCTGCGACGGCGATAACGTTTGCGTGCAGAGGTTCGAGCCCGCCCAGGTGGAACGGATCGTGCTTGAGAAGCTGGGAATGACGTCATGACGGCGCCCCGGGCACTCCTCATACTCGTCATGGGCATTTACCTGGCTGCCGGAGCCGCCTTCAGCGTGGTCTTCCCGCTGGGGGAAGGCCCCGACGAACCCGCCCACTTCGCCTATGTCCAGTACGTGGCCCGCCATGTAGCCCTTCCGGTTCTGAAGCCGAACTACCTCGAAAATACGTCCGTCGAGGCCTACCAGGCACCGCTTTACTACGTCATGGGGGCCGTCCTCACCTTCCCTTGGATGGGAACTGATCCCGCCGTCAGCTTCGACCCGCCGACGGGAGAGAAGCGTCCCCTGTTCAGCCACACCGCCGAGGCCGCGTTTCCCTGGTCTGGCGGGACTCTGGCTTGGCATCTGCTGAGATTCTTTTCCCTTGCCCTTGGCGCCTGCTCGCTTCTGGCAAGCTATGGCATTTTGTTCTGGTTCTTCGATTCGCAGTGGCTGGCAACGGCGGGGACGGCCTATCTAGCCCTCAATCCGCAGTTCATTTACATGCACAGCCTTGTCAGCAATGACTCCATGGCTATCCTGGCGGGGACATTGCTGCTGCTCTATATCGTGCGGGCGGCCCAGGATCCGGCGCGTCTCGAGCCCTTCATCGCCGGACTTGCCTTGACCTTCGCCCTCCTGAGCAAGGCCAGCGTTCCGCTGCTGGCGGGCGGTTTAGCCTACCTGCTCTGGCTCCGCAGGAGTCAATTGGCGTCCTCTTGGCCGCATGGGCTGCGCAACTTTGCAAGGCTGGCCGCAGCGCCCGTTCTGCTGGCGGGATGGTGGCTGGTCAGGAACCTCTGGCTCTATGGAGATTTGACCGGCGCTTCCATGTCCATGCGGGTGGTTCCTGAGAACCACTATCCGACGCCCTTGGGCACGCTGGAGTTCCTGCGACTGCTCCCCGAGATCATCCAGGCCACCTTCCGCACGAGCTGGGCCACCTTCGGTTGGATGGGATTCGAATTGCCGCGCCGCATCTCCAACGCAATAGCCATCGTCCACCTGGCGGCTTGGGGTGTAGTGCTGCTCTCCATCAGGCCGAAGATGCTGCGCTGCCATTCGGCCGTCGCCCTCACCCTTTCGGCTCTGGGCCTGCTGGCCGGATTCTGCTACTACAACACCTTCACCAACCAGGCCGGCTGGCAGGGCCGGCTCCTCTTTCCCGCCGCCTCCATCGCGGCTGTCGTCTTCGTGGCGGGCTGGCGCCGATTCTTCCCCGGTCGGGACGCCTGGGCCGCGGCCCTCCTCGTCACGGCTGAAATGGCACTGCTGGCCCACGTCTTCTTCAGCATTGTCCTCCCCACCTTCGCTGGATAGTCACCCAGCCCGACCAGAGGCTCCCAAACCCTCGACACAGGCCCTGCCAACCTCCAACATCGTCCCGACCAGAAACACCTTTCCGCTTTTCCCCCGCCGCCGCCGCTGGGAGGGCCGATGCAAGACGCTGGTGCCCCCTTGACCGTAAAGGTGTGAAGGCTCGGATGTTTGGTGACTCGCATCTGGACGGTAACCGTCACGGACAGTCACTGCTTGCGGGCCAGCTCCTGAGAGAGCTCTTTGCGTGCGGTCTCCAAGGCTGAGTGAGCCTCGTGCTCGAGCGCGCCGGATTCGAGGTGGCTCAGAAGCGTCTGCGCCACGTCGAACCTTCCAGCGCGAATGTTGGCACGGGCAGCGTAGACCGCTGCCAGACAAGCCTCGCGGCTCTCGCACCCTCGGCGGTCGGCCGTCCAAAGTGAAGCCGCTTGATCCCAGCGACCGAGCAAGTAGAGCCGTCGCGCCAGACGGTAACGCAAATAGGCGTCCTCAGGTCTATTCTCCAAATAGCGAAGGGTCAGAGGTACGAACAAACTATCGATCTGGGCCCGTTCCATGGCCCGCAGGTAGGCAGCACGGATTCCGGGATGGTCGGAGTTCCACATCGGTATTTCGCCGTCCGGATCCAGGCGGATGTTGATTGGACGAGAATCGACCCGAATCGTTTCTGGCTGAGTGACGGCCGAAATTGTGCGCCGCACCGTCTCGGACTCGGTCTCAACCACGACTTCGACTGGATAGGGGACGGTGCCCGTTCGATCCAATTCGATAACCCAGGCATCTCCCTGATCGGCTGGTTGCACGGAGCTGACCGCCATGCCGATGCTGGCGTCTCCGGCTTGCCAATGATTCAGGAAAGCCTCAGCCTCCGGCAGTCCAGAGTCCCTGAGTTCGCTCACGAACTGAGGTATGGATAGGTTGCGATATCGATACTTGCTGAGGAGTTGGCGCTGGACATCCAAGAACCGCTCAGGACCCAGTCTCAACGATAAAAGATAAAGGCCGGTTGCCGCCTTTCCGTGACGGACCCATGAGTTGTAGTCGAAATCCAGGCGGCTGAACTCGGCCGGGGAGAGGCCAAGCTCTTGCTCCCGGTTCATCAACATCGTTGAGAGGTAGTCGGCGAAAAAATCTCCCTGTTGCTCATTGCTCCGCCATTGCTCCTGAAGCGATATCTTGCGCCGCTCAGACAGGTAGAGTTGATCGGACCAGATTCCTAGCGCCAGTTGTAGCCAATCCAGTCCGCCGCTGGCGCCGAGCACGGTTCCACCCCAGTAGTAGTGGCCGATTTCGTGAGCTGTTATCCAGGTGATGAACTTGTCGTCCAGGAAGGCCAAGTGGACGGCGAACATGTTTGGAAGGGGATATCCTCCGCCCCATTTCGGATTCCCTTGGATGATGCCGATCTCTTCTAACGGGAAGAAGCCGTAGGTCTTCCGGTACCAGCGGGCGGCCTCTTCGGCGCGCCGAACCACGAGGCGGAAACGTTCCTCGTAATCGGGATGGAAAAAGGCCACGATGGGAGCCTCCGCGTCCTCCCTGCGCACCACCCGATATCCGTCCCCGAGCACGATGGCAAAGTTGGGAACATGCTCGGCTTGGTATTCCCTGTGGACTCGGTCACCTTGGCGACTTCCCTCGCCCGACCCACCGGTCGTCAGGACCGCGAATCCGGTCGGGGAATCGAGCTGAACTTCGAAGTCCGCAAAGGGAGGCTGGGAGCCGTCCTCGCCTAGCAGGCGCGGGTAAGCCCACCCGGAGATCCCTTCGAAGATGTAGTATCCGAACGGTTGAAAGGTCGATGGATCAGCGTTCAGCCGGTAGTTGAGAGTGATCCGGGACCGTCCCTCAGGCATCTCCACGGAAACAATGCCACTCCCATCTGGCGGGGACCAGGACGCTTCACCCGAGGTGCCTTCCACGGCGACGCTGCGGATATCCAGGGCGCGCCCAGCGCTGCCGGACACGGCGAACCGTGCCCTCCCTTGCGTCAGGTCTTCTTCCCTCGGAAGGACAGTGGCCTCGCCGGTAAGTTCTGAGTTGTCGGCGTCGAAGCGCAGCTTCAGTGAGTACTCGACTGACGGCCGCTGATCCGACTGGCTGGCTCCGGCGCTGCCGCACCCAGCAAACATCCCCAGAACCACCAGTGGCCACAGGGTCCTCGGAAGGCGTAAGGAAATCATTCGCTTTTCTTTGTCCATTGATTCTCCCTAAGCAGTCCAACCGCCCCCCAGACGAAGCTTTCGCAAACTCCCCGAGGCCGCGAAAAGGCAGTCTCCACTCGAATCTACCGCCTTTCCGCGCGCTTTGCCTCAACCTGGTGCGCCGAACGCCGCACGGGCGACTCGTCACCGGCTGAGTATGGGCGGTTCCGCGACTGAAGTCGTAAGGGAAAGGTAAGGTTTTGTTGACGACATCTTTAAACAGATGACGCTATTCCTTGAGAAGGGGAAGCAGATCGGCGCGCAACTTTCTTAACACGGGTCCTATGATGGCGACGACGCTTGCCGAGGCCAGGACCAAAATCGCGCCCAAATTGCCCAGGGGGGTCAGAAGGATGAAGGTCAAAGAGCGAGAAGTCAAAGGACGGGGCCAGGATCATCGACAGCACCAAGCCCAAGCCCAGCCCGGGAAGAACGGCTACGGCCATGACCCGCACTGCTATCCCCGAGAGCTTCCCGGGCAGGTGCCCCCAGAGCCGCCCGAATGCTCAGTTCGCGCTGCTCGCTTTGAAGTGCGGCTCAAACTCTCAGCCCTGCGGCGTTCGCTCCCGATGACATCGAAGAAACCGGGAGAGACCATGTTCATTTCCCCACAAGGTCCTCCAGCGCCATCTGCACCGCTTACTCCTCTTGCCGCTGATCGTTGTCGGTATAAGGAGGCGCCCTGGATAGGGGTGAGAAGGCCCCCGCACGGGTTTGAGTTGCCGTGCGGGGCCAGGAGGCTTGCTTTCAAGGCAAGCGGATGCTGGTTATTGCTGGTCCTGGTTGTCGGGATCTTGGCCTTGCGGTGCTTCCTCTTCCAGCGGGGTGACCGGCAGGGCGGTGAAGCTTCCCGCTTCAGAGCCGAACTCCAAGACGACCGCAACGAAGGTGCCGTTCTGGCTGCGGATCTCCAGTTCGCCTTCGAAGGATGCGGGAACGGAGTCCCCGAAGATCTCGTCCAGAAGCATGGCCAGACGTCCGCCCGCGGGCAGGCTCTGGGTGCTGAAGGCCACCGGCTGTCCCTGGCTGTCGCGCAGCGTCAGCGACAGAGTGATGTCGTGATCCTCGCTGTTTCGGATGGCGGCGCCGGTGTTCGATCCGGCTTGGCGGCGGACGCTGGCCAAGGCTTCGCTCATGGGCCGGCTGCCCGATATAACGGCGGTTCCCAGCTCGGGAATGGTGAAGCGCACCACGCCCCCCAGCCGTCCGTCGGACTCGACGGTGGCCGATCCGCTGCGCAGCTGCTCAGCTTCAGGACCGGCGAAGGCAAAGTGGCCCAGCGGCGGAATAGAGAAGTGAACTGCATCCCAGTCTCCGGCGGCACGCACCTGCTGCCCGTTGATGCGGGGCAGGGATTGCCAGGGCTGGCCTTGGGCCTCCAGCAGGCGGACGCGCCCGCTGACAGTCTGCGTTTCGGAGGGGTTATGCAGGATCATCTCCGAACGCAGTCCGTCTCCTGAGGCGAACTGGGCGAAGTCGATTCGGTGATCGAGCTTCAGCGTCTCCAGGCTCTGGGCGGGATTCACGACTTCAACGCCGCAGGTTTCGCTGGAAGCGTTGCCGAAGGAGTCCTCGGCGGTGACGGTCCACTCGATGGTGTCGCCCACTCCGCCTGAGTCGTCAATGGTCAGCGTGTCGCCGTCGAAAGACACCACGCAGGAGTTGGTTTTGTCGACCAGCTTCCCGGCGGGATTGGTCCAAAAGCAGTCGAAGGCCGTGATTTCGGCCGTGACCGGACCTTCGCAGGCGTCCTCAGCCGTGGCGGTGAAGGAAATCGGGGCGTCGGGGGGCGTAATGGTGGCTGGTGCGTTGCAGGAGATCACCGGAGGCGTCGTGTCCACCACGTTAACCGTGCGGCTGACCTGTACGGCGTTGTTGCCGGCGGTGTCGGCGGCGTCGTAAAGGATGATGTAGGTGCCCGGAGTCGAGGTGTCGACAGTATCTCCGCTGACGGTCACGGGCAGTGGTCCGTCACATTGATCGAAGGCGGAAGCGCCGGGATCGGTGAAAGTGTCGATGTTGCATTCCAGGGTGATCTCGGCATCCCCGTTGAGCGTAATGATCGGAGGCGTGGTATCGACCACGGTGACGGTGCGGGTTTGCTGCACGGCTGCGTTGCCGGCGTCGTCCATAGCGTCATAGGTGATCACGTAGGTTCCGGGCGTGGAGGTGTCTACGGTGTCTCCGCCCACCATGACCGGGACGTCATTGTCGCAGGCGTCTGAAGCCGAAGCTCCCGGATCGATGAAGTTGTCGACGTTGCATTCCAGCTCCATGTCGCCGCCGTTGAGAGTGATCACGGGAGGAGTTTCGTCCACCACCGTGACGGTGGCCGAGCATTGGTCCTCGGCGTTGCTGTCGTCGGTGACCGTAAGGGTGACCGGAGTGTCGCCCAATTGGAAGGGTCCCATGGGGGAAAGCGATAGGGTGATGGGGTCGCCGTCCGGGTCGGAGGAACCATCATCGACCTGAGCGGCCGTGACGTTGGCTTCGCACTGTTCATTGGCGGGAGCTTCGACGTCCTGGCAGATCGCAATCGGCGGATTGTTGGCCTCGCTGAAGTAGACGATCAGTTCCACAGCGTCGGCATCGATGGTGGACCCCCCTTCGCCCACGCTGGTCTGCGTCAACCGGAACCCGAGAGTGCCGGCGCTGGCGGCGGTCGTCAGAGCGGCTGCCGACACGCCCCACAGGTTGCCGTCGCCTCCGGCGCTGCTGAACCCGGTGGCGGCACAGCCGACCCCGCCGTTGAAAAACATGGGCTGCGCCATGACGCTCCCGCTCAGGGTGCCCCCGATGTGGAGTTGAACATCACGGTCGACGCTGCTGGTATACTTGACCCGCACTTCGATGCCCGTAACCATTTCACCAGCCGGAATGGTAAAGGCTGGAAAGCTCAGTTGGATCCAGGAACCTGCGGGCTGGTCAAAAGTGAGCGCGCAGGCGTCGTCCGGCGCTCCCAATATGTTGTCGGGCGACATCCACTCAACACCGTTGTTGACGATCTGTGAAGTAGCGTTCTGGGTTTGCGAGCCTGCCAGAATGGCCGGGGGAAGCGCCGTTATGATCAGCGCAGCCAAGAGTGCGATCCGGTGGGAATGTAAGAGCATGAAAACCTCCTCGTCTGAAAAAGCCTGGGATGAGAACTGGTCTCAGTGTGCCTGAATTGCGGAGGCCAAGCAAGCTTTAAATAGTATCTCAGTCGCTGACCTTTGCCCAAGATATCTTCTTTTGACGAATTGGATTGGTTGCCCGTGCAAACGACCTAGCTTGATTCTCGACTGCAAACTTCACGGCGCTTGACGGGTCGACCAAGCAGGTGTAATCAAGCAGTGTGAGGCTCTTGCCCTCTTGAGCGATTTGCCGATGTCCCGCTCAACTCTCGCCGATGCGCAGCGCGGCCTTCTCAGGGCAATTTCGACGCCCGCTGCCTGACTGGAACAACTCCACCATGGGATCTTCCAGCAGTCAGCTGCTCATCTACTCGCGGATTCCCAAAACGCTGCTTCTGACCTGGGAACTGATGCGCAGCCCGACCGGCTGGCTGACCAAGGCCATCAGCGAGGCCGGTGCCATGGCGATCCCCGAGCGGCTCAACCAGCTCAACGCCTATCTGGGCATCCTGCCCG
>DATIPO010000237.1:0-36180 GCA_035471925.1 Acidobacteriota bacterium
TCCTGGGGCACCTCGGGAAAGAAGCGGACGAGGCGGTCGCTAAGCTGCAGCCGGCCTTGCTCGCGCAGTTTCTGGATGGCCACCCGGGTGAAGACCTTGCCGATGGATCCCACGTCAAAGAGTGTCTCTGGAGTAGTGGCAATCTCTTTCTCGCGGTTGGCCATTCCATAGCCTTTCTCCAGCAGAACCTCACTCCCTCGCGCCACCAGGACACTGGCGGAGTAGCCTTGGCTGACGGCCTGCTCCATGCGGGTTTCCACCGCATTCGCCAGGGCTTGGCGATCCAGGAAAGGTTCAGGCTGAACACCCTGCTCTCCTTGAGCGCCAGCTCCGTTGCCGGGGCGGTCACCGGTACCCTCTCCCAGCCCGATCTCCAGGAAACGATGGGGAGGCTCCTCCTCAACTCGAAAGACCAGCGCTTGGGATTGGCCTTCGCCAGCAAAGACAAGTCGGGCGGAAAAGGGGCCCTCGGGACGCGCTCCCCGCAGTCCCATTTGCGCGAACCGCCGGCGCAACTCAGAAAGTCGGCTCAGCAATTCTCCCCGACCTTCTCGGTTCACCATGAGTGGCGAGACTTGATGGTCCACGAAATCCGACAGACTGTGCCCGCCTTCGCTGGAGAGCATTGCATCGAGAGCCAGTGCGGCCTTGTAGCGGGGAGAATCCGGGTCGGGACTTCGCTGTCCAAGGGCAGGCCAAGTGATCATCAAAAGGAACGCGGTGGGGACGAAGAGTATCGATCTGCAGCGCAGCATTTTCACCTCCTAAAGCATGTTTCTCTCCAGCCGCTTTGAGCAATCGGCATACCAACCCGCCTGCACGGTCATCTCGGGCAGCCAGATTCCGATATCAGGAACTTGCGTTCCCGAGAAGAGGATAGGCCTACCCAAAAAAAGAGCCCCCGGGTTTCGCCGGGCGGGGCCGTCTGGCGGAGAGCTCTTGCTCGATGCCGCGCCCTGGACTTGTTGACCTCCGCTTTGGGAGCAATGGCTCTGCGGGATTGCCTGAACCGGTTCTAGCGCCCGCTTGCCCTCAACGCGTATGCTGGAGGCATGAATCGATTCATGCTTTCTGCCCCGGTTTTATTCCTCGCCGTGCTGCAGGGCCCGCTCCAGGCCTCCCCTGAAAACCGCGCCGCCGATTGGTCGGTCACCACCCTCGAGACTTCGCAGCCGCTCGATTCCACTGGACGCCTTGGCGGTGTGGCGGTCGATCAAGAGGGGTTCGTTTATGTCTCCAACTTCTGGAGCAAGGTGTGGAAGGTGGCCCCTGACGGAGAAGTCACGCTCCTCTCACAGGCCGTTCGGGGGTCTTCGGGAAACGCCGTCGATCAGGACGGCAACCTGCTGCAAGCCAGCTTCGCCGACAACCGCATCCTCCGCATCACTCCCGACGGGACGGCCTCCGACTTCGTCACCGAAGGGCTCAACGGACCGGTTGGACTGACGGTTGATAGCAACGGCAACCTCTACGTTTGCAACTGCAAGGGCAACTCGATCACCAAGGCGTCACCGTCGGGCGAGGCTGAAGTCCTGGCCCGCCACCCCCAGATGAATTGCCCCAACGGCATCACCGTGGGGGGCGACGGAGCGCTTTACGTCACCAACTACAACAACGACCAGGTGCTGCGAATCACTCCCGACGGTCAGGCCGACGTCTTTGCCACCATCCCTGATGGCAACAACGCCCACATCGTGTTTACGAGAGGCCGCTTCTACATCACTAAGATCGCCTCAAACAAGCTTTACCAGATCAATCAGGACGGAAGCGGCATCAAGTGGCTGGCGGGCAGCGGGGAGTTGAATCTCAAGGATGGTCCGCTGCGTGAGGCCGGGTTGGCCACTCCCAACGGCATCGCCGTCAGCGCCGACGGATCGACCCTTTACTTCAACACTCTGGAGGGCAAGTGGAAGGGTGAGGATCCAACCCGCATCGTCCTGCGTAAGATCCGCCTGGGCGACGGCGCACCTCTGGACAAGAATGAAGGCAACCGTCCCTCGTCAGCCGCGAAGCACGGCTTCGAGCGCATCCAAATCGAGACCGGCCCTCTCACCTTCGACGCCTTGGCCGCAGGTGCTCAAGAAGGCGAATTGGTGCTCTTGCTGCACGGTTTTCCCCAAACGTCTTACTCCTTTCGCCACCAGATCAAAGCCCTGGCGCAAGCCGGTTATCGGGCCGTGGCTCCCGATCAACGCGGCTATTCGCCGGGAGCCCGGCCGAGCGAAGTCGCCGCCTACGCCATGTCCCAGGTGGTGTCCGACGCCGTGGCCATGGCCGACAAGCTGGGACGCCAGCAGTTTCATCTGGTGGGGCACGATTGGGGAGGAGCCGTGGCCTGGGTGACGGCTACCCGTTTTCCCGACCGGGTCACCTCATTGACGGTTCTTTCCACGCCCCATTTCGCGGCCCTTCAATCGGCGCTGGCTCAGCCTGGGTCCGAGCAGGCCAAGCGGTCATCCTATTTCGAAGTCTTCGGGGCGGAAGGCGCCGAAGACCGGTTCCTGGCCGACGATGCCGCCTATCTGCGGAGCGTCTTTCAGAGCGGCGGGCTGACGCCGCAGGAAATCCAGGTCTACGTGGATGCGCTGGGCACGCCGGAAGCCATGCGGGCGGCCCTCAACTGGTATTCCGCCCTCAATCTCAGCCAGTCCGCTGTGTCATCGGCAGCAGCGGCAAATCCGGCACCCCCTTCCGTTCCTTCCATTCAGGTCCCGACCCTCTACGTGTGGGGCAGCAAAGACAGCGCTTTCGCGCGCAGCAGTGCCGAGGCCACGCGCCAATACGTGGCTGGTCCTTATCAATTCGAGGTGCTGGAAGGCATGAGCCACTGGCTTCCCGAACAGGCGGCCGAGCGGGTCAACGAACTCCTGCTCCGGCATGTCCGGAGCCACTCGCCGTCAGGTGCCCAAGACCGATAGCCGCTGAGGAGACGGCATTGATCTCGAGCATGAACTCGCCGTTGCCGGGAACACGATGCGGCCAGCAAGTTTATCCACGAGTCGAGTTTTGCAGGCAGGCTCCAGACTCCATTTGCCCGCGGCGGCAAGGGCTGTTCGCAATAATTTCGAACAAGGCTCCCTCGGGTTCGTCAGAAAACTCCTGATGAGAGCACATTTCAGCCATCGGAGAATCGCCGCTTTATTTCTGGTTTGCCTGCTGGGCCAAGGATGGGCCGGCCTCGCGCAAACCACCCAGTGGACGACCTGGACGGTCGCAGACGGCCTGCCGGAGAACGAGGTTCGCACCGTTTTTGAGGACAGCCAAGGCCGTCTCTGGTTCGGCACGCGTCATCGAGGCGTGGGCCTGCTGGAAGACTCCTCCTGGACTTACTTCACGAGTCAGGACGGTTTGGCCGACAACGGCGTTCTGAGCTTCGCCGAAGGCCCCGAGGGACAGATCTGGGCTGCCGGAGGAGGTGGCTACAGCGTCTATGACGGCAGCACTTGGACGGCCCACTCCTCGATGGGATCCCTCCAGGCCCGTGTCGTCTTCAGCGTCAAAAGAGACCACCGGGGCCACTTCTGGCTGGCCGGCAACGGAGGAGCCGCCAGCTATGGCGAGGGGACCTGGCGGAGTTTCACCCAAGCCGACGGGTTGCCCCACAGGGTCGTCCACGCCGCATTGCAGGACCGCCGCGGAGACATCTGGTTCGCCTGCCGCAGCGGGCTGGCCCAATGGAGCGGCGGCGAAATGCGCGTCCACCACCCCCAAGACAATTTCGGATCGATCCTTGAAGCGGCCTCGGGAGACCTGTGGTTCGGAACCCGCGGAGCCGGCACCCTTCATTGGGACGGCAGCAATTGGATCCGACACCAGCCCGGACCCGACGTCCGCCCCCACCTGCTGGACAGCCAAGGACGCATCTGGGCAGTCTCCGACCGCAGCGGCGCCTATGTCTATGATGGAAGCCAATGGAGGCGGCTGGGCCAGGAGGACGGTCTGGCCAGCGACACCGTCTTCGACGTCGCTGAAGCCTCTGACGGAAGTCTCTGGTTCGCCACCGCCGAGGGAGTCAGCCGCTACGTCCCCGGAGGCAACGAGAAGTAGCGGTCAGCCTCAAATCGCCGGAGGTATGCGGCCTAGAGCAACTCGTCTTCCTTCAAGCGCTGGAGCGCCTTGGCGTATTGCTTGGTGCGTTCGCCCTTGGGCACGTCGCGGGACGTGCGGAAGACCGTGCCGGGAAAGTCGAGGGTCTTCTGTATCGCCCAGACTTTCTCATGCTGGCTGGCAGGGACAATCTCAGCCGGGTCGCCCACGGCCACCCATCCGATGGGGACGGTCGCGTCCGCCGGAAGCCGCGAATTGACGTGGACGACGCCATTGATGCGAACTTCGCTGCCCTCCCCCAGCCGGGCGCCGTTGAAGACGGCGGCGCCGGTGGCCACAAAGCAATCTGACTCGATCTGGCAGCCTGTCAGGTGCGAGTGAGGACCAGCCAGGCAGCGGTCTCCCAGCTTCATGGGATGGCGCGGCGTGCCCCGCAGTACGGCTTGTTCCATGATCACGCAATCGGCCCCGATCTCGACGCGTCCGCCTTCGGCGCTGATGACGGCTCCGAACAACACCGCCGTCCCCTCGCCGATGAGCACGTCTCCCCGCACCACAGCGTTGGGTGCCACGTAAGCACTCTCGGCAATCTGCGGCTGCTTGCCCCGAAACTTAAGGATCACAATGGGCTCCAGAGATTATCCATGATTCAGTGTGCAGCCCCGACAAAGCCACGATATCTCGCCAGGGGCAGGGGATCAAGCTGCCGTGATTGTCGACGATTCCGGTTAGCCCACGACCGGATCCTTCAGCAGCGATGCAGGAGCACGAATCTTCAGCCCGCGTTATGGTCTGTTGGAACCTGCTAATCGGCGAAGGACTGCCCCTTCGTCCCCGGAATCGCACTGGACGGGTCGGCGCTTTCGTTCTGACCCGCACGGCCGACTCACTGCTCTACGGCGTCGCCCGCAGCGATCCGGCACCATCTTGGCCCTGCTGCTGGCCACGGTCGTCGCCGCTGCCCGTCCGCCGCGCCCTCAAACTCGACCCCATCCAGGCCCTGCGCATCGAGTGAGGGTCCTCATTCATCGTCTTCGATGAACGGCTGTCGTCTGAGAAGCCGCGGGACTCTCCTGAGACAGGCCGGACAACGAGTCGGGGGCCTCCAGGTTTCACAAAACTTGGTCCCGCAAGAAAATCGTTGACAAGCCCAATTGGATGCTGCTAGGCTAATTGTGCTTAAATTTGAGCACATCGGGCAAAACTGAGCACCACGGGAGGAAGGGTGGGATGACAGAAGAAGCGCAAATACTGGATCAACTCGGGAGCCGGGCAAAACAGACGTTGGAGGCTCTTTATCGGCTTGGTCAGGCTTCGGCTCGCGAGATCCTGGAAGAGGTTGAAGACCTGCCGAGTTACTCGGCGACGCGTTCGGTCTTGCGTGAGCTTCACAAGAAGGGCTTGGTTCAACGGACCGAGCGCGGCTTCAAATACGTCTATTCCCCAACCGTACCCCGAAAAGAGGTGTCGCGCTCGGTCTTGAGGAGCGTCCTCGACAACTTCTTCGACGGATCGCCGGAGAAGACAATGGAGGCGTTGATGGATCTCTCACGGGGCCGAAAGCAGAAGCTGGACCTGGAACGCCTTGAGGAACTGATTGAGAAGGCCCGAAAGGAGGGCAGATGATGGACACGGTAATCGCCGTTACTCTAACTGTGCTGCTTGCAGTCACTCTCAAGGCCAGCCTGCTTCTGCCGGCGGCGATGCGCCTGGGTGCGGCAAAGCGTTTTTCCCATCCGGTCCGGGCCGCAATACTGGCCGGAGGACTGCTAGCATCCGGCCTGATGCTCACGGCCGACTCCGCATTGGAGGCTTGGCGGGCCTCCTCCTCGGCAGCCCGGGGGTTCTGTCTCTTCGCCAGTCATCAAGACTGCCCGGCGCCTGCCGTCAACTTCGCCAGCTACACTTTCCAGGCGATGGGCAAGTTCCCGGAGTTGGCCAAGGAGGCGTCAGGCCCGGCAGAGGTTCAGGAAGCAGAGGAAGCGCCCTGGTCGGCATGGATGCTGTTCCTCTTGTGGAGCGGCGTCGCCACAGTGCTTGTGGCCCGACTTGCAGTGCGGTATTTCGGCTTGCGGCGCTTTCTTCGAGAATCTCGTACCGTCGACGACCCGCGGCTGGAATCCCTGCTGCGATCACTGTGCCTGGAAAGAAACCTCTATACCGCAATCCGCCTGCGCACCCATCCCACAGTCCGGACCCCGCTGATCTGGGGGCCGCCCTGGGCCAGCTTGGTCCTGCCTGAAAGGATGTTGGGCGCATCGGACGCAAGGCTTCGCATGATCTTCATCCACGAACTGGAGCACTTGGCGCGCCGAGATTCGATATTCCATCTCTTGGGCGACTTGGTGGCGGCGGTTCTGTGGTTCAATCCGCTGGTCTGGCTCACTTGCCGGCAGATGAAACGCGCACAGGAGTTGGCCGCCGACAGCGGCGTGATCGAGTCGGGCGTCCGTCCCTCAAGCTACTCGCGCTTCCTGCTTGGCTTAGTGCGGGTGCAACGTCCTCAAACGATCTGTATCCCAGGAGCCAGCGCAATGTTTGGACAAAATGAAATTGAAGACCGAATTCTCTCAATCCTGAACTCGCGCAGCCGTCGCCGTCAGACTCCGGCCCGACTGTCCCGAGCGGTTCTCATGATCTTTCTCCTGATGAGTGTGGCGCTGGGCACGATACCCGTCGGGGCTCTCGCGACGCCCGTGGAAGAACTGGGCCGCCACCTGGGGCTGGCCTCAGCTCACGAGGATCCGTGGTCGTACGAGAAGCTGGACCAGATCCTGAAGCCCGTCTTCCTCAACAAAATGACCGATTTTTATATCGCAGGGGCCGCCATCTCGGTCGTAAAGGACGACAAGCTGGTTTATCTCCGCGGGTTTGGCCGCGCCGACGTTTTCGGCGAAGTTGCGGTCGATCCCGAGCGGACTATTTTCCGCATCGGTTCGGTAACCAAGACCATGACCGGAGTGGCCATCATGCAACTGGCCGACCGGGGAAAGATCGACTTGGAGGCCGACGTCAATCGGTACTTGACCAAGTTTAAGGTCGACAACCGTTTTGAGGAGCCGGTGCGGGTCAAGCACTTGCTCACCCACGTGGCTGGTTTTGACCAACTCGGCTACGGGCGCCATGTTTCCAGCCGCGAAGAAGTCCGTCCTCTGGGCGAATTCTTGGAGGATAACCTGGTCCGCATCCGCCCTCCGGGACAAGAAAGCTGTTACGACACCTATGCCATTACCTTGGCCGGGTATCTGGTAGAGGAGGTTTCGGGACTGCCCTTCGAAGAGTATCTGAAGCGCAATATCTTCCAGCCCCTCGAGATGCACCGTACAAACATCACTGTCCCCCAGCCCTTGAAGCGCGATTTGGCCATTGGATACGCCTTCGCGGGCGAATGGGAGCCGCTTCGATGGGAATACATGAACACCGACCCCGCCTCGACGCTCAACAGCACCGCCGCCGATATGGCCAATTACGCCCGCATGCTGCTCAATGGCGGCGAATTCAAAGGCAGACGGATCCTCAGTGCCGAAGCCACCCAGGAAATGCTTCGCCGTCAATACAGCAATCATCCCGACTTGCCTGGTTTCGGCTACACCTTCTGGGAGGACGACAGCTACGGTGTGCCCGCTTTCAGCCACGGGGGCAGCATGCGGGGCTTCAGTTGCATTTTCTATCTCGTGCCCTCACGGAACCTGGGCGTATTCGTGGTTGACAACCAAGGAACAGGCCGATTGACGGATCGAGTGGTCTCGGCACTGGTCCGCGAGCGCCTGCCAGATGACATCCAAAAGCCCAAGATGCGACCCCGCTATCAGGGAACTGTTGATTTGCAGCGTTTCACCGGGAAATACGCCAGCAACCTCTACAACCACTCCCGTCCCGAGAAAGGGGGCTGGAGTCCCCGGCCTTTCCAGCTCGAACAAGATCAAGAGGGGAATCTGATCTTCAGAAAACGCCCGGCCCATCCGGTCGGCCCTCTCACTTTTCAGCGCGACGACGGCTTGCTGCTGATCTTCCGCCAAAATGACAGCGGCGAGATCACAAGACTTCTGGTCAGGCAAAACGTCTACGAAAAACTCGTCGACTAGGAGTCTGGCAGGCCCCAAGGACCAATAGGTGGCCAAACAAAGTTCACACGCGAGTCAGTTTCAGTTGCCAAGGTCAGTTACCCCCAATCCTCTCGGCGGTATGAGGCGGCTCGCTATTCCTAATCAGCGCTGAGGACGCGCATGGGGTCGAGGCGGGTGGCGCGGCGGGCCGGCCACCAAGCTGACAGGGCGGCCACCAAGGTCAGCGCCGCGGCGCACAGCGCCAGGGTCGCCGGGTCCTGCGGACTCATGCGGAAAACGAAGGCGCTCAGGCTTCCCGAGAGCAGGACGGCGGCCGCCAGTCCGACCATGAGTCCGATGGTCACCGGACCCAGAACGGTGGACATCATCATGCGCAGGACGCGTCCGCGCGAAGCACCCAGGGCCAAGTGGACGCCGATGTCGCGGCGCCTCTGAGAGACCAGGAAGCTGACGATGCCGTAAACTCCCACCAGCGAGAGCAGGACAGCGATCATCCCCAGCGCACTGAGCAGGAAAGCTCCCATGCGTTGAGGCATGAGCACGGTCCGCAACTGGTCGCCCATGGTCTGCTCCGAACTCAGCGCCAGTTGCGGGTCAAGCTGACGGAACTGCTGGCGCATCAGGGGAAGGAGGGCCTCGGCGTCTCCGCCATCTCCGGACCCGCTGCGGGCACGGGCCATCAGGGTCAGAAAGCTGGTGGACTGGTCGGGACTTTGCCTGAGCGGCAGGTAGACGAAGTTGATGGGATCGTCGTCGAGTCCGCGCCAAGTGGTCTGGCGGGCCACGCCGACCACTTCGGCGCTGATGTCGCCGGGCAGGATGACGGTGCGTCCCACCGGGCTTTCCTGCCAGTAGCGGCGGGCCATGGACTCGTTAATGACCACCACCGGCGGCGACCCCTCGCGGTCGCCGGCGGCGAAGGCCCGTCCCTGAAGGACCGGCAGTCCCAGCGTCTCAAAATAGTCTTCCGTGACGAAGAGGTACTCCACCCGCAGTTCTTCATCGGGCGCCAGCGTGTAGCCGGGCACTTCGACGAAGGTCCCACGGTGCCCCCCGACCTGCAGCGGGACGTTGGTGGCCACAGCCGCCGAAGCGACTTGGGGCATTCCTTCCACCTGCTCCTTGAGCCGGTTGACGAAGCTCATGGCCTGCTCGCCCTCATAGTTGAGCAGAGTCAGGTTGAAGCGCGAAAGAGCCAGTCCCTGGGAGGGGAATCCCAGTTCCACGCCTAGACCCCGATAGAGAGTGCCCAGGAAGATCCCGGCCCCCACCATCAGCACCAGACACATACCTACTTGGACGGCCAAGAGGCCCTTGCGCAGCAGCGGACTGGCGCCGGCTTCCAGGCGGCGGCCGTCGCCGCGCACCGCGTCCGCAGGGTTGAGGCGGACGCTCTGAAGCGCGGGGATGAGTCCGAAAAGCAAGGCCGTCAGCAGCGCCGCCCCAGCCGCGAAAGCGAAGAGCGGCCAGTCAAGGGTGATGTCGAGATCCTCGATGGGAATGCCTCCCGGCAATTGGAATCCGCCCAAAGCCCTCAGCAAACCTTGAGCCACCAGCAGCCCGGCCAGGGCTCCGGCGGCCGCCAGCACCACGCTCTCCAGCAGCGATTGGCGGATGAGGCGGGCGCGTCCCGCTCCTAAACACAGCCGCAGCCCGGTTTCGCGGCGGCGCGACGAGGCCCGGGCCAGCAGCAGGTTGGCCAGACTGGCGCAAGCCAGCAGCAAAGTCATCCCCACCACGCCCATCAGCAGCAGGACGAAGGTGACCATTTCCTCGCGGGCGGCGCGCGGAAGTCCGTAGCCGGAGGACTCGTCGACCGTCACTGAACGGGGTCCCCGGGCGTCTGGATCTTCTTCACGCATGGCTTCCGACAGCGCCAGCAGCTCGTCACGGGCCTGCTCGACGGTGGCGCCCGGAGCCAGGCGCGCGATGAGGGTTCCAATCCAGCGCGACCCCCGGTTCTCAAAAATCCCCGGACTGGCGGCCGCTCCCACGTTGAGGAGGGCGCCTGAGCGCAACGGCAGGAAGAGGTCGGCGTCGGACCCCAAATCAGTGCCTTCAAATCCCGGGGGAGCCACGCCCACGATGGTGAAAGGCGTGCCGTTGAGACGGATGTCGCGTCCCACAACCGAAGGATCGCCGCCATAACGCCTGCGCCAATAATGATGGCTGAGGACGGTCACGGCGGCGGCCTCATCGCCGTCCTGAGTCTGAAGCAGACGTCCCTGAGCGGGATTGAGGCCCAACAACTCGAAGTAATTGCCGGTGGCCAGCATGACCGTGGCCAGCTCGGCCTGCCGTCCCTCTTCTCCCACGCTGGCGGGATACCAAGTGTAGCCGGCCAAATCGGAAATCGTCTCAGTGCGGTCGCGGTAGTCGATCAGATCAGGATAGGAGGAGGAGCAGCGGGGGAATCCCCTGCGGCAGGTGGTGTAGACATTGATGAGCCGATCGGGCTGCACCACCGGAAGGGAGCGCAGCAGCGCCCGGTCGACCAAGCTGAAGATGGCCGTTGTGGCGCCCAATCCCAGGGCCAGCAGGAGCACGGAAACGATCATGAATCCAGGGCGTTTGAGAAGCGCACGCGACGCATAGCGCAAGTCGTGAAAAAAGCGGTTCATCGATCCTCCTCCACGCCGCGGACCTGATCCGCGGCCTCCCCTGGCGAGGGACTTCCGGAGGCGAGCCCCCCAGTATCGAAGCGAAATCGAAAAGGCCTCCCGACGGTACGCCATGCGCGACCGCAGTCCGCCATGCAGGAACTCTTCGCGCAGATCGCCTACGACGCTTTCGCGCAGAATGCCGGCCGGCAGCGACCAGCGCAGCACCCTCTCGGCCCAAACCGGAGGTCTGCGCTGCAAGTGGCGTTGTTCGCTCATGAGCGGCCCAATTCCTCTTCCAGTCCGTCCCACAGAGTCAGCAACGCGCTGCGCGACTGCTTGAGGACGTCGACACCCTCGGGCGTGACCTGAAAGCAGCGGCGGGCATGTCCCCCACGATCGGGAGTGGGCGCGTCAACGTCATAGTTCAAAAGGGCTTTTTCCTGAAGGCGGTCCAAAGTGCGGTAAAGAGCCCCGCGTGACACCGAACGCCCCACCCGCTCTTCCAGCAGTTGGCGGACGGAAATCGCGTAAGCCCCGTCGCCCAACTGCATAATCGCCAACAAGACCATCTGCTCGAATTCGCCGATAAAGGTGCTCACAGCCAAAGAGTATACATTGTATACACACTCCGTTCAAGTCGGTTTTCGTGCCCTGGGTTCCGCCGTGCTGGTCGGCTTATCCTGAGTTCCGCTGTGTTGCTCGTCGAGTCCGGGCTCGGCTATGTCCTCGTGTCCTGGGTTCCGCTGTGCTGCTCGTCGAGTCCGGGCTCGGCTGTGTCGGTCTTCGTGTCCTGGGTTTCCGCTGTGTTGCTCGTCGAGTCCGGGCTCGCTGTGTCGGTCTTCGTGTCCTGGGTTCCGCTGTGTTGCTCGTCGAGTCCGGGCTCGCTGTAGGCGAGCCATACGCCAGCCCAGGGTAGAGCGAAGCCGCGCAGCGGCAGAGCGGCACCCTGGGTGCAAGAAAAAGTTTAAAACCAACCCTGAAAGGGTGGAATAGCGTCACATCGAGGCACCCTCGCCCATCGCCGCAGGTTGCTTGGCGGAACTTGGACGCGTAGTCTTGCGTCCTCAGTATACTTTTGGAGGGTTAACATGCGCCGGGGACTCTACTTGCTGCTGCCGCTGCTCTACCTGCTGCACAACGATTTTTGGTGGTGGAACGACAGCTTCCTCTTTCTCGGACTGCCCATCGGACTCAGCTACCACCTGCTCTTCTGCCTGGCGGTTTCGGTTGTGATGTGGCTGATGGTGCGCCACGCCTGGCCTCATGACTTGCAGGAGGACGCCATGCGGGCTGCCGCTCGAGAGCCGGGGCGGGCCCACGACGAGGAGCCCTCATGATCATCGCCATCATCAGCATCTACATGCTCTCGGTGCTGGCGGTGGGGACGCTCTCCCACCGCCTCTTCCGCGGCACCGGCGAAGACTACTTCGTGGCCACCCGCACCATCGGTCCCTTCGTGCTGCTGATGTCGCTCTTCGGCACCCACATGACGTCCTTCACCCTGCTGGGTGCCTCGGCCCAGGCCTACACCGTCGGCGTGGGCGTCTTCGGTTTGTTGGCCTCCTCCTCAGCCTTGGTGGTGCCTGTCATCTTCTTTTTCGTGGGTACGCGCATCTGGGCGCTGGGCAAGCGCCATGGCTACCTGACTCCGGTGCAGTTTTTCCGCGACCGCTGGGACTCCAGCGGACTGGGACTGGCGCTCTTCGTGGTCCTGGTGGGATTCGTCATCCCCTACTTGCTCATCGGAGTGATGGGCGGCGGCATCGCCATCAACCAGATCAGCCAAGGAGCCGTCCCAGAGTGGATCGGAGCACTGGTCATCTGCCTGGTGGTGATGACCTACGTGGTCTACGGAGGCATGCGGGGGACCGCCTGGGTCAACACCTTTCAGACTCTGGTTTTCATGTCGCTCGCGGCGCTGGCTTTCGTGTGGATCGCCTACAAGCTGGGCGGCGTCACAGAAGGCATCCAGAGGGTGGCCGAGGCGCGTCCGGATCTGCTCGTGCGGGAAGGGCACGTCCCTCCGCTCAAGATGTTGTCCTACGTGCTGATTCCCGTCTCGGCGGGCATGTTTCCACATCTCTTCATCCACTGGCTGACGGCCCGCAAGGCCGAGACTTTCCGCACATCGGTCATCGGGTACCCGTTGTGCGTCGGAGTCGTGTGGATCTGCTCGGTGCTGATCGGACTCTACGGAGCCGCCGACTTTCCCGGATTGCAGGGACCTGAAGCCAACTCCATCCTGGTGCGCATGATCCGCCTTCATTCGCCCGAACTGCTGGCCGGACTGCTGGCGGCGGGAGTGGTGGCGGCCATCATGTCCTCCCTCGATTCGCAGGTCCTGTGCCTGAGCACGATGTTCACCCAGGACATCGTGCGCCACTACGCCTTGGGAGACCAGATGAGCGAGAAGCGCCAGATTTTCCTGGCCCGGGTCTTCGTCGCCGCCATTTTGGGACTGACCTTCGTGATCTTCCTGGTTTCCAACCGCTCGATCTTCAACTTGGGCATCTGGTGCTTCACTGGCTTTGCATCGCTCTTTCCCATCGTGCTGGCGGCGCTGTTCTGGAAGCGCTCCACCCGAAGCGGAGTGCTGGCCTCGGTGGCCGTCACCGTGCTGCTGTGGAGCTACTTCTTCCTGCAAGGGTGGCGTGACCCGTCCTACACCGTCGCCGACAGCGGACTGATGCCCGTCACCGTGGTCTTCGCCGCTTCCTGCCTGGCCTTGTGGCTTGTTTCGCTGGCCACGCGTCCTCCGCGTGAGGAGGTCCTGCAGCGGTTTTTCTAGCGGTTTGTCGGCTTTGAGATTGTGGCTTATGGGCGAGCCATTGTGGTCGAGTTCAAGGCGCGCCGACGTAGGAATTGTCGAAGCCATCCTGTCGCTTCCAAGGAGAGGACCCGCAATCCGGGAACCGCCGAGCCGAAAACGCCGTCTTGTCTGAACGATCGTGCAACATCGAATGAACCGAAAAGGCGACCGAATCAGAGTCGAAGCGTGACCGGGGAACGGCTGATCGCCATGTGAGCCAAGTGAAGCTCGAAGCCCTTCCAACTTAGCAGCAGATAGAACATGAAGATTGCCTACATTTCAGCAGGATCGGCAGGCATGTACTGCGGAAGCTGCATCCATGACAACACCTTGGCCTCGGCCCTGATGGAGCTGGGGCATGACGTGGCCTTGATCCCGACCTACACGCCCATGCGCACCGACGAGGATTCAGTGGCCATGGAGAAGATTTTCTTCGGCGGGATCAACATCTACCTGCAGCACAAGTCGTCCATCTTCCGCCATATGCCCCGCTTTCTGGAGCGCTGGCTCAACAGTCCCAAGCTGCTGAAATATGTCTCCAGGTTCGCCGGATCGACCAACGCCCATGACTTGGGCGGACTGACCGCCGACATGCTTCACGGCGAGGCCGGCCACCTCAAACGGGAACTCGACGAGCTGACCGGATGGCTGCGCGACGAGTACCGTCCCGACATCATCGTCCTCACCAATTCGATGCTGCTGGGCCTGGCCCGCCAACTGCGGAAGGAATGCGGCGTCCCGGTGCTTTGCGAGTTGCAGGGCGAGGACATCTTCATCGACGACCTCATCGAGCCCTACAAATCCGAGGTGATGAAGGAACTCTACGAGCGCTCCAGAGACGTCGACGGATTCATCGCCACCAGCGAGTACTATGCCGACTACATGGCCGAGTACCTGCACGCCCCCCGCGAACGGGTCCACATCGTGCCCCTGGGCATTCATCTGGAAGGGCATGGCCAGCACATCGGTCCTGGACGCGGCCAGGAGGACCTCTTCACCATCGGCTTTCTGGCCCGCGTCTGTCCTGAGAAAGGGCTCCACCTGCTGGCCGAGGCCTTCCGCATCCTGGCCGAGAAGCTGGGCCGGGAGCGCGTCCGCCTGCGGGCCGCCGGATGGCTGGGTGAGAAAGACCGTCCCTACCTGGAGGAGTTGGAACAGAAGATCGAGTCCTGGGGGCTTGGCGACGGTTACGATTACGCCGGCGAAGTCGACCGCCAGCAAAAGATCGCCTTCCTCAGCGAGGTCGACGTCCTCTGCGTGCCGACCGTCTACCGCGAGCCCAAAGGACTGTTCGCCCTGGAAGCCCTGGCCAACGGAACCCCGGTGGTGCTGCCCGATCACGGCGCCCTGCCCGAGTTGGTCGACCGCACCCGTGGCGGCATCCTGGTCAAGCCCAATGATCCCGCCTCCATCGCCGCAGGACTGGAATCGCTCTACCACGACCCGGCCCGCCGCGAAGTCCTGGCCCGCCAAGGCCGCCTGGCCGTCCACCAATCCTACTCCGCCCGCACCATGGCCGAAAACACGGCCAAGGTCTTCAAAAGGTTCGTCGGCTAGCTCGCCTCGCCACCCTGCATGCTTCGATAGTTTTCCTTGGCTAAACGTCGTTCGAGAAGGGGCGAAGCATTTTCGAAAAGCTCCCGCCGTGAGACACCCTTAGCGGTCTTCTCTCAAGGCGGCGAGGAGAGGGGTCCTGAGGGCTTGGCGGACAGCGGCGGTGCTGGCTGCCAGGGACGCTCCCAGAAGCGTCCCGCAAGCTACCGCGTAGGTCAAGACATCTCTTCCGCCCACTTGGAAAAGCAAGCTTTCCAGCAGGTGCGAGACCGCCAGGGAGGCGGCCACGCCCACCAGCAGTCCCAGTACGGTCCAGCGCACCTCCCCGAGCAGCAGCCCTCCAAGGATGACCGGCGGCGTACCTCCCAAGGCCGTCCGAATGCCGATCTCGCGCCGCCTTCGTGCCACGGACTGGGAAGCAACCCCGTAGATCCCGATCAGCGACAATGTCGAGGCCAGGGCCGCAAATACGACCACCAGAAATGTGTAGAATCGGTAGGGCAAAAGCGTATGGAGGATCTTGGCCTGCATGGGACTGGCGTCGTCGACCACCAAGTCGCGGTCTAATGACCGGGCCGTCGATTGCAGCAGGTCAAGCGCTGCTGCGGCGTCGGACTCGCTGCGCACGACCACCCAGGGGTTTGCCGGCGGATCGGTCTCTAGCGGGAAGTAGACTTCGGGATAGGGCGGGGCTGCGGCACCCCCGTGGCGGACGTCCTCAGCGATGCCGACGACGCGCCACCAAGGTGAGTCACTTGAGGCGCCGGCGAAGCGCAATCCTCGCCCCAATGCATCGCGCCCCTTCCAGAGCAGGCGAGCCGCTGCACGGTTGACTACCACTTCCCTGTCCCTGTCGCCTGTGTGATCAGACAAAGGACGCCCGCGCACCAGCGTAATGCCCATGGCGCGAAAATAGTCCGGGCTGACTCCCCGGAAGTCGACTTCCGTGTCCTGATTCGTCGTGTCCGAGCCGCCTTCCAACTCGATCCGCGTGGAACCCCGCCCTCGAAACGGCAGGTCGCGGCTTACGGCCAAGGCCTCGACTCCCGGCAGAGTCCTTAGTTCTTCAAGCATGCGGCGGGCGAAACGAAGCCGCTTGGCATCGTCATCGTATTTGTAGGAAGGCAAGTGAAGCTTGAATGTCAGGAGGTGGCGGGGCTGGAAGCCCAGCTGAGCCTGCGACAAGTGGTCAAGGCTGCGAAGCAGCAGGCCAGCCGGGACAAGCAACGTCAACGCCAGCGCCATCTGGGCCGAGATGATCCACCGCTGCAGGCGAAGCTCGGAACGAACGCCTGCCAGGTGCTGGCCCTTGAGGGGCCGTGGAGTGTCCCCAGTCCAGATCCGCAGGCATGCCGGCAGGCACGACACCACGGACACCAGCGCCACGGCCGCAGCAGCAAAGAGCAGTGTTCTCCAGCCGATGTAGACTTGACTCAGGCGGGGCAAGTCGGATGGGCCGAAGGCACGCAGAAGTCGGACAATCCAAAAAGCCATCAGCAGGCCTAGAGCTCCGCCCACCGTCCCCAGCACAAGCCCTTCATTCAGAATACGCCCGACGAGGCGGGGGGGCGTGGCGCCCAGGGAGCGCCGAAGCGCGATCTCTCCTTCCCGTCCGGCTGTTCGCGACGACATCAGACTGGCAAGATTGGCGCAAGCGATCAACAGCGTGCAGAGAACCGCTCCCGCCAGCATCAGGAGAGACAAACGCCAGTCCCCCCTAACCTCCCTCTCCAAACTGACCGCCCGCAGGCCAATGCCTTCATTCGTTTGCGGGTGCTCCTCTTCCAATCCGGCCGCGATTGTCTTCAAATCGTCGCTAGCCTGCTGCAAAGTCACGCCTGGTGCCAGCCGTCCCACAACCCTCAGCCAATGATGAAAGCGGCGATTGCGCCGGGCATTTGGATTGTGGGCCAGGGGCGCCCACAGGTCACTCTCCTCGAAGAAGCGAAAGCCGGGTGGCAAGACCCCCGCAATCTCGGCGCTCTTTCCGTCCAGCGAAAGGGTCGTTCCGACAATCTCGGGATCGGATCCAAATTGCTCAGTCCACAGATGATGACTAATCAGAATGGTGAGTGGAGCCTCCCGCCGGTCGTCGGCGGGACCTAAGGCTCTGCCCAGTGCTGCCTCCACTCCCATCATGGGGAAAAACGAACCCGACACGAACTGGACTGCCGCCCGTCGTGGCTCTGGAGTTCCTGAGAGGATGGCGCTCCATTCAAATCCGATCACCGCAGCCGAGTCCTGCAGGCTCTTGGAGCGCGAACACAGATCGAGAAAGTCGGGATAAGAGATCGGATAGCGGTCCATGCCGATGTTGCGGTTGTCGTTCCAAACCATGACCAGGCGTTCAGACTCCCGGTACGGCAATGGCTGCAGAAGGACTTCGTCAAGCACGCTGAAGACCGCCACCGCGCCGCTCAGGCCGAGAGCCACCGTGAGAATTGATGCCATCGCGTAGATGGGATTGGAACGGAAAGACCTTAGTAAGAACCGGATTTCTCTCATGAGTCTCCCTCTGCCCAAGCTGATCGGGCGCATGTATACCTCAAAAGGGGTTGGTTGGAGGTGGAAGAAAGAATCTCAGCGGCGTCCGATGCGGATCGCGCCGCGAAAGGTCAGCAAGTCGACTTGGGCTGCGCCATCGCCCACTGAGAAGGTGAATCGCTCACCCTTCCTCGGTTGAACGCCCTGCAGATTAAACTCACAGTAAAAGTCGCCCTGGACGGTCCCCACCGTAAACGATGCGCTGAGCGGCTCGCTCAGGCGCAGTTCAAGCCCGCCGTTGTCGCTGGCTAGGTCGTAGACGCCATCTTCGGCAAGTGCGCCTTCGAGAACAATGCCTCCTTGATGCGAAGTAGCGTGGATCCGCTTCGAGGCGATGCCCTGCAGTAAGATGTCCCCGCTCACGGTCTCCGCCTCCAGGTCTCCTGTTAGGCCCTTTACGGAAATGCCCTCGTGAGACGTCCGGAGACGCAAGATGCCTCCCACGTCTGAGAGTTCAAGCCGGCCTCCCGATGAAGTCAGCCGGATGCTGCCGCTAACATTGGAAAGGGCAATGTTGCCTTGATTGGTATTCACATCTACGGCACCTTCCAGCCCTTCAATGCTCACCTCGGGCATATTGCCGATGACTTGCAGGCGCAGCCCCATAGGCACCTGGATCTCAAGGCGGACATCTTCAAGCGCCGAGCGAGAAGGACGCCGCTCCTCGACCTTGATTAACCTGTGATTCGCCTGAATCTCGAAGCTGATCCTGGGGGAATGATAGGCCTTGACCTGAACCTGAGGCTGGTCCCAGCCCGAGATTCGAAGGCTCCCCTTGTTCAAGGGATTGATCTCAATGCGCTGGACCTCGCCAGCTTCGATCAGGCGCTCCGTGCGCGGGGACTCCTGGGGAGCCAACCCGCCTATCAGGAAAGCGAATGCCAATGTGAACGACAGATACATGCTAGCCTCCGTATCCCTTGTCCTTCCTAGGACGGTTTCATGGTCTGCTCGGTGCCGAAGCGCAGCACCTGGATCTGCATGCGCCGGTTCCGACGCAGGAACTCCCGGAGCAGGCGGTTTTCCGGATCCTCCTCAAGGCTTCCGACAATCTCGCCCTCGAACTCTTCGAGCATCCTCAGACTCCTGCGGATGTCTTGTCGACTCGCAGGGTCAAGGAGAGCGGCGCGCGCTTCAAACTCTTCCCTCCATTGGTCTGCCGTGTTGGATAAGAGGTCCGACGACTGGCCTGCCATTGGTACGGCATTCTGCGGGCCTGGCGGAGTTAAGATTCTCCACAGCAACAGGGTGCCGGCTGCAAGCACCAAGATCGCAGCCGTCCGCAGCAACCTCGCAGAGGGGCGGTAGGAGGGTGTCGAGACGCTCTGAGGATGGAGCCGACCGATGCGCTCACGAATCTCAGCCCACGCATCGCCGCCGGGAAGAGGCAGGTCGGGCGGACTTGCCGCCCATTTTTTGACGGCCTCCAGCTCAGCCAGCAGGCGGGTGCATCGAGCACAGTTCTCGAGGTGGGCACGGCACTCGGCTTCCTCCTCGGACGGCATCTCACCGTCCATGTAATCTGACAACCGGTCTGTCCAGGGGTCTCTCATCTTCACTCTCCAGATCAGCTCAAAAAGCGGCGCAGGAGCATTCGCGCCCGATGCAGTTGAGCCCTCGAAGTAGATGGCGAGATGCCCAGCGCCTCAGCGATCTCGACGTGTTTCCAGCCCTCAATGTCGTGCAGCACGAATACGTCCCGCGCCCTTGGGGGCAATGTGGCGATGGCCGCCTCAAGGTCCATCCTCAGGCCGGGCGAGGACAACCTGGCGCCCTGGGGAGGCGACTCAGACAGCACCCCCAGACGGCTGCTCTTAGCCTCCTGCCGCTCTCGGTGGCGCAAAATCACGTTGACGGCCAGTTTGTGAAGCCAGGTGCCGAAGGCGGCCCTGCCGTTGAAGAGTTTAAGCTTAGTCCAGGCTCGGACAAAAACATCTTGGATTATGTCCTCCGTCTCAGCGCCGGCCAGCATCCAACAGGCCAGTCGGTGAACGGAGGCCACATGTCGCCGATAGAGACTTTCAAAGGCCGCGATGTCGCCCCCAGCGGCCCGCATCACCTCCCCCTGCTGTGTTGCTTCGATGCCTTCGTACGGTGAACCTCGTTTGCTCACGACATCATTTTAGATACCTCATACGTCGCGAGCGCTTGAACGCCAAGCGAAAAAAGCGGGGGGCGGGCACTACCTTGCAGGCGTTATCCCATGCCGCCGCCCGGGGGGATCACCACCGATCCGCGGTTAGCGGTCTTCTTTTAAGGCGGGGAGGAGGGGTGTTTTGAGGGCTTGGCGGAGGGCGGCGGTGCTGGCCAGTAGGCCGACGGCGAAGATTGCAACCAGCGTCAGGAGCAGGTCGAGCCAGGGGATGGATTGGGCGTGGGTGATGGCTTGAGGAGCCACCGCCAGAAGCGCCGATAAGGTGCCCAGAGCCAAGCCCAGGATAAGCAAGAAAGCCGTCTCGTTGAAGATGACACGGCCCAGGAATCCGGGACGGAAGCCGAAAGCCCGCAGGGTAGCCAGCTCTTTGCGTCGCTCCAGCACGTTGCGGGTGAGGATGACGGCCAAGCCGATAGTGCCCAGCAGCAGTCCAAGTCCGCCCAGGGTCTGAAAGGTGGAGAGATAGGTGTTCTGGACGGCGTGGTAGTCGGCCAGCTTTTGGACCGTTGTAGTGGCGTCAAAACCGTAGGGGGCCAACGCCGATTCCATGGCGGTGGAAACCTGGTCCTGCTGCTCGACGGGCGTGTCGATGAGGAAGTACTGGTGTCCGTCGCGCGAAGGGAAGCGGTCGAGGAAGTGGCGCTCGGAGATGAGCAGTTCTGACTGGAAGATGCTGGTTTGCAGCAGTCCCACGATCTTGAGGCGGATTTCGTTGCCTTGGTCGTCCTCCAAGGGGATCTCGCCTCCCAGGGGCACCTTGAGGATCCAAGTCGCCGAGTTGGCGTCGGCGAAGGCTGGGATCACGCCGGGGCCAAGATCGAGCTGCAACAAGGCCCAAGGGTTGTCGGAAGGGTCGAGGGAACCCGAAGGTGAGGACGCTGAAGCAGGCCGGGACAAAGCTGCGGAAGCCGGAGCCGCGTTACCCGCCGTCCCGTTTTGAGCGCCGGCGGCGGAGCTCTGCGAAGCCTGCTCGCCGCCGCTCCCTCCCTCCGAAGAGGGTTGAGATGCTTGTGCCTGGGCGGAAGAGGCGTTTGCTGAAGCTCCCAGTTCGTCGTCCTCCATCACCGCCTGGAAGCTGAAGCCGCCGCGCTCGATGAGGCTGTCGGGGACGCCCAGGATGCGGGGGCGTTGTGGTTTGTAGAGATTGAGGCAGGAGGCGTCCTCGCCGGGACGCAGCCGCAGCGAATAGACGGTGCTGTTGTCCATCAGGTCAAGCTGGGGATCGGAGAATCCCAGATCGAAAAGCGTGTCCTCGTTGTTGAGATCGCGGTGGATGGGAATGTCGGATTGAGCCAGCAGGGGGAAGCCGCCCGCGCCAGAGTCCCGTTGCAGCACTTCCTCGCCGAAGTCCTGATGGAAGGACCCCACCGCCACAATCATGAAGCAGGCCACTGCCACCAACGAGGCGCTGAGCAGGCTTCGTCCGGGCGCGCGCGAGGTGTTGCGCAAGGCCAAGGGGATGGTGATTCTTTCCGACCCGTCCGATCCCAGCACCTTGGTGCGGTAGTCGGAACGGCACCAGATGGCGAAAAAGCCCAGTCCCGAGATGAGCAGACAGGCGCCGACGCCGAAGAACATTCCCGTCGCCGCCATGCCCTCCACGAAGAAGGAGCCCGCCAGCAGGAGCACGGCCAACAGCAGGAAAATCCAAGCCGTCAGCTTGGCCGACAAGCTGGGGCCCTTTTGCTTGTGGATGGAGGTGACGCCCCGCAGCAAAGCGGGAGCCGGCAACTTGGACATGCGGCGCACCGCCTGCCAGATGCTCAAGATCACGACCAGCAGCGAAATGGCGAAGCCGATGCCGAGGCTCAAGTTGTGGACGTGCAGAGTCAGGAAAGGCGAACCCACAGCTTCCACCCACCAGGTCCTCAGCCCGGCCAGCATCAGCCAGGCATAGCCCAAGGCCCCGGCCAGTCCCAAAGCCCCGCCCAGGACGGCGATGATCAACCCTTCTCCCAAAAAGCGGCGCTGGACTTTGCCGGGCGTGTAGCCTACGGCCAGCAGGGTGCCGATCTCAGGCGCCCGCTGTTCAGCCCCCAGGCGGAAGAGCAATCCCACCAGCAGGGCAGCGGAAATGATGAGGAAGAAGCTGAACCCCAGGAAGAGCTGTCCAAAGTCGGTGGCCCCAGACGAAGCCTGCAAAGCCGTGGACTTGACGGGCTGGATGTTGAATCCGAACGACTCTGGACGCAAGCGCGAAGTCAGCGCCTGCCGGTAGCGCTGCTGAGAAGGCGTATCTGCTCCAGACGCTTCATCCGAAGGCTGTCCGGCTGAGGTGTCTCGTGGAGTGGTCCCCCTTCCGCCGGACGTATCACTTGAAGACGATGCTCCTGGGCGGGCGGAAGAACCGCCGGCGGCATCGACGTCGGTCCACTCCTCTTGGGGAAGCGCGAGGCGCACGGCGGTGAGGTCGCCGAAGCGGGTGGTCCAGAGCTGCTGGCCCTGAGCCAGCGACACGAAGGCCTTGGGAAGCGAACGATAGCGGTCCCAGTATTCCTCGTCCTCCTCGCGGATCAGGCTCAGGTCGACGGGAAAGGTGGGGTCCCACTCCGCCATGTTGTCGGCGTCGGCGATGCCCGGATACTCAGCCACCAAGTTTCGGTCGGCAGCCAGTTCGGAAATGCGCAGGACGCCCTGCACGGTCAGCGTTATCGTATCCTCGGTCAGTTGGTCGCCCTCACCCACCTCGTAGTAGGTGAGGCGGACTTCATCGCCCACCTCGGCGGCGAGGTCGTCGGCAGCCCAGGTGTTGAGGTAAATCTGGCCCATCTCCAGGGGCTTGGCGTGCCTCCAGTCGACCGTCGTCCAGCGCCCGAAGGGGCCGCGCTCGGGCTGGTAGCCAGGATGTCCGGCATCGACGGCGGTAACCGTCGAGTATGGGATCATGCGGCCGTCCAGCTCTATCTTGTTGGCCAGATAGCTGAGGACGGGCTGGACCTGCAATCCGACTTCCTGCGCGGCCGCGATAGCGGCGTCCGACAGGCGGCGGCTGAGCACGAACTCGCGCGACTCCAGGGACAGGTAGCTGCCGTGGTTTTGCAGCTTAAGGGCGTAGTCTTCCAGTTGAGCCGCCGATTCCAGCGCCTGGGCCAAAGGAGTGAAGTCAGGCAGCCCGCTATCGGTCGAGGCCCCCTCGGAATCGTCCTGGGTCGGCCCTCCTCCCGAAGCACTCCGGGGTACAGCGGCGACAGGCTGCTTGGAGGCCATCACCAAAGCGTTGGCGCGTCCTGGCTGCTCCAGCCGCTCCTGCAGGACCTCCAGCGCCACAAAGGCGTTGCGGGGCAGATTCTGGTTGGGACGCAGGCCGAAGCGGCCCAGTCCCCGGTCGGGGACGATGCGCTTGACCTGCAGCCGGATCCGCTGCACCACGTCGTCGGGATCTTTGCCGCCCAGCAAGGTCTCGGGGTGAATGTCGCTCAACTGCTGAAAGGACAGCAGCAGCGCGTCACCCTCGGAGGCTCCCAATTCGCGCGCCAGCGTCTCATTGACGATGATCGAGGGCGAAAACTGCCCCTGAGGCGTGCTCAAATCCCAGTCGGCGGCGAAAAAGTCCTGGAAGCTCTGATCGATGCCGTAGACGTTGACGCCCGACGCCCGCGCGTCGCTCTCGGCGTGGACCGCCGTACCGTTCAGAAAAAGCGCCGGAGCCGCTTTCTCGAAGCCCTCCTGAAACTGAGGCTCGGAAGCCAAGTCCTGGGCCAGCGCTTGGCGGAAAAGGTGGGGCGCCACCACGGCGTAATCAATGTCGCCCAGCCGCTCCACAGCAAGCGAACGCAGCGAGGCCTTGACCGAATCGCCCACCACCAGCGCTCCCGTCAGGACAGCCGTGGCCACGGCGCATCCCAGCAGGACCGCCAGGTTCGTCCGCCAATAGTAGATCAACGCTTTCAACATGGATTCTCAAGGCCACCCGGTGGCCAGTACATTTACCCAAGAGTCAAGTTGCAGCAAGCCGAGTCGGTCGCCCAAATGCTCCCGGCGGCATCAGTCCGCTCATTGGAGCTGGACGCACTTTCCGTCCCGCAGCTCGTACTGGACGGGAAAACGGTCGGCTAATTCGCGGCTGTGGGTGACGCAAATGAGCACCGTCTTCTGATCGCGGTGGAGTTCGAAAAGGACGTCCGCCACGGCCTCGGCGTTCTTGGAATCGAGGCTGCCCGTGGGCTCGTCGCAGAGCAGCAAGCTGGGACGGTTGATGAGCGCCCGGGCCACGGCGACGCGCTGCCTTTCCCCGCCCGACAACTGAGCCGGGCGATGCTGGATGCGCTTCTCCAAACCTACCTTCTTGAGCAGTTCGTGAGCCCTCTGCAACTGGCTCCCGCCGCTGGAAAAGGCCAGGGTAGGCATGAGGACGTTCTCCACCACTGAAAGCTGAGGCAACAGGTGATGGTCCTGGAAAACAAATCCCACCACCGAGTTTCGGAACTTGGCCAGTTCCTTGTCGGAGAGCATGAAGGGATTGCGCTGGTTGATCTCGACTTGCCCTTCGGTGGGTTCATCGAGGGTACCGATAATGTGCAGCAGCGTGCTCTTGCCGCAGCCCGAAGGTCCCACTACGGCCAGAGCTTGCCCTTCATCGACTTCCAGGTCGATGCCACGCAGCACCTCGACCACGTTGCCTTCGCTCTCGTAATTTTTCTTAAGCCCCGTCAGCTTCAACATCGGATTTGGCATCTGAGGCCGCTATTTTACCAGCTATGTCGGAGGGGATGGGAATCGACTGCAATCGTTTGCCGGGTTCGGATATACAGCATACGCAGGCGATCTTCCCGCGAGCGATGACGGCGTCGCCGCGTGTGAAGTTGATGGAGTAGGTGATGGATTTGCTGCCCAGCCGGGTCACGGCCAGTTCGGCCTCCAGGACGTCCTCGAACTGCGCTGGAGCCATATATTCGCAGGAAGCCGAAAGCCGGGGAAAGCTGATCCTTTTGCCGTCTCGATGAATCACCACGCTCTCTCCCAGCGAGCGCAAGAACTCGTGCTCGACGCTCTCCATGAGCAAAAAGAAGCTGGCGAAGTGGCAGATCCCTGCCGAGTCGGTGTGGTGGAATTCGACCAGTCGTTTGCTTCGATAAGGCATGACAGCATGGACTCCCCGGCAAGAGGCAAAAGTGCAATCCTACACTGTTCGCCCCGCCAATTAAAGCGGCTCGGGTTCTTCAACGGCAAGGCTGCTCATCAGCCGCTCCAGATGGCGGGAGAAACGGCGTCCGGCGGCCTGGGGCGAATAGGTGTCGAAGACTTTGCGGCGAGCCTCCTGGGCCCGTTTTCGACGTTCATCGGGTTGAGAGAGCACAGAGGACATCTGCCGAGCGGCGTCGCGGGGATCGGGGTCTGCCCAAACGCTCCCCCTGGGATAGGGGCCGGTATCTTGGTGCAATCGGCACAGCCTGTATTCGACCGGCCAGCCGGTAGATTCGTCAAGAAAGTCGACGTTGCCGCTGTAGCCAGTGGCAATGACGGGGATGCCCAGATACATGGCTTCGATCAGAGGCAGTCCCAATCCTTCCGCTCGGTGCAGCGAAATGTAACAGTCGCAAGCCGCCATCAGGGCGTTCATGCCCTTGCGGGTCGTTTGCTCAGTCAAGAACGTCACGGGCAGGCCCTCGGCCATCTCGCGCAACCGGTCGACATGCTTAGGCTGATCTTCAGCGTGGTTGACCTTGAGCAGGAGGTGGGCGGAGTGATCGTTGTTCTGACTCAGCAATTGGAATGCCCTCACAAGCCCCTCAGGATTCTTGCGTTCCGGGATGGAGCGGATGTCGAAGGAATTGAAAAAGAGAAAAGCATCCTCGGGCACGTCGAGTTCGCTGCGCGGCAACGGCTCCGTCACGGCCGGTATGACGCAAGGGGGAACCCAGCGTACCGGGATCGAGGAAAGAGAGGCAAAGGTCTGGCAGCAAAAACGGCTGGGCGCCCACACCTCAGCCAGACCTTCGTAGCGGTCGCCGAATTCAAGAGGAAAGTGGCTCAGCTCCCAATCCCAGTAGCCGATGTGAAGCGGCGCTGACTTGAGCAGGGGCGGCAGGCGCCGGCGAACGGCTCTCATCATGTCGGCGTTGATGTGGTAAAGAGCCACCGGAAAGGCGGCCTTGTCGTCCGATAGGAGAATGCGGGAATCGTCCTCGGCGAACTCTTGGCTGAGTCCCGACACGGTCCACGCCCGGTGTGAGATGCCGGCCGCCTCCAGGGCAGCCAGCGTGCCGCGTCCCTCCTCGCCTTTCCCCGTGGGAGCTTCCAAATAGCCGATCACGTGCATGCCCGGGGGAGCGCTCGGCGAAACGCGGCTGCCGGGGAAGGAGGGGGCGTCCGGGATCTCGTTCGGCAGTCCTTCCTGCGGTATTCCGCCATCGAACCGGACGACCCGCTTCTTGGCAAACCACCAGAGCCTGATCCAGATCTGCTCCCTGAGCGGAAAGCTGCGCGCGACGGGTGCGACGGCCGCGTCAGGCAAATCGTATTCAATGGCGCCGTGGGTAACAAACCAGCGGGCAAGTTCCTTGCGGGAGATCCCCATGGGCTGGGGATAAAGCTCCCTCAGGTCCTGGCGGGAACGGTAGATGGCGAAGGCCAGACGCGACAGGAGAGGCCCGCTGCGTCGGAGAGAAACGTCAGAGTTCAGCCATAAATCGGCGGCGACTCCCAACCGCGAGATCCAAAGGTTGAGCTCAGCGCCGGGCTTGGAAGAACGCAAAATGCTGTTGAGATCGCTTTCAGTGGCGGCACTGGCAGGAGACTCTTGACCTTCCGGGGCGAGTGGGGCCGAACTGCTCAGCACGGCCTTCCAGTCTCCTAAGAATGCCTCGTCGATCTTATGAAGGCGAGCGCCCTCGGTGACCAGCCAGTGGCCGAACTGTTGGGCGTCATCGGGCTGGTCAAAGGGAAACCTGGCACGGCTGAGAGGATCGCAATCCCACAGGCTCAGCGCCAGTCTGGGCAAGCCCGGATAATTGGGGGCAGGGGCTCGGAGCCACTCATAATAACTGCCGTGGCCGGTTCGGAAGGGATCCGACCAGCGGGCTCCCCAGTCCAGCATCCCCAGGGTCTTGCGGCAAAAGTCGGGCACCCGCACCCCGTTGTCGAAGACGGCGTAGGCGTACTCCAACGACCTCAGCTCATCAGAGCTCTGCGAGATCAGCAGCCGTGCGTAGTGCCGAAAGAGCGGCTCGAGGTCGGACAAATCGGAGAGAGTGTAGCGGTTCTGATGCTTGGACACGTCATCTGGATTACGGGGATCGAAGCCGCTGAAATGAAAGAAGCGCAGAGGGACGTCCCCAACCCGCCACCTGCCCTCCTCCAAGTGGGGACGCCGGTGCATCAGATTCCAATAGGCCACGTTGAGACCGGGATCGTCGAGGACGGCCGCTCCAGGCACAAAAGCGGGGGCAAAGTCCATCCATTTCTGGTCGACGAAGAGTCCTCCTTCGATATCGCTCTCCCCCGACTCATGCAGCCGCTTTCCCCACCAATCGAGGAATTTCACAGTGCATGGATTGAAGGACACGCCCAAGAAGCCAAGGTTGTAGATGCCCGCCCGCAGGATATCGTGCTCCGACGGGTGATGAGGATCATCGATGGTATCGGTGATGTGAGGCGTCAACAGGATCTCGCTCTCGGCCAGCTTGGCGTAGAGCCTTGAAAGCGAATCCATGATCAGGATATCGGGATCAAAGTAGCAGACCTGAGAGAGGCCATAGGTTCGATGCAGGTAAGACAGCCAAAAGGGCTTAACGGCCGTATTCAATTCCAGAATCGAATAGCGGAAGGCCATGTTTCGGAAGTCCGCGATACCCAGATCCTCGGCGAACACGGCTTCAAAGGGCTCGGCATCATAATCGATGCGCGAATCGGGGCGGTCGACAATCAAGGTATAGACTTCGCCCCCGGGATTGTGCTCTTTGAAGGAGGTGGCCAAAACCCGGGCGAAAGCCAGGTAGTTGTTGGAAACGATTGTGCAGGCCGACGTCTTCAACATGAGCCCGCTGATTGTAACACCGGCCCCCGCTCTAAACGCTGCGGGGGCCGGCCGAAACCGTGCGCCGGACGGCGTTGCCTCTGCGTGCCGAAGCCGTCCAGCCTGCCTCGCTGGCCGCGCCTGTCCCGCGCTCTTGTCTCACCGGTCGAGGCGGAAGCGGATGCTGATGGTGGCGACGACGGGGACCGGCTGTCCATTGAGGATGGTCGGGCTGTACTTCCATTGGCGGACGGCTTCCAGGGCGGCGTCGGCCAGCATTCGGTGGCCGTCCAACAGTTCAGCCTGAGTGACGTTGCCCTGCTCGTCCACGATGACCTTGATGTCGACGACTCCTTGGATCCGGGCCCGGCGCGCCAAGGGAGGATAGATGGGGTGAACGCGTTTGATGACCCGCGACGCGAGAACATCCCCTCCGACCCTGACCGGCTCCTTGCGGACCTCCTTGGGAGGTGAGGGGGGAGGCGGGGGCTCCCCGATCACCCTGGAAGGACCGCCTCCAGGCGTCCCTCCGAGGAGAGGGCCAAAATTCTGTGGTACGCCGCTTGGCACAGGTCCTCTGAGATAATTGGAGGGCAGAAGACCCAGTTCATCTTGAGGCGGAGGGATCTCATCGGGAATTAGGGTCGGCACGATGAACGCATCTGGCTTTAACACCGTCATTTCGCTCGGTCTTGGCTCGGACGGCTCCGGAGGCGGAGCCGCCGCCGAGGGAGGCGGTCCGGTGTGGATGCGCGGCGGCGGCGCCAGAAAGGCCACCAGCTCCGCGCCAGGCAGCCCCTGGTAAAAGATGACCGGGACGGCCAGCACCAAGGCGAAAATCACAATGTGCGCCAGCAGCGAAACCACAAATCCTCCAGGTCTCGACTTCTCCCTTTGGGCGCACGACGACTCCAGCAACTGATCAAACATCTTGACCTCCATGCGATTTATGCTCTTTAGTCGCGCGGCGCTGGCAGAGGTTCCCGAAATCGGAAAAAAGCGAGTCAGCCCCTGAAGTTATGCTATGGCGTTGAAATGCAAGCGTCCGATCTCAAAGCGCTGAAGGAGATTCGTCCGCTTTCTGATCACGGGTTGGAACCGGAGCAAAGACTGGCCTTGGCCGTGCTTAGTAAAGCTGTGTCGGACGTGCGTTGCGGAAACGCCTACCGGCTCGACGCCGCCGCCTTCCTGGAGTCGGCCCGCAGCGATTTCTGGCTTCAGGTGCTGGGAGCCACCCGCCGAGGGCGTGACAGGCTCCGCTCCGAGGCCGCTAAGATCAGCCGGCAGGCCCGCGGCGGCTAAGCAATCACCCTCGTCATTCAGTCTGCCTCACCGCCTTGTCTCAAGACTCACCTCGGAACTGTCATACACCATCGCGTCCAGTCGCCCATTACACCTCTTGTAAACATGTGAATGCATATGGCGTAAGAGCCTTGAGCCTTCGATTATTCGACGTTAACGCGCCATCTTTCAGAACATTATTCTTGAAAAAAGGGGATACTTGAGGTAGTTTATCTGTCAAGTCAATCGTTCTCCAAACTGAAATTGGTTTTTGCAGCCTGAAACACGACAGGTTGTGATGCCCTACCCCCCAAGGAGATCCCCAATGAAACAACTGCGCAAACCTGGAAGCCTAGTGATGGCGATCGCCCTCCTGGCGCTCATCCAGCCGCCCACTCTATCGGCGGCCACAACCAGCGTTCAGATGCCCTTTTCTCAAGTCAACGTGGTGCCCTGTGCGGCTGGCGGAGCCGGCGAGTCGGTCCTGCTCTCAGGTACCCTCCACATGGTCAGCGGAGTAACCCTCGACAATGCCGGAGGCGTCCACCTCACCATCCACTTTCAGCCCCAAGGCGCCACTGGTGTGGGGTTAACCACCGGCGACGTCTATCAGGCCAACGGTCTGACGCGCCAGGGCCAGAATGTCAATTCTGGAGGATTGCCGCTGACCCTTAGCTTCGTCAACAACTTCAGGTTGGTCGGCCCCGGCCCCGGAAACAACCTTCAGGTTCACCAAGTTACCCACATCACCATCAACGAAAACGGACTCATTACCTCAATCGTCACCCAAAGCAATACGACCTGCGGCTGAGTCCATCCCCTCATTGCGGGCGGTCTTCCCCGTCAACAGCGGGGCGGACCGCTCGGCGGGCCAGCGTAGGGAGGTCCTCGGTAATGCGGATGATCTGACCGGCGGCGAGGTTCTCGAACTGCTGGACTTGTCCGCTGGCGGGCCAAGTAACAGTCAGCCGGTCGACGGTTTCGGCCTGGGCCAATCCGAAGTACAGGCGCAGGCTGTTTTGCGAGCCGTATCCGTCGCCCAGTGCCACCTCGCGCATCTGCTCCTGCCCGCCCGCCTCAATGCGGACGCGGGCACCCACGGCGTCGCGGTTGGAGCGTGTCCCCGTCAGTTCCACGGCCAGCCAGTTGCGGCGCTCTCCCACCTGGTTCCGCAGCAGGGCGTGACGCCCCCGCGAGGCGGCTACGGCGATATCCAACACGCCCCGGTTCCAGAAATCGGCCACCGCCACGCCGCGGCTGTTGAGCAGCAGGCCGGTTCCCGCCGGAGTGGCCACTTCCAGGAAGCCTCCCCGTCCGTCGGCGCGCAGCATGCGGTTACGCTCGTAGCCGTGCCAGGACCGTCCCGCGAAGTAGTCGGCATTGAAAAAGTCGCCCTGCTTGAACTGGTCCTGATTGCTGATGACGTTGCCGAAAAAGTCAAGTTCAAGGTCGGTTCCGGGCTCATCATAGACCCATCCGTTGGCGGCGTAGATGTCCTGCCACCCGTCGTTGTCGAAATCAGCCAAGGACGCTCCCCAGAACCATCCCGGCGGATTGGCGTGGGCCTGCCAGGTAACGTCTTCGAAGGTGCCGTCGCCGCGGTTGCGAAGCAGATTGTTGCCCATGGCCATCTGCTGGAACACGTCGATGAAATTGAATCCCGACTGCCTGTAGATTTCCCAGAACAAGGGCATGTCGCTGAGCCACATCCCGCTCGTGAAGTTATTGAGCATGTAGGCGTGGACGGTGGGTCCGGCGGCCAGCCAGGCAATCTCGGATCGGATGTTGGTGACATAGATGTCGAGGTCGCCGTCGTTGTCGTAG
Organism: Acidobacteriota bacterium; assembly: GCA_035471925.1. GTDB lineage: Bacteria > Acidobacteriota > UBA6911 > RPQK01 > DATIPO01 > JANQFM01. Next base: position 30,839 of record DATIPO010000237.1, read on the forward strand.
TCGCCCATGGAGGCGTTCATTCCCGCCCCGTAGGCCAGCGTGTTGGACTCCACGGTCACGTCGCTGAAAGTGCCGTCGCCCTCATTGCGGTAGAGCGTGTTGCGTCCGAAGTCGTTGGCCACGTAAAGATCAGCGTCTCCGTCATCGTCGTAGTCTCCGAAGACCGTGCCCAGGCAAAGTCCTCTCTCGCCCACTCCGGCTTGGGCAGTGACGTTCTCGAACGTGCCGTCGCCGCGGTTGCGGTAGAGCTGGTTGGGTTCGCCGTTGCGGGTGTAGAGAGTGGAGGGCGATTGCTGACGAGGGTCGAGATAACGCCCGACGTAGAGGTCGAGGTCGCCGTCGTTGTCATAATCAGCGGCCGAGGCCACGGTGGTGCAGCAGTCCTCGGCCAAACCCGACTTCGAAGTCTCGTCGCTGAAGGTTCCATCGCCGTTGTTCATGAAGAGCTGGTTGGGACTGAAGGTGCGGCTGACGAAGAAGTCCTTGTGGCCGTCGTTGTCGAAATCGGCGAACAGGCCCACGCTGACGCCGTCCAGCCCTCCCAGACCGCCAACTCGGGTGACGTCTTCGAAGGTGCCGTCGCCCCGGTTGCGGAAGAGGCGCGAACGCACTCCGTCGGGGATGAAGAGGTCGTAAAAGCCATCGTTGTCGTAGTCTGCGGCACTGATCCCGGCGGGTCCGTGGCGCAGCATGGCAAATTTGAGGGGGCGGTCGAGAAATCCGGGATAGAACTGGTTCTCGAAGTCGATCCCGGCCTGGGAGGCCACATTGCTGAACTGATCTCCGGTGCCGTGGGTGCGCAACCCTTCAAGAAGGCCGCTCTCCACCAAACGGGGCAGCCCGCCGGAGTCCTCCGGGGGCTGGAAGGCGAAGCGCAAGTAGGCCCGGTCGACGGCCTTGCCGGGACGGTCGCGCAGGGTTCCAATCAATTCGAAGCGGACGCTGGCCGTCCAGCGGCGGGTGCTTCCCCAGCGCTCCAGGCGATGGACGTGCATTTCGACGTGTTCGACCGATTCGAATTGCTGGCGGTAGCGCTTCCATCGCGACAGTGCCTCATTGCGGTCCAGCAAACCGTCCTGGGGTTGGAATCGATAGAGGCTGATGCCGTCCTTCTCGCTTTCCAAGGGCATCTCCAAGAGCCCCAGCGGACGGCCCTGGAAGTCAGCGGCGAAGGACGACTCCAAGCGGGCCATGTCGCCCTGGCGCAGAGCCTGAGCCATCGGCTGCAGCGTCCGCGCCAAGGTCTGGCCGGTGCGGAAGAAGTCCCGGTAGCGTTGGTCGATGAGGCGGACCACGATAAAGCCCGCCCCCAGCAAGATCACAAGCGCGAGAAGAATGGCGCGCCGCCGATTGAACATTCCTCACCTTTCCGGAGCTGCCTGCCGACAGCCCTCTAGGATCGAGCGGATGGGCCCCTCAGCCGTTAAGATCGAGAGTAAGCCATCCAGCCCACTGGAACAAGCGTCCTGCTTGATTCGAACCACTGGCCCAACTAGGCTGGAGGTGGCTGCGCCACCGGCTTGACGGCTTCGCCGCCCAGGAGAAGAGACCGAGTATGAGAGAAACTGCTGTCTCGGACAATGACACCAGGCCGTGTGCTCGCGGGCCAAAGCCGACTCCTGTCTCCTGGCCCGGCCTTCAAGCCCGCTTCGACCGGCTGGCTTCGCGGACGGCTCAGAGAATAGGCCTGAGGAGCACGCGCTTGGCCAAGTCGGCGGCATCGCTCGCCACACGAGTCCCCTGGCCGGCAGGACGGCTGGCCTTCCAGTCGCTTGAGAGCAAGCTGGCGGTTTTCCAGGACTATGATCTCGCCCTGGAGATCTTACTTGGCGACATCGGGAAGAGCGCGTCTGATCGCGATTCGGTTAAGGCTGCTTTAAGCGGAGATCTCAATCAGTGGATAGGGCGGGCCCGCCGCTACGATCCTTATCGGGCCTTCTGGCTGCTGGAAGGCTTGGGCCGCAGATACGCCCGGCACGCCGCCGAAGAGCCTTCGGGCGCACTCCTCTTGCCGCATGACATCGAGGACGCATCCGCATACTTGCCACTACACTTGGGCATGGGACTCTACCTGGCTGAGCGCTTCCTGGGGGAAGCCAGCGCAGCGCCCCGCAAGCAAGCTGACGACCCAAGACCGCGGCCGATGCCAGAGCCCGCATCGCGTCTGGAGGCATCTTTCAACGACCTGCGCGAGCTATGCCGAGCCTATAGCCGCCCCGGATACTTTGAAGCGGCCTTCGAGCCGCTGGGGATGGTGGCGCGGCTGCTCTTTCCCCAGACCCTCAACCCGCTCGACCGGCTGCTGGCCTCAGAGGACCCGAACCTGCGCGCCTGTTTCTGGCATGGCGTTGGACGAGGACTCTACTTCGCTCCCTCGCTGACCCTGCCTTGGCTGGCCTGGCAGTCCCGGAACCTGGGCCGGGTTTACAGACCCATCGCTGAAGACCCGCGTGGACGCAATCTCCTCGCCGGACTCAGCAAAGCGCTGGTGCTGGTCAACATCAGGCATCCCGCCGTGGTGGCGGATTTTCTGGACCGCAACCATGGCTGGCCCTGCTTCAAAGCGGCCTTCAGCCAAGGTGTCGCCACGGCCCTGGTGGCTTGGCCTCTGGCCACCGAGTCGCCGGAGGAGGCTCGCCGGTTCATCCAGCATCGCCCTTCCGATCGCGCCTTGCGCCAGCTTTGGAAGGAGCACGTCCGCCAGCCGGCCCAGCGAGCTGTCAGCGAGCTTGAACCTCGAATCCGCCGGCGGGACGCGCCGGGCGAACTCTTCCGATTCCATCCGCTTACAGACGCAAGCCGACAGCGCTGGTTTCCCTCCGCCAACTGACATTAAACGCGGCGCTCGATAGATGCGAAACCGTCTAATGCCCTATGATGATCGCAGTGGCCAACGACTCCCAAACAGGACACTCCCGCAAGCCGCTTCGCCGCGCCCTCAAGTGGACGCTGGGCGGGCTGCTCTTGCTGACGGCGGGAGCGGCGCTTTGGCTATGGGTCGGCTATCCGGGCTTCACAGAGATGGTCATCGCTGACTTGCGCTACGCGACCTGGCGCGAAAACCGGTCTCAGTACGGATTCCTCTTCTACTACGCCGATTTTTTGGGACGCCTGCGCTTCGACGGTCCCATGGCTGTGATTCCTCCGCCGCAGCCTTCCGATTCCCCTTTCGAGCAGGGCCAACTCCACTTCCACCGAGGGGACTTCGCAGCCGCCGTCCAAGCCTTCCGGCAGGCCATCGACGCCCAGGGAGAGAACCAGGAGAGGCTCTTTTGGCTGGCCTCGGCCCTGATGCGCCAAGCCGAAGCCGAGAATTGCCTCCCGTTGCTGCAGAGTCCGGGTCAGGAGCCGACCGGCGGCGGATCCGAGGCCTCTCGCGGGCTTCCGGCGAATGACGAGAATGCATCTCCGAGCGTTGCGCCGCAGGCCCAGTTGGCGCGGGGACAGCAAGCCAGTCCGCCCCTGCAACACCTGCACTCCCAGGACGTCTGCACGCTGCCCATCAGGTTCCCCCACCGTCGTCCTCAAAGCATGCGCTCTGCTGCCGCGGCCCTGGAGAAACTGCTGGACGACTACTCGTCTCAGGACCCTCTCTACCTGTGGCTTCTCAATTTTGCCTACATGGCCCAGGGAACTTGGCCCCAAGAGGTCCCCGCCCGCTACCTGCTGCGCAGTGATTTCACCGAGCTCTTTTACGGCCAAACACGAAGTCGGATCCGTGAACGCTTCGGGTGGCTCAGGCTGCGCGACCGGGGCCGCGAGCTGGGCGTGGCCTTGGCCGATGCCGGGAAAGGCGTCGCCGTCGAGGACTTTGATGGCGACGGAGACCTCGACATCGTCACCGGAGGCAGCTACGGACGCCTGCATTTTTTCCGCAACCGGGACGGAGACGGATTCACCGACGCGTCCGACGAAGCCGGCCTCTCCGGCGTCCTGCAGCCCTTCATCATCACTGCCGCCGACTACGACGGCGATGGAGCCATGGACCTCTTCGTCTCCTGTCCTCTGACCCACTTCAGGCTCCTGCGCAACAACGGCCGCGGGGTCTTCTCCGACGTCACTTTCTCCTCCGGGCTGCTCAAAGAGAATGAAGCCGAGACGCTTCGGATCAACACCTTCGCTTCGGCTTGGTCAGATGTCGACAACGACGGCGACCTCGATCTGTTCGTAGCCCAGTTCGGCGGTCAGATGCCCTTCACCAAAGGCCTCTACGCCACCCGCTTCATGCCCTCCCGCCTCTACATCAACGAGTCGGGACACTTCTCGGACCGCACCTCGGACTTCGGTCTGAGCCGTTTGCTGGACGACCGCATTTTTTTCGGCGCCGCCTTCGGCGACTACGACGGCGACGGGTGGCAAGACCTCTTTCTCTCCAGCTACGGGCGCGGGGTCAGCATGCTCCTGCGCAACCAATCGGGGAACGGATTCGTCGACAGCGGACTGGTGCATCCGAGGGAAACCGGCTTCATGGCAGCCTTCTTGGACATCGACCACGACGGACGCCTCGATCTCTTCCAGGGCGGACAGAGTCCGGCCGGCACCGCCGCCGCCGACTCGGTTCTGCGCAAACGTCCTTGGCGCAACACCAGCCGCATCTTCCTCCAGAGCGCCAGCGGTTTCGATGAGCGCAAGGACCTCTTTTCGCCTCCCATCTCCGCCGGCACCATGGGATCCAACTTCGGCGACCTCAACAACGACGGCTGCTACGACTTCTACCTGGGGACGGGCAATCCCGAGTCCTGGTATGTCCTGCCCAACCTGATGTATGTGGGCCTATCCGAGGACGGCCGCTGCTCGGGACGCATGGATAACGTCTCCATGCTGGAAGGCCTGGGGACCATCCAAAAAGGTCACGGCATCGTCTTCTTCGACTTCGACGGGGACGGTGACCAGGACATTTACTCCAGCCTGGGAGGCATGTGGCAAGGCGACATCTGGCCCAACCAACTGCTGGTCAACGAAAGCGAGGTATCGAACGCCTGGGTTAAGATCCGCCTGCGCGGACGCCGCAGCAACCGCTGGGGACTGGGCTCGATTATCACCATCGACGCCGAGAACGAGAGCGGCAGGCCCATCCGCCGCACCTATCTGATGGACAACGGAACCGGCTTCGGCAGTACACCCTACCTGGCCCACATCGGCCTCCTGGACGCCGCCCGCGTCCTGCGCACCACGGTGACTTGGCCCGCCTCAGGCTGCAGCGCCCACTACCAAGTCGAACTGAGGACGCTCAACTGGCTCGACGAGGCAGCCTGCCCACAAGCTAAACAGGGACAGAAAGAAAGGGGCGCCCGAGAGCGCCCCAATCGCTGAACCCACGCATCCAAATCCGGGCTCGCTCA
>DATIPO010000238.1:0-1563 GCA_035471925.1 Acidobacteriota bacterium
TAGGACTTGGACATGCCCGAGATGGTGATGGTGCGGTCGGCCATCCCCTTCATCAGCGCGATGGGGAAATGCTGATGGCCGTCGTAAACGATGTGCTCATAGATCTCGTCGGTGATGACGTAGAAGTCGTATTGGCAGGCCAACTGGGCAATACCCTGCAATTCCTGCCTTGAAAAGACCTTTCCGGTGGGGTTGTGGGGCGTATTGAGGATGAGGGCCCGCACGGGAGCGCCCGAGTCGGACTCGCGCTTCAACAGGCTTTCCATCTCTTCAAGATCGAGAGCCCAATCGTCGCGCGGATCGAGTGAGATGTAGACGGGTGTGGAGCCGGCCAGGATGGTGTCGGGACCGTAGTTTTCATAGAAAGGCTCGATGACCATCACCTTTTGGCCCGGGTCGACGACGGCCAGGATGGCGGCGATCATGCATTCGGTGGCTCCGCAGGCCACCGTGATGTGACGGTCGGGATCGACGTCCCAGTCATAGAAGCGGCGGTACTTTTCGGCCAGCGCCTGACGCAGGCGGGGCGAGCCCCAGGTGACGGCGTATTGATTGATGTCCTGTTGAATGGCGTGGCAGGCGGCGTCTTTGAGTTCCTGAGGAGCGGCGAAATTGGGAAAGCCCTGAGCCAGGTTGAGAGCCGAATGGCGAGCCGCCAAGCGGGTCATCTCGCGAATCACCGACTCGCTGAAGGAAGCCGCCTTGGCACTCACCCTGGCAGGACGGGAGTCTCGGTTTTTTTCCACCAGAATTCGCTTTCCCCTCAGGGGAGCATGGGCTGACCGCTTGGCCGACTGGTTGTTAGAACTGGGCGCCGGGGTAACTGTCTCCCAGCAAGGACTCGTCTCCCTTGGCCAGGATGCGCACCAGTTCTTCGTGGAAATAGTCGACAGCCCGCGCCACCTCGGGGTGAACCCGCTTGTTGTACATGTCGCGGCTGCGGTCGACATCGCGGGTCAGGCGTTCGTAAAGGTCGGCATTGACTCGTCCGTTCTCGACCTGCTCCTCGTTATAAAGCTTGATCTCGGAAACCAGCAAGCGGGCAAAACGCCGGGCGTCGTCGTGAACCTTCTTCTCTTCTTCAGAGGAAAGGCTCGACACCGGCTCGGGCTCCGCTTCGGCTTGAGGTTCAGGTTCGGGTTCCGCCTCGTGTTCGGGTTCAGGCTCGGGCTGGGGCTCGAATTGGACGGGCTCTTCGAAGCGAGGTTCGGGCGGCACTTCAAACGAAGGCTCCTCGGCCGGGGCGGCCTCTTCCTCTTGGGCTTCCAGCTCTCGGGCCTCGTCTTCCGGGGGCTCGGCTTCGGCAACCTCCTGCTCACTTTCCTGAGCGGCTTGGGACATGACTTCTTCGACCTCGGGAGTGGTGTCGAGGTCGATTTCGAACCGGACTTCCTCCTCCCCGGGGAGTTCGAAGTCAAAGTCATCGTCTCCCTCCTCTTCGACGGGAACCTGCAGGTGCTCGTCCAGCACTTCTTCGGCGACTTCTTCGGGTGAAGACTCCAGTTCCGGCTCCTCAGCAGCCTCTTCTGCTTCTTCTTCCAAGACCCCCCAAGCCACCGTGTC
>DATIPO010000239.1:0-18226 GCA_035471925.1 Acidobacteriota bacterium
TGCCCCCGAGCGTCCCTCCGGCTTGGTGGACCTGGAACGGACCGCGCAAGTCGAGGGGCAAATCGCCTCACGTCCCCAACTGCGCCGGGGGCGCCTAGGCATGACCGTCCGTCCGCTGGAGGTGGTTCAGGGCGGGCGCCGCCTCAACTACCCTCACCTCATACAAGTTTCTCTTCCTTGGAAGTCCGACGCTCAGGTGGCGGGAAAGGCCGCGGCGTCCGCTGTCCTGTCTACTGCCAGGACCTCGTTGCGGGAGGTCGGTTGGCGCCGGCTTCCGCGCCCCGGGGAGCATGTGCGATTCACGGCCTTTCTGCGCCAGCCGACTTACTTCGCTACCCCCGGAGCGCCAGATTTCCGCCGCATTCTCTACCTTAAGGGCATCCTCCATCAGGTCTACCTCAAGTCCGCCCGCCAACTGGAACTGCTGCCCGCGGTCAAGGAACCGCCCTACCTGCGGCCTTGGAGGGCGGTGCAGGAATGGGTCTTAGGCTACCAAGACCAACGCACTCCCCAACTCGACCCCCGGTCTTGGAAGATCCTGGCCGGTGTCTGTCTGGGCTTGCGTCCTGACTGGAGCGACGCCGAATGGATGCGCCTGCAGCGCCTGGGACTCGTGCATCTCTTCGTGGTTTCGGGACTCCATGTCTCACTGCTGCTGGCTCTCCTTCACCGCCTGCTGGGGCGCTGGGGACGTCCCGGCGCCATGCTGACGCTGAGCTTGCTCTGGACCTACGTGCTGGTCTCCGGCGCGGGCGTCCCCGCCCTGCGCGCCGCCGTGATGGGCACGCTCTTCTATCTGCTCTGGACCGAGGGCCTGCAACGCCAGCCCCTCAACGCCCTGGGACTGGCCGGGCTCGTGGTCCTCGTCAACCAGCCCGAAACCCTCTTCCGCAGCGGATTCCAGTTTTCCTTCCTGTCGCTGGCCGCCATCGGACTCTTTTACCTGCCCCGGGCCCGTCTCATCGACCAAGCCTGTCTCGGATGCGGCGATGTGAATGAGAAACGGCTGCGCCTCCACCGGGACCCTTCCCAGCGTTTGCGCCGCTGGCTGCGGTTCGCCTTGGAGGAGCGTCTGGCCTTCGCCGACCCGCGCCTGATCAGGCGTCCGTTGCGTTGGCTGACGGCCGTTCTGCGCTGGGCGGTTCCCTTGGCCGCCATCAGCTTTTTCATCCAGATCACCACCCTGCCCCTGGCGCTGGGGCAGTCCAACCGCTGGCTGTGGACGCAAGTCCCCTCCAATCTGCTGCTGACGCCTGTCATCAGCCTCATGCTCCCGCTGGGATTGCTCGACTTGCTGCTTTCCCGGATCCCCGGATTGGGCGATCTGTCGCTTTGGACCGTCCAGACCTGGGGCGTCTTCTGCCACCAACTGATGGCCTGGGCCGAGCCGTGGACCGTCGGCAGCTTTCTGCCTCATCCCCGTCGCTGGGAGATGGCGGCCTACTTCATCCTGCTGGCATCACTTCACTTGCTCCTCATGGGCCGGCCACGTTGGCTCGGCTACCTGGCCGTCCCCTTGCTCTTTTACGCCTGGCTTTCCCTCGGCGGCATGAGCATCGACGCTTACTTCGGTCGAGCCGCACAAGCACTCCCGGCGGAGGCCGCGTCATCAGGCCGGTCCCAATCCAGCCGACCGGGCCCAGAAGCAAGTAGCCCGATTCTCAGACCGCTTGCCTCAGGGTCCTTCCGAGAGAGTGCAAAGCGGGGCCGGGGAGATACGGCTAGCATCAGGAAGACTGAATGCCGTTCGTGGCTTCACGTCACTCTGCTCGATGTCGGACAGGGCGAGGCGATCCATATCGCCTATCCCGGAGGGCAGAGCGCTTTGGTCGACACCGGTGGAAGCTGGCGCAACCCTGGGCCTCTCGACTTCATCGGATGGCGCGTCACCGCCCGCTACCTGTGGGACGTCCGCTCGCCCCCGCTTCGTTACTTGATGCTCTCCCACGGCGATTCCGACCATGCCGGGGCATTCGTCGTTGTCGAGAAGCTCTTCCAACCCGAGTCCGTCTTGCTTTCCTGGCCACAGTCCCGCTCGCCTGGCTGGCAGGACGACGATCAAATGCCTGACCAGGAACGGGGTCGTCCGACTCCAGGATTCCCCGAAGACGCCGGTCAACGGGATTCGCCGGGGGACTTGCGAGCCAATCGCAGAAGCCCTCGATTCGTGCGGCTGCAAGCGGGGGACGCCTTCGATGTCGGCGGTGTCCGCCACCTCATCCTTCACCCGCCCCGCCGGGGACTCGGCAGCGACGACAACAACAACTCGCTCGTCATGCTCATCCTGCACGGAGGGTGCTCGATCCTGCTCACCGGAGATATCGAAAGCCCCGCCGAGCGCCGGCTGCTGCAAGACATTCCGCCTGTCACAGTGCTCAAGGTCGCCCACCACGGCGCCGCCGACAGCACCACAGCCCGGTTTCTCGACCGTGTGCGGCCTCGCCTGGCCCTCATCTCCGCGGGACGCACCAGTCCCTTCAAGCATCCTGCTTCTGCTACCCTTGAACGCCTGGAAGCCCGGAACATCCCCTGGTTCGCCACCGCCTCCTCCGGCACCCTCCGCTGGACCAGCAACGGCTTGCGCTGGACCCTTTCGGCCTACTCGGCCCAGTCGCGGCGATTCTCCCGCGTGGCAAGCGGCGAATGCCGCAGGTAAGGCTGGCCCGCCTCTCTTACTCGAACTCGGCGAAGGTGACGGCGTTGCCGCCCGGTTCGCGGTAGCCGATTTCGCGGGCGCCGTAAAACGTCCTTCGCTCCGGGAAAAGGGCTTCCGTGCCCTTCATGGCCTCGATGACTGGGTCGAGCGCGTCGACTTCGATGAAAAGGGCGCTGTGGTAGCTCTCCTTGGCCAGCGAAGGCAGGTCTTTTTCCACGCTCCGCTGGGTTTGGTACATGATTTCCACCGGTCCCTTCTTGAGGATCACGAATCCTAATGTGTCTCCCTCCGGGACCTCGACTGTCTTCTCGAATCCCAACTTGTACCAAAACGGCAGGCAGGGTTCGATCTCGTCCACCACCAAAACAGGCGCCAACTTCTTCATCTGCGCTTCTCCTCCTGTAGACCCTGCTGCCAATGCCAGGGCAGCAGAAGCCGTCAGCAATAGCTTCTTGGTGAGCATCATGAGGCGAGCTTAGCCCGAAGCCTCAAGAGATGTCTTGTAAGAATCGGACACCCTCCGTGCTTTTTCTTCGTCGCGCTTTGCGGCCTCGGCGTGAAATTCCCTTGGCGACACCCCTGCCAACCGTTTGAAGTCCCGGTTCATGTGAGGCTGATCGTAGTAACCGCACTCCAAGGCTTGCCGAGCCAAGTTTCCGGAACCATCAGCCCGCAGGCGGGCCAGCAGCCGTTGGAAACGCATGATGCGGCTGAACTGCTTGGGGCTCAATCCAACCCAGCGGTCAAAGGCCCGGCGCAGCCGGCGCGGCCCGTAGCCGTGGCTTCGGGCCATCCATTCCACGGGCCCCGGCTCGTCCTCGGTCTCGATGCGGCGGATCAGGGCATGTAATGTTGGATCGATTCCCGCGGCAGAGTCCAACCGACGGAGGAGAAAGTCTTGCAGCAGGTCCAGACGGGTGCCGAGGGAGGGCGTTTCGGCCAACCGATCCAGCACCGCTTTGGCGGGGTTGCCCCAGGCTTCTCGAAGCGTCGGATGTCGGTCCTGCAGCTCGCGGGATGCGATGCCCAGCAAAGAGGGCGCCCCGCCGGGCCGAAAACGGACGCCCAGGTTGGTCGTGGGGTTGTCCGCGGAAAATATGAACGGAGCCGTCATGGGCCCTACAAGGCGAAGTTGACAGGTGTCGGTTTGAGGAGTGGCTTCGCAGGTAAAGATGATGTCGATGCAGCCGTCCGGAACCACCCGTGTCAACGCAGTCGCAGCGGGAGAGTTCTCGGAGGCCCAAAAACATTCCACCAGCGGGGCGAGGCGGTCGTGGCAGGGAAGCTCGCGGTAATGCATGGCCGTCTGCGAGTATGGCACAAGAGGCGCTCAGAAAACATGCTTCATCCCCCCACACTGAAGGGGCGTGAAAGTACCGTCCATAGACAACCCACCTGGAAGGCTTCACGGCTCTGGTTCCCGACGGGCACGGGGCCTGATGAGGCCCGAAGCCGCGTAGGCCAGCAGCGTCAGGGCTCCCGCAAAGAGCGTCCACACCTTCAAGTCGGTAGCTAAGTCCTGGTAGTACATGACGCTGGCTTGATCAAGGCGCCAGTAAAAACCTTCCGGCCATCCGATGGCAAAGGTCCAGCGGTCAGCCCCAGACTGCCATTGGCGGAAAAGCCGCCTCGACAACCAATAAAGGTGTATCAGGACCGCCGTTCCCATGATCAGACACCACCCCGCCGCCAGATAGTGAAGGAAGGATTTCAGGCTGAAGCGGAGAGAAATGTACCAAGCGGCAAAGCCGCCGAGCAGCCCGACAAGGATCAAGACGATGAAGTCAGCCAACAAGAATCCCGGATAGAACTGCTCGCGTGCCCAGTGACTGCGGGAGCTCCAGAACACAAAGGGCGATCCCACTTGTATCGAATAGTCGTAAATAGTACCTCCGCTCAGGGAATACCATTTCCTGAGGGCTTCGAACCCAATGACAAACAGTGCCATAAGCCAGCAGCCGAAGCGAAAAGGCCGGGACGCGAGAAGCGTTCGCCACCGGTCAGGCAGCTTCATTGGGGAGAGGTCCAGGCGTACTGGAGGCGGTGGTAGATGCGGCGGCCCTCGTCGCGCTTGCAGACCACTTCGATGCGGCGGAAACGGCGGTCGGATTCCAGGGGCGGCTCGAAGGTCAGCAGGTACTGATTCTTCAGTTCACGGGCTACTTGAGCATAGCTGTTGCGGAGTTCCACCAGCCGGGTGGGGAAGAGAACCCGCCCCCCGGTCGACTCGGCCAAATGCTCCATGGCCGTCTCCTTTTCCTCAAAGTAGATGTCGACGTAGTTGGCGTCTTCTTCAAGGACGTTCTTCATGACCCGGTTGAGGAATTCGACCCGGTTGCTCTTGGCCACTTGAGGCTTGATGATGCGGGTGCGGCTGACGATGTAGAGGGAGACGTCGTTGCGCAACAGGCCGTGGATGGCGTCTTCGTAGTTACTCAGGCTCTGGTTGTCGAGCCCGTCGGTGAGGACGATGATCACCCGCCGTCCGCTGACCTTGGCGATGGTCTCCCGGGTGGTCTCCAACAGCGCGTCCCACAGGGCCGTACGCAGGCCGGGCTCGAGCTTCTTGAGCGCCTTTTTGATCTTTTTCTTCCGGTTGGTCCAGTCCTGCAGCACTTCCACCCGTTCCGCGAAGCTGATGACGGCGAAGTGGTCCTGGCGGTCGAAGGCTGAGACAAATCGCAGGGCGGCCTGCTTGATTTCGTCGATTTCTTCTTCCAGGCTGCCGCTGACGTCCAGCAGTAGGGCTACGTTGACGGGCGCTTGGGTCAGCAGGAAGTTCTCGATGGGGCGCTGTTGGCCCTCGTCGATGAGGGCGAAGTCGTCCTTGGTCAAAGTGTTGATGAGCTTGCCCCGCTCGTCCATAACCGTGACCGGAACCTTGATGAAATTAGAGCGTACCCGGAAATTGGGCGAAGGATCGTCCTGCGCGACTTGGAAAGCTGGAAAGAACAACAGCAGCAAGACGAATAGGCGCATGCCCACAGTATAGCATCCCCCCATAATCTCCTCCACGCCGCGACTCACGCCCGCGGGCAAGGAGTTCCATGGACGCGGGGAGGATTTGGCAAGTGGCCTTGGCGTTGCAGCCTGACTCGTTGTGAGCCTGTTGGCCGCCGAGCGGCACTAGGCAAAGTTTGCCTAGCGTCGGGGGGCAGGAGTTGCCGGGTCCGCGGGCCGTGGGCCGGGTTTAGCGGGCCGAGAATTCTTCCAGCAGATTCATGCGGCGAAGCTTCTCGACCAACGTGGTGCGCTTGAGATTGAGCAGCCGGGCTGCCTTGCCCTTGTTGCCCTGAGTGCGCTTGAGCGACTGGCAGATGAGGTTCTTTTCCAATTCGCTCACCACCTGATTGAGGTTGATGCCCTCGTTGGGAAGCTGCAGGTAGTTCTTGAGCAACTCGCCCTCAGCCCTCAGCCCATCGCCAGCCTCGCTTCCCAGCAGGGAGGGGAAATGCTCGACATCCAGGACTTCGTCCTCACCGGCCAGGACGCAGGCCAGTTCCAGCACGTTGCGCATCTCGCGGATGTTGCCGGGCCAGTTGTAGGCCATCAGCAGCTTGAGGCCGGCGGGAGCGATCTTGCGCTCGGCTTCGTCGTCCTCCTGGGCCACCAGCTTGAGGAAGTGGTTGACCAGCAGCGGGATGTCGTCCTTCCGTTCACGCAAGTGCGGGAGCTGGATGGGAACCACGTTCAGGCGATAGAAGAGATCTTCGCGGAAGTCGCCGTTCTCCACCTTTTCGCGCAGCTTGACATTGGTGGCGGCCAGGATGCGGACATCCACCCGCACGGTCTGGTTGGAACCCAGCTTCTGAAACTCGCGTTCCTCCAAGACCCGAAGCAGCTTGATCTGGAGGTTCATGGGCATATTGCCGATTTCGTCCAGGAAGAGGGTTCCGCCGTTGGCTTGCTCAAACTTGCCGATGCGGCTCTGGCGGGCGTCCGTGTAGGCACCCCGCACGTGGCCGAACAGTTCATCTTCCAACAGATTCTCGGGAATGGCACCGCAGTTGATGGCCACGAAGGGACTCTTGGCCCGGGGCGATTTGTTGTGGATGGCGCGGGCCACCAGTTCTTTCCCAGTGCCGCTTTCACCTTGGATGAGCACCGTCTGGCTGCGTCCCGCCACCAACTCGATGAGCCGGAAGACCTTCTTCATGGCCGGGCTCTGGCCCACCATGTTTCGGGGCTTGCGGAAGATGGCGCGTTCGGCTTCGCTTTCCAGTTGACGCCGCTTCTCTTCCATCAACTCGTCGATGCGGCTGCCTAACTCGTTGACCTTGAAAGGCTTGGATATAAGGTCGGCCGCACCTTTCTTGAAGGCGCGCGCGGCCACCTCCATGTCCTTGACGCCGGTCATGATCATGACCTTGGTCATGGGACAGCGTGACTGGATCTCCTCGAAGACCGTCAACCCGTCGGCGTCGGGCAGCAGATAGTCGGCCAAGACCAAGTCGAAGACCTGCTCGGTCAGTTTGCTGCGTGCCTCTCCGGCCGTGGCGGCGCTCTCGACTTCCCAACCTTCATCCTGCAAATAGTCTTGGAGTGCGCTGGTCAGATCGATGTCATCTTCCAACACCAAGACCGAGGGCTGTTGAGCCACTTGAACTGCTTCCTGCGCCATGTTTCCTCCCCGCTAACTCGTGCTTCCCCCGCCGTAGCGGAACCAGTTGGCAGGTAAATTGCTTCACTAGTAAACCTTGCCCATAGGGCAGATGTCAAGGCGAATATTGAGATCCGCGAGATCTCTGATCATTGCCAAAATATCAACGGGGGCTGTCAATTTTAACGCTTTTCATCAGCCTCCAAAGCACCGGGTCCCCCTTTTTCCTGCCCGGGGGAAGAACCGTCGCCTCTTTCTGCTCACTCTAAGCAAGCAATCCTCATGCCAGGATTTGCTGAAAATGTCTCCTTTCCCCTAAAGCCCTAGGCGTCTCGTGCCGATGAAGCAGGTGAGGATCGGGGCCCGCATCCTCAATCAAGTCGCATGGAGGCGCACGGTTAATCCGATGATCGAATTGAATGGACAGGTCAACCCCATCCTGCGTATCACCGACCGGCAGGCCCACCTGCAAAACCGGCGTGACGCTGCATCTTCGCGCGCGGAGAGTGTTGCCCGCTCCCACTCGCAGCCGGTCCTGGCGGGAGGGAAGGGCGACGGTCAGGGAGTCGTCAATTTCGAATATGTTCCATCAGGGCGCGTCCGGCTCAATCAAGAGGAGCGGCAGCACCTGATCGACTTTTTTGAATAGCGGCCCCCTCGGGACCGTCCGTCCAAACCTTGACGCAGGCCTTGTCAATTTCTTGACGCGGTCCAGGATCCTTTGTATCCGCACACTTCATTTCTTCCAATCAATATTGCCCCTACCTGCGCGGTCGCGCCCCAACCGCTCTATTGAAGGCAGGGCGGCGCTTAGCGGGCCCAACAGCGAACGTTGGATAGCCTTCCTCGAGGCTGCCCGCCCGCGCTTGGCACGCACTTTGCTTCGCTGGACCTCCGCAGTTTCGTTTTGTGGAGGACAAGCCATTGAGAACCCTCATCCTGGCCACTTCCGATAGCCGCTACCAGGGCTGGAGAGCGCTGGACTTGGCTTCGTTGCGGGCCGTGAGCTTCCAAGAGGCCCGCGCCCGCGACTGGAACAGGGCGGCGGCGGTGTTTCTGGATGAGGGGTGCGATGAGTTGATGGACCAGATCCCGCCTCAGTGCGAGGCCCCCGTTCTGGCCGTGGCTGCCGATCCCCAGCGCCGCCTCCAGTTGGAGGAGCGGGGGGCCTTCGAGGTCTTCAGCCATGCGCCCGACCAGGACGCCTGGAGGTCGGCCCTGGCCCGCACCCTGCGGCTGGCACGAGCGGAGAGAAGGGTGCAGCATCTGCGCAAGCTCAACCAGCGCCGCCGCCGCCAGATGCGCGACTTGTGGCGGACGGGCGAAATCGTGCGGGAGATGACCAGCACCCTCTACATCGAAGACATCCTGCGCAGCATCCTCCACGGCGTGCAACGCCATCTCTCTCTCGACCGCGTCATGCTGGGACTCATCAACGGCGAGTCCAAGTGCGAGGAAATCAAGGTGGCGCTGGGAATCGATCGGGCTCAACTGGAGGAAGCCGCCTGGGCGGTGGACGACAGCTCTCCCGTTTGGACCCAGATCGCTCGCCGAGGCGCTCCCCTGCTGGTCGACACCGAGGAGGAGAAGGCCCTTCCGCCCTTCCTCAAGCGCATCTTCCCCAAGGGCTTCGTCAAGGCTCCGCTGATCGTGCGAAAGCAGATTCTGGGAACCGTCATGTGCGACCGCTCGGAGGGACAGATCGGTCCACGGGACTTGCGGCTGCTTAAGGTCTTTTGCCAGTACGCCGCCATCGCCATCCAAAACGCGCGGCTTTATTATGACGTCCTCAAGTCGGAGGAAGAGCTCCGACAAGCCCACGACAAGCTCGTCAAAACCGAGAAAATGGCCCTCATCGGACAGATGGCGGTCAGCATCAACCATGAGATCAACAACCCCCTCTGCAACATCAGCCTGGTGGGACAGATGATCAGCGATGAGCTGGGGGAAGTGCCGGAGAGAGTCGAGAAGCTGCTGACCGACATGGCCGACAACATCGAACGCATCCAAAAAGTCACCCGCAAGCTGTCGGGGCTCAAAGACGCGCCCCTGACCGAGTACTTGCCCAACCAGATGATGGTGGATCTCCAATGACGGTGAATGAGCTTCGCGCCAAGGCACTGGCAGAGAACGGCCCTCAGGAGAGGGACACGGAAAAGCTGCGCCAAGCCTTCGATTCCTTTGCTGAGATCTCCTCTTCGCTGGAAAAGGCCTATTCCGAGCTGCAGGGCAAGGTGCGCCGCCTTTCGCGCCGGCTTGAAGAGACCAACGACTATCTTGAGACGGTTCTGCATAGCCTTCCCTGCGGGGTGATGGTGCTCGACCGTCAGGAGCGCATCAAGACGCTCAACCCGCAGGCCCGCAGGCTGCTGGGTATCTCCAAACAAGCTTTGGGACAGGCGCCGGAAGGGGCTCCTTCCACCTCCCTGGGACCCCGTCCGGCGCCGCCGTCCTTGGACGACTTGATTGAGAGCGTACCCAGCGGAGAAGCCTTCGCCTCACTTTTCGACGAGGATCCGCCCCGCGAAATCACCCTCAGCCGTCCCAGTACGCGGCATCTGGCCTGCGCCTTCTCTTCCACCAAGCGGGGAGAACGGCTGCTGGTCTTGCAGGACATCACCGAACTGCGCCGCCTGCAGGAGAAGATGCGCCATCAGGAACGTTTGGCGGCCATGGGCGAGATGGCTTTCGAGGTGGCCCACGAGATCCGCAATCCGCTGACTGGACTGGGACTCTTCGCCTCTCTGCTGCGCGAGGAAGACCTCTCGGCCGAGGAACGCAACCGCTTTGTCGACAACATCGAAATCAGCATCCGCACCCTCGACGTGACGCTGACCAACATGCTCTGCTTCTCGCGCCGCAGCCAACCCGACAAGCGTCCGCTCGACTTGGCTTCGCTGCTGCAATCGACGCTGGAGTTCATGTCTCCGGTAGCCCAGGAACGGGGAATCGAGGTGCGCACCTGTTTCGAAAGCCGGGCCCTGGTTGGAGCCGACCAGGAAATGATGCGCCAGGTCTTCATGAACTTGGTGCTCAACGCCCTGCAAGCTCAGACTGAAGGCGGTTTGCTGGAGGCCGCGACGCAAGAACAGGACGGCCGCTTGCAGGTTCACATCCGCGACAGCGGACCTGGCTATCGACAGAACGGAGCCCAGATCTTTGAGCCCCGCTTCGCAACCGACGAGAAGGGCCGTGGACTGGGGCTGGGCGTGGTCCGCAAAGTGGTCGAGGCCCATGGCGGGGAAGTCCGCCTCCATTCGGAACAAGAGGGCGGCAGCCAGTTCACTTTGATTTTTCCCTTGGAAGAGGAAAGCCGATGAAACAGGTCCTCGTGGTCGACGACGAGCAGCAGATTCTCAGCGCCATCAACGCCACCTTGAGCCGCAAGGGCTACCAGGTGATCACGGCCGGCAACGGACAGGAGGCCCTGGGCAAGCTCAGCCAGAGCTTCTTCCAGGCTGTCATCACCGACGTACGCATGCCCCGCCTCGACGGCATGGGCGTGCTGCGCGAGATCAAGCGCAAGGCGCCGGAGACTCCGGTCATCCTGCTGACCGGACACGGAACCGTCGACAATGCTGTGGAGGCGCTCAAGCAAGGCGCCTTCGACTACCTGATGAAGCCCTTCACCTCAAAGCAGCTCGAGGACGTCCTCAGCAAGGCCACCCGCTCGATGCCCGAGGAGGATGACGAGGGGGACCCGAAGGGCGGTGCAGGACGCATCCTGGCCCGCGACGCCAAGATGAAGCAATTGCTGAGCATGGCCGCCCACGCCGCCGAAAGCGACGCCACCGTATTGGTGGAAGCCGAGAGCGGCACGGGCAAGGAGCTGCTGGCCCGCTACATCCACCGCCGCAGCCGGCGCAAGAAGGGGCCCTTCGTGGCCGTCAACTGCGCCGCTCTGCCCGACGAACTGCTGGAAAGCGAACTCTTCGGACACGAAAAGGGCGCTTTCACGGGCGCCGTCAAGCGCAAGCCGGGCAAATTCGAACTGGCCGACGGCGGAACCATCTTGCTCGACGAGGTGGGCGAGATGCCGCCGCTCCTGCAGGCCAAGCTGCTGCGCGTGCTTCAGGAAGGCGAAATCGACACCGTGGGCGGTTTGGAGCCGGTGGCGGTCGACGTCCGCGTCATTGCCACCACCAACTGCAACCTGAAGAAGGCCGTCAGCGAAGGCGGCTTTCGGGAGGATCTCTACTACCGCCTCAACGTCATTCCCTTGACGATTCCGCCCTTGAGCCGTCGAAAAGATGACATCCCGTTGCTGGTCAGCCACTTTTGTGAGAAGCACCAGGACGGCGAGGAACACAAACAGTTTTCGCAAGAAACCCTCGATCTGCTGCACAAGTACGACTGGCCCGGCAACGTGCGCGAGTTGGAAAACGTGGTGCGCCGGGCCCTGGCCTTGTGCCGCAATCCGGTGGTCTCGCCGGGCGACCTTTTCCTCCAGCTCGACGACCAGGACCAAAAGTCCGGCCCGCGGTTCAAGGCGGGTTTGTCGCTGCGCGAGATGGAGAAGGAAATGATCCGCGTCACGCTGGAGGAAACCGACGGCAACCGCACGCATGCCGCGGAAATGCTGGGAATTTCACTGCGCACGCTGCGCAACAAGCTGAAGGAGTACCGCAAGGAAGGCGACTATTACTAGGAACTTCCAATCTCCAACTCCCAACTCCCAGGTGCGGAGAGTTGTGAGTTGTGAGTTGGGATTTGTGAGTTGAGAACCGGCGGGTAAGATTTGCCCAGTCCCTTGCCCGCCGGAGCTCTTGAGGTGAACGATGGATATTTTCAAAGACAGCGGAATCGACCGCATGGCCGAGTATCTGGATTTCGCGTCCAAGCGCCAGCAGGTCATCAATTCCAACATCGCCAACATCGAGACTCCCGGCTACAGGGCCAAGACCCTGGACTTCGAACATCTCTTCCGCGCCGAATTGGAACCGGGATTGCATCTCAGGTCAACACGCGCCGGACATCTGAGCGGTCCGCCCGAGCTGATTCGGGAAGCGGCCCGCGTCCGAACGCTGCCCACGGGGGCGCTGGGGAACGACCTCAACAACGTCGACCTCGACCACGAGACGACTCAGTTGGCCCAGAACGTCCTCAAGTTCTCGGCCGTGGCGCAGATGATACAGGGACGCTTAAGTGCGATCCGGCAAGTGATTGAAGGAGCGAGATAGCCATGAGCGGACTTTTTTCGGCACTCGACGTCAGCGCTTCGGCGCTCAACGCCAACCGGCGGCGCATGGAATTGTTGGTGACCAACATCGCCAACTCGCAAACCACCCGCACCGCCGAGGGCGGTCCTTACAAGCGCAAAGACGTGGTCTTCATGTCGACGCCCATGCAGGATCAGTTTCAGGACCTCTACCTCAGTCTCATCGAGGAAGAGCCCCAACTGGAAGGCGTCCGGGTTTCGGAGGTGGTAGTCGACCAGGGCCAGCCCCAACTGCGCTACCAGCCCAACCACCCCGATGCCGACGAAAAGGGATTCGTGGCCTATCCCGACATCAATCCCATCCAAGAGATGGCCAACCTGATGGGGGCCACCCGCTCCTACGAAGCCAACATCAAAGCTTTCGAAGCGGTCAAGCAAATCGTCCAGCGCTCCATCGATTTGGGACGCCGAGGCTAGGACTAGAAAAGTCATGAGCGACATATTCATTAATCAAACCAGTCCCATCCAGCAACTGGAGGACCTCAAGAAGGGTTCGGAGGCTCAGGGCACCGAGAATTCCGAACGCTTCGCCGAGCTGCTCAACGAAGCCCTCAGCGAGGTCAACGAGTTGCAGAAGGCTTCCGACGAAGAGGTCGGAAAGATTCTCTCCGGCGACATCAAGGATGTCCACAGCGCCATGATCGCCATGCAGAAGGCCGACATTTCCTTCCAAATGGTCATGCAGGTGCGTAACAAGCTGGTGGAAGCCTATCAGGAAGTGATGCGGATGCAGGTTTAGACCGGTTCATTGTTGACCCGGGCGGACCCGCAGCCAGGAAGGATGCGGCGTCCACCGCAAAAACACGGGCCGTAAAACGGGCGGCATGACACATCCGCCGTGAACGGTCCTTATACAGGCAGGCAAGGGGAGGCTGAAATGCCGGGCATATTGGCGCAATTCAAAGCGCTCAACGACAATCTTTCGGTCAATCAAAAGCTGTCCATCGCCGTTTTAGGCTTGGTCACGCTCTTCGGATTGCTGGGATTCGTCTACCTCATCAACCAGCAAACCTACCAGCTTCTCATCTCAGATCTGGACGCCGAAACGGCTCAGCAGGTGGTCGAGCGCCTGGAGCAGCAGGACATTGCCTACAAGCTCTCCAACTCGGGACGCGACATCTTGGTTCCTCCTGAAAGCCTCAACCAGGCCATGCTGGAAATCGCCGGCGACGGGCTGGTCAACAAAGGCCGGGTGGGATTTGAAATCTTCGACGAGAACAGTTGGAGCATGACCGAGTTCGGCGAGCAAGTGAAGTTCCAGCGGGCCTTGGAAGGCACGTTGGAGCGCACCATCCTCGAGTTGGAGGAGATCTCCAAGGCGCGCGTCCACGTGGCCTTTGAGAAAGAATCGCTCTTCAGCGAGCAGAAGCAGCCCGCCAAGGCTTCGGTGGTGGTGGGCCTGCGCACGGGGCGCTCGCTGCCTCCCAAGAAGGTGGCCTCCATCGAGAATCTGGTAGCGTCGGCCGTGCAGGGGCTTTCGCCCGACAACGTCACCGTGGTGGGTGCCGACGGAGGCCTGCTTTCCCAGGAACGGGCCGACACCGAAATGCTCAACGAGCAGCAGATTCAACTGCGCCAAGGCATGGAAAGAGAGTTGAGCGAGAAAGTCCGCCGCCTGCTGGAACGCACCGTGGGCCAGAGCAAAGTGGAGGTCGAGACCTCGCTCGTGCTCGACTTCTCAGAACTGCGCCAGAAGGAGCTGATCAAAGACCCGGTCTTGCTGGCCGAGGAAGAAACCAGCCGTCGCGGACCCGGCGCTCAGGGGGCCGGCGGGACTCCGGGAGTGGCTGCCAACGAAGGCCAAGAGCCCCAGGCTGACGAAGAACTTTCGGGCACTCAAGTGACCCAGACCCGCCGCAACTATGAGCACTCGCTGCTGGAACGTTCGCGCACGGCTCCGGGAGGCGAGATCAAGCGCATCTCCATGGCCGTGGTCATCGATCACAAGTCGGTGCCGGAGCAGGACGAGGCCGGCGAAACGGTGGAAACACGCGTCCCCTGGGCTCAGGAAGAACTCGATCAACTGCGCAATCTGGTTTCGTCGACCATCGGATTCGACGCTCAGCGGGGCGACCGCCTGACGCTGGAGAATATCCCCCTGCTTGATCCCGTTCAGCCCGAGATGCAGGCTCCCGTGGGCGGCGGTTTTCTGCAGGAAGTCCAGCCCTTGTTGTGGCCTGCCCTTCGCTGGATGGGCATCTTGGGGCTCTTTCTGCTCTTCTATCTGCTCATTTTCCGTCCCGTCAAGCGCCAGGTGTTCACTTACGTGGAGGCCAATCCTCCCGCCCAGGTAACGCAGGGGTCGGGCGGCGCCCGGCGCCAGTTGGCCGATGGTTCGCGGCGGGCTTTGCCCGAGGCTGAAGGAGACGTTGAAATCGATGCTGACGAGCAACGCCGGGCCGACTTGGTCGACCTGGCCCGCCGTAAGCCTGAGACCATGACCGGACTCCTGCGCGATTGGATGTCCGAGCAAGGCGTGTAGTGCCCAGCCTCAGAGCGCCGAGGCAATAGAAGGCGCTGGCAGGTCTCTGGAACGTGACTTGTGCGTGAACTTGTTGGCCGCCTGGCGGCCTGGAAACACGAGGAGAACTCAATGTCATCGGTAACCGTCAAGCAGGATCCCAAGAACATGCCGGGGCCTTTCAAGGCTGCCGTCCTGATGCTGTATTTGGGCGAATCGGTGGCTAAGGAGGTCTTCAAGCGCCTCAGCAACGACGAGGTCATGCGCATCTCGCAAGAGATTTCGAGCTTGGGAAGCGTCCCCGCCGATACGAGCAAAGCCGTGGCCGACTATACCCACCGTCAGTTGGTGGCCACCAAATCGCTGCTGGGGAGTGTGGAATCGGCCCAGAAACTACTGGAATCGGCCTTCTCTCCCGAGGTCGCCAAAAACTACATCCGTGAAATCGCCGAGAGCTCCGAGGTCACGGCCCGGGGCCGGGCGCTCCTGCAGAAAGCCGACCCGCGCCAGCTTTCCAAGCTGCTGCAAGTCGAGCATCCCCAGACCATCGCCTTGGTGCTTTCCAACGTCACGCCCGACTTGTCGGCCAAGACGGTGGCCTTGCTGGATGATGACCTGCGGGCCGAAGTGTGCGTTCGTCTGGCCTGTCTGGAGCAGATATCGCCGCCGGTCCGCGACCGGGTCATCGACATCCTGGCCAACAAGCTCGACACCCGCAGCCACCAGATGGAGACGGGCGCCAAAGGAGGCGTCCGCCGGGTGGCCGAGATCTTCAACAACATGGACCGCGACATCAGCCAGTCCTGCCTGGAACAGATCGAGCAGGACAATCCCAACCTGGCTCTGGAAATCCGCAACAACATGTTCGTCTTCGAAGACCTTCTGGTGGTGGGCGACCGCGAGATGCGCAAGATCATCCAGTCCATCGACAAGCAGGTGCTGGTGACGGCTCTCAAGGGAACCAGCGACGAGCTCAAGGAACACTTTTTCGACAATATGTCTTCGCGGGCGGTGGAGATGCTGCGCGAAGACATGGACGCCATGGGCCCCATCCGGCTCAAGGACGCCGAACAGGCCCAGCAGGAGATCGTCGCCACCGTGCGCGACCTGGAACAGCAGGGCCAGTTCGACCTAGGCGCCGGCGGAGCGGAGGAATATGTCAGCTAGACTCGCCGATCCCGACAAAGTCCAGGCCTTCAGCTTCCGCTCCGTGGACGGGGCGGAATCGCCCCAGGTGCCCGATTTCCTCAAGAAGAGTGGCGGCACGTCCGACTCGGCCCGTCCAGCCGACGGTTCGGCCCCGCAAGGCCAGTCCAAGGGCGGCGATGCCTCTCAACCGTCGGGCCAGCGCGATCTCCACGAGGTGGAGCGCGAGGCCTACGAGAAAGGCTTCTCGGCGGGCGAGCGGGCTGGCATGCAGATGGCCGAGAAGAAGACCGAGGCCGTGCTGCGGCGCTTCGCTGATTCGCTCCAGAAAGTCTCCCGACTGCGTGACCAACTGCTGGGCCAGTGCGAGAAAGACCTGGTGGCATTGTCGCTGGAGGTGGCACGCCGCTTGGTCCACCGCGAAATCGAGATCGACGAAAAGATCATCGGCACCTTCGTGCGGGTGGCTTTGGAAAAGCTGCATGTCAACAGCCGTGTAACGATCTATCTGCATCCCGCCGACCGGGACGTGCTCTCGCGCAACCTGGACGAGTTCTTCGCCGACCGCCAGGACATCGAAATCACCCTGCGCTCGCGCAACGACCTCAACCGCGGCGACTGCCAGATCGAATCCGAATACGGCAACATCGACGGACGCATCTCGGAGCAGTTCCGCGAGATCGAAACCGGTTTGCTGGGAAACCTTTAGAACCACCATGGGCATCGACCTCAACCGCTACCGCCGCAAGCTGGAGAGCATCGAACCGCTCAAGATCACCGGACGCGTGCGCCGGGCCGGCGGACTGGTCATCGAGTCCGACGGTCCGCCCGCCAGCGTCGGGGAGATCTGCGAAGTGCATCCCAAGGCCGGCTCGCGTCCCATACTGGCCGAGGTCATCGGATTCCGCGACAAGGCTCTGCTCTCGATGCCCGTTTACGACGTCGACGGCATCAAGCTGGGCGATCCCATCATCTCGCGCAAACAGCACCCCAAGGTGGAAGTCGGCCAGGGGCTGCTGGGACGGGTGGTGGACGGCAACGGGCATCCCATCGACGACAAGGGACCCATCTACGCCGACCAGCGCTATCCCTTGCACCGTCCCGCGCCCGGACCCCTGAAGCGCAGCGCCATCGACCAGCCGCTGGGAACCGGGGTCCGCGCCATCGACGGGCTGCTTCCCGTAGGACGTGGACAGCGCGTGGGCATCTTCGGCGGATCAGGCGTGGGCAAATCGACCCTGTTGGGCATGATGGCCCGCTACACCGAAGCCGCCGTCACCGTCATCGCTCTGGTGGGCGAACGGGGACGCGAGGTCAACGGCTTCATCGAGCGCGACTTGGGCGAAGAAGGACTCAAGCGTTCCGTGGTGGTGGTCTCCACCTCGGACAATCCGCCCTTGATGCGAATCCGGGCGGCGCTGACGGCCACCGCCATCGCCGAGTACTTCCGCGACCAGGGCAAGGACGTCCTGCTGGTGATGGACTCGGTGACGCGCGTGGCCATGGCTCAGCGCGAGATCGGATTGGCGGCTGGCGAACCGCCCTCTTCCAAGGGATACACGCCCTCGGTTTTCACGCTGCTTCCGCGCGTCTTCGAACGCGCCGGCAAGCTCAAGAAAGGCAGCATCACCGGCTTCTACACGGTCTTGGTGGAAGGCGACGACATGAACGAGCCCATCGCCGACGCCGTCCGCGGACTGCTCGACGGCCACATCGTCCTCTCGCGCGAGCTGGCTTGGCGCAATCATTTCCCCTCCATCGCCGTCCTCGACAGCGTCTCCCGTCTGGTGTCCGACATCGCTTCCGAGGGCCAGATTGAGGCCGCCGGACGCCTGCGCGAACTGCTGGCCACTTACACCAAGTCCGAGGACATGATCAACATCGGCGCCTACTCCAAGGGCTCCAATGCCAAAATCGACCAAGCCATCGCCCGCATCGACCACATCAACTACTACTTGCGCCAAAAGTTCGACGCCGAAGTCCCCCGTGAAACCGCCGTCAAAGAACTCCTGCAACTCATGGGCAAGAGCAGAAAGGACTGAGCCAGTGGGCAAGTCAATCAAGCAGCGCCGGTTTCGAAGTCGAATATGCGCTCGCTATGCCGCGCCACACGCCGGTCAGCAGCAACGGTCGTGAAGTCGAGTC
>DATIPO010000240.1:0-61725 GCA_035471925.1 Acidobacteriota bacterium
CAGAAGCAGGCCTCCGAGTATCTGGCCGAAATCCATTTGCCGGAAATGCCGCAGATTCCCTCGTTGGAAGAGTTCAAGCGCCGCGCCGAAGAACGATTCGCCTACACGCCTTCTTTGGACGATATCGCTGAACGGGCTTACCAGATTCTGCTCGACAAGGTTTCCCATCACCTGCTCCAGCAGCAATTGGCCTAGGCCGCATTTGGGTCGTAACCGGGATCTCGATATAATCGATATCCTATGAAGATTCAGAGCTTTGCCCAGGGTCAGTGGCATTTCGGAGAGCAGTCGCCGCGGCGTCTCTACCATGCTGTCAACGGCGACGAAGTGGGGGCTGTCGACTCCAGCGGACTGGATGTTGCCGGCATGCTTGATTATGCCCGCACGAAGGGCGGCCCCGGCCTGCGTGAAATGACGTTTCACGAGCGGGCCATCATGCTCAAGCAGACCGCCATCTACCTGCTGGAGCGCAAGAAGGATTTCTACGAGCTGTCCTACGCCTCGGGCGCCACCAAGCGTGATGCTTGGGTCGATATCGACGGGGGCATCGGCACCTTTTTCGTCTACTCCGGCAAAGGCCGCCGCGACATGCCCGACGATACTGTCTACGTGGACGGGCCGATGGAGATCCTTTCCAAGGAGGGCACCTTCGTAGGCCGTCACGTGTGTCTTCCCTTGCAGGGCGCGGCGGTCCACATCAATGCATTCAACTTCCCCTGCTGGGGCATGTTGGAGAAGCTGGCGCCCACCTTCCTGGCCGGAATGCCGGCCATCGTTAAGCCCGCGACGTGGACCAGCTACATCACCCAGGCCGTGGTCAAGGCCATGTTGGAGTCGAATCTTCTCCCTCCTGGAGCGCTTCAGTTGATTTGCGGCGGGGTGGGCGATCTCTTCGATCACCTCGATTCTCAGGACGTGGTGACCTTCACCGGGTCAGCCGAGACCGGACGCATGCTCAAGAGTCACTCCCGCATCACCGAGCAAGCCATCCGCTTCAACATGGAGGCCGATTCGCTGAACTGCTGCATCCTGGGCGCCGATGTGACGACCTCCGATCCTGAGTTTGACCTGTTCATCCAGGAAGTCGTCAACGAGATGACGATCAAGACGGGCCAGCGCTGCACGGCCATCCGCCGCACCTTTGTCCCCAGCGACCGGGTGGACGATGTCATCGAGGCCCTCAAGGCGGCTCTGCACGAGGTCAAGATCGGCGACCCCAAGCGCGAAGAAGTCAAAATGGGTCCTCTGGCGGGACGTCCTCAGGTGATGGAGGTGGCCGAGAAGGTCAACCAGCTCAAGCAGGGTGCCGAGGTTGTTTTCGAAGAGGCCGATTATCATGGGGGCGACCCTGAAAAGGGCGCCTTTTCGCCCACTACGCTGCTTTACTGCAAGGAGCCTTTCGAGCGCAGCGAGCCCCACGACATCGAAGCTTTTGGGCCGGTCAATACCGTGATGCCTTACGAATCGCTGGGCGACGCTGTCCATCTGGCGGCTTTGGGCAAGGGCTCACTGGTGGGTTCGCTTTTCACCGCCGACGACCGGTCCGCCCGCAGAGTCGTCACCGGTGTGGCCCCTTACCATGGACGCCTGATGATCATCAACCGTCACTGCGCCAAGGAATCCACCGGGCATGGTTCGCCCTTGCCTCATCTGGTCCACGGAGGCCCGGGACGGGCTGGGGGCGGCGAGGAAATGGGCGGCATCCGGGGCGTGCTCCATTACATGCAGCGCACGGCGCTTCAAGGCTCTCCCGCCACCCTCACCCGCGTCACCAACGAGTGGATGAAGGGGGCGGCTCAGGTGCACAAGAAAGTCCACCCCTTCCAGAAGTATTTCGAGGAGCTGGAAATCGGTGAGACCCTGGTCACCCACCGGCGCACCATCACCGAGGCCGACGTGACGAATTTTGCCGGGGTCAGCGGAGACTATTTCTACGCTCACACCGACAAGATCGCGGCTGCCGAGAATCCCATCTTCGAGAAACGCGTGGCTCATGGCTACTTCCTCATTGCAGCCGCTGCCGGACTCTTCGTGCATCCCGCCCAAGGTCCGGTGCTGGCCAATTACGGCCTCGACAATTTGCGCTTCATCGAGCCGGTTTACATCGGCGACACCATTCATTGCCGATTGACCTGCAAGCGCAAGATCTTCAAGCACAAGAAAGAAGAGGATGAAGTCCCTCAGGGCATCGTTGAATGGGACGTAGAGATTTTCAACCAAGACGACGAGACAGTGGCCAACTACACCATCCTTACCCTGGTCCGCCGAAAGAACGATCAGCGGGTGAACTAGGCGCTTCGAGAACCTGTCAGGAAGACGCGCCCTCGATCGCCCGAAGCTGCCGAGGCTGCGTGCTGACGTCAAGCCCGGGCTCGCAGAAGGCGAGCGACTCGCCAGTCCAGGTTGGAGACGGCGGCGAGCACAGCGACGGCGGAAATCCCTGGGTTCTCCAGGAGAAAGGGCCAACGCTGAAAGCGTGAAATAAAGAGACGCCGGAGAGACACTATGGCCGAGCAACAAGTCGAACAAGGCAAGATCAATGTGCGCATCTCAGGAGGCATCGGTTCCTTGTCCTTCTTTCACCCCAAGGGGAATTCCCTGCCCGGCGGACTGCTGCGCCAGTTGGCCAAGGAAATCACCGAGTTGGGCAAGAACCACGAGGTGCGGGTTGTGGCCCTTTACAGCGAAGGCGAGGACGGCCCCTTCTGCGCCGGCGCCTCGTTTGACGAACTGCTGGCCATCGACGGCTTCGAGCAGGCCAAGCACTTCTTCATGGGCTTCGCCCAGGTCATCCTGGCCATGAAGGAATGCCCCAAGTTCGTCATCACCCGCATCCAGGGCAAGGCCGTAGGCGGCGGCGTGGGGTTGGTGGCGGCTTCAGACTACGCTCTGGCCTCATCGGGCGCTTCCATCAAGCTGAGCGAGTTCGCGCTGGGCTTCGGTCCTTTCGTGATCGGTCCGGCCGTGGAGCGCAGGGTGGGCAAGGCGGCCTTTACGTCCGCTGCCATCGACACCGACTGGCGAGAGGCGGCCTGGGCCCGCGAGAAGGGGCTTTATGCTGAGGTTTTCGACAGCTTCCCGGTGCTGGACGGCGCCTTCGCCACTTTGGCGGGCAAGCTGGCCGAGTCCAGCCCCGACGCCGTCCTCCAGCTCAAGCGCGTGTTCTGGCAGGGCACCGAGAACTGGGACCGCCTCCTCCCCGAACGCGCCGAACTGAGCGCCCGGCTGGTCCTCACCGACTTCACCCGCCAAAAGATTGAGGAGTTCAAGAAGCGCTGAGTTCGGGGCCTGCCAGCCCAAACCTCGCTGGCACTCATCCAAATCGGCCATTTCCTTTGCTGGCCCGGTTCGGGCTCTCAGCCCTTGAAGAGCCTTGGGAGAGACGGACGGGTTCATTTCGGCAGAGCTCGTGCTCACCAGCGTTGCAGGGCCTGGCAGAAGATGCTGAGGAAGGAGTTGGCCTGGAAGCCGTCCAGGGCGCGGTGGTCGATAGTCAGGGTGATGTAGGCCATGGGGCGGATGAGGAAGGCGTCCCCATCCTTGGTTTCCCTGACCACCACGCGCTTTTCGATCTTTCCCACGCCCAGGATGGCGCTCTGGGGCTGGTTGATGATAGGGGTGGCAATGAGGCTTCCGCTGACGCCGTGGTTGGTGATGGTGAAGGTGCCGTAGCGCATGTCTTCTTCACTCAGCTTGCCCTTGCGGGCGCGGTCGGTCAGGTCCTGGAGCTTCTGGGCGATGCCGAAAAGGCTGCGCGCCTGAGCTTGACGGATGACGGGGACGACCAGTCCGCGGTCGACGGCTGCCGCGATGCCGATGTTGCAGTCGGCGAAGATCTCCAGTCCGTCGTCATGCCAGCGTGAGTTGATTTCGGGGACGGCCTGCAGGGCCTGGACGGCGGCATCCACCAAGTAAGCCGTGTAGGTGAGCTTGGCGCCGCGGCGCAGGAAGTCGTCGCGGTTGGCCGCCAAATGGTCAGCGACGTTGGCCAAGTCAGCCTCGAAGACGGCAGTGACGTGGGGGGCCGTCTTGAGCATGCTCTCCACCATGTGGGAGGCGATCTTGCGGCGCATGGTGGTGTGGGGGACGAAGCGGTGTCCCACGCCCTCGTCGGGACGCGAGACCACCACCGGCTCGTCGCCGTCGCCGGCCACGCGTTCCTGCTGCTCGGGGCTGGGCGGTTGGGGGCGCTGCTGCAGGTAGGCTTGGGCGTCGGCATAGGTGACGCGTCCGCCCCGTCCGCTGCCGGGGATGCGTGTGACGTCGAGGTTGTGCTCTTTGACCAGCCGACGGACGGCCGGGCTGAGGCGCTCGGCCTTGCTCAGCCGCTGGCGGGCCTCCTCGGCTTGTCCTGCCGAAAAGGAATCGGACGAGTCACGAGCGGAGCCCAGCGTTCCTTCGCCAACCGTCTTTGTCGAACCACGAAGTCCCCAGTGACCTTGCGATTGGCGGCGGCTTTGACCGATGCCTGCGGACCGGCTTGCCCCTGGGTCGGCCTGTGGTTGGCCGCCGAGTTCTGACCGGGCGCCGGAAAGGGAGTCAGGCGATTGGGCGTCTGCTCCGCCATCTGGACGGTCAGGTGGACGCGCGGCGGCAGACCGTGGCAGACTGCCCGGCGAGGCTTGGACCTCTCCCGCCCCTTCGCCTGAAGCAGCGTCTGAGGACTCGGCACCCACCTCGATGCGGCCCAGGACTTGCCCCGGTTCTATGGAGTCGCCGGGCTTGACTAGGATCTCGGTCAGACGTCCCGATTGAGGAGCAGCGACTTCGATGTTGACTTTGTCGGTGCTCAGCTCCAGCAGGGGCTCGTCTTTTTCGACCGGTTCTCCCACCTGCTTCATCCAGGCCGAGACGGCGGTCTCGGTGCCTTCCTGGCTGTCCTCGGGAGCGATGATGTCGACGTAGTGGGCCATGGTTGCATTCTACCCGAGGTTAAAATTCCGCCAAGTCAACGATCTTCTTCGCGATGTCCTCGATGCCCGGGAGGATGGCGTTCATCAATCCTACATTGTGGGGGATGGGCAGGTCGGGGACGGCCATGCGTTCGATGGGGGCGTCGAGGCGGAAGAAGGCCTCCTTGATGAGGACGGCGGCGATCTCAGCGCCGAATCCGGCGGTCAGGCCGTCCTCGTGGACGATCAGGCAGCGCATGGTGCGTCGCACCGACTCCAGGACAACATTCTTGTCCCAGGGCGAAATGGTGCGCAGGTCGATGATGTGGCAGCTCTTGCCCGACTCTTCGGCGGCTCTCAGGCAGCGCTCCACCATGGCGCCCCAAGTCACGATCGTGAGTTGATCGCCCTGAGTCAGTTCGGCGGCCTGTCCCAAGGGCAGCAGGTAGTCGTCGCCGGGATAAGGACGCCGGGCCACGGGGGCGTCGAGCAGGTAGCGGTGTTCGAAAAAGATGGTGGGATTAGGCGAACGCATGGCGGCCCGCAGCAGTCCCACGGCGTCCTGGGCGTTGGAGGGCATGGCCACTTGCCAGCCCGGCGCGTGGGCCCACAGGACTTCCCCTGAGACGCTGTGCCAGGGATCTCCGCATTTGAAGTAGCCGCCGGGCATGCGCACCAAGATAGGAGCGGCGAAGCGGTTGTTGGTGCGCCAGCGCAGCGTTCCCAGATTGTTGAGCTGTTCTGCGGCGGGATCGGCATACTTGCGGAACTGGATCTCGGCCACCGGCATGAGTCCGGCGATGGCCATCCCCACCGAGCGGCCGATGATGCCTTCTTCGCTCAGGCTGGTGTCGAAGACGCGCTCGGGGCCGAAAGCTTCCTGCAACCCCATGGTGGCGGCGTGGACGCCTCCCTTGGGTCCGACATCCTCGCCGAAGATGAGCAGCTTGTCGTTGCTCTTGAGTTCGGCTTCCAGCGTCATGCGGATGGCGGTCAGCATGTTGAGGCGGTTGCCTTGCGGCTTGGGCTCGTGCGAGGAAGCGGGGAACTCGTGGCCTTCCGCCGCCAGGCCGCCTTGCATTGAGACTTCGACCGAGCCGTCCTCACGCTGCTCGGCGTAGAGATGACGCCGGACTCCCGAGGGCTCGGGCTGAGGACGCGCCAGCGCCCTCTCCAGAGCCCGCTCGACCGATTCTTCCACCTCGGTTTGCAGCGACTCCCATTCCTCCTCGCTGAGGACCGAGGGGGTCAGCGCTTCCCGCACCCGCTCCAGCGGATCGCTTTGGCGCTCCTGCTCCAATTCTTCGCTGCTCTTGTAGGCTTGGGTGTCCTGGCCGGAATGTCCGCTCAGGCGGGGGACGGTGAGGCGGATCAGGGCCGGGCCGGCTCCCCCCCGCACATGGTCGACGGCCTGCTTGATCTTGGCGGGGCAGTCGGCGGGATCGGTGCCGTCCCCTTCCACCACCGCAAGATCGGCGAAGGACTCCAGGTTGGCGGCGATGTTGCCGCCGGGAGTCTGCAGGCGTCCGGGAACTGAAATGGCGTAGCCGTTGTCTTCGATGAAGAAGAGCAGCGGCAGCTTGAGGGTGGTGGCGATGGTCAGGCACGACCAGAATCCGTTTGTGGCTACCGACCCTTCGCCGCCCAGGACTACGGTGATGGCCCCGTCCCATTCCTTTTCCTTGAGCACGTCGCGGCGGTAGAGGCTCGCTTGGGCCCATCCGGCGGCGGGCGTATACTGCGAACCCACGTCGCCCGACATGGGCAGGACGGTCACGGTTTGCCCCTCGGCGCCCGTCTCGGAGGGCTTGTTGCAAACCACCCCGATATCGCGTCCGCCGCTGTAGCCTCCCGTCCGCATCAGCGGACCCGCCAGAGCGTCCTCAAGGTCGACGCCCAGAGTCAGCAGCAGGGGGCGCGAGCGGTAGTAGGCGCTGACGGCGTCGTGAGAATGGTCGAGCAGGCTTCCCAGCAGCACCTGAATCAACTCGTGCCCGCGGGCCGAGAACTGGTAGAGAACCTCCTTCTCGGGCACCAGGCGGGTTTCTTCCACTTCGTCGATGCGGCGCGAGGTGAGGATCAGCCGCGCCGCCCGTTTCCAGTCGAAATCCGCATGCAACTTGCTCATTCGTAGCCCCAGTATCCGTCAAGCATCTCGGTGCCGGTGTTTTTTTCCAGTCCCTCGGAGACCATGCGGAAAGCCTCCACCACCCCCGGGACCAGCAGGGCGCGTCCCGTCTCGTCGTAGACGAAGTGGACGCGGAAGCCGTTAGCCGTCCCCAATTCGTAGTTGAGCTGGCGGGCCCAGCGGGCCAGGCCTTTGAGGCGCAGCAGCAGTGCCACCAGGCCGCTGCAGGTGAAGTAGGAGTAGGGATCTAACTCCTTCAGCGCCTGGCGCAGCGAGTCCTCATCGGAGTGGACCTGCACTTTGCCGCGCAGATCCTCCTGATGGCTCAGCGCCGTCACAAGAGTGGCCTGCGGACGCAGATCGACGAATCCGTTGGCGAAGTGGAACTCACAGAAGCGCTCGAAATCTTGGTCTTTGGAGACGCCCTTTCCACGTCCCAGCGCCGTCTCGGCCTTCCGGTACTCGTCGCGCAAATAGCTGATGAGGCCGTAGTCGTGAGCCCAAACCCGGTTGATGGGGGCCAGGAAATAGCCGGCGGCAATCATGGTCTTGTCCTCTTCCCGGTAGAGGATGGGCGAGCCTAGCGAGGGAATCGCCCAAACGGCCCGCAACACAGCTCTCAAGATGCGCCAGGCCGCTTCCCGACGCTGGGGATGGGGGAAGTCGATGCTGCGCAGGGGTCCCAGGTCGCGCTCGTCGCGGGCGGTGGCCAGAATCTTCAGTTCATCGGCCAAGTGGACGGGATCCCAGTCGGCCACGCGATCCAGTGTCAGAGGACGGCTGTGGGCCTCGAAATACCCGTTGGGATCAAAATACTCCAGATCGACGTGCTGCTCGATGAAGGAAAAGTCGAGCGTCTTGAGCCGATGGAGGAGGATGAGCAGGCCCAGCAGATGCAGTTCGGCTTGATGCTTGGGCGATCCCAGGTCCTGCAGGGCTTTGGGCTGCAATCCCGTGGTCTGGTTGGAGCGCAAGGGCTGCTGTTGCAGGAGGTCGAACACCTGACGTGAGTTGTCGGTTTCGGTGTAGTAGCAAACGTTGTCGACAAAGCGGGGGGACTGGGGATCGTCACCGAAAACGGCCGTGCGGGCCAGGGTAACGCCCAGTTCGCTGGCCGAGGCCACCCGCATGACCCGATAGAGGGCGTCTGCGTTGGGAACGCTGAAATAGCCGTTTTCTCCGCTCTTGATGACGTAGTCGCAAACCAGCGGCGACCCGCTGCCGAAGCGCAGTTCGCCATGGGCGGGATTGGAAATCTCGACGTGCTGGGGCGGGTAGACGTGCACCGTTCCGCCGTCCAGATCAGCTTTGGGAATCACCTCGTGGCCCGAACGCATGGCCTTGGCCAGTTTGCCCCGGGCCGCCCCCTGGACGGGAGGCGATTTCTTGTGCAAGATGGCGTCGATGCCGATAGCGGCCGCGGTGACCAGCATGCGGATGCCTCGTTCGGCGTAGAGGCCGGTCAGTTTCTCGGCGAAGACCTGCTTGGTGCGCAACATCTCCTGTGACCCGCTGTGGGCGAATCCCAGCCGGATGGTCCGAACCCCCTTCGGATCTTCGTCGTACATGCCGCCGATGCCCGTGGTGTGGGCCACCAGGACTTCCTCGGCCAACTCGCGCGAGATATGTCCTAAGTCCTCGGGGAATACGCGCAGATAGACTTCCTTGAGCTCGGAGAGGAGTTCTCCCTCGGGAATGCCCATGGCGGCAGCGAAGCTTTCCAGATCTCCGAGCTGATAAGTGGCGACGCTGGCCAGCGGGATGGAGACCACCACGCTTTGGAACTTGCGTCCCTCGCGGGGCAGTCCGCGACGGGCCCGGAAGTTTTCCAGAAAGCCGGTGAAGGGATGGGCGCCTTGTTCCTGCAGAGCGTCGGCCAGAACTTCGACCCGCCGCTCCACCGAGGCTTCCTTTCCCACGCCCCGGCGTTGCAGGAAGGCTTGAGCGGCCGATTCGACTTCCTCGCGGCGCTTGCGGGCGGCGTTTTTCATCTCAAGGATGGAGGGGTCGATGGAAAGCGTCTCCAGTTCAATCACGGCTCCCGAAGCCGTCCGGTAGCCCACCTCCGGAATGCGCTCGGGTTTGCATCCGTAGTCCCTTTCATGGATGCCGAAGAGGCTCTGGGTGAAGTCGCGGATTTCGCGGTGGGTGTGACCCGTCAGCACCAGGTGGGGAGCGGCATCCTGCTTTCCATGGCGGCAGGCTTCGCGGTGAAAGTCGAGGACGCTCTGGGCCATGGCTCCGCCTACGGCTCCGGTCCCGCCGAAGACGACATGCACTTGATCGAAAAAGAGGGTGTCGGAGACCGCCTCCCGCAACCGTTTGCCAAAGCGGACTTGCTTAAAGTGTTTCGCCATTTTCAATGAGGAAATGTACCGCATCCCGCCCCTCGGGGCCAAACTTCGGGAGCGTCAGAGGACCCTTTCAGTAATATCCCCGACGATGGCGGACGGCCAAGTCGGGATGTCCCGGCACCTCGACTTGGATGCGTTTGTAGCCTGGGGAGGCGTCGGCAGCGGGACGGTAGGCCAGCGTGTAGAGGCTGCGCAGTTCCTCAGCGATTTCCTCGTAGGCGGGGGCCAGTTGGCCGGCACCTTCGGCCCGGTAGAGGCGTCCGCCGGTTTGCCGGGCCAGACGCTGGAGCTGTCCGCGGGCTTCGCGGTAGGCCATTTCGGCGATGACGCCCCCGTAAAGGTCGAGGACCGAGCCGTAGGAGTCCTCGGTGTCGAGAAAGATAGTGTAAACAATGGCGTCCGACTCCAGAGCGGCTTGGAAAGTCTCGTTGAAGGTGCGGTCGGCGGCGCTGTCGAAATCGCCTTGCAGGGAATCGTCGACTCCGTCGCTGAAGATCACCAAGGCTTTGCGCCCCTCGATGCTCTCCATCCGCCTCAGGGCCTGATGGACGGCCTCGTAGAGGATAGTGGGTCCCTGGGGGCGCAGGCGTCCTACCGCCCTCTTGAGCAAGTCGCGCTGCTGGGTGAAGGTGCTGAGCCAGCGGACGTCCTGGCTGAAGGTGGCCAGGGCGATGCGGTCCTCGGGACGCATCTGGTCGATGAATCCCCGGGTGGCTCGGCGCAGCAGGCGGATGTAGTTGGCGGTGGACCCGCTCAAGTCGAGCAGCAGCAACAGGTGGAAAGGCTCCTCGCCGCTCATGAAGTTGGTCAGCGGACGCTCCACGCCGTCCTCGGAGATGCGGAAATCCTCGGACTTGAGTCCGGGACGCAGGGCTCCCGATCGGCGCTGGCGCACCACCGCGTTGAGGCGCACCCGCTCCACCGAAACCCGGAAGACGCCCTCTTCCTGGGCTGTGGCGTCCCGCGCCGTGGCGTCCTGGGTTCGGGCCGGGCGGACATCGGCAGTGGCTGCACCTCCGGCACTTTCTCCGCTGCCTTGAGAAGACTGCAACTCGCCTGCTTTGCCGCCGCTCTCCCTTTCGGCGTGTTCCTCCTCTGGAATGTGCAGGACCGGCGGTCCCAGGCGCACCGAGGGGAGCCGCTCAAAGCTGTCGTTGTCCAAATCGCTCCATCCCCGCTGTTGGAAGCGGGCCTCCTGGCCGTGGCGGATGGCAACTTCTCCCGAGCGGCTGACAATGTGCAAGGTGGAAGCCCGCTTAGCACGCCCCATCAGGCGCTCCAGCTTGCCGTAGGCCGAGGGATAGCCGTCCCAGCTCACCTGGCCCCCAGTGGAGGCCGTCAGATCGAGGTCCAGCCCTGCCGCCAGATCGCACTCCACGTCACCCCCCTGAGTGGTGATCTGAACGGTTTCGCCCGGTTGACGGCGGCTCACCATGCGCACCGATCCATTCTTGGAATAGGCCCGTGTCACTTCGGCCCTCAGGTCATCGAGCAGGATGCGTCCGCGCAGCGTCTCCACTCGAACCAACCCTTCCAGCTCACGCAGCACCACGTCAGCCGAGATGGAGCGCACCGTCACCTCCAGGTCCGCCGGGACGGTCACCTGCAAGTCCACGCGGTTGCCAGGTTGGCCCAGGTTGTAGGTGTGCAGCAGAATTCGCTGGCGGTGGCGCACCAGCAGCACTTGAAGGTCCTGCTCCTGGCCTCGGGGCACTTGCTTGAGATAACGGACTTCAATCTCGTCGTCGGCCCCAGCCGTCACCTCCACCCGTCCGCGGTTGTTGCGGATGATGAGCTGATCGCCCCGCTTGACCTCCATGGAGACGGTCTCAGCCTGCGGCTGCGCGGCGTCCTGCGCCCCAGCCCCAGCCATCGCCAACAGCGCCAGCACCAAGGCCCCGATTTTCCCTATTCGCGCCATCCCCCCTATTGTACCGCCCTTCCGCCGCCCCTCCTTCGCCAAGACGGAGAGTACGCCAAAGCGACGGAGAGTACGCTAAGGCGACGAAGGCACCCCAAGGCTGCGGAGAGCTCGCCAAGGCGACGAATGGCCCCCGAGGCTGCGGTGGGCACGCCAAGCCCGCGGAGTCTACGGAGGCCGTGGCAAGGCGTTACGGAGGGCAGGCCACATTGAATGGCGTGCTGCGGAGGCCACGGCTAGGCTGCGTGGGCACGGCAAGGGCTACGGAGGGGCGGGTAGCGGCTGCGGCGAGCAGACAAAAGAAGACCCGCAAAAGTACGCCCCGGGCGATGGCTTGACGAGCCTGATCGAGTGGCGGAAGGTCAAGTCCGGGCTCCCTGAAGGGGAGCCATTCGTCAGCCCAGGGTAGAGCGAGCCGCGAAGCGGCAGCGGCACCCTGGGTGAGGCAAATAGCTCAGAAAATCCCTGGGTGGAATAACGGTCTTCGAAGGTATCCTGTTTCGGACGCTTGCGACAACCCTGAAATCGTAAGAAGGCGCGGCACCTCAGCCTATGACGCCGTGGACCACCGCCGTCACTCCTCGCGGCGCAGGGCAGCGGCGTCTTTGAGGTAGCTTCGACCTTTGAGCATGAGGTTCACGAACTGCTTTTCGTCCTTGGCCAGGACGGCTGATCGGACGCGCTCGACGGCGTAGAGCAAGGCTGCCAGCGATTCCGTCCCGTAGTCGTTGAGGGACTGGATCTCGAAGTACATGTGGGGATTGTCCTCCGACACCTTGGCGGCCACTTCAAGCTGCGACTCGAAGGTGGTGCTGGAAAGCTGGGCCAGAGTAGGCAGCGCCTCCTGGCTCTCGGCCAAGGCGGTGGCGAAGGCGATGTTGAGGGCGTGGGAGAGTCCCAGCACGTAGGCCATCAGGCGGTCATGGGACTCCAGGTCGGCGTCGGACTGCACGGCCATGGTCGACTCGAAAAGCCTGCGGGCCTCCTCGGTGGCGCGGGGCACGCCCACGTCCACGAAAATCACGTGGCGGCGCGAGAGCAGATCGGTGTCGGGCCCGAACATGGGGTGGATGGAGGTCACCTTGGCTCCCGCCCCGGCCAGCTTGTGCAGCGCCTCCCGCAGGGGACTCTTGAGCGAGCCGATATCGAAGATCAGGCCTTGGGGCGGATCTTCGGCCATCTTCTCCAAAACCTCGCGGCTGACCTTCATGGGCGCGGCCACGACGATCACGTCCTGATCGAGCGGCGAGGAAGTCCATTCCCGCAAGTGAGGATAGCCGTCGGGCGAACCCTGAGGATCGGCCACGTGAACATCGTAGCCCTGGGAGGCCAGGAAGCGGCACATCCAGCGTCCCATCTTTCCGGCGCCTCCGATGACCAGGGCCGTTTGCCCCTGCCCCTCGCCCGAAAGACTGACCCGTTCCTGCTCCTGGGCCGTCAGCGAAGCCTCAATCAACAACAGGCACAGCTTCTCCCCCAGGCGGGCAGGAAGTCCTTGATCGGCGGCTGCCTCCTTAGCCCTCTCGACGACCTCCTTCTCCTGCTGGTAATCGCGGGTGGGGGCGCCCCTTTCAATCTTGAGCTTGCCGATCTCGAGCGCCAATTCCTGACGCCGGGCCACCAGCTTCAGGATTTCCTGGTCAATCTCCCCAAGCCGCTCCCTCATTTGCTGCAGAGAATCCATCGCCATCAGAGTATCGGCGAAGCCCCGGAGCTTCGCAACTGCCAAGGACCAACTTCCAACTCCCAAGGGGCGGAGTTTCCCTGCAATTTGGAGTTGAGGTCTGGAGGCAGTGGCGAGTGAAGTGATTTGGCAACCGGCAGTGTTGTGAGTTGGGGAGTTTTTGAGTTGGGGAGTTTGTGAGTTGGAGAGTTTGGGAGTTGGCGAATTGGATGTTGGAAGTTGGGAAGTTGAGAAGTTGGGACTTGGCGAAGCCCGGGCTCAGAGGTTGAGTACAGCGAGCCGCGCTCGCTATACTCGCTTTATGTCAGTACGACTTCGATTTGCACCCAGCCCGACCGGGCACCTTCACGTCGGCAACGTCCGCACTGCCCTCTACAACTGGCTCTATGCCCGCCAGCACAAAGGGGACTTCATCCTGCGCATCGAGGACACCGATGCCGAGAGGTCGGAAAGTCGTTTTGAAGAGGCGCTGATGGACGATCTGCGATGGCTGGGTCTGGACTGGGATGAAGGCGCCGGCGAGGGCGGGGCTGCCGGTCCCTACCGACAAAGCGAGCGCTTTGACGTCTACCGCGAGACGGCTCAGCGCCTGCTGGAGGAAGGCAGCGCCTACTATTGCTTCTGCACGCCGCAGGAACTGGAAGAGGACCGGCGCCGCCAAGTTAAGGGAGAACCTCCCCGCTACATCGGACGCGACCGCGACCTGGACCGCGACGAAGCCTTGAGCCGCATGGAAGCAGGCGAGCAGGCCACCGTCCGCTTCAAAGTGCGCGGCGGACGCGTCAGCTTCGTCGACCAGGTCTTCGGGCCGGTGGAGGTGGACTGCGCCACCATCGCCGACTTCGTGCTGCTGCGTTCCGACCGTTCGCCTCAGTACAACTTTGCCGTGGTGGTTGACGACGCCGGCATGGGCATCACCCACGTTGTGCGCGGCGAAGGCCACCTTTCAAACACCCCCAAGCAGGTCCTTCTCTACGAAACCCTCGACCTTGACCCGCCTCAGTTCGCCCACCTCTCCACTATCCTGGGCAAGGACGGAGGCAAGCTCTCCAAGCGCCATGGCGCCACCTCCATCGACCAGTTCCGCCGCCGCGGATACCTGCCCGAAGCCATGGTCAATTATTTGGCCCTGCTGGGGTGGACCCCTCCTAACGAAGGACAGGAGATCCTCTCGGTCGAGGAGTTGATCAAGCACTTCGATCTGGGCAAGGTGCACAAGTCGCCGGCCACCTTCGATACTGAAAAGCTCAACTGGGTCAACCGCAGTCATCTCAAGCTCCGTCCCGCCGATGAGGTGGGGCTGTTGATGGCTCCTTTCCTGC
The DNA here is from genome assembly GCA_035471925.1 of Acidobacteriota bacterium. Classification (GTDB taxonomy): domain Bacteria; phylum Acidobacteriota; class UBA6911; order RPQK01; family DATIPO01; genus JANQFM01. The sequence continues at coordinate 14,302 of DATIPO010000240.1, forward strand.
GCGAGCATGGTTGGCTGGGCGAGGTCGAAGAGGGCAGTCCCGAGCAGGAGTGGCTGGGCGAGCTGTGGCAAGCCGTGGCCAAGTACGTGGACCGGCTCGACCAGGTGCCTGAGCATTCCCGAGTGGTCTTCGACTTCCATCCCAAACGCGACTTGCTCCGTGAGGAGGTGCGGGAAGCGCTGTCCGAGGACGGCGCCTGGCGGGTTATCGAGACCCTCGACCGCGAACTGCAGGCGAAGGACGATCTCGACCTGGAGTCTTACAAGGCCGCCGTCAACGCCGTTAAGGACTCCACCGGGGCCAAGGGCAAACACCTCTTCCATCCGCTGCGGGTGGCGCTCACGCTGCGGACTTCGGGCCTGTCGCTCGACCAACTGGTGTCGCTGCTGGAAAAAGGCAAGCACCTCCAACTGGGTCATCCGGTGGTGGGGGCGCGAGAGCGGGTGCGGGCCGTACTTGAGGCCCGCTCATGATCATCGCCGGCATCAATCCGGTGCGCGAGGCGCTGGCCTCCCGCGATCAGCGTCTGCAACGCGTCCTGGTCACTAAGGGAAAGCGCAATCCGCGCCTGGGCGAAATCATCAAGATGGCGCGCGATCAGGGCGTCCCGGTGCGCTTTGAGCCAGCCGGCGCACTCAACCGTCAGGCCCCCGACGGCCATCATCAGGACGTTCTGGCGGTGCTTTCGGAAATGGCGCTGAGCGGGTTGGAGGAGATCCTGCAAGACAAGCCCACCTTGCTGCTGGTGGTCGACAACATCGAAGATCCCCGCAATCTGGGCGCCGTTCTGCGCACGGCCGAGGCGGCCGGGGTGGAGGGCGTGCTGGTGCCCGAGCGGCGCAGCGCCTCGCTGACTTCCACCGTGATCAAGGCCAGCGCGGGAGCCGCCATGCACCTCAGGATCGCCCAGATTGGAAACGTGGCCCAAACCCTGCGGCGCCTCAAAGATGCCGGACTGTGGACAGTGGGCCTGGATGCCGACGGAGAGCATGGCCTCGGCGAAGTCGACGTATCGCTTCCTCTGGCCGTGGTGGTAGGCGGCGAGCACAAGGGCTTGCGTCCGCTGGTGCGCAAGCATTGCGACTTCGTGGTGTCCCTGCCCATGAAAGGCAAGGTCAACTCGCTCAACCTCTCGGTGGCCGCCGCTGTCGTGCTCTATCAGATCGTCTTGACCAGGGAGGCGGCGCAACGCCCAACTTCCAACGGCCAACTCACAAGAAATAAGAGCGGTTAGGGCCACCTGCGCAGCCGGTCATCAGTTTCGACCCAGGGCATTTCCTCACCTGCAAGGGACGCACGGGTCCTCCTTCGTCAAGGCTTACGAGGTGCGGTGCAGAGATTTGTGTTGAAAGCTAATTCCGGGCTGGCTGTCGGCGAGCCCTAAGCCAGCCCGGGGTCAGCCGGCGTGGAGCGCAGTGAGATGGAGGCGCCACCCTGGGTTTAGGAGGCTTCATTGCCTGACGCTGAAAAGCCTGCAATAGCGTCACGGGCAGGCTCAAAGCTCCTTGACGGGGAGCGCCAAGTGGCCAACAAGTTCACACCCAAGTCCAGTCAAGCAAACCTGGTCAGCGGCCCCGCATTCCTTGGCGGTCTGAGGCTGCTCGCTACAGGATTGCCGCTTGGCACTCGGGAGCCGATTGTGAGTTGGCAATTGTCAGTTGGAAGTTCGGTCATCGGGCGCTTGCCAGACCTTGGCGTTCTCGACAGCCCAACGGCAAATCGTCTATGATGACGCCGTGTCGTGGTTCCAACGAAAGAAGACCCCCCTCAAGCCCCCTGCGGAGGAAGACCGCCGGGTCCGCACTGAAGGTCTGTTCACCAAGTGCGAGGGCTGCACCCAAGTCATCTGGAAGAAGGAACTGGAATCCTCGCTGCACACTTGTCCCAAGTGCGGCCACCATTTCAAGATCGACGCGCGGACCCGCCTGGAGTTCCTGTTGGACGGCGGCGAATGGGAGGAATTCGATTCCGACCTGCGTTCCTCTGACCCGCTCGATTTCAAGGACCGCAAAGACTACGACGACCGCCTGGAAGCCGCCCGCAAGTCCACCGGGCACAACGAAGCTGTGGTCAACGCCCTGGGCACTCTGGGAGGCCACGAAGTTATCTGCTCGGTGATGGAGTATCGTTTCATCGGCGGCAGCATGGGCTCGGTGGTGGGCGAGAAGATCACTCGGGCCATTGAACGGGCTCTCAAGGAGGAAAAGGCCCTTGTTATCGTCTCCTCCAGCGGCGGGGCGCGCATGATGGAAGGGGCCCTGTCGCTGATGCAGATGGCCAAGATCTCGGCGGCCTTGCACCGTCTGCACGAAAAACGGCTCCCCTACATTTCGCTGCTGACCGACCCCACAACCGGAGGCGTGACCGCCAGTTTCGCCATGCTGGGCGATCTCAACATCGCCGAGCCCAAGGCGCTGATCGGATTCGCCGGTCCCCGCGTGATCGAGCAGACCATTCGGCAGAAGCTGCCTGAGGGGTTTCAGCGCAGCGAGTTCTTGCTCGAGCACGGCATGCTCGACGCCATCCTCAAGCGGCCCGACATTCCCAAGTTCATGGCCGACTGGCTCAATTTCATGTCGTCCTGATCGTCCACCAGGACGCCCCAAACCGAAACAAAGTCGTGAATTACCGCCAATCCATCGCCTATCTGAACAGCCTGGGCAACGAACTCCACGGGATGGAGTTCGGGCTGGGATCGATTCGTGCAGTGATGGACGCCATGGGGAATCCCCATCAGCGGTTTCCCAGCGTGCTTATCGCCGGGACCAACGGCAAGGGGTCAGTGGCCCATCTCCTGGACGCCATTTTGCAGTCGGCCGGCATCCGCGGCGGACTCTATACCTCGCCCCAGGTGGTTGACTTGGAGGAGCGCTTCTCGCTGGCCGGAACCCGCATCAGTCCCGATGAGCTGGCGGCGTCCATGAGCGCCGTGGCCGAAGCTGTGCGCGGAGGAGCCGGTCCGCTGACCCATTTTGAGACCCTGACGGCTCTGGCCTTCGACTACTTCGCCCGCCGTCAGGCCCAAATTGCCGTCCTGGAGGTGGGCTTGGGCGGACGGTTGGATGCCACCAACATCGCCGATCCGCTGCTCAGCATCATCACTCCCATCGGCTACGATCATCAGCGCTGGCTGGGGGACACGCTGGCCGAGATCGCCGGCGAGAAAGCCGGGATCCTGCGCCGCGGGCGTCCTCTGCTCAATGCTCCCCAGGAGCCGGAGGCTGCCGACGTCCTGCAGCGTCGGGCTGCGGAGCTCGACAGTCCGCTGGTCCAGGTGGAGCAGTCCGACTTCCAGCAGGTCAGCCACCGGGAGGGCTTCTACGCCTTCCGTTACCGGGGAATGGACCTGCGTCCCGGTTTGCGGGGGGCTCATCAAATGGAAAACGCTGCCTTGGCCGCCCAAGCGGCGCTGCACCTGGCCGACCGAGGATTTCCCATCGGAAAAGATCACATCGAGAAAGGCATCGCCGCGGTACGTCTCAAGGGACGCATCCAGAAGATCGGCGAGCGTCCCGACATCTTCGTCGACGGGGCTCATAATCCTCAGGCAGCCCGTTCGCTGGCCGACTTCATCGTCCGCCACACCAGCGAGCCCCGCGCCCTGCTGTTCTCGATGCTGGCCGACAAAGACATTCAATCGGTGGCCGACATCTTCCGTCCCCTGTTCAGCCACACGCTGCTCACGCCCTTGCCTTCTCCCCGCGCCGCCGCCCTCGAGACTTTACGCGATGCATTCCCCGGCGCCCGGCCCTTCCACGATCTGCGCCAGGCTCTTCACTCGGTTTCCCAACAAGCCTCCACAATCGTCATCGCCGGCTCCTTCACCCTGGCCGGCCTGGCCCTCTCCCGTTCTACTCGATCTCGTAGAGGGTGACGCCGCCTTCGACGCTCTGGCCTTCGACGACGTTGCAGACTTTGACCACGCCTGACTTGGGGCTTTTGAGCTCGTTCTGCATCTTCATGGCCTCGACGATCACCAGGCCTTCCCCGGCTTCCACCGCGTCGCCCTTTTGCTTGAGGACTTTGACCACCTTGCCGGGCATCTGGCTCTTGAGGACGCCCCCTGCGCCGGCCAGCGCCTCGGATTGGCGGGCCAGGCGCTTGCGCAGGTCATAGACCTGGACGCTGTAGCTGCGGTCGCGCCAGTCGATAAGGATGTCGTCTTTGCGGCGGTGGACCAGCACGTCTTCGATGCGGTTGCCGATTTGCAGCGTCCAGCGTCCGCCGGCTTGGGAGAGCAGGCGTACCTCGTGGCGGCGCTCGTCTCCATCGCCGTCCAAGGTGATGGTGAAAAGGGAATCGTCCTCGTCCTGCTCGATCTGGATGTCGAGAGGCTCGCGGTCGCGCAGTTGAGCTTGTGCTTTCATGAGGCTTGCCTACCAGCGGTTGTTGAAGCGGCCGTAGTCTTTCCAGGCCGAGGAGCGGGAAGGGGACTGGTGCTCCCTTTTCGCCGGCGATCCGGCGGCCGACCGGGCGGGCGCTGCGGAAGGCTGCCGGCTGTCCAAGTAGAACTGAACGGCCGCCGCCAGCAGCGGCAGGTCTTGGTCCTCTTGTTCTTCTTTCAGCTCCTCCATCAGTCCGTGGCGCTGGATGAAATCGGTGCTCAGTTCGCCCTCCAGAAAGGCCGGATGCCGCAGCAACACCTCGAAGAAGGGGAGGTTGGTGCGCAGTCCTCCAATTCGGTATTCGTCCAGAGCTCGCTTCATGCGCCGGACGGCTTGGTCGCGGTCGGCTCCGTGAGCGACCAGCTTGGAGATCATGGGATCGTACTGGATGGGAATCTCGAAACCCTCGTAGACGCCGCTGTCGTTGCGGATGCCCGGTCCGGCGGGCTCATAGAGCGTGGTGATTTGGCCGGGCGAGGGGAAAAAGTTGTTGAAAGGATCTTCGGCATAAACCCGGCACTCGATGGCCGCCCCGCTTAGCTGGATGTCCTGCTGGCGGCAGCCGAGTTTCCTTCCCGCCGCCACCTTGATCTGCTCGATGACCAAGTCGACGCCGGTGACCAGTTCGGTTACGGGATGTTCGACTTGCAGGCGGGTGTTCATTTCCAGGAAGTAAAAGGGACGTTGGCCCTCTTCGTCGGGCTCGTCCATCAGCATTTCGACCGTGCCGGCGCTGAAGTAGTCGACGGCTTCAGCCGCCTTGAGGGCGGTTTCTCCCAGGCGTGCGCGCAGGTCTTCGTCGACCACGGGCGAGGGGCACTCCTCAACCACCTTCTGATGGCGCCGCTGGATCGAGCACTCACGTTCACCCAAATGGATGCGGTTGCCGTGGGCGTCTCCCAGCACCTGGACCTCGATATGGCGGGGATGGCGCAGGAACTTCTCCAGAAAGACGGTGGGGTCGCTGAAGGAGGCCTGGGCTTCATTGCGGGCCTGATCGAAGGCCGAACGCAGGTCCTTATCGTTCTCGCACACCCGCATGCCCTTGCCGCCGCCTCCGGCCGAGGCCTTGAGCATGACCGGATAGCCGATCTCGCCGGCGGTGGCCAGGGCTTTTTCCAGGGTGTCGACCGAACCCTCGGTTCCGGGAATGACCGGCACTCCCGCATCGATCATGGTCTGGCGGCTGGCGATCTTGTCGCCCATCACGCTGATGGAATGGGCCGAAGGTCCGATGAAAACCACCCCGGCCTCGTCGCAGGCTTTGCGGAAGCCCTCGTTTTCGGAGAGGAATCCGTACCCTGGATGAATGGCCTCCGCCTCTGACCGGCGGGCCGCTGCCAGAATTTTCTCGCCGACCAGGTAGCTCTGAGAGGACGGACTGGGGCCGATATGGAAGGCTTGGTCGGCCATCTTGACGTGCAGGGCGTGGCGGTCGGCGTCGGAGAACACGGCTACCGTCTCGATGTCCATGTCGCGGCAGGCGCGAAGGACGCGGACGGCGATTTCTCCTCGGTTGGCGATCAGAATGCGCTTGAACATGACATCTCGTTGAGCTTAGAGGGGAATGTTGCCGTGCTTCTTGGGCGGATTGCTGTCGCGCTTGGAGGAAGTCATCTCCAGCGCCCTGATCAGTTGGGGACGCGTTTCGGCCGGCTCGATGATCTTGTCCACGTATCCGCGTTCGGCTGCCACGTAGGGATTGGCGAATTTCTCGCGGTAGTCGTCGGCCAGCCGAGACGCCTCCGCCTCAGGATCCCCGGACTCCTGCACCTGCTTGCGGAAGAGAATCCCCACGGCCCCCTCGGGACCCATGACGGCGATCTCGGCGGTCGGGTAGGCGTAGTTCATGTCGGCCCGCAGGTGCTTGGAGGCCATCACGCAGTAGGCTCCGCCGTAGGCTTTGCGGGTGATGACGGTCAGCTTGGGGACGGTGGCCTCAGCGTAGGCATAGAGCAGCTTGGCGCCATGCTTGATGATCCCGCCGTGCTCCTGATTGACGCCGGGAAGGAAGCCGGGGACGTCCTCGAAAGTGATGATCGGAATATTGAAGGCGTCGCAGAAGCGCACGAATCTCGCGCCTTTGAGTGAGGAAGCGATGTCCAGCGTCCCGGCCAGGACCGCGGGTTGGTTGGCCACGACTCCCACCGGACGCCCGCCCAGTCGTCCGAACCCCACCACGATGTTGGCGGCGTAGGACCCCTGCACTTCAAAGAAATACTCGTCGTCCAGCACGCCCTGAATCAGTTCCTTGATGTCGTAGGGTTGGTTGGGGTCGTCGGGGATGAGCTTGTTGAGAGCCTCCTTCTGGCGGTCGGGAGGATCGTCGCTGGGCCGGAAGGGAGGATCCTCCATGTTGTTGGAGGGCAGAAAGGACATGAGCTCGCGGATCATGGCCAGACACTCGCGGTCGTCGGAGGTCGCGAAATGGGCCACGCCGCTGGTTTCGGTGTGTGTGGACGCGCCTCCCAGCTCGCTCTTGGTGACTTCCTCGTGGGTCACCGTTTTGATCACGTCGGGACCGGTGATGAACATGTAGGAGTGCTTGCGCACCATGAAGGTGAAGTCGGTAATGGCCGGGGAATAGACGGCGCCGCCGGCACAGGGTCCCATGATGGCGGAAATCTGCGGAACCACGCCGCTGGCCAGGGTGTTGCGCAGGAAGATGTCGGCATAGCCCGCCAAGCTCACCACGCCTTCCTGGATGCGGGCGCCGCCACTGTCGTTGAGTCCGATCACGGGCGCGCCCATCTTCATGGCCTGGTCCATGATCTTGCAGATCTTCTCGGCGTAAGTCTCGGATAGGCTGCCGCCGAAGACGGTGAAGTCTTGGGCGAAGACATAGACCAGCCGCCCGTCGATGTGGCCGAATCCGGTGATGACTCCGTCACCGGGGATCTTGCGCTGATCGGTCCCGAAGTCGGTGCAGCGGTGGACGACGAATTTGTCGAGTTCTTCGAAGCTGCCTTCGTCGAGCAGGAAATCAACCCGCTCGCGGGCCGTTAGCTTTCCGGCTGCGTGCTGGCGCTCAATGCGCTCGGGTCCGCCTCCCGCCTCGGCTTCATCATGTCGTCGGCGCAGTTCGGCCAGTTTCTCTTCTCGGCTCATGAGGGATCAGTGTACCGCTTGGTTCGATTTGCGGTGGTCGGCCAGGAATTTCTCCTGTCCGATGTCGGTCAAGGGGTGCTTGAGCAACTGTTCGAGAACTTTGTAGGGAACCGTGGCGACGTCGGCGCCCATGCGGGCCGATTCCAGAACATGGCGCGGATGGCGCACCGAGGCCACTAGAACTTCGGTCTCGAAGGCGTAATTGTCGAAGATGGTCAGGATCTCGGCTACGACTTGCATGCCGTCCCCCGAGATGTCGTCGATGCGTCCCACGAAGGGACTGACATAGGCGGCACCGTTCTTCGCCGCCAACAGGGCTTGGGCTGGCGAAAAGATGAGGGTGACGTTGACCGGGATGCCTTCTTGGGCCAGGACGCGCAGGGCCTTGACGCCTTCCCGCACCATGGGCACCTTGACCACCACGTTGGGATCGATGCGGGCCAGCCTGCGGCCCTCTTCGATCATGCTCTGGGCGTCGGTGGAGACGCACTCCAGGCTGATGGGGCCTTCCACCAGGTCGCAGATCTCTTGGGCGGCTTCTTCAAGGCTGCTCCCCTCCTTGGCCAGGAGGGAGGGATTGGTGGTGACGCCGTCCACCAAGCCCAGCGAGACCCCTTCCCGGATCTCTTCAATGTTGGCTGTGTCAAGAAAGATTTTCATAACGGCTCCTCGGGACGTCATGAGGCCTTGGCCTCAAGGCGTCCGCACAGTGTTGGAGAATGCGCTCCGGATGCCCGAAGGGTTGATGAAGCGGATTCGATAAAAACAGGCGGCGGCGGATTCCCGCTGGGCCACGAACGTCCGGCGCCGGGGATCTTGGCCGTCGGGCACCAAGCGGGCCACGGGCACGGCCGCAAAGAGTCCGAAGTCCCCCTCGTCGGGAGAGGTCCGCCCGCAAGTCAGCCACACTTCCAAAGCCGAAAGTTCGGCTTGGGGAAGCGGAAAGCTCAAAAGCACACGTTGGGCATCGGCCTCGATCCGCAAGTCCTGGACCGTGGGCAGCACGCGGGCCGGCGGTTTTGGATCGCCGACCTTGGCGCAGGCGCTCAAGAGCACCAGCCCCAAGAGGACGCCGAGGCTGCCGGTCGTCCACCTTAATGCACTGGCTTGTCGTCGCATCGCCGAGGTCGGAGGTTCATGCATCCTGAGGATTGGTTGCGCCCGCGCGTCCGCCGCTGCATGGGCCGCTCAGTTGCAACTGTGAGCTTTGGTTTCAATTCCTTTCGTCATTCCGCGGCTGTCGCCGTATCGCCAGTAGCTTAGCAGTTTAGCGGTTTGAGCCAAACCCCGCATCGATCAAAGAATATAGCGCGAGAGGTCTTCGTCGCGCACGATGGCGGCCAACTGCTTGCGCACATAGCGTCCGTCGATGGTCAGCTTGCTTCGCTTCATGTCGGGAGAGGAGAAGGAAATCTCTTCCATCAGGGCTTCCATGATGGTGTAGAGGCGGCGGGCTCCGATGTCCTCACTGTTCTTGTTGACCTGACTGGCGTAGCGGGCCACCGCCGCCACCGCGTCTTCGGTGAAGGTCAAGTCGAGGTCTTCGGTGGCCATCATGGCCACGTACTGGGTCACCAGCGCGTTGCGCGGCTCGGTCAGGATGCGCACGAAGTCCTCTTCGTTGAGGGAGTCGAGTTCCACACGTATGGGGAAGCGTCCCTGCAGTTCGGGAATCAGGTCGGACGGCTTGGAGACGTGAAAGGCGCCGGCGGCGATGAAGAGAATGTGGTCGGTGCGCACCATTCCGTAGCGGGTGCTGACGGTGGTGCCTTCCACGATGGGCAGGATGTCGCGCTGCACGCCCTCGCGGCTGACCTCGGGGCCGTGTCCGCTTTCCCGTCCCGCCACCTTGTCGATTTCATCGAGGAAGACGATTCCCGACTCTTCGGCTTGTTCCAGGGCTTCGCGGGTGACCTGCTCCATGTCGATGAGCTTGTTCTCCTCTTCCAAGATCAGGTAGTCGTAGGCTTCTTCCACCGTCATCTTGCGGGTGTGGCCGCGTCCGCCGAAGTAGCCCGGCAGCATCTCGCGCATGTTGAAGTCCATTTCTTCCCAGCCCTGGCCGGTGAAGATCTCCAAAGGCGGATAGGGCCGGTCATAGACGTCGATTTCAACCATCCGCTGGTCGAGTTGTCCCTCGCGCAGCCGTTTGCGCAGCTTTTCGCGAGTGCGCTGGAAGCGCTCGGAGTCTTCCTTCCCGTCCTGGGAGTCGGGGCTGTTTCGCCGGCTCCCGGTTAAGTCCGACTCCTCCTGATCTTCGGCTTGGTTACCGGCTTTGCCCTTCTCCTTGGCCCCTTTTTTGGACTTTGAGGGCTTCTTCATGGGAGGCAGCAGCAAGTCGAGGAGCCGCTCTTCGGCGTTGCTTTCGGCCTTGTCCTCAATCTGGCGGGCTTTCTCCGATCGGACCTTGTCGATGGCGATTTCCACTAAGTCGCGGATAATGGCTTCCACATCGCGTCCCACGTAACCCACTTCGGTGAATTTGCTGGCTTCGATCTTGATGAAAGGCGAATTGGAGAGCCGGGCCAGCCGGCGGGCGATTTCGGTCTTTCCCACACCCGTGGAGCCGATCATGATGATGTTGCGGGGCAGCACTTCCTGAGCCAGTTCGGCACTCAGCTTCTGGCGCCGGATGCGGTTGCGCAGGGCGATGGCGACGGCCCGCTTGGCCTTCTTCTGGCCCACCACATGCTTATCCAATTCGGCCACGATCTCACGCGGCGTCATGCGGTTGAGGTCGCCGGGCGCTTCCATTTCAGGTGCTGCGATTTTGGTGGACATGGTTGAGTCCCTCAGAGGACTTCCACGGTGATGTTGCTGTTGCTGTAGACGCAGATCTCGGCGGCGATTTCGAGGGCCTCCTGGGCGATGGCGTCGGCAGGCTTGCGGGTATTGCGCATCAAGGCCCGGGCTGCCGCCAGGGCGTAAGGCCCTCCTGATCCGATGGCCAGGACGCCGTCGTCGGGCTCGACCACGTCTCCATCGCCGGAAAGCAGGAAGGAATGCTGGCGGTCAGCCACCAGCATCAGGGCCTGCAAGTGCCGCAGCGCCTTATCGGTCCGCCACTCTTTGGCCAGTTCCACCGCGGCTCTCTGCAGGTTGCCGTTGTACTCGTCGAGCTTTGATTCGAAACGGGTCAAGAGCGAAAAAGCGTCGGCCGTGGCGCCGGCGAATCCGGTCAGGACCGCTCCGTCGTTAAGGCGGCGGATCTTGACCGCCGACCCTTTCAGGACAGTGTCTCCGAAGGTCACCTGACCGTCCCCGGCCATGGCCACCTTCTGGCCCCTCCTCACGACCACGACTGTCGTGGACCGTATTCCATTCATCATCAAAGTATAGTATAGAGCCCGATATGTCGTATGTAAGCTGCCTGCAATGCTCCCGCTGCCAAGAAGAATTCTCCCACCGGGAGCTTCACAACCTCTGTCCTCGCTGTTCCTCTCCGCTGCTGGTCCGTTACCAGCTTGAGGAAATCGGCCATCATGTCAGCAAGACTTCTCTGCTCGACCGTCCGCCCGACATGTGGCGCTACATTGAGGTCATGCCCGTGGACGACGACGAAGACATCGTGACCCTGGGGGAGGGCATGACGCCTCTTCTGCCCCTTCGGCGCTTAGGCGGCCAAATGGGGCTTGAGAGGCTCTACATGAAGGACGAGGGCGTCAATCCCACCGGATCGTTCAAAGCCCGCGGACTCTCGGCCGCCGTCACCATGGCCCGCAAGCTGGGGGCCCACAAGCTGTGCATTCCCACGGCCGGCAACGCAGGCGGCGCCCTGGCCGCCTACGCCGCCCAAGCCGGCATCCCGGCCTTTATCTTCATGCCCGCCGACACCCCCCAGGCCAACGTGGTCGAGGCCCGCATGACCGGGGCCCAGGTCGAACATGTCGACGGCGTCATCACCGACGCGGGACGCATCGTCGCACAACGCAAAGACCAGGAGGGCTGGTTCGACGTCTCCACCCTCAAGGAGCCCTACCGTATCGAGGGAAAGAAAACCATGGGCTACGAACTGGCCGAGCAGTTCAACTGGAAGCTTCCCGACGTCATCTTCTACCCCACCGGCGGCGGCACTGGACTGATCGGCATGTGGAAGGCTTTCGACGAGATGGAGCGGATGGGCTGGATCGACTCCCATCGTCCCCGCATGGTCACCGTCCAAGCCGAAGGCTGCGCTCCCATCGTCAAGGCCTTTCACGAAGGAGGCGAGGAAGCCCCGGCTTGGCCTGATCCCCACACCTTCTCTTCGGGGCTGCGCGTGCCCAAAGCGGTCGGCGACTTCCTCATGCTGCGGGCCCTGCGCCAAAGCAACGGCAATGCGGTGGCTGTCTCCGATGAAGACACCTACCGGGCTGTCCGCCGCGTAGGCGCGTCGGAAGGTGCCTTTCTCTGTCCGGAAGGAGCGGCCTGCTTCGTGGCCCTGCAGCGGCTGGTCGACCAAGAATGGATCGCCCCCGACGAGACCGTCCTTGTCTTCAACACCGGCGCGGGAGCCAAGTACGTCGATACCCTGCTCAAGTTCGAGAAGACCCACGGATTGGCCTAGATCGCCACCCGGAGCTGCAAATGAGTCCACTGTTCGAGATCTGACTTGGGACGGACCGTGAGAAGTAGCCGTGGAACTTTTCCCGCGCGCGCGCATCCCACTTAAAGCGGGAGGCTGGACGGTGAAAGCAAGACTCTCTCCTCCTTAAGCGTCCATTTGTTTGGACCTCAAAGGCCGTCCGGCCTCCCCATTTTGCCCCCTCAGATGAAACGGCCCGCGAAGCTGACCAAAGCTTCGCGGGCCGTCGCTTTTTGTTGAAGGGGTTTCAGCCTGCTAGCTGAAGGTTTTGACGCACTGAGCCAAGTTCTTGAAGCCGAACAACTCCAGGAGTCCCTGCCCCTTGATCTGCTTGCACAGGCAGAGCGCGGACTTGTCTGCCGCTGCGTTATTGGTGCAAACATTGCAGGCACTCACGCAGGCTCCCTGATTGAGGAAGAAATCTCCAAGCGGTCCCGAGCATTGCTCGGAGCAGGTGCCGCCAGGGGGAGGAGCAGCAAATCCGGCCAACGCAAGGGAGGCCAGGACGACCAGCAACAGGCCGATCAGGAAAAAGCTTCGTTTCATCGTTCGCGATCCTTTCTGCGTTCCCGTCGGTTGGCTGGCTTTTCTTTCCCGTCGGTCAGATTGTCACGCGTCTCGGCAGGCTGTCAATTTGCTAAAAACAGAAAGCAGCAGCCTTTTCATATTAAAAAGAGAAATGGACGCTGCCCTTCAGTAGATCGCGGCACTTGGATCAGGCCGACTTCGTGTCGGGTGGAGGAGGAGCGGGAATGATGCGGGCGCTGCGGATGCGGCGGTAGTTGTCGAAGCAGCGGGGACACTTGAAGAGGTGGTCGATGGTGTCGATGACGTCTAAGTCGGGCAATTGGTTGTGGGCCAAAGCGCGGAGTTTCACCAAGGGGACGTGCCTCACCGTCCGCCGCGGCGGATAGGTGATGGTGAAGAGCATCTTGCTGACAACCGGCAAGCTCATCGCCCAAGCATCATAGCAAAGACTCCCCTTGAAAGTCCAAGACCGCGAAGGAGAATCTTGCTCTGCACACTGTGGCACTCGATCCTGCATATTCATGATCTGGCCGCGGACCGAACCTCCACCGCAGGACCTATCTGGAGGCCTGTCAACAGGATGCCCGAATCGGCTTTTTTGGAGCGCAGCGGCGGCGAGTCCGGCTCAAGATTCGCTTCGTCGCGGCGAGAACCAATCGCCACCCCCCGGTGCTAGACTTCGGTCCGTGGGCGAGAAGAAGAAACACGACAAAGGCGACCTCCAGCAGGAGGTCGAAGACCTGCGACGCAAGCTGGAGCACCACAATTACCGCTACTACGTCCTGGACGACCCCGAGATCTCCGATCGTGAGTACGACAGGCTGTTTCGCCGTCTTCAGGAGCTTGAGCAGCAGCATCCCGAACTCGACTCTCCCGACTCGCCCACCAAGCGGGTGGGCGCCGAGCCCCAGGACAAGTTCGAGAAGATTGAACACCGTCTCCCCATGCTCTCCTTGGGCAACGCTTTTGACGCCGATGAACTCCAGGACTTCCACCGCCGCGTGTGCAAAGGACTGGACCGAAAGGAGGCCCCAGATGCGGTGGAATACGTCGGCGAACTGAAGATCGACGGCGTGGCCGTGGCCCTGACTTACGAAAAAGGACACCTGGCCCACGGCGCCACGCGCGGCAACGGCCATGTGGGCGAAGACGTCACCGCCAACCTGCGCACCATCAACACCATCCCCCTGCGTCTGAGAGAGGAAGAGACCGAACCGCCGCCGGTGGTTGAAGTGCGGGGTGAAGTCTACCTGCCCCTTTCAGCCTTCGAGAAGATCAACGAAAAGCGGGCTGAGGAAGAGCTGAATCTCTTCGCCAATCCGCGCAACATGGCGGCCGGCTCGCTGCGCCAACTCGATCCCAAGGTGACGGCTACGCGTCCGCTGGCGTTCTTTCCCTATTCGGTTGGCTACAGCGAGGGCATCGAGTTCGAGACTCAATGGGAAGTCTTGCAGGACATCCGCAATTGGGGCTTCAACGTCAATCCCCACGTTCAGCTTCATGAGTCGATTGACGACGTGGTGGAATATTACGAATCCTGGCTGGAGAAGCGCAACACCCTCGATTATGAAATCGACGGCGTCGTGGTCAAGGTCAACCGCCTCGATTTGCAGGACCAACTGGGCAAGGTCTCGCGGGAGCCGCGCTGGGCCATCGCCGGCAAATTTCCCGGTCAGGAGGCCACCACAAAGTTGCTCAAAATCGCCATCAACGTGGGACGCACCGGCACTCTCAATCCCTATGCCATCCTGGAGCCTGTGGAGGTGGGCGGCGTGACCATCCGGCAGGCCACCTTGCACAATGAAGAAGACATCCGCCGCAAGGACATCCGCCAAGGCGACACTGTGATCATCAAGCGCGCCGGCGACGTTATCCCCCAGGTGGTCAAGCCGGTGGAGGAAGAACGAACCGGCGAGGAAGAGGAATTCTCTTACCCTGGGAAATGTCCTGCCTGCGGCACTCCGGTCGTGCGCGAAGGCCCCATGGCCTACTGCACCAACCGCCAGTGTCCGGCCCAGCGCCTGGAATCGCTCAAACACTTCGTCAGCCGCGGCGCCATGGACATCCGCGGCTTGGGCGGACGCACCATCGAGAAATTCGTCGAGGAAAAGCTGGTCAAGTCACCGGCCGACCTCTACCGCCTGCCGGAAAAGGAAAAGGACATCCTGGCCCTGGAGGGCTTCAAGGAGAAATCAGTCGAGAACCTCTTCGAGAGCCTGGAGCAAAGCAAGCGGCGCCCCTTCTCCCGCGTCCTCTTCGCACTGGGCATCCGCCACGTGGGCGAAACCGTGGCCGAGCAACTCGCTCAGTCCTTCGGTGACCTGGATGCGCTGATGCAAGCCTCCCAAGAAGACATCGAGGAAGTCGAAGGCATCGGCCCCGAGATTGCCAAGAGCGTTTACAGCTACTTTCAAGTCGAAGAGAACCGCGCCCTCCTCGATGACCTGCGCAAAGCGGGCCTGACCCTGGAGGCCGAAAAGATCGAGACAGCCAGCACGCTAGAGGGCAAGAAGTTCGTCCTCACCGGAACCCTCCCCACCCTCTCCCGCAAAGAAGCCACCGACCTGATCAAAAAACACGGCGGCAAGGTCACCTCCTCGGTTTCCTCCAAAACCGACTACCTCCTAGCCGGTACCGACCCCGGCTCCAAGTATGCCAAAGCCAAAGACCTGAAAGTTCCCATCCTCTCGGAAGGCGACTTCCGCGGGATGCTCGGCGACCAGCCCTAGCTGGGGAATCCCCAAAACCGGGGCCGAATACTCCACCGTGCCTTTCCGGCCCGGCGGATCGACCTTCTTGACCACGTTGAGGCGCTCAACGCTGAACTCAGCGACATTCCGTAATCAGGTCAAACGACAGGTCAATTTGCTTGGGAAGAGGATCCGCTTCTGCGTCACGATCGACCAGCAGTCTTGCGCGGTTCGGGCTTCGGTCCCACCACCAGAACGAGGCATAGTGGGGAATCGAACCGCCGTCCAACCTAACAAACTCTTCCATCGTGATCTGATAATAGATGTGGATCGTGAAGCTGTTTATTCGAAGAGATGGCAGATCTCTTGAGAGAGCGCAGAAGGCGGCCTCGATTTCCTCAAGTGTCAGCTTGCGAGCGACTGAGAGACGAACACGTGTTATCCGGGGTCGGTCCTCTGGTTTCGCCTCGGTGGAAAAGAAGAAGACGCAATCATCAGCTTTGAGAACTCCCTCGACGCAATCCTGGCGCGGTTCACTGCCGACAAGCGCGAATCCGCCCCAGAACTGGACGAGCATGCAAATCGCACACAACAGAAATGACAGTTTTTGGGGGGTAGCCATCATCGCCTGTATTCTAGCTTAGCTGAATGAGGCGCTAAATCATCCATACGAATCCAGCATAAATCCCCTAGAAGTCGAAACCAAATATCCATTACGAGAAAATTGGAGCGGGCACCTTAGGATCAAGCCGGACAGTTCACGCAAGGACACCCACTTTCTGAAGGTCAGAGGTGGCAGTGGGTTACCCGGTGAAGAGGCGCCAGAGTTGGGCTACCAGGAAGGTGACGGCCAGGCCCATGACGACGGGGAGGAGGGAGGCGACGGCGGTCCATTTGGCGCTGCCGGTTTCCTTGTAGATGGTGTAGATGGTGGTGGAGCAGGGGTTGTGGATGAGACTGAAGAGCATCAGGTTGATGGCCGTCAGCAGCGTCCAGCCTCCGGCTTCCAGGATGGCGCGGGTGTCGGCCACGTTACCTTCGAACATGACTCCCGCGCCTTCGCCGTAGCCGCTCAGTCCGCCGGTGGTCAGGACGGTCAGCATGAGCAGGGTGGGGATGACGATCTCGTTGGCAGGAATGGCCACAATGTAGGCCAGCAAGATGACGCCGTTGAGCCCCAGCAGCAGTCCCATCGGCGACAGGCCCTCGATGATGTGCTGGGCGATGCTCTGGGACCCGATGTCGATGTTGGAGCTCAGCCAGATGGCGGCGCCGGCGGGCAGGGCGAAGACGATGGCCCTCCACAGCACGAACAGGGTGCGGTCGATCAGGGAGGTGTAGATGGTCTGCAGAATCCGCGGCGGACGGTAGGGCGGCAGTTCCAGGTTGAAGGTCGAGACCTCTCCCTTGAGGACGGTGCGCGAGAGCCCCCAGGAAACCGCGAAGCTGAGGAAGATGCCCAGCAAGGCGATGGCCACCACGGCCAGAGCCGAAACCAGGCCGGCGTAAAGGGGCGGTACCAGGGCACCGATAAAGAGCGTGGCGATGAGGATCTGGGTGGGCCAGCGTCCGTTGCAGAGCGAG
The DNA here is from genome assembly GCA_035471925.1 of Acidobacteriota bacterium. Classification (GTDB taxonomy): domain Bacteria; phylum Acidobacteriota; class UBA6911; order RPQK01; family DATIPO01; genus JANQFM01. The sequence continues at coordinate 31,161 of DATIPO010000240.1, forward strand.
AAGTTGTTGGTGATGATGGCGATCAGACGCTCCCGCGGACTGTCGATGATGCGGGTGGAGATCACGCCCGCGGCGTTGCATCCAAATCCCATGGCAGTGCTCAGGGCCTGCTTTCCGTGGGCGCCGGCCTTGCGATAGAAGTTGTCGAGGTTGAAGGCCACCCGGGGCAGGTATCCCAGGTCCTCCAACAGGGTGAAGAGGGGGAAGAAAATGGCCATGGGGGGCAGCATGACGGCAATGACCCAGGCTGTGCCCAGGTACATGCCGTCGATCAGCAGTCCGTCCAGGAACCAAGGCAGTCCGATGGCCTGGGAGAGTCCTTTGAGCCAGGCGTGTCCGTTGTCGACCAGCAGGGTGGCCAGCATCCCCGAGGGGACGTTGGCTCCGGCGATGGTCAGCCAGAAGACCCCGATCAGCATCAGCAGCATGAGCGGGAAGCCCCAAATGCGGCTTGTGACGAGGTCATCGACGGTGCGCTCCCAGTCGAAGCGGGCCTGCTTTTCGGGACTGGTGACGGCACGGTCGGCGATCTGAGCCGCATCGGTGTAGATGGCCTCCATCAGGTTGTCCTGGAAGTTGGCGCCCACCTTCCAGCGCAGCGATTCGGCCTGTTTGAGGAGCTTGGCGGATCCGCTGGGTTTCACTGGGCCACCTCCAGGCGCAGTCCGTGACTGCTTCCTGCCGGCGGGGCCTCCTGCTGGCTGGCCACCAGGGCCTCCAGTTCTCCGTTTTCAACGGCCTTGACGATGCGTTCATCGCCGTCCAGCAAGCGCAGTGCGATCCAGCGGGGGTTGGGGATGCCGGGGAAGTTCTGTTCCACTTCCGAGGCCAGACGGTCGATGGCTTGTTGAAATTCGCTGACCCCGCCTTGAATGCGGTGGGGTTTGCACACAACCTCTCCCGAGGCCACTTCAGAAATGGCTTGCAGCAGTTGAGGCAGTCCTTCTTTGTAGCGGGCCGAAGTGGGCACCACGGGAACGCCTAGATCACGGGCCAGCCGGCGCTCGTCGATCTCCAGCTTGAGGCGGCGCACTTCATCCATCAGGTTGAGGCACACAACCGCCCGGTTGGTGATCTCCAGGACTTGCAGAACCAGGTTGAGGTTGCGTTCCAGACGGGTGGCGTCGACCACGATGACGGTCACGTCAGGCTGTCCGAAAAGGATGAAGTCGCGGGCGATCTCTTCGTCGTAGCTGGTGGAAAGCAGGGAATAGGTTCCGGGCAGGTCGACCAGCTTGTAGCGGGCGCCTCCCACCTCAAATCCGCCCTCGGCCCGGGTAACGGTTTTGCCTGGCCAGTTGCCGGTGTGCTGGCGCAGTCCGGTGAGGGCGTTGAAGACGGTGCTCTTGCCGGTATTAGGATTGCCGGCCAAGGCCACGACGTAGTCCCAGTTCTCCATGTCCACGCCCAGACGGCGCAGATTGCCCAGGTTGTGGGCCGGACAGGCGGCGCACGCCGACGCCGAGGGGCTATGGGCCGCGGCCTTCAGGCTCTCGTCGATCTTCTTCTCGCTCATGAGGCTTCCCTCTCGGCGGACGCGTCGTCCTCTGGCCGCACGTGGATGTGGGAGGCTTGCTGGCGCCGCAGCGCGATGGTCGATCCGCGGACGCGGTAGGCCGTGGGATCGCCCGAGGGGCTGCGCCGTTCCACTTCGATGAGCGTCCCAGGCAGGATGCCCAAGTCCATGAAGCGGCGGCGTTCCAGGCCCCGGCAGGAGGGCGAGACGCTGACCACGCGGGCCCGCTGGCCGGGATCGAGGTCGCTGAGGCGGCCGCTGGCTTGGTGGGAAGGAACGTCCTCGCGGGGGGCCGGCACAACCGAAATGTTCTCGGCCACGATGGGAGCCAGCACATGCTCTTCTCCATCGGTCCAAAAGCGGATGCGCTCGTCGTCGCGCTCCTCCACCCGCAAGATCATGCCCGGATGCAAGCCCTCGGCCACCAACTGCGAATAGACGGCTGAAGGCTCGTCCTCCAGGTGAACGATGCGCAAGATCTCCTCGCCGGCCATGGCCGTCAAGGGACGTCCGCCGTGGGACACCATCTTGCCTTCGGCAGTAGGAATGGGATCACCATGGGGATCGTGGGTGGGGTTGCCCAACTGGCGCGAAAGCTTATCGGTCTCGCGGCGAGAGAGGCGATGTTCTTCCACCTCGGCCCGGGGATGCCACTCGGCCTCGGAATAGCCCGTCCGCTCAGCCAGATAGCGCTCCCAGAGACGATGGGTGCGGATGACGTGAAGGGCGATCTGGCGTCCCTCGCCGGTCAGGCGGTAGTGACCGCCCTCCACCTTTAGCAGCCCCTTGTCCTTCATGTCGGAAAGCACCTCTCCGGCCTCGTCCAGGGAGAGCTGGGCGGCGCCCGCCACGCTCTCCAAGGTGGGCTTGAGTCCGGCGTTCTCATATTTTTGCATGTGCTTGAGGACGTCCTCGACGCGGATACGCCCGCGCGCCCGGCGCGATTCGCGGAGGCGAAAGTAGAGCCCCCGGTCGGGCCACAAAACATAGGCACCCACAACGGCTACCAATGCCGCAGTCAGAAGGGCTGTTAGAGGATCGATCATGGTACACACCGCCCGCCAAAGACTGACTCGATTGTAGCACTGGAATGGCGCGGCTGTCGAGTTCGCTAATTAGATTTTTAGTCTAACCTAAATTTGTGGACATGGCAAGGCGCACAGGTTGGAGGAGGGAATTGGAGGGGCTGGCCGGGGGCTCCCTGATGCCGTTCTATGGGTGCCGGGCCAAGCCTTTGGCGCCAATGTCGCGGCGGTAGTGCATGTTTTCGAAGTGGACCTTGTTGACTCCCTCGTAAGCCCGCAGGATGGCGGACTCGAGATCGTCGCCCAGCGCCGTCACGCCCAGAACGCGCCCGCCGCTGGTCACTACATGCCCCTCGTCGTCACGGGCGGTTCCAGCGTGGAAGACCATGGTGTGGGCACTCTCGGCGGCCAAGTCGAGTCCGCTGATCTTCATGCCCTTGGGATAACTGCCCGGATAGCCCTCGGCCGCCAGCACGACGCAGACGCAGGCCCGCTCATCCCACTGCAGCGAAGTCTGCGAGAGGTCGCCTTGTGCCACGGCTTGATAGACGTCCAGCAGATCGCTCTTGAGGCGGGGCAGCACGGCCTGCGTTTCGGGGTCGCCGAAGCGCACATTGAACTCGAGCACCTTGGGCCCTTGGGGAGTCAGCATCAGCCCGGCATAAAGCACCCCTTGAAAGGGCCGTCCCTCCATGGCCATGCCCAGGACGGCCGGCTTCATGACCGTCTCCATGACCCGCTCCTTCAGTTCCCGGGAGAGGATGCCGTCATCGGAGTAGCCCCCCATCCCTCCGGTGTTGGGACCCTCGTCGTTGTCGTAGGCGGCCTTGTGGTCTTGGGAAGGCACCATGGGCAGCAGGATTCGCCCATCGGTGAAGACCATGAAGGAGGCTTCCTCGCCTTCCAAGAACTCCTCGATCACTATTTGGTCGCCGGCCGCTCCGAAGCGCTTCTCGCACATGATGGAATCGACGGCCTCAAGCGCGGCTGTACGGTCCCTGCAGATGAGGACGCCCTTCCCCGCCGCCAGCCCGCTAGCTTTGACCACTACCGGATAGCCGAATTCGCCCTTTTCGATGGCTTGGGCGGCCTGCCCGGCTTGATCAAAAAGCTGATAGCGGGCGCTAGGGATGGCGTGGCGCTGCATGAAGTCCTTGGCGAAGGCCTTGCTGCCTTCCAACTCAGCCGCCGCCGCACTCGGGCCGGCCACCGCCTGTCCGGCGTCGCGGAAGCGGTCGGCGATGCCGGCCACCAAGGGAGCTTCGGGTCCCACCACGGTGAGATCGATGCTCTCTTGGCGGGCAAAGTCGAGCAGGCCGTCCACATCGTCGGCACCCAGCGCGACATTCTCGGCAAGGCTGGAGGTCCCGGCGTTTCCCGGAGCGCAGTATAGCTTGTCGAGGCGAGGACTTTGGGACAGCTTCCAGGCCAGCGTGTGTTCGCGTCCGCCTGATCCTACTAACAATACCTTCATCGGCTTGGCTCCTTGCGGGTGCGTTTCCTGGCAGGCGGGCTAAGAGGCGTCCGAAGAGCTCTTTTTGCTTGCCTTGGAGGCTTTGCCGTCGCCCGACTTGGTCTCGCTCTTGGCTTTGGAGTCTTTGGAGTCCTTCGAGTCCTTGTCCTTGGACTCTTCTTTCTTGGGTGCCTTGCCCTTATCGGAGTAGTCGGTGATATACCAGCCCTCGCCCTTGAAGCGGATCGCCGGGGCCGACAAGAGCTTTTCCAGCGTCCCGCCGCATTGAGGGCAGGCCTCGGGCGGCGGATCGGAGACCTTCTGAATCAGTTCAATCGTCTGATGGCAGTCCTTGCATCGGTATTCATAGAGCGGCATCGATCTCGTCCCTTCTTCGGTCACCAAGCGGCCAGCGAATTCTCGCACAAGTCAAGTTCCAGAGGCCAAGCTCAGTTGCCATCTGCTCTCAGCAGTACGAGGCGGCCCGCTGCGTCCTCGAGCGTTTAAAGCCAGTTGGCTGGAACGCATCAATCTAAGACGCGGGCCCTGCCTCTGTCAATCGTCCCGGCCGATATCCGCGCCCGCACTTCGCCACCTCACCGTGCCATCCGCAAGCCCTTCGCCCTTCGCACTTCGCACCTCGAACCTCGAACTTGCTAGACTGCCTCCATGGCCTGTCTGCTCTATTCCTACGCCCACCCGGATGACGAGAGCTTCCTGGTGGCGGGAACGTCCTGCCTCTATTCCCGCCAGGGCGTCACCATCGTCTTGGCCACGGCCACCTTGGGCCAGAAGGGACGCCGAGGCGAGCCCGCTCTGTGTTCACGCCGGGAATTGCCTGAAGTGCGGCGCAAGGAACTGGAAGAGGCCCGCCAGTTGCTGGGCATCGGTCACGTGGAAGTCTTCGGCTACCAGGACAAGGAGCTCGACCAGGCGCCCGCCGAGGACATGCGTGAGCGGCTGACGGCGCTCATCCGGCGCTGGCGTCCCCAGGTGGTGTGCACCTTTGATCCTCACGGACTTAACCGGCATCCTGACCACATCGCCATCAGCCGCTTCACCGCCGACGCGTTGTCGGCGGCAGCCGATCCTCGCTATCGGGCTGACCTAGGCGCATCGCACAGGGTCCAGCGCTTGCTGTGGACGCCTTTCGAGCCGCCCTGGGAATTTCCCGAGCCTGAGCCGCCTTGGCCTCGGCGTCCGGGCGCCGACTTCATTCTCGACATCCGCGAGTTCGCGCAGCAGAAAGAGGCGGCGCTCAAGGCCCACCGCACCCAGTGGCCTTCCATTCAGCGCTGCTTTTTCCCCGAGGACGAAAAGGGAGAGCGCCTGTCCGCCGAGGTCTTCCGCCAAGCCTGGGGACCTGAAGTCCCCGAGCGTCCCTGCGACGACCTTTTCGCCGGAATCGGCTGAGGGCGCGGCGGAGAGGCCGGAACGCGTTACAATAAAAGGCTATGTCGGAGGCCGTTCAGACCAGGAGCTTGCCCTCTCAGCCCCAGCGGAAGGCTGAACCCGAGCCGCGCCGCCAGCGCTTGGAGGCCATGCGCCAAGTGGCGGGCGAGATATTCGGCGACGATCCTCAAGCCGTCGAACGCTGGGTCGAGTACTGGTCTGACAGCCGCCAGCGCAACCGCAAGCTGCTGGACGCCTTTCGTCCGCTGGCCTTGCTCGACTTCCGCGACAAGCGCGTCCTGGACATCGGATGCGGTGCTGGAGGGCTGGCTGAGCTGATCGGCCAGCAGTGCCGGCTCTACGCGGGAGGCGAATATCACCATCACGTCCTGCGCTTTTCACCTCAGGTCCCCAACAGCGCTTTCCTGCAGAGCGACGGAATGCGGCTGCCCTTCGCTTCGGGCAGCTTCGACTACGTCTTCGCTTTCGACGTCATTGAGCACCTCATCGGCGGACGCCCCTGGCAGAAGCGCTTTTTAAGCGAAATTCGGCGCGTCCTCAGTTCCACCGGCATGCTGCTGCTCACTACTCCCAACTTCTGGTATCCGCGCGAGGGCCACACCGGACTCTATTTTCCTCAGTACTTCCCCAGATTCCTGGCCGACCGCTATATCGCCTGGCGTAATCCGTCCTTTCTGCGCGAGCACCACTCCTTCAACGAAATCCAGTTGATGACGCCGGGATGGTTGAAGCGCTGCCTTCAAGAAAGCGGACTGTCCTTTCTCCACCAGCTTCCCTGCGGACTCGACCGCCGCGACTACCGCAAGCTCTTTCCCTGGCGTGGATGGCTCACCCGCCTTGGATTGGGGTGGTATCCGCACGCCGAGTTCTGGGGATTGATCGTGCGCAGTGAGATGCGCGCCAAACTGCGGGCCAAGCTGCGCAAGGAGTGGTACTACGAGCAGCACCAGCCCTCGCAGGACGAAGAGCGCGACTTCGGTCCGGAAGTCGACTTTGAGCAGGGCGGCTTTTCGCGCCAAATGGGCTCCGGCTGGTACTGGCACGAACGCGACAAACAGGGCTTTCGCTGGACCTCGCAGCAGGCCCGCTGCTTTTTGCAGCGTCCCGACGGAAGGCCCTATCTGCGCCTGCACGGATTCTCACCGCGCGACAACCTACTCGAGGTCTGGGCCGAGGGCCTTAAGATCGGGGAACACCGCATTGATGAGGGACAGGAGTTCCGCTTGCAGTACTTGGTGCCTCAAGAGGAGGTCCGGCTGCTGGAGATCGAACTGCGCTGCCGCCACACCTTCCGCTCCCAAGACGCCGGCGACGACCGCGACCTGGGCGTCATGATGTTTTCCCTAGTACTGGCACCTGAACTCAATCCCGAGTATTAGGCTGGACATTGTGAGCCGGCACCTGGCGCTATTGCACGCTTGCAGAGTTCGTAACCTTCGCCGCTTGACCCAGGGTGGCGCCCTGGTCTCGCTGCGCTCGACGGCGACTGGCCTCCCCGGGCCTACAGGCCCAGCCTGAGCGAGCCCTCGCATGAGCAGCGCTTTGCCGCGGGAGGATTGCATTCACAATGCCACGGCGTCAGGCTCGCCTACAGCGAGCCCCGACTTGCGTTACGACTCGGACGGCTGCGCTCCGACTACTTTGAAGGAGGCCGATTGCTGAGCCGTCTTGTTGGCGATGCGGTCGGTGATGGTGACGGTGATGCGGTAGGTGCCGGGCGAGAGGGGCTGGGTGGAGAGCATCGATCCGGCGAAAAAGCGGTCGGAGTAGCGGTGCAGGAGCTGCTCCAGATTCTGGAATGGCAGCTTGATTTCCTCGCCTTCGCGCTCAATCTTGAGGTCCATTTGCAGGGAAGGTTCCAGCGTCTGCTGATCGGCCGTCACGTTGTAGATCTCGAAATAGAAGCCCAGCGGCGAACCCCGTTTGTAGACGGCGTCGCGGGTGGGGAAGACCTTGACCGAAGAGAGCACAAACGGATCGGAGATGAATTCCTCATCCTTGGCCGGACTCACCCGGTCAGCCAGGATCAGGCCCGACATCTCAAGCTGAGGATCCTCAGAGGGCTGAGCGATGTGGATGCCGGTCTCCAGCATACCCACCTTTTCGCTGTTGATGTCCTTGACGATGGAGACCAGCTTGTAGCGTCCCGGCTTGAGGGGCAGACTGCGTTGGAAGACCGAGTAGCCGCGGCGGCCGTCCTCGGTGAGATTCAAGTTGACCACCTCGTCGAAGGCGTAGACGGTGCGCCGGCCCAGGTCTTCCACACGCCCGTAGACGTTGAGCCGGGCTCGCTGGGAGCCTCCGGGGAGTCCGGAGTGCTGGGCCGTGAACTCTTCGGTGGGGAAGAAAAAGGTGGCCGGTGCCAGATAATCTTCCGGCGTCACGCGGATGCGGTCGATGCGCACTTCATACTTGAGCTGGTTGTAGGAGACATTGGCGTCGACCATGCGCTCCAGATCCTTGAACTGGATGTCGGGCGCGGCCTGCATCATAGTGTAGCGGCGCAGCCGTTCGAAAAGGTCGTCATTGCGGGTGAAGAGGCGCAGCGGATCTCCCGTGCGGCGGGCGGCCTCATTAGCCAGCGTGCGGGCGCCGATGCGCTCCGACTTGGTGCCGCCGCCCAGCCGTTCCGATTCGGTCAGTCCCAGGCCGGGAATCCACAAGGTGGCGTCCTTATCCATGGCGTCGCGGGCCAGGACGTAGTGTCCGCTCATGGTGCGGTCCACGAATTCGATGGTGAGTCCGCTGCCCACGCCTTCCACGTTGCGGTAGTACCAGGACTGCCAGGCATAAGTGGCGGTCACGCCTCCGCCTTCGCTGGCGGGACGGTAGTACTGCTCTCCCTGGTCGTGGTGCTCGATGCTGTCGGGCTCTCCGTGGATGATGTAGACGCGTCCGCGGTCGGACTTCCAGCCCGGCACGCCGACCGAGAAGTGATCGTTGGCGTAGGCGATGCGGCGGTAATGCTCCTCCTTGAATTCGTTGAAGGAGGTGCGTGGGTCGGTGTCGCGCCGCAGCCAGAACTGCTCCACGAAGCGGGCTTTTTCGTCCTCAGTGGTGAGATTCTCGAAGACGGCCCGCTCTTCATCGGTGATGATGTAGGCCACGTCTTCATCAAGCCACTTGCGGTAATAGTCTTCGGCTTCCTCCTGGCGGCGTTCCTGAGCCGGCAGGGCCAAGCTGAAAAGGACGGTCAGTAGAAGAATTTTAAAAGCTGTTCGCGTCATAATCGATCAACCTATTCTAGAGGTTTTGGGGAGGCGGCTGTTGGGTCTCCGCTTCCCGAGGGGACGGCTGGGGCTGTCCGGTCTGTTGGGGACGCAGCGCTTCCTCCTCGCGGCGGCGCTTTTCGCGGAAGAGCTCGATTTGGCGGCGGGCCTCTTCGTTGCGTCCCAGGCGCGAGTAGGCTCGGCTGAGCTGAAAATGGACGTCGGCGCGCTGGGGCAGGAGGCGTCCGGCGTCCCGCAGGGCCTCCAAGGCGTCCTGGAAGCGTCCACTTTTGAGCAGGACCTTGCCAAGTCCCAAATGAGACGGTCCATGGGAGGGATTGCCCTGCAGCGCGGCGCGGAAGAACTTCTCGGCCGAGTCGTTGGCTTCGCGTTCCAAGTCAAGCGCGCCCTGATAGTAGTCGGTCTCCCAGGATTCGGGCTCGAGGGAGCGGGCCCGGTCGATGGTGTCCTGGGCCTCCTCGAAGCGGGCCAGCAGGATCTGTCCGTAGGCCAGCGCCCGAAGTCCGGCCGCGTCCTGCGGACGCAGGCTGGCATGGCGCTCCAGATGCTCCAGCGCTTCAGACAGGTCGGGAGTCTGGAGAAGGGCCTTGCCCAACTGAAAGAGAACGCGCGGTTCCTGGGGATTCATGAGCAACAGCAGCCGCAGGGTATGGATGCCGTCACCCAAGCCGCCGCATTCCAGCGAAACCAGGGCCGATTCGTAGAGCAGGTCGGGAGCATGAGGCGCCCGCTTCAAGGCCTTCTGCATGGCCTCGAGTCCCGCGGGGCAGCGGCCAAGCTTGAGCTCGATTCCGGTCAGCGTGCGCAGGTAGCGCACCGAATCGGGCCGTGCCCGCAGCGCCTCCAGGCACAGCGCGCGGGCTTGCTGCAAGCGTCCCGCCTTGAGTTCAGCGCGCAATAGCCTCCAATGAGCCTCGTCGTCGGCGGAGGACGCTTGCGCCGGCGGCCCATAGGACTCAACTGCGGAGACTGCGCTGACGGTGCCGGCTTCAGCCCATCCCGACCCTGCAATCAAAGAACCGGCCAACAAAGCCCCGACGACCGCCAAGGACACGCCCGCCCTCAGAACTGGATGGGACCCAAGCGCCCCGAAACCAGAGGAAGCGCGGCCCAACGCCGTCTTCAACAGCCATTGCGGGCCGATAGTGGTTGTATCACCTCTTCGATCGGCTTCAGATTCCGCTCTGCCATCGCAGGGCCGGTCGTGCGGAGGCTTGGCGGCCCAGGGCCAGTAACGAGAATGGCGCTTCATGGCTCCTCCTCCCGCCGGGAGTCGCCGGATCCTTGCTCGGGCTGGCGGCGGACGGATTCCAGCCGCGCCTCTTCCTCCAGCTTTTTGAGCGCGCGGTAGCGTTCCAGGGCCTGGCGCGCGTCATCTTGGCGTCCCGCCCGGGCATAGGCTCGGGAAAGCTGATAGTGGATGTAGGCCGCCTGAGGACTGAGGCGCGAGGCCGTCTCCAGATTCATGGTGGCCTGCAACACCTGGCCCTGCTTGAGCTGCATCTTGCCCAGTTGGTAGTAGGGCTGGGCGTACCCAGGATCGGCCGCGATGGCCTTTTGCAGCAGCGCAGGCGCTTCCTCTGAACGTCCCAACGCGTCGAGCAGGAAGGCCTTGTGGTAGAGAGCCTTGGGATGCTCGGGTGTCTTGGCCAGTTGCCGGTCAAAAGACTCCAGGGCCAGATCGAGTTTGCTCTGGCGCAACAGGGCCATGCCTTCGAAGTAGTGTACCTCGGCGATGGCGGGATTGAGCCGGCGGGCTTGCACGAACGATTCGCGGGCCGCCTCGAAGCGTCCCTCGACGGCCAGAACCCTTCCCTTGAGCAGGTGCAGGTCAGGCACTTCAGGATGCAGTCCCAGCAAGAAATCGACGGCTTTTTTGGCGGCCTCGCCCTGGTCGGACTCGACCAGCTGGAGGGCGGCTTGGGCCAGCATCCCCTTGGCCGCGTCGCGGCGCGGATGGCGCTCAAGGTCGTTGATCAGGGGTTGGACGGCGCACTCCGGCTGCTGGGCCTTCATGCAGGCCAGAGCCCAGTTGAAGTAGAGGTCAGGGGATTGGTCGTCCCAGCCACCCGCCAGTCCCAGAAAGTCCGCGGCTTGAGCGAAGTCTTCCCGCTGCACATAGATGCGGGCCAGCAGTTGGTAGGCGCTGGAGGCCGTGCGCCGGTAGTAGGCGGCGGTTTGGTTCTGAGCCGGATCAGAGGAGTCGTCCTGAGGCTGCAGGTCGACCAGCATCAGCGAGGTTTCGCCGTGAGAGGCCAAAGCGGCCTTGAACTGGAGCGCAGCCGCCTCGGCCTCCTGGGCAGGCGGAAGGGCATCGGCTGAAGGACGGGTCACGAGCTCGTCCGCCTGGTCTGCGGAGTCAGCGCCGGCCGCCCCTGAGCCCTTCATGTGCTTTTCGACGGCTTCCGCTTCCCAGTCGAAGCGTTCCTGCTTGAGCTGTTGCGCAGTGGCGATGTGGACTTGGGCTTCCTCCCGCCGTCCGCTGCGCAAGAGGGCCTGCCCCAGCGAAAAATGAGCATTGGCCACGCGGAAGCGGTCGGCCTTGGGATCGGGCGTGAGCTGGATGGTCTGACGCAGATGCTCGACAGCCTCCTCGAAGCGTCCCAGCTTGAGCAGCGTCTGCCCCAGGAAGAGGTGAGGGTCGGGACGCTCTGGCTCCAGTTGGCAAGCCCGCTCCAGCAGGGGCAGCGCTTCCTGATGGCGCTGTTCGGAGGCCAGCACGACTCCGCTGAAGAAGAGGGAAGGATAGTGGTCGGGCGAACGTTCGAGTTCGGTCTGAAAATGCTCCAGCGCCGGGCCGAAAGCATCGCGGTGATGGCGCATGAGCAGGGTCAGTCCCAGATAATAATGAGCCCGCGGGAAATTGGAGTCCCGTTCGATGGCACGGCGGAACTGCAGGATGGCTTCTTCCAGATAGCCGGTTTCGCGCAGGGCCCGTCCCCGCAGGACCATGAAGCGGGGCGATGACCCTACCTTCTCTTCCATCTGAGCGAAGACTTTGGCGGCCTCCTCGGGACGCTGCTGCTTGAGATAGGCCAGGGCCAGGGTGTAGGCCACGCTGAGGTCGCCCGGCCCCAGCGAATAGGCATCGCGCAGCTCGGATGAGGCGCCCTGGTAGTCTCCTTCCATGAAGAGGATCTTACCCAGCAGGTGATGCGGGTCGGGGTTGAGGGGATTGAGGCGCAGCAACTGTTTGAGTGTTTGGCGTCCCTCATCGTAGCGTCCGCTGCGCAGGTAGACGATGCCCAGGCCCATCAGCGACTCAGCCGCGAAAGCTGAGGCGCGGGCCGCCTGCAAATAGGCCTCTTCTGCATCGTCCCAGCGGCGTTGGACGTTGTAGATGGCGCCTAACTGATCGAGGGAGGCCGAGACGATGAAGCGCGCATCACTTTCCGCCGCTTCGCTCTCCCGCAGGCGCAGTGCCTCCCGGGCGCGCGTGAAAAGCTGGTCGATGAGTTCGGTGGGCTTGAGATCGGGGCCGTCCTGCTGCCCGGCTGGAGTCCCGCCGGGCTGGACCGGGGATGGGTTTCCTGAAGTCGGGGCAGCTCGCTGCGCGGAGGCTGGCGGAGCCGCCAATCCCGCGGCCAGTCCAAAGAGGATGCACAATCCGGCCCGGACCGCCGCGCTCACGCGTCGCGCTTCAAGGACGAATTGGAGGACTCCTGTGTTCATGGCATCAGTTTAAAGACCGTCTTCAGTCCGCCCACCGAGAGGGTGAAGCTGCCGGCTTCCAAGAGCTCCTTTCCCGTGGCGTCAGGAAAGCTGAGGTCGCGCTTGGGGACGATGGTAAAGTGCAGCGTCCGGGACTGGCCGGGATCCAACTCGACCTTCTCGAAGTGTTTCAGCTCCCGCACCGGACGCGTGATGCTGGCCACTTCGTCGGTGACGAACCAGAGCACGCTCTCCTGACCCGCCCTCTCTCCGGCGTTGCGGACGGTCACCCTGGCCTTGATCTTCTCTCCCATGGAGTGGTTCTCTCCTTCCACCTCCAGACCGGAATACTCGAAGCGTGTGTAGCTGAGCCCGTGTCCGAAGGCGAACAAGGCGCTGGACTTGTCAGTTGCCTTGTGATTATAAGGCACGGTGTGGGTGGGATAAGCGGGATAGGAGAGAGGCAGCCGTCCGGAAGGGTTGAAGCGGCCCGAGATCACGTCGGCCAAGGCTTGGGCGCCTTCGAATCCAGGCAGTCCGGCCATGATCATCACGGGCAGGCTCTGAGCGTCCTGGGGCGGAATCACCCGCGGACGTCCCTCGATCAGGACCAGGATCACCTTCTCAGAGGCCTCGGCGGCCGCCCGCAGGAGTTGCAATTGAGGCAAGTCGAGGGTGAGGTCGTTGATTTGTCCCGTCATCTCGGCATAGGGTTCTTCGCCCACCGCCACGATGACGGCGTCGGCTGAGGCGGCGGCCTTCTCGAAGTCCCCGCGCTGGGAAGATCCCGGCTTGCCGATGTCTTGCATCAAGGTGACCTGGGCCGAGGCGAAGCGCTGGCTCAGCGCCTCATGCAGCGTGAGCATGTCCTGGGGATATTCCTCGGGCGCCCCGCCCCTCCAGCGCAGCGTCCAGCCCCCGCTCAGGTTGCGCTTGGAATCAGCGGCCGGTCCGATGACCAGCACACTTCCGGCATCCTCTTTGAGAGGCAGAAGCTGTCCTTTGTTCTTGAGCAGCACGATCGACTCGCGGGCCGCCTGCAAGGCCTCCCGGCGATGCTGATCGGCGCCGATGAGATCGGTCCTGGGCTTTGCGGGATAGGGATGCTCGAAGAGTCCCAATTCGAATTTGAGACGCAGAATGCGGCGCACCGAGGCGTCCACGCGTTCCTCGGGGATGAGGCCCTCGCCCACCAGAGCCTGCAGGTGATCGCTGAAGTCGTAGGTGTAGGGCGTCATGGCCATGTCAATGCCCGCCTCCACTGCCATGCGCGTGGCTTCTCGCTCGTTCTCGGCCACCTTGTGGAAATTGACCAGCTTGATGATGTCCTCCCAGTCGGTGACCGCCACGCCCTCAAATCCCAGTTCCTCGCGCAGCAGTCCGGTCAGGATGGGCTTGGAGGCGTGGACGGGGATGCCGTTAATCTCCCCGCTGTTGATCATCACCGTGCGCACGCCGGCATCGATGGCGGCCCTGAATGGCGGCACCAGATACTCGCGGATGCTCTGCCAGGAAATGTCCACTGGCGTGCGGTCGTAGCCCGAATCCGGAACCGAGTAGCCCAGGAAGTGCTTGGCGCAGGCCGCCCGCAGGTGACCGTCGCCGGTTTCGCTTGAGGCCGCCTGCAGCCCCTCGATGAAGGCCGTCCCCATGCGCGAGGCCAGCAGCGCGTCCTCGCCGAAAGTCTCGTAGACGCGCGGCCATGCGGGCTGGCGGGCCAGTCCCAGCACCGGCGCGAAGATCCAGTGATGGCCCAGGCCCTGGGTTTCCATCACGGTGATTTCGGCCATGCGCCGGGCCAGCGCCGTGTTGAAGGTGGCGCCAAGGTTGATGGGCTGGGGGAAGACGGTCGATCCGCTCAGGTAGTTGGCCCCGTGGATGTGATCCATGCCGTAAATAATCGGGACTCCCAGCCGGGACTCGCGCATGTTGATGCGCTGGAGCTGGTCGCTGTAGTCATGCCATTGGCCGGCCGGGACCGCCACGCCGTTGAGAAAGGATCCCACGTGGTAGTTGCGGATCGCTTCGCTCACCAGTTCGGGCTTGAGCTGCACCACCTCCTCAGGGCTGCCGTTGATCTGGGAGAAGTTGATCTGGGTCATCTGGCCGACTTTCTCGGCCAGCGTCATGCGCCCCAGAAGATCGTCGACCCGGTCCTCCAACGAGGCAGAGGGATCTTGATAGACGGGTTGTTGGGACGGATTGGTAGAACCGGCCCCGGGGGCCGCCGGCAGCATTGCCGTCGACAGGAGTCCCAAGAGAAGAAGAGTCATGCGGATTTTCATCATGTTCAACTCGCTGAATTGAGGATGTGAGCCGGCATCTGCTCGGGATCGAGTACGTACAGGTGCAGTTGGTCCCAGGCCAGACGCAGAGCGGAGTGGATGCAGCCCAGCAGGTACACATCGGAACCCAGGCTGGACATGGCCACACGGGGCAGGTTGGGGATCATCTCCGACACCACGCCCCGGACGGCGTCGAGAAAGTGGCTTCCAGCCCCCACGATGCCGCCGCCGAAAACCACCAGCGTGGGATCGACGATGGTGCACAGGTTGGCGACCGATGTGCCTAAGTAAGCGGAGAGTTCCTCCACCAGGCGCTGCGCTTCGGGCCGTCCTGAACGGGCCGCTTCGAAAACCGCCGCCGGATCAAGATGGCCCTCGCTCCCTGCCTCCACGGCCTGCAGCAGACGCAGAGCTTCCGGCGACCGAGACTGGCGGCTGAGGCGCTCGCCCAGTTGGTTGCGCAGTCCGCGGTAATGGTGGTGGTCGATGTTGAGGCGTCCGATTTCACCAGCGTGCCAATGTCCGCCCCGGTGCAGCTTGCCGTCGATGATGATGCCGGCGCCCACTTGGCAAGGATCGGAGAAGATGTTGGCGGAGATGAAGGCGAAGTCGGATTCGCTCTGGGCGCAGCCCTTCCAATGCTCGCCCTGGACGGCGGCGTTGAGGTCGTTCTCCACCGCCACCGGGGCGTTGAGCTGGACGCCCAGGCGCTGGGCCAAGTCGATGTCGCGCCAGCCTTCCAGATAGTTCATAGTGAGGTCGATGGCACGTCCCCGGCGGGAATCGGTAATGCCCGGCGCCGCCACACTCACGCCCATCAACGACTCCGGAGGCAGTGCGGCCTTGTCCAACACCTCGCGGACGCCTGCGGCTTGGGCGGCGATGTGAGACTCCGGTCCGGCCGAGGGGTCGATTTCGGTGCGCGAGCGGGCCAGTATCGTCCCGTTCAAGTCGGCCGCTGCCAGACGCATCTGAAAGGGCTGAAATTCCAGACCCACCACGCAACCCAAATCGACGTTGATTTCCAGCAGCCGGGGCTTGCGTCCCGGACCGCTGGCCTGCACCGGCAGGCGATGCTCGCGCAGCAGGTGCAGTTCGCGCAGGGTGTCGACCAAAGCCGAAACCGTGGGTGGAGACAGCTCCGAAATCTTGGCCAACTCGGCCCGCGAGAGCGGTCCCTTTTCGCGCACCGCCTCCAAGATCTGCCAACTGTTCAAGGAACGCATCTTGGAGAGGTCAATCTTGCTGGCGTAGCGTCCGCCCTGTTTGGAAAGTTTCTGCCGCTTACTGGACATGAAGTTTTTGCCCCTCAACCGTTAAATTCTTATTGACAGATGATTATGGGCTGTGGTACTCCTTTGCGTCAAGTGATTTTTTAGGAGTCTTAACAAACGCCTTACGCAGAGGCCACCAGGAGCTTGCCGGCTGCCCGCATTGGCTCCCAAGTAATCTGCAATGCAATAAGTTAGGACTCCTAATAATTCGGAACAGGCAAAAGGGTTCACAGGCTTCAACTTAGAACGGGCAGCAACACACGGGGGTAAAACCATGCGTCCATTGCAGCGGATGCTTCGGATTTCCGGCCTAGCGGCCGCTCTCGTCTTTCTCCTATGCGCTTCCTTGGCGGCCCAGACGGCGGGCACCATCAGCGGGACGGTGAAAGACAGCTCAGGAGCGGTTATTCCGGGAGCCGAGGTCAAACTCGTTAATCAAGCCACGGCCGCCTCGCGCAATGTCGTGTCTGACGACACCGGCTTTTATACCTTTCTCAACGTCGAGGTCGGCAACTATCGGCTGACGTCTTCCATGGAAGGCTTCAAAACGGCGGTGGTCCGCGACGTCAAGGTCGACGTGCGGTCCAACCGCGTTATCGACTTGAGATTGGAACTGGGCGAAATGAGCGAAGAGATGACGGTGACTTCGTCGTCGGCCCAGGTCGAACTGCGCAGCGGAGCAGTCAGCAACCTCATTACGGGAGAGCAGGTCACCGAGCTTCCTCTCAACAACCGCAGCTTCGTCCAGTTGGCCACACTGGTGCCGGGAGCGGCCGTGTCGCAGGATGCGGCGGTTTCCAACACTGGATTGCTGGCGGGCGTCGACATCTCGTTTTCGGGCAGCCCCGGCAACGCCAACATGTGGCTGGTGGACGGCACCAACAACGTCGACATCGGTTCGGGACGCACCATCCTGACCTATCCCTCGGTGGACTCCATTGCCGAGTTCAAGATTCAGAGGAACAGCTACGAGGCTGACATGGGCGCCTCTTCGGGAGCCCAGGTCAACGTGGTGACCAAGAGCGGCACCAACGAGTTTCACGGCACTTTCTACCACTTTCACCGAAACGACAATCTCAACGCCACCGACTTCTTCCTCAATTCAGCCGGCTCTGAGAAGCAGAGCCTGGTCTACAACAATTTCGGATACACGGTGGGCGGACCGATCGTCAGCGACCGTCTTTTCTTTTTCTGGTCGCAGGAATGGCGCAAGGACCGCCGCGGCGTACCCCGTCAGGCGCTGGTTCCCACCCTGGCCGAGCGCCAGGGCGACTTCTCGGGTCCCAGCAGCCGCGATCCGCTGCCCGTCAACCCCTTTACCGGGCAACCGTTTGACAACAACCAGATTCCCGGTGATCTGCTGAGTCCGGCGGGACAGGCCATCATGGCTCTCTTTCCGGCCCCCACACTGTCGACGGCGGATGCCCGCTTCAACGGCTTCAACTGGGTCGCTTCGCCCAGTTCCCCCATCGACACCCGGCAGGAGCAGTTCCGTCTCGACTTCAACCTCAACAGCACTCATAGCTTCATGGGCCGTTTCACCAAGGACAGTTGGACCAACTCGTCGCCCAGCTTCCAGGAAGGCGGACTGTGGGGCGACGATCCGTTTCCGGCGGTCGATTCCCAGTGGGACCAGCCGGCCCGCAGCCTGACCACCCAGTGGACCTCGACCTTCGGCGCCGACACCGTCAACCAGTTGAGCTTCTCCTGGTCGGGCAACGAGATCGACATCCAGCGGGGTACGGGCGAGTCCATCAACTCCGCCATCAACTCGGCCATTCCCGAGGTCTTTCCGGGGCCCGACGACCACGCCCACGCGACGGTCTGGGCCGGAGTCCTGGGCAACGACCTCTGGCACCAGGCCCCCTGGACCAACCGTCAAGACCTGCTGGTGTGGAAGGACGACTTCTCCAAGGTGGTGGGCGATCACAGCATGCGCTTCGGCGTGCTAGTTTCCCACAACCGCAAGGAAGAGGACACAAACGCCAACGGCGCTTCCTTCGCTCCCCAGTTCTGGAGTGACGGCGGACGGGCCATCCCGGCGGCTTGGAACGGGGTTCCCGGATCCACCGACACCACCGGCAATGCCGTGGCCGACTTCATCCTCAGGGGCACGGTCTTTGGCGAAGGCATCGAGAACACCGCAAATCCGCGCGCCAACATCCGCTGGCGCGACTACGAATTCTACTTCGCCGACACCTGGCGCGTGCATCCCCGCTTCACTCTCAACTACGGGGTGCGCTATTCGATTCTGCCCAACGCTTTCGCCGATGACGACCGCATCGCCAATTTCGTCCCGGCCCTGGTCGATCCGGCTGAAGGAGCCACTTCCACCAACGGGCTGATTTTTCCGGGCGACATCCGCGGACTCGACGTCGACGACCGGGCGCTGGTCGAGAACCACTATCTGGACATCGCGCCCCGCCTGGGATTCGCTTGGGATCCCACGGGTGAGGGACGCTGGGCCATCCGCGCCGGCGCAGGCGTTTTCTTCAACCGCGAGGCGCTGGGAGACCTGCTTTCGCTGGCCATCAACCCGCCTTACAACACGTCGCGCGGCTTTGTCACTGGACGTCCACTGGACTCCATTCCTGAGAACACCGACACTTTCGGCGGCGACGGCGTGGCTCAGAACGGCAAGGACCCGCGGGCCAAGACTCCCGGCAGCTACCAGTGGAACGTCACGGTGGAACGGGAGTTGTGGAGGGACACCAAGTTCGAGGTGGCCTATGTGGGCAACCGCGGACATCATATCCCCACCCGCATCTTCTCCAACCAGGTGCCGGTCGAGGACCGCACCCAGTTTGCCATCCTGACGCTGAACAACGATACGGCCGGGGCCAACGCCCTGCGTCCCTTCAACTTCTTGGTGGGAGGCGGATCGGGTCCGGTCATTTTCGCCCGCTTTGCCGACAGTTGGTATCACGCCTTCCAGGCCTACCTGGTCAAGCGCTTTTCCAACAGCTTCTCCTACCAGCTCTCCTATACCTACTCCAAGCTGCTGGCCACCAGCTACAACCTCAACGAGGTTCGCAGCAGCACGGTGTCGGATCTGACCAACATCGCCTACGACAAGGGGCTGTCGCAGTTTGACCGTCCCCATCTGTTCACGGCCAATTTCATTTACCGCACGCCTTCGCTCAGCGGAGCCAACGGCTTGGTGCGTGGTTTCCTGGGCGACTGGGAGCTGGCCACCATCGTGACCGCCAACTCGGGACGCGCCGAGTCGGTCACCTGCTGCACCAACTTCACCGGAACGCAGGCCAACCGTCCCGACCTCGTGGGCAATCCCGAGGGTCCGGAGACCATCAGCCAGTACTTCAATACTGCGGCCTTCGCTCCGCCCGACCAGGTTGGACGCCTGGGGCTTTCGCCCCGCGCCCAGTACCGGGGTCCCGGCATCCACAACTGGGATGTCTCCTTCATCAAGAACGTCCACGGGCTGCCGTGGTTTACCAACGAAGGAGCCCAGTTGCAGTTCCGGGCCGAGTTCTTCAACTTCTTCAACCACACCAATCCGCAGTTCATCGACAACGGCTTTGCCATCTCCGTCGGAGACATTGATGAACAGGGCAACCTGCTCGACTTCGAGCAGACCAATCCCAACTTCGGACGGGTGACCCGCGTGCGGCCTCCACGCGAGATTCAGTTCGGCCTCAAGCTGATCTGGTAGGCCGCCATACCGGCCTGCACAATGGCGGGGTGGCCTCCCTGCCGTTCAAGAGGAACCCTCCCCGGCGCTTAACGGACGCAACGCCGGGGAGGGTTCCTCGTGTCTTTTTGCGCTAAAATCGGGGACATCTTGAGTACTGCTCCTTCTCTCCGTTCGCCCATCTCCCAGCTTCTTTCCCGCATGTCCCTGAGGGAAAAGATCGGCCAGATGACTCAGGTGGCCTTGGAGTCTCTGGCGGCCTCGCGCCAAAGGCCAGGATCCGCCTTCAGCTTCGACCGCCGAGCTTTGCGCCGGGCGGTCGGCGAATACGCGGTGGGTTCGGTGCTCAACGTGGCCGACCAGGCCTTCCCGGCCTCCCGCTGGCGTCAGGTGATCGGCGAGATCCAGGAAGTGGCCCTGAAGGAGACGCGTCAGGGCATCCCCGTGCTTTTCGGCATCGACTCGGTCCACGGGGCCAACTACACTTTGGAAGGGACGATTTTTCCCCACAACTTGGGATTGGCAGCCACTTGGAACCCCGACTTGGCCCGCCGCTGCGCCACCGTCGCCGCCCGCCAGACCCTGGCTTCGGGCATACCCTGGACCTTCGCGCCGGTGCTCGACCTGGGCCGCCAACCGCTGTGGTCACGCTTCACCGAGACCTTTGGAGAGGACGTCCTGCTGGCCAGGCGAATGGGTGGAGCGACGGTTGAGGGCCTCCAGACGTCGGGAAAACTGGCCGCCTGCGCCAAGCATTTTGTCGGTTACGGCGTGCCCGCCACGGGGAAGGACCGCACTCCCGCGTATATTCCGGAGCACTTCTTGCGCGAGTACTACCTGCCTCCCTTCGAGGCTGCTTTCCAGGCCGGTGTGGACACGGTCATGGTCAACAGCGGCGAAATCAACGGCCGGCCCGTTCATGCCAGCAAAGAACTCCTCCACGACCTGCTGCGCGTCGAACTGGGATTCCAAGGCGTGGTAGTGACGGATTGGATGGACGTCAAGAGGCTGCACACCATCCATCGCGTGGCATCTTCTCTCAAGGAGGCCGTGCGCTTGGCGGTGGAGGCGGGAATCGACATGAGCATGACGCCCCACAGCCTGGAGTTCTGCGACCTGTTACAGGAATTGGTGGAGGAAGGCCGTGTGGCGGAAGAGCGCATCAACCGGTCGGCCGACCGCATCCTCACGCTCAAGGGCAAGCTGGGACTCTTCGATGAGCCGCTTGCGGGAAATCTCGACAATCTTAGTGCCGAGGGCGACCGGACCACGGCCCTGGAGGCGGCGCGTCAGGCTGTCGTCCTGCTGCGCAATCAAGGAATACTGCCCTTGCAGGGTTCGCCCCGAGTGCTTCTGACGGGTCCCGGCTCCGACTCGCTGCCGGCCCTTCACGGACCCTGGTCCTACACCTGGCAGGGACTAGACGAGCAAGCTTATCCTGACGGGTTGCAGACCTTGCGCGCCGCGCTCCAGGACTTTCTAGGCGACCGCTTGGTTCACCGTCCCGGCTGTGGATTCCAGGGCCAAGCGCAGATCGAAGCCTCCGTGGATGCCCTGCGCCAAGCCGACTTGGCCGTGTGCTGTCTAGCCGAGGAGCCTTCGGTGGAAAAACCTGGCGACATCGAAGAACTGTCCTTTCCCGCCGTCCAACTGCGGCTTGCTGAAGCCTTGCTGGAGACCGGCAAACCGGTGGTGCTGATCGTGCTGGCCTGCCGTCCACGCCTCTTCAGCGAAGTCGCGGAACGGGCCCAAGCCGTTCTCTGGGCCGGCTATCCGGGCGCAACGGGTGCCCAAGCCCTGAGCGAGATTCTGACCGGCCGCAGCGCCCCCTGCGGGCGCCTCCCCTTCACTTATCCCCGCTCCAGCGGCTCGCTGCTCACCTACGACCATAAGAATTCCGAAAAAGAAGACATCCACTTGGGGATGAAAGCCTTCAATCCCCTCTTTCAATTCGGACAGGGCCTGACCTACACCGAATTCGATTACTGTGACCTGCGTGTGGGTGTCGACGGCCTGGAAACAAGCCATCAGGAGGTCGTGGAATTGCGGCCGGGCCAGCAGGTTTCGCTCTCCCTCACCGTTAAGAACAGCGGCTCGCGGGAGGGCTGCGAAGTAGTGCAGCTCTATGTGCGCGACCTTTACGCCTCCCTTACGCCGCCGGCCCGGCGCCTCAAGGATTTCCGCCGGCTGAGCCTCGAGCCCGGAAGCTCTCAAGAGGTGACCTTCGCCCTCCACAAGCGCGACTTTTCCTTCGTCCACGCCGACAACATCCGCCGTACCGAAGCTGGCGACTTCGAGGTCCTGGTGGGTCCCTTCATCTTCAACCTGCGTCTTCTCAATTCCTGAACGCTTTTTCCGCCTCGATTCGGCACCGGGTGAACTTTTGCCCTAGGCGAAACGTAGAATCATATCGAGAGAAGATTTTGGAAGCGGCGTCGGATCATCGGCGTCTGAGTTAGATGAGCGGCAATGATTCTTGCGGTGGACGTTAATAATCGGCAGCAGCTTTGCGTTAGGAAGTATAGAGAGCAGTTGAACGGTTTAAAGCATCGTTTTCAATAGATTGGAAGGCTGGAGACTATCGATGAGCACCCGAAAAAAAGTCTATGGATTCTTGCTGGCGGCGATTCTGGTTGTGGTGGCATTGGGCTTTGGTTCCCACTACCTTGCTCCCGGGTCCGATGCCTTGGCTGACAGCGACAACCAAACCAAGGTTGAGGGCACGGAAAAGGCTGAGCAGGTCACTCCAGTGGAATTGTCGTCGGTGGAAGTCGACGCTGTTTCCTCGTTTGTCAGCGCAACCGCTAACCTGCGTCCGTTGCGCCAGGTTGAAGTCGTCAACCGCAGCGACGGCCAAGTGTTGAAGGTCTATGTCCAGGAGGGCGCTTACGTGCGGGAAGGCGACCTTCTGGTCAAGTTCGACGACACCCAGCATCAGATCCGCCTGGCGACGGCTCAGAAGCAGTTGGCCCAAGCCCGCCTGCAACTGGAGAAGGCCGCCCTCCGCAAGGCCAAGGCCCAGACTCAGATCGAGAACTCGCAAGAAGAATATGAGCGCTATAAGAAGCTCTACGACGAACAGCTCGTTAGTGAGCGCGAAGTGGCTCAGTTGCAGTATCAGATCGAAGAGATCGAGCATGATATCAAGATCTCGTCCACCGACATCCTGGAGCTGGAAAACCGGGTCGAGGAGCTCGGATCTGAAATCAACCAGAACAAGCTGGAGATCGAACGCACCGAAGTCAAAGCCCCCTTCGGCGGACGCATCGTGGAACGCATGGTGGAGCCCGGCCAGACCTTCAGCAATCTGCAGCCGCTGGTCCGGCTGGCTGACCTCACTCCGCTTTACGCCGAAGTGTACCTGTCTGAACGTGAGGCCATGCTGGTCGAGCCCGGACAGCCCGCTACCATCGTGCTGGGTGCACGCAAAGACTCCTCCGTCAAGGGCCGGGTTGCGCGCATCGCCCCCATCGTCGACCAGTCCACGGGGACGGTCAAGGTGACCGTCGAAGCACACCCTTCGTCCAGCCTCTTCAAGCCGGGAGCCTTCGTGAGGGTCGACATAAAGACCGACACCCGCCAGCAGGCCATTCTGGTGCCCAAGCGCTCCATTTTGGAGGAGGACGGCCAGGAATTCGTCTACGTGGTTGAAGACGACAAGGCCCGCCGTCAGGAAGTGGAGACCGGCTACAGTTCCCAGGGCCGCGTTGAGATCCTGGAAGGCTTGGAGGAAGGCCAGAAAGTGGTCTCAGCCGGACAGGGCGCCCTCAAGGATGGCGCCAAGGTCAAAGTGATCGAAAGCTGAGTCCCTTTTCCCTCCAGCCTTCACTGTTCCCGTGCCTGAAAGGAGAGTTGCGCGCCTGAAACCCGGCCCGCGCTCTGAACGCAAGTCTTTGCCTGAAGTGAAAGCATGAAAGCTATCAAGACCTCTATCAAGCGACCAGTCACCGTTTCCATGTTCGTGGTGGCGGTGATTCTCTTCGGGTTGGTCTCCCTTGACCGTCTGGCCCTCAACCTGCTGCCCGACATCTCCTATCCGTCGCTGACGATTCAGACCGATTACCCAGATGCGGCGCCCGAGGAAATCGAGTCGCTGGTGACCCGTCCCATCGAAGAATCGGTGGGCGTGGTTCCCGGACTGACCCGCATCAGCTCCACCTCGCGCTCGGGACAGTCGGAGGTGATTCTGGAATTCACCTGGGACACCCGCATGGACCTGGCGGCCCTGGACGTGCGCGAGAAACTCGACTTCGTCACCTTGCCTCGGGACGCCGAGAAGCCCGTCATCCTGCGCTTCGATCCCTCCTTCGATCCCATCCAGCGCGTCCGTCTCTACGGCGACCTGAGCCTGAGCCGTCTGCGCTACGCAGCCGAGAAAGAGCTGCAAAAAGACTTGGAATCGACCGAAGGCGTCGCCGCCGTCAAGGTTATCGGCGGACTGGAGGAGCAGATCCGCATCGAGATCGACGAGCAGCGCTTGGCCGAGCTGGGCATTCCGATTACCGAAGTCACCAGCGTGCTGGCCCAGGAGAACCTCAACCAAGCTACAGGCAGCCTCTATGACCGCGATGCCAACTACCTGGTGCGCATGCTCAACCAGTTCCGTTCGGTGGAAGAGATCCGCAAGATCATCGTCCGCAGCACCGAAGGACGCCGGGTCCTGCTGGAAGACGTGGCCCGTGTCTGGAGGGGCACCAAGGAACGCGACATCATTGCCCGCCTCAACGGCAAAGAAAGCGTGGAGCTGGCAGTCTATAAGGAAGGCGACGCCAACACGGTGACCGTGGCCCGGGCCGTGGAGCGCAAGCTCAACGCCCTCAAAGAAAGCGGACTTTTCCCCCAGGGCGTGGAATACGAAGTCGTCTTCAATCAAGCCGACTTCATCGAGAGCGCCGTCGATAATGTGCTCTCGGCGGCCATTCTGGGCGGAATTCTGGCCACTCTGGTGCTCTTCCTCTTCCTGCGCGATTTGCGCAGCACCATCACCATCGGGTTCTCCATCCCCATCTCCATCATGGCTACCTTCGCCCTGATGTACCAGACCGACATTACCCTCAACATCATGTCCCTGGGGGGCGTCGCTTTGGGCGTCGGGATGCTGGTCGACAACTCCATCGTGGTGCTGGAGGCCGTCGACCGCTACCGCAAGAAAGGGATCCGCCTGGATGAGGCCGTCTACAGGGGGACCAGCGAGGTGGGTAAGGCCGTGGTGGCCTCAACGCTGACAACGGTGGCCGTCTTCCTGCCGCTGGTTTTCGTGGAGGGCATCGCCGGGCAGCTTTTCAGAGACCAGGCTCTCACCATCACCTACGCTCTGCTGGCGTCGTTGCTGGTGGCGCTGACGGTGATACCCATGTTTTTGGCCCTGCGCCTCAAGCGTCCCCAAGAGATGGACGCCCAGGCGTCCGATGAGGCGGACCGCCCCGAGGCCCGCCCAGGAAGGTTGCGTCGCCTGCTGCGCTTTCTGCTGGTGACCGTAACAGGAACGGTGGCGGGCGATGTCCGTCGCCTCCTCAGCTTCCTGGGGAGGCTGTTGCGGCGCATTCTTGATCCGCTGCTCAACCTCTTCCATTGGGGGTTCGACGGCTTGTCCGCCCGTTATCCGCGTGTGCTGACCTTTTCTCTCAACAACAAGGGACTGGTGCTGACTTGTACTTTGGCATTGATCCTGGTGGCGGCTGCCCTTTCGCTGCAGTTGGGAGCCGAACTGATACCGCCTCTGACTCAGGGCGAATTCTCCTTTCAGGTGGAACTGCCCAAGGGCAGCCCCCTGCATCACACCGATCAGGTGCTCACCAGTCTGGAAGAGAAAGTGGCCGAGTATCCTGAGGTTTCGGTGGTCTACTCCAGCGTGGGCGGCAGCAACGAGAACCAGTTTGCTCAGGAAAGCGAAGAAGAGAACATGGGTCAGCTCTATGTGGCCCTCCATGATCGGGAAGATAAGCAGGTCGAGCAGCAGGTCATCCGGCGCATCCGCGATGAATTGAAAGGTTACCCCGAGGTCGAATTCACCTTCCGCCGTCCCACGCTCTTCAGTTTCAAGACGCCTATCGAAGTCGAGGTCTACGGCTTCGACCTGGATTCCCTGCGTCGGGCCTCCGACACCCTCGTGGCCGAGATGGAGGGGATTCAGGGACTTTCAGACATTCGAAGCAGCACCGAGCTGGGCAACCCTGAAGTGCACATTCGCTTCGACCGCGAGAAGCTGGCCCGCTTGGGCCTGGACGAGGGACAGGTCGTCAACGTCCTGCGCAACAAGATCCGCGGCGACGTGGCCACCCGTTACCGTGAAGAGGACAAGCAGATCGATGTGCTGGTCCAGGCCCAGGAAGGTGCACGCCAGACGGTGGGCGACTTGCGCGACTTGACCGTCAATGTCTCCTCCCGTCCTTCCAACGTGGCCGGCGGAATGACGCAGGCTCAGGTGCCCGACCGGGCTGAGACGGGGATGGTTCCCATCCGCTTGGGAGCGGTGGCTGAGATCGACATCAGCCGAGGACCCTCCGAGATCCGCCGCATCCGCAACCAGCGGGCGGCCGTCATCTCGGCCAATCTGACGGGACGCGATCTGAGCAGCGTCTCGCAGGAGATCCGGCAGAAGATCGATGAGGTCAAGCCAGAGCTGCCAGTCAACGTCACCGTCACCTTGGGAGGACAAAACGAGGAACTGCAAGCCTCCTACAACAGCCTCTTCTTCGCCTTGGGCCTGGCCATCTTCCTGGTCTACCTGGTGATGGCTTCTCAATTCGAGTCGCTGGTCCATCCCTTCATCATCATGTTCTCGGTCCCGCTGGGACTGATCGGAGTGGTGTTTGCCCTTTGGGCGGCGGGAATCAACGTTTCGGTCATGGTGTTCCTGGGCGTCATCATCCTGGCTGGAATCGTGGTCAACAATGCCATCGTCCTGATCGACTACACCAATCAGTTGCGGGCCGAAGGCCTGAACAAACGCGAGGCGCTGCTGGAAGCCGGCCAAGTGCGTCTGCGCCCCATCGTGATGACCACGATGACCACCGTCCTGGGACTGATCCCAATGGGACTGGGCTGGGGCGAAGGGGCTGAAGTGAGAGGACCCATGGCCATCACCGTCATGGGCGGATTGCTCTTCTCCACGCTGCTGACCCTGATTTTCATTCCGGTTGTGTACGAGCTGGTGGACCGCAAGGTCTACCAAGCCGATGCTGCGGCTTCCCGCCTCGATGAAGGCCAGGACGCCGAGCCCCTCAGTCCGGGAGGATTGCAGCCCGCCCGCTGAGAAAACCCCATCCCAGACGAGAGCGAAGGACGACGAGACTATGGCCGACCAGCACGAAACCAGCCGAGAGACGGGCGCTGAAGATGTGGGCCGTGAAGATAAGGGCCGTGACGAAACGGGCCGCGGCGAGGTGGGGACCTGGATCTCATCCTTCTCCATCCGCTACCCGGTGACCGTCTGCATGCTGCTGATTTCATTTCTGCTCATGGGGGCGGTATCGCTGACCAAGATCCCCTTGGTGCTGCTGCCCTCCATCAACGCCCCCTTCGTGGTGGTGGTGGCTCCCTATCCCAATGCCACTCCCGAGCAGGTGCAGGAAGAGATCACGCGCCCTTTGGAGGAGGTGCTCGCCACCCTCCCCAACGTCAAGCGCCTCACCTCGCGTTCAAGCGCCGATCAAGCCGAAGTGGTGATGGAATTCGGGCTGGGAGAAGACATCGACGTCATGCGCGCCGAGGTGCGCGAGAAGGTCGACCAGATCAGGGACGAGCTGCCCGGCGATCTGCGCGACGTGCTGGTGCTCAACTTCAACACCAACGACATTCCCATCATCGAAGGGCGTATCGCCTCGGGCCGCGACCTGCGCGGCCAGTACGAACTGCTGGACGTCAAGATCAAGCGTCCGCTGGAGCGTATTCCAGGGGTGGGCGAAGTCAACATCGACGGGGTGGCGCGCCAGCGCATCGACATCGACTTGCGCCTCGACGACATCAAAAAGTATGGCGTCGACATCGGTTCCGTCTTCAACAAGCTGGACGGGACCAACTTCAACGTTTCCCTGGGACGCGTCGAGGACGGGGGCGTCCGCTACGGCGTGATCAGCGACGGCAGCGTCTCCTCGCTGGATGAGCTGCGCAACTTCCCCGTCAACGAACGGGGACTGCTGCTTGAGGACATCGCCGACATCGACTTGGTCAATCCCGGCACGTCCTACGGACGCCACCTCAACGGCGAATTCGCCATTGGCCTGGCCATCCGCAAAGCCTCGGACGCCAACACCGTCGAAACCGTGCGGCGCATCCAGGAGGCCATCGAGGAAATCAACCGCGATCCGGCCCTCCAGGGCATCGAGGTGCTGGTCTGGCACGATGCCGGAGCCGAAATCACCGAATCGCTGCAGGGCCTGCTCAATGCGGGGACCTTGGGTGCCGTCCTGGCTGTCTTTGTGCTCTTCATCTTCCTGCGCAAACTGGGCGCCACCATCGCCATCGGACTGTGCATCCCCTTTTCCATCGTCTCGGCGGTGGGGTTCCTCTACCTGCTGGGCAGCAGCCTCAACGTCCTCTCGATGATGGGACTGATGCTCTCCACGGGAATGCTGGTGGACAACGCCGTAGTGGTGCTGGAGTCTATCTACAGCAATCTCGAAAAGGGCATGCAGCGGGTGAAAGCCTCGATCACGGGCACTCAGGGGGTGGTGCGCGCGGTGGTGGCTTCGACGCTCACCTCCATCATCATCTTCGTGCCGCTGGTCTTCGGACGCGAGACCATCTTCACGCTCTTCCTGAGCCACGCAGGCATCGCCATCATGATCACCCTGCTGTGCTCTCTCTTCGTCTCCATGACGCTGATTCCGCTGGGGCTGGCACGCTTTTTCCGCTTGCGCTTGAGCTCCGCCTCCAGTTCGCAGGAGAAAGCTGTCCGCCGGGGCTGGATCAATGCCGTCCGCGACCGCTACGCCGACTTCCTGCGATGGACCTTGCGACATCCCGTGTGGACGGTGGTGGCCATTCTTGTGATTCTCATCTCGACCGGCTTCCCCCAGTCGCAGCTTAAGGACTCCAGCGTTGATGCCATCGACATGCAGGACCTGATGGTGGAGTACGAGTTCAGCGAGAACTATCACTACGAAAAGATCGAGTCCGACTACGTGGAGCCGGTGGAAGCGTTCCTGATGGCCAACCGCGACAAGTTCGGCATTGAGAATGTCTACAGTTGGTATGCCAACAACGCCGCCAACACCCGCATCTTTTTCGACGAAGACAAGGTGGCCCAGGACGAGGTTGAGAACCTCCGCGAGGCCATCGGCGAGGGCTTGCCCGTCATTCCCGGAGCCGACATCCGCCTGGGTCAGCAGGAGGGAGCCGAAAACCGCCAGTTCCTGAGCGTCAGCGTCTACGGCGAGAATGGCCGACGCCTGCGGGAGCTGGTCATGGACGCCAAGCGGCGCCTGGAACTCAAGGAAGAATTTGCCGAGATCTATACCGGCGTCGACGAGTCCAGGCAAGAGGTGCAACTGGTGCTGGATCGGACCAAGGCACGGGAATTCGGGGTTTCTCCCGAATCGGTGGCGGGCATCCTCAGCATCGTCATCCGCGGACGCCAACTGCGCAGCTTCCGTTCCGAGCAAGGCGAAGTCGAGGTTTGGGTGAGCCTCCAGCCGACAGACCGCGAGGATCTGGAGGATTTGCTGTCCATCGTGGTGGGAGGCGGTCCTCAAGGCGAGGAAATCCGCCTGGCTCAGATTGCCGACCTGACCATCGTCAAGACGCCCGGGTCGATCCGCCGCGAGAATCGGCGCACCTTCGCCAACATGTGGATCAACTATACGGGAGGCGACACCGAGGCCGGCAAAGCTTCCATCCGCGAAACTCTGGAGTCGATAACCTTCCCCGAGGGCTACTCCTGGAGTTTCGGATTCCAGACCATCGAGCAAGAGAATCAAGAACTCGAGTTTCTCTTCAACTTCCTGCTGGCCCTCTTCATGGTCTATCTCGTGATGGCTTCCCTCTTCGAATCTTTCGCCCACCCCTTCGCCATCATGCTTTCGCTGCTCTTCGCTTGGCCTGGGGTGACCTGGTTCCTCTACCTGACGGGTACGCCCTTCAACTTGATGGCAATGCTGGGGGCCCTGATTCTCATCGGCATCGTGGTCAACAACGGCATCGTGCTCATCGACCACGTCAACACCCGCCGCCGCGAAGGATTGCCCCGGAGTGAGGCTATTGTGGAAGGCTGCCGCGAGCGCTTTCGTCCCATTCTGATGACGGCGGCCACCACCATCGTGGGCATGATTCCCTTGGCACTGGGAACGACCGGGGTCTTCGGACTGCGCTACTTCCCCATGGCCCGCACCGTCATCGGAGGGCTGGCGGCTTCAACGGTCTTGAGTCTGGTGGTGTTGCCGACGGCCTATTGGCTGGTGGACGAATTGGCGTTGTGGACGCGCCAAGCCTGGTTCGCGGCCCGCTCCAAAGCCGCCCCGCAGCCGGTGGAAGGCGCCCCGGCTGCCCCCGGCACTCCAGCCGCCGCCTCCTAGGCTCAGCGGCTGGCAGCATTGAGCGGTTTCCAACGCTGTTTCACGCTTTCAAAGGCTGCCGCAAAAGTACCCATGATGGCAACTTCGAAGTGCCGCTATTACACCCTTTCAGGGTTTAATTACCGTTATTAGGCTTACCCAGGGTGTCGCTCGGGCGCTTTGCGCCCTCACTTTACCCTGGGCTGACGAATGGCTCCCCTTCAGGGAGCCCAGACTTGGGCTGCAAAGCGCCCCTCAGGCCATTTCTGACCGGCTTGGCCGCAGTTATGCGGCAGCCTCTGAAAAAAGGAGATAGCGTTCTTGGGGCAGGCCTTGTTGTGCTTGTGCGGCAGGGCCCGCGGCAATCCAGGCCTTGTTGTGCTTGTGCGGCAGGGCCCGCGGCAATCCAGGCCTTGTTGCGGTTGTGCGGCAGGGCCTGCGGCAATCCAGGCCTTGTTGTGCTTGTGCGGCAGGGCCCGCGGCAATCCAGGCCTTGTTGTGCTTGTGCGGCAGGGCCCGCGGCAATCCAGGCCTTGTTGTGCTTGTGCGGCAGGGCCCGCGGCAATCCAGGCC
>DATIPO010000241.1:0-17284 GCA_035471925.1 Acidobacteriota bacterium
TCCCCTCAGCTTCCTGACCATCAGCGGCGGCAGCTTCGGACTCCAGATCGGAGGCCAGAGCTCCGACGTGGTGCTCTTCATCATGAGCAAGAAGGGTGCCAGGAGCTTG
Source organism: Acidobacteriota bacterium (assembly GCA_035471925.1). Lineage (GTDB taxonomy): Bacteria > Acidobacteriota > UBA6911 > RPQK01 > DATIPO01 > JANQFM01. The sequence continues at coordinate 110 of DATIPO010000241.1, forward strand.
GTGCGCAGCGAGTTCACACTGGGCGCCGATGCCTCGGTGGCCGCCGGCCCGGTGGGACGTCAGGCTTCGGCCGACACCGACGTGGCCCTCAACGCCGACATCCTGGCCTACGCCCGCACCAAGGGCCTCTTCGCCGGCATCTCTCTGGACGGCTCCAGCGTCCGCAACGACGGCAAAGCCATCAAGGAGTACTACGGCAAGCGCCTCGACCCGGAAGCCATCCTCTTCCAACACCAAGTCCCCACCAACCCGTCCCACAGCCAGACGCTCCTGAGCAAGCTCCCCTAGCCGGGGTTAGGTAATTCTCAAGCCAGGGGCTCGTCGGACGTCCTTCCGAAGGCACCGTCCCACGAGCCTCTTCTTCGCAATGGCGCCGAGCGAGTCAAGCGGCCGAGCCGAAAATCGAGTCCGGGCTCGCTGAAGGCGAGCCATAAGCCAGCCCAGGGTCAGCACCGCCGAGCCACGCGAGGCGGAGCGCCACCCTGGGGCGCTGGCTAGCGGTCGTGTCGAATGTCAAACCGGGGCCACTGAAGGCGAGCGATACGGCGACCCAGCGACTGCGTCGAAAATCGAGTCCGGGCTCGCTGAAGGCGAGCCATAAGCCAGCCCAGTGTCAGCACCGCCGAGCCACGCGAGGCGGGGCGCCACCCTGGGTGCCGGCTAGCGGAAATCCCGAACGCTGAAAGCGTGAAATAACGTTCCACTCCCGCAGCCGACCTGCGGCGCACCGCGCCGCCACCGCCGAACCGAATCCGTTGCTTTGTGAAGAGCGGGTCTTCGCTGTCGGAACCAATCGGCAGTAGTGCCCTGCAAACGCACAAAGGCACCATCGCAGACCGATCGATGCACTTGCTCCGAAACCGCCCAGTGAAGTATACTGCTCCTCTTCGGAGGAGGAATCTTCCGTCGCCAATATGGTGGGCGTAGCTCAGTTGGTAGAGCACTGGATTGTGGTTCCAGTGGTCGCGGGTTCGAGCCCCGTCGCCCACCCCATCTCCCACTTGGGCTTCTTCGGTTCCTGCTGGAGAGTGCCCCGCAACCCGTCTTGGACGCCGGACCAAAACCGGCCATACGGAGAGCCTCAGCTCGTGATGCCCCGAATGGGTCAGGGCAGTTTCCGAAACCACCCTTTCTGCGTACGAAAGGACCTGCGCAGTCACCGAAGAGCATTCCCTCCCCGCGTTGGAGGCGGCCCACATTCGGCCATTTCATGCCCGAGGATCTCATGAGGTATATAACGGCATTCTCCTCCGGGCTGCCCTCCACCGCCTCTTTGACCGGGACTACGTCACCCTCACCACCGGACCTATCCCTTCAAGTAAGCACGAGGCTCAAAGCTGACTTCGATAATGGGCGGAGCTACCATCCGTACAGATGCCGGCGCCGTGATCTGGGTTGGCGAAAAGATTCGCGGAGACCCCCGCGTCGCTTCTTTAGCTCCTGTCGGAGGAGCAAACAGCGGGATGCACCACGAGATCGAGATCCTTCGCACGATTATGAAACTGCTGACCAGCATCAAAGGTCGCGCGTGCTTGGGTGCCGAGCAAAGGGCGACACTCGTGCAGGTCGACGGAGGCAGTGCGAGTCCCAGAGGCCCGAGGGGCTGTCGGTGGAGAAGAAGCAACTTGACGACTGGATCAAACTCACGGAGGCTATCGTAGTCAGGAGGAGACCACCTATGAAAACCAATGAAGGAATCATCAGAGTGCTATTTGCTTTGTTCACTGTCGTCGGGATAGCGGCAGCGTTCTCGGCTCCAGTCTATGCCCATTGCGATGGTATGGATGGCCCCGTCGTCAAGGCCGCACAGACCGCTCTCGCAAACGGTGACGTGAACTTGGTGCTGATCTGGGTACGCAAGAATGATGAGCCCGAAATACGCCAAGCATTTGAGCGAACCGTGAATGTACGCAAATTGAGTCCGCAGGCGAAAGAACTGGCTGACATGCATTTCTTCGAAACCCTTGTCCGCATCCATCGTGCCGGTGAGGGCGCTCCCTACACCGGCCTGAAGCTGGCCGGGCGAGATCTGGGACCTGCAATTCCGGCGGCAGATCAAGCGTTGAAGTCAGGAGATATGGCACCACTCACCAAACTCCTCGTTGAACAAATGCGTACTGGGCTCATGGATCGTTACAAACAAGCCATGGCCGCCAAAGGCTTCAAGACTCAGGATATAGACGCAGGGCGCGAGTACGTGGAGAAATACGTTACATTCATTCATTACGTTGAAGGAATGTATGAGGCGGCAACACGTTCGGTCAGCGGTCACTACCCCGAGAGCACGGGCGGACACGAAGAACGGTGACAAGAGGTGTCCATCGAGCGCGACCTAACAATTGGTTGCAGCGGACGGCACTACGCGCCGCTACTGAAGCGAGGGTCCAGTGTAGGTGCGATTGAGCCGCCCAGGTCGACCAAGGCCTCGACGGCATTCCCTTTGACGTGCAGACGTCAAGGGGGATAACCTTATACGCACGCCTTCAACCTAAAGAAGCCGATTGAAAAACGCGCTCAGGCAAACGACGGCTATTGCTGGAACCGTTAGCACGAGGCGACGAGATGGCCACAACTCAACTATTCGTGGAACTTCTTGTAATCGGGATTGGGGTCGCAATCTGGCTGGGTTTCCTCTTGGCAAGCCTTTTCCGCGTCCAGCGGGGTTCGCCGTTCCCTGACCTGGGTGCTGCCAATCTCACTGCATTGCTCGGCACTGCATATGTCCTCGGGATTCTCGTTGATCGTGCAGCGTACTCGGCGTTTCGACCCATGGAGCGACGTCACCGCAACCGAGTCTTCGGTGAGACTCCCAAGCCCTCCGTAGATGACCGGGAACGGTTCATTCTTGTGAACTCTTCCTCTCTGCGAGAGCAAATCCTATACAATCGGAGTCGCCTTCGAATCTGCAGGTCATGGATCCTCAACTTCGCGCTAATCAGCGTCTTCTCGTCCGTCTGGGCAATCCAGCAAGCGGCCTGGGATGTCATTCTGATCGCCGCTGGCGCCCTGCTCTTGTGTCTAATGGCCGCGTACACAGCCAACCGCCTCGCTCGCGACCACTACAACAACATCCGGCACTCGTATGAGTTCCTGCAGCAGGAGAAGAACGCCCGAGACAATGATGGCTAGCTTAGCTCGCTGCCACTCTGAGTTCGAGGAGGAGTCGGCAGGATTGGAGATAGGTTTCTGAGAAAACACTGCTTCAATCGCCATTCTCGTCTGCTCTGTGAGGCCAGAACTGGAACTGCTGTCTCCACCAACAGAGCCCATAAATGAGATGGCACTTTTGTGTGCACAGATGCGGGGGCAAGTGAAAGGGGCTGCGCTTGCGCTAAGTGGCCTTTATAGCTTAGAATTTGCCCCACTTGCGCGCCCGTAGCTCAGCTGGATAGAGCGTCGGACTTCGAATCCGCAGGTCGCAGGTTCGAATCCTGCCGGGCGTGCCATTCAACCTTGCGGTTGAATTCCCAAAGTCCAAAACCCCAACTCACAATTCTCCAGACTTCTTCCGAGCCTCGCTCCCGATTGAGAGTTGGTTATCGGGAACTGGGACTTCGCAGTTTGCTGCGCCTCGTGCGTTCCAAAGGGATGAAGCGTTGGACCTGATAGCCAGGGACGGGACAATTCGCAGTCGATGTCTGGAAGTCCCTTCGCAACGTCCCGCAAAGGTACGCCAAAACCGAACTCGGGTATGAACGGGACCAGACGTTTGGCGCAGATCAGGTTGGCGGCCTCCCAGAGTTGGACCAAGGCCTGACGTACCTGCTCGTCATACTGCTTTCCCCGGCCGCCGGCCCGCTGCGTTGGAGCCTCTGCCGGCTGATTGAGCAGCACGATCGCATGCTTGCGGCTGTAGCCCGTGGCGGCCAGAAACTCGTTCAGAATCGCTCCCTTTTCTTCCTTATCAGCCCATCGGTAGGGCACCGGTACTAAACGCGAAAGGCCTATCTTGGGGAGGTAGAGCATACGCAATCAGCGCATCTCTACCGCTACCCGCTCGTTAACCCCATTCACGATTCTCGGAAGATAGAAGGTTGACGGTGTCACCTTGAACACACTGTATGGCGGCATCGGGGGGTTCAGTGCGTCGATGGCGGCAGCAACGCCTTCCGGATATTTGTCTACAGAGACACGACTTCCAGAGCCCCGTACCTGAAGGCCCCTGAGTGGTGCCGTTAGATCGGGTGAGTACTCGGGCTGGTCGATGTCGAAGATGGCAAGAGCGACCTGTGGGTTACGGTCGATATGACGAGCATGGAGACAGTCAGTCGTAGACAGGAAGTAGAAGTTGAGTTCCTCATCACAGAGGAATTCGATTGGCGCTGCCCATGGCTCAGCACCGTCGCAGGTCGAGAGCGTGAGATAGCGACAGGAGGAGATGATCTCGCGCACAAGTTGCCGATTGTTGGGTGAAGCCATAGTTACTCCCTCAGATGGGTGAACGTAAACGAAAAAGGACTGTGCCGACTGTTGTTCGGCGGCCCCCGGTTGGAGGATGTTCTCGCAAATATAGCCTAGCATGGGTGGGTAACCGCGCGTCCTTGCCCACCGGCATTCGGGAAGGTGACGGTCAAGTGCGCCGAACGCCCTGTGCCTAAGACCTCTCGGGCAAAATCCAGGCGGTCTTCAGGCGCTGGCTCGAACTTGGTCAAACGACTCGTCCATATCTCTGAGAGACATCGCCCATCCAATGTCTCGCTTGAGGGACTTGGCCGGCAGAGGTGCTACCATCGTGGAGTCCGGCTTGAATATAGCCCGTCCCCCTGGGTGAGTTGCGTCGCCTCCAGTGTGGCAGGATCCAGTTTCCAAATCTCCAGGGTTCCTGTCCGGTCAGACTCAAAGACGAGCCAGTTCCCGTCGCGTGAGAACCAGGGATGACCGTCGAGAGCCGGGTGGTTCGTCAGGTTACGCTTTTCCGTTCCGTCGATCCGAGCTAGAAACACCTCATCATTGCCCGTGCGATTGTCGGGTGCAAGCGCTTGTTAGTCCGCTGCGCATCACTTCTTGGCCTGCAACGCTATGTAAACACCGACCGGGTCTCGAATGACGGCGTGCCCGGCGTCAGTCGATCCCTTGATGATCTCACCGCCGCCCTCGCGTACTCGTCGAAGACTCTCCGCGAAGTCATCGACAGGCAGACACAGTATCCACACAGGGGGGATTCCCGCGTCATCACCGCCCGCATGGCAGATTTCCGCCGCAGACACACCGTCGGGTTTCCGCATTTCGAATCCGCCGGCGACGTGGGCAGAGGCCGTCGACCATCCAAACACCTGTTCGTAAAAACGGCATGTCGTCGAGACATCCGAAACCACAAGCGTCAGCCAGGAAATATGACCAACACCGTGAAGCTGGGCTGCTGTCTCCGATTCGCCGCCAACGACAGGGATTGTGCCGAATGCTGCACCCATGGGGTCTACGAGAACGGCCCATTGACTTTGACCGTCCTCGCTCTTGCCGTGCATCAGCTCGCTGCCGCCAAGTGCGAGGGCCCGTGCCGCGCTGGCACCAACGTCGGAAACTTGGAAGTGCGGCATCCACTGCAAGGGGAGAGCCTCGTATTCAGGGGAGCGTGCCCCCAAGCCGATGACCGGTGTGCCTCGATTGTTCGTCAGATCGTCACGCCAAAGGGGGGCACTCCCTGTCGTTAGGACCCGTGAGTAGAAACGGAATTCCCGCTCATGCTCAGGCACCGCAATATCTGCGCTGAGGACTCCGCCGATGCCGGGAGCAAATGGATTTCGCATAACCACCTCACCTGAAATCAAGTGCGCAAGAAGTTGCGCTGGGCTACTATCACAACCCAGTCGGCCTGACGGATCGGGCTTCAGATGCACAAGCCAGCGCTGACCGGCCTCGCCAAAGAACGGGAGGTCGACCCCAGAAGGCTTCAAGACCCAGGAACGCCTTGTCTGGCTCGTGTCAGCTGCAAGCCGTTGTTGGGCGGCACACGCAGCGCTTAGAGCCAGAACGCTCAGAACTCTCCCATCTCAATCATTCTCCACTAGCGCGGCAATCTGGACAAAGTCGACAACGGGGCGCACACCGTAGATATCGGTAATTCGCGCGAGCTGCTTATCAGTGAAGAAGGCCTTGGCAGCGTCCTCCGAGTCCCAAACATAGAAGTTGATGGCCTTGCGCTCTTCGGAGTTGAGAGTGAAAGCCTTCGAGCGCAGTCCTGGCATTCCCTCGAATCTCGTGCGTGCGGTCTCTGCGATCTCGCGCACGGCTCGCTCATCGAAGTTGTCTCCGTAGCGAAATGTCACGAATACACCAATCATGCCGCGCTCCCTTCGAGCCCGTTGACTGTATCACCTTAGACCGCCCCCGGCCCTCTCTTGGGGGACCGCTACTCCGCAGCCATGGCCTTTACGGGATCGATCGTCGTCGCCTTCCAGGCGGGCATCCAGGTGGCGAGGAGTCCCGCTGCGATGAACACGACCGCAACTATCCCGAACACCGTCGGATTAACGGTCGGTACCCCGAAGAGCGCTGACTCTATGAATCGACCTGCGAGAACAGCAACGCTTATCCCGATGAGCAGGCCGGCTCCGAGCAGCCGAGCCGTCCTCCTCACCACCATGCCCACGAGGTCTCGACGCTGAGCCCCCAAGGCCGAACGAATGCCTATCTCCCGGCTTTTCCGTGCGACAGCAAACGACAACATGCTGTAGAGTCCGAGCGACGCTACGATGAGAGCCAGCGCTCCGAAGGCGGAGAACAAGGTCGCGCCGACGCGCCACGTCCCCCGCATCGCCTCGACTCGCGAGGTCATCGCGATCACATGGACGTAGCGGATGTCTGACGACAAGGCAGCCAGCCGCTCCCGAATCGGCTCAACGAGTTCGGCCGCATCGCCATCGGCTCGCACCAAGATTCCACGCAGGTCCTCCGCCTGAAGCGGCAGAGGCCAGGTGACCGACCACAGACCCTCGTCGGCGATCGAGCGAACGATGAGATCTTCGTAGACCCCGACCACCGGACGACACGGTTCGGGCCTCTTCAGCTCTACTGGCCCCTCCCGGAGGTAGACGCACTCCCGCAGCGGATCGAGTCCGGGCCACACGCCCTCCGCGAACGACCGACTGACCATCAACGCGAGGGGCCCTCCGGATGCGTATTCGGCCGGCTCAAAGGCCCGGCCCTGAATGACCCGGAGACCCGCCGTCTCCACGTAGCCTTCGGTGCCGGAATAGGTGTAGGGCCCGCCCTGGGGCACGTCCGGGATCGCGCCGACCCTACTGGCTCGCATTCCCCTTTGCTCGTCCCATCCGTAGAGCGGTCGCGAACTCCCCGAGAGGATGGCCCGCTCGACGCCGGGCATCGTCTCAAGGCTGCGCAAAGCCTCTCGGTAGAGCGCGTCGCGCCGGAGAGGGCCTACTCCGTCGTGCCGCTCGAACTCAACGTTGATCAAGGATTCGTAGTCGAACCCGAGATCGACATCGAGCGCATTCTGGAGACTCTGCACGAACAACCCGGCCCCAACCAGGAGAACCGTCGACAGGCTGATCTGCCCGAGCATGAGGACAGCTCGCGCTCGCCCTCCGCCACCGGTCGAGCCGCCTCGGAACTCGCGGAGCACATCCCCCGGAGCGGTCCGGACAGCTTGCAAGACGGGCAGCACGCCAGCTACGACGGCGGTAGCCAGCACTACCACGCCGAGGAAACCGACCAGGCGGAGGCTGACGGCCGCGTCCGGAAGCGGGATTCCTCGCAGCAGAAGGCCGTACAAGGCCCGTCCACTCCAACTCGCGACCAAGATGGCGGCCAGTCCCCCGGCCAGCGCGAGGACCAGCGTCTCGGCCAGCGCCTGGGAAATGAGCCTTCGCCGGCTCACCCCGAAGGCGAGCCGCACGGCCCGTTCACGCCGTCTGTCAATCCCCCTGGCCAGCATCAGGTTGGCGACGTTGGCGCAGGCGATGAGCAGCACCAGAATACTCACCCCGGCCAGCCAGAGCGTGATCGTGCTGGCGGAGTCGGCATTCGGTCCCAGCGCCGTCATGAAAGCGCCCGCGTTCACCACGCCTCCCTCCGAGTCTTCGTAGTGTTCGCCACCCGCCTCCCGTTCGACCGTAACGCCCGCCGCGTGGGCCGCGGTCATCCGAGTTTCGGCTTCTTCATCCGTGACACCCTCTTCCAGCCGTACCAGCACTCGGTACCACCACGCACCTCTCGACTCCAAAACGCGCCGTTTGTGCAGAAGCGCGACGTTCATCCGCAGGGGAACCCAGATGTCGACCGCTTCCAGGTTCGCGCCAGTGAATCCTCGGGGCGCCACGCCGATCACCTCATAGGTGTGAGAGCCGAGCGTCACGGCCTGGCCGATCGCACCGGGATCCTGCCCGAACTCCCGGTCCCAAAAGCCGTAACCCAATACGGCAACCGGCGCTGCCCCGGGCCGGTCCTCCTCGGCGTCGAAGAACCTCCCCTGGGCGGGCAGGACGCCCAGAAGGGGAAAGAACTCAGCGGTCGCATCCTGAACGATGGCTTGGCGGGCATCGACCCCGGACCCCATCGTAACCCTCCGGCGGGGACGGTAGGCGGCGGCGGCGGCAAGCACGGGCAACCCTCGGATGGACTCGTAGTCCGGAAGCGAATAGGCCATGGGCGAGTTGAGCGAGCGCGGGCCCAGGCCGGTCAGGTAGAGAAACCGCAGGTCTTCATGATCCTGCACGTGCTCCGGCGGGCTGAGCAGCACGCGATCGACCGCGTCGAACATCGTCGCGTTGGCGCCGAGGCCCAGGGCCAGCGTGAGAACGACAGCAGCCGCGAAACCGGGGGACCGACGGAACACCCGTAAGGCCAAGCGAAGGTCGCTCGCAAAGTCACGCAAGAGGGACGGCTTCGATCCCCGGGCATGAGGTCCGGCTGCTCCAGCCCCGAGGTCCCCCGAGCGCCGGCCGATGTAACGCGATCCAATAGTTGCCACCTCACGCCAGTACCACAGGTGCGCTACCACGAGACCCCGCCTGGCTCGGAGCGCCGCGTACTCTTGGCGAAGGTCGCCCACGATGCACATTGCGGCCGGAGCGGAGCGCAGACACCACTGCAGCAGGCGTTCGGCCATTCGAGGCGGAGATACAGACATCAGGCGTCCTCCAGTTCGGGTTCGATGCCGTCCCACAGGTTCAGCAGCGCCTCGCGAGACAGGCGGAGCGCCCGTCGACCCTCCGCAGTGGCCCGGAAACGTCGCATAGGGGCTCCGCCCCGTTCGGGGATCGGATTCGAGTCTTCGATCTCCCACTCGAGCAAGCCCTTGGCGGCCAGCCGGTCAAAGGTGCGGTAGAGTGCCCCGCGCGACACGCTGCGGCCCGCCCGCTCTTGAAGTACCCTGCGGATCTCGGGCGCGTAGGCTTCATCCGCCGACCGCAGGATGGCGAGCAACACCATCTGCTCGAATTCACCGATATGGCTTATGGGCATCTTTCACCTCGGAGTCTACATTGTACACTCCGCAGAGTATACAACAGCGACTCCGATGTCAAGCCCTCGATCTTCGCGAAGCACAAAGGCCGCGTCTGGGGCGCTCCCGGAGGGGTCGAGACGACGAACTCTTCGATTCTCGCGTGGTTGACTATGAACTATTCGAGGATTCCTGGAGCTCGTAAACCTCGTCATTGTCGTTCACGGGATACATATTGAACTCCCAAGATCCAAGGCCCAACTTCCAAGTCCGCGGCAGCGCCTGTTTTGAGCGGCTCGCTCACTTGACGGCAGACACAAGGATTGCCGGGTTGGGTATTGTGTAGACGTCACCATGCCGGTAGGCGGCGGACCGCTCCCGCACAGAGCCTTCAATTGCCTGCCGCACATCGCTCGGAAAGGCCTCCAGATTCGCCCAGTCTCGAAATGCTGCCAAGAATGAATCCATTGACGAGGTTCGCCACGCGATCTCAAGCTCTCGTACTGCGGAGTCATGAAAACCGGCGTGGGCTAACATCTTATGGAATATCGTGAAATCGCTTACCCCGAACAACGGGCCGTGGGGAAGCTCCGCGGCTCCCGCATGTTCTTCCACCGCGGCGAAAAACAGGCCGAACGCTTCAAGCTTCGAGGGATCTGCCCAAACAGTGAATCCCATGCGACCTTTCGGGCGAAGCACTCTGAACGCCTCCTCCAAGACCTTGGTGGGATTCCCTGAGTGATGAAGCACGAAGTTGCCGACGACCACGTCGAAGCCGTTGTTTCCAAAGGGCAGGGCCTCGGCAGACCCGGTGTGGAACTCGATATCGGGATGGCCTCGCCGAGCCTCTTCCAGCATGGTCTCCGAAAAATCGACGCCGACTGCCTCGGCACCCCGCTCCGATGCCGCAGCCGCAACCAAGCCAGGACCTGTTCCCACATCCAGCACCCGATCACTTGCGCTCACACTGACTGCATCCAGGAGAGGAGCAATTCCCTCAGTGACCAGGGGGCCAAACCCGTCCGTGTAGCCCTTGGCACAACGGGACCAAGTCTCGTTCTCGAAACGTGCAACCAGGTCTGCATCAAATCGCGCTTCCATTTGTTTCGTCTCCTTGTGTGGGCGCTAAAGTCAGAATGCCCGTCAACTTGGCTGGTCTCTAATGGAATCCGCGTAGACCACCGCCAACAGGACTGCGATGAGCAGGACGCTGTATTCCACGCCGTTTCGGCCGGCGCCCACAACGAACCATCCCTCGGAGGCGTGAACGAGGACGATGCCGGCCAGGAGCTGCGCGGCGAAGTAAAGCCCCAGAATCCTCACGTGCCAGCCCAAGCCCAGCACCAGGCTCCCCACGATTTCAATGACCGTTACAGCCCAGGCCAGGGCATAGGCGAGGGGAAAGCCGACGGCTGCCAGGAACACGCCAAAGTCGTCAACAAGGCCGAGAGCCATTCGGGCCACTCCGTGGATCAGAAGCAGCGCCGCGACCACCATGCGCAGAGCCACAAGTGCGGGGTGTCGGGTAGGGTCAAAAGACAGCTTCGTTGACATAAGCGGGCCTTCGGATTGATATGCGGCGACGAGCCTGGGCTTGCAGATTATAACAAGGCGCTGGTCGATACACCTTTCCAGCAAGTCGAGTGATACTCTGTTGAGAATGCGTTTCTTGAAACTGCAGCCCTGCCCGCCGCTCCGGCCCTATGTGCGGCTGATTTGGGTGTTGGAGTTGGACGAACCGGACTCATTCGGCGCGCCCGAGAGGGTTGTGCCGACGAAGAGAACGTTTGAAGAAGGAGTAAAACGGCATGCATGGAAGACGGCTGATCCCCTCGGAGTTATGTTTCTGCTGCGAGCGGTTGTCTGCATCTTATGGCTGGCTTGCCTGACGGCTTGCGCGGGCCAGATTTCGGTGTCACGCGCGCCCTACAGGCCTGATAGCGGGACGCTGGCCGTCCGCTGCGGACGCCTGATCGACGGCCTTTCCCAGCAGGTTCGCAGCGATCAAACCGTCCTCATCGTCGACGGCGCTATCCGCGAGATCATCCCGGCAGGAGAGTCCGCCGTGGAGGCTCCCTTGCTCGACCTTTCCGGCCACACCTGCCTGCCCGGACTGATCGACATGCACACCCACATCACCGACCGGGCTGGCGACACCGCCGACCTCAAGTCTTTTTACACCCGGAGCCAGTCCGAACAGGACGAAATCAGCCGAATCATCGCCGAAAGGACCCTGATGGCGGGCTTCACCAGTGTCCGCAATGTAGGCGCTTACCTGGGGTGGACGGGCACGCGCATCCGCGACCAGATCGATGCGGGGCAAGTCGTGGGTCCCCGAGTTCAGTCGGCGGGCTTCTATCTCACGATCCCCGGCGGCGGCGGAGATCTGGTGATTCCCAGCGTTCCCGAAGAAGAGATCCCGGCTCACGTCCGCATGGGGGTGGCCCGCGGGGCGGAGGTCTTCCGTGAAAAGGCCCAGGCGGCTGTGGACGGAGGCGCCGATTGGATCAAGGTCATCGCCTCAGGAGCGGTGCTGGCCTACGGAGGCGTCCCAGGAGAGCCGGAGATGACTCCTGAAGAGATCGCCGCTGTGGTCGAGGTGGCTCACGCCGCCGGACTCAAAGTGGCAGCCCACGCCCACGGCGCCCGCTCCATCAAGGAGGCTATCCTGGCTGGAGCCGACACCATCGAGCATGCTTCGCTGATCGACGACGAAGGCATCGAACTGGCCCGCCGCCATGGAGTGGCGCTGGCCATGGACGTCTACAACGGCGACTACATCGAGTCCGAGGGACGCCGCCAGGGATGGCCGGAAGAGTTCCTGCGCAAGAACGCCGAAACCACCGAAGCCCAGCGGCAAAGCTTCAGGCGGGCCCATCAGGCAGGCGTCACCATCGTTTTCGCCACCGATTCCGGCGTTTATCCGCACGGGGACAACGCCCGTCAGTTCGCCACCATGGTGGAGCGCGGAATGACCCCCATGGAAGCCATCCGTTCGGCCACCTCGACGGCAGCCCGCGTCATGGGCCGCGAGGACGTGGGAGCGCTTGAGCCCGGACGCCTGGGCGACCTGATTGCCGTCGCCGGCGACCCCCTCACCGACATCCGGGCCCTCGAGTCCGTCGACGTCGTCATCAAAGGCGGCCTCCTCTTCAAACCGCCCTCTGGCGAAACTCCCCGGTAACCAGCGGCACTTATAGCCTCGGATCGACGGGTTCGCTCTCCAGGGCAAGCACTCCGAAGACGCATTCATGCACCCGGTAGAGCGGTTCTTTTTCGACGAACCGGTGGAGGGCTTCCAGCCCCAGGGCGAATTCGCGGAGGGCCAGGGAACGCTTGGGCCCGAGCGCCCGCGCTCGCAGCCGCTCCAAATGCTCGTCAAGAGTATACTCGGGACCGTAGATGATGCGCAGGTACTCCCGGCCCCGGCATTTCAGGGCGGGCTGGACGAGACCTCGTTTTCCCCGCACGAGCCACTCGGAGGGCTTAACTACCATCCCCTCGCCGCCGCCCCTGGTCAGCGCTTCCCACCAGGCCATGCCCTCGGCCTGGCTCTCGCTGCTGGTCAGGTCGACGACCTTGTAAGCTGTTTTGTGAAGCAGTCCCGAGTCTCCATCGCAAAGTTCGGCCAAGGTTTCCATGTGCCAGACATGATCGCGGTCAGAATGAACGTGCCCCTCGGACGCCAGCAGGTGGAAGGGCGCAAACTTGAGGTCGTCGATGCTGGAAACCGGCCAGCAGTATCGGCGATAGGCGTCAGCGTACTTCTCGACGCACTTCTGCCGCGCGAGATATCGGTCCACCAGGCCATCCATTCCGGGAGTGCGGGAGGCGGCCAGGCGCAGTGCCTCAAGGGCTGCGGACATGCTGGCACGGGAGGCCGCGCCCACCGGAGCATACTGGGACCGCAGCAGTTCCTGGGCCTTGGCCGACCATGGCATGAGTTCAGCATCGAGGCAAAACCATTCAGACATGAACCTTTTCCATAAGTCGGCCTGGGTGAGCGCCGTCCGAAGCCGGTCGAGAAAATCGGACTCCAGGGCCGGGTCGCCGAAGAAGGGCCGTCCCGTGCGGGTGTAGAGCGCCCCAAGTCCCTGCCCCCTTATCCCGAAGCGCTGTGCGGCCGCCTCTTCGTTGCGGCACACTACGGCGATCGCCCGAGAACCCATGTGCTTCTCCTGGCACACGACCTTGGGAACGCCGTTGGCGCGGAAATATTGAAAGCTCTCCTCGGGATGCTCAAGCAACGGCCCCTTCTTCCTGGTGTCGGAAGGGGACATGGTGGGGGGCAGGTAGATCAGCCAGCGGGGATCGGTCGCGAAACGGCTCATGACCTCGAGCGCGGCGGCGGCATTCTCCTCGCGGACCGTCACCCTCCCTCGGATTCGCGTGGACACAATCCGCTTGCCCTGCACGTCACCGATGTCGAGCACGTCGTTGTAGGGCCGCTCGGCGACCCCTGCTGCGGCTCCTTTGAGCGGTTTGACGGGCTCGTAATAGGCCGTTGCGGCCGGGATCGACACCCACTCCTTCTCGGGATAACGCAGCGCCGTCAGTTCGCCCCCAAAGACGCAGCCTGTGTCGATGCAGACCGTCCGGTTGAGCCACTCGACGTTGGGAACCGGAGTGTGCCCGTAGACCACCAGCGCACGACCCCGATAGTCGGCGGCCCAATTGTAGCGGACCGGCAGTCCGTACTCGTCGGTTTCGCCGGTGCTCTCGCCATACAGCGCGAAGTCACGCACCCGCCCCGATGCCCGTCCCTGAAAAGCCTCCTTCATGCCCGCGTGGGCCACAACCAGCTTGCCGTTGTCGAGGACATAGTGGCTCACTAATCCGCGTATGAAAGACCGAACCTCCTCGATAAACTCAGCCGGCTCCCGCTCCAGTTGCTCCATCGTCTCGGCCAAACCGTGAGTCAGGCGCACGTCACGACCGTCCAGCTTTCGCAGCAGCTTGATGTCGTGGTTGCCGGGAACACAGAAGGCCGTTTCCTCCCGCACCATCGCCATAACAAGACGCAAGACCGCCGGGGACTTGGGGCCACGGTCCACCAGATCTCCCAGGAAGAAGGCGCGGCGGCCTTCGGGATGCCGGGCCATGGGCGCGCTTTCGTCCTCGCTAACCTCATAGCCCAGCTTGCCCAGAAGCGCCACTGTTTCGTCGAAACAACCGTGGATGTCGCCGATGATGTCGAAGGGTCCCGTGTCGTGACGCTTGTCGGGCCAAAGCCGCTTGCGGACGATCTCGACCGCCTCCACCTCTGCAAATGAGTCGAGGACGGTCACGTAGCGAAAGCCCTCACGTCTCAGCGAGCGGAGCGACCTGCGCAACTGTTGCGCCTGCCGACGGGTGACATGGGGACCAAACTGCCGATCAGGTCTGTTCTGGTTGCGCTTGTGGCACAGTTTAGCGGAAAGATTCAGGACGATCGCAACCGGCAGGACGTCATGCTCGCGGGCCAGCCGGACGAGGGGCTTGCGCGCATCGGCTTGGACGTTGGTGGCGTCGACCACGGTGAGTCGTCCCGCGGCCAAACGCTTCGCAGCGACGTAGCGCAGCAGGTCGAAGGCGTCCTTTGTGGCACTCTGGTCGTTTTCGTCGTCTGCGATCAGTCCGCGGCAGTAGTCGGACGAAATCACCTCGGTCGGCTTGAAGTGGGCCCTTGCGAAAGTCGATTTGCCGCTGCCTGAGGCTCCGACCAATACAACCAGCGACAGCTCCGGTAATTCAATCTTCATTGCTCAAACACCGCCATTTGGGTCGGAGGACCGACTTCTGCCTCCTCGCCACCGATGGGCAGGAACCGCACTTGGTAGCCATGGCGCTGCGCCACCCCCTCGCACCAAGCCTGGAACTCCTGACGAGTCCACTCGAAGCGATGGTCCCGATGGCGAAACTGTCCCGCGTTCAATGACTCAAATCGGACGTTGTACTCGACGTTGGGCGTCGTCATCACCACAAGGGGTGGTTTGGCGAACTCGAACAAGACCCTCTCGAACGCGCCCAGCCGGGACGGGTCGATGTGCTCGACCACTTCAACGGCACAGGCTGCATCGCAGTCGGAGAAGCGGTCGTCCCGGTAGGTGAGAGAGCCCTGAAACAACTCGACTCTCTTTCGCTGCCTCCCGGGCATACGATCAAGCTTGAGCCGGTCGCGCGCCTGTTCCAATGATCTCATCGAGACATCGATGCCGACGACTCGCGATACACCGGCTTCTTTGAGGAGCGCCTGGACAAGCTTTCCCTCACCGCAGCCAAGATCGAGGACGCGCGAAGCGTTTGCATTCTTCAACACGGCCAGGACGGCACCGATGCGCTGATCGTTGAGTCCGATTGGACGCTCAAGATCGTCTTCCTCGCGCTCTTTCGCTGCCTCCCGTTCCTCTGACTGGGGATCATCTTCCGCCGTGAGGCGCTCTAAAGCGTCACGGAACAGGCTTGACCTGTGCTTGAGGTAGCGACGGGTAATCTGCTCGCGCATGGGATGGAACTTGAGCCAGTCTCCGGCCTTGTCGAGCAGCTTCTCGACTTCCTCTTCCCCCACCCAATAGTGCTTCTGGTTGTCTAACACGGGGATCAGGACGTACAGATGAGTCAGCAAATCGGCCAAGCGAACATCAGCCTTCAGCCGCAGTCTGTAGTAGCTGCCTCCGCCCCACTCCGGAAAGGCCTCGTCCAGGGGAATAGGTTGAGCTTCGACCTCGTATCCAAGCGGCCCGAAAAGCCCCCGCAAGAAAGACTCGCCGCCGCGGCTGGGCACGACCGACAAGCAGGCCTCAAAGGGCAGGGGCGAGTCCGCCAACTCCTGGCGGTCCTTGGAGACACCCTTCATCGCCGTTCCCAAAACCTGGGCAATCGCCACGCTCAAGAAGGATGTTGCGGCGTAGGGCCGATCATTGACATAGTGCGCCAGAGTGCCCTTGCTTTTCGGTCCCCAGCGGCGGCCTCGAACGAGTCCAACCGGGTCGAAGTCCAGCAGCAGCGCAGCAACGCACTGTTCTTCGGTCGCCAAGGGGTAGAAGACGTGCGCCTTGCCATAAGCGAGCGAAAACGTCTGGCACTTATCCGGGTGCTTGACAAGGAGATATCCTAAGTCTGTGGCTGGCCGATGGGTTGTCTTGATGGTCAGCAGCATAGAGTGAAGTATCTAGGATCTGCTGCGGTGAATTCACTGCAACATGCGGTCTTAGGCAAGAGGGCTGTTAGCGGTCCCTTCCCTGGTAGTCGAGGGCGCCGGTGTGGAGGATGAGCTTCCACTCGCCGTTGACCAGTGTATAGCCTTTGCCGACCCGTCCCTTCCAATGGAGGGTTTCTCCGGCTTCGTCCCTCCAAAGCGTGTCGATGTCGACCACTGCGAAGGCCCCGTCTCCCTGGTCGCTAAGCGTGATCTTGACCGTCTTTCGCCGATTGTGGACCAAGTCATATCTCTCGAAGAGGTCTCGGTAGACCGCTGTCCAACGGTCGTGGTCGAAGCGGCCAAGCACCAACTCCCAGTCTTCGGGGTCGTGGGCCTGGGGATTGGGCGGCCAGGGCCAGACCATGTCGGGGTGGAAGATCGAAAGCAGCAGTTCCACATCCTCTTGGTTCCAGGCGCGAGTCTCGCGATCGATCAAGGCCTGTATCTGAGCCTCAGGAGAGCTTGCCTTCTCAGCGGACTCCTCCGAACGTCCGGCAGGCGGATCCTGTGCGGCCACGTGGCCGAAACCTGCCGACAGGATTGGCGCCAAGACGAAGAGCCTGGCAAGTAGCGAGCAGCCTCGGACCCCAGA
>DATIPO010000242.1:0-1637 GCA_035471925.1 Acidobacteriota bacterium
CCGAAGCGGGCGACGGCCGCATCCAAAGCCTTGATGACGTCTACTGCACGAGCCTTTTTCACCGCCCGCAAAACGGGACTCACACGGGTGTCAAGTGACGCGTACTCTCACGACCTTAGGGGACGGCTACTTTTACGACCCCGTCCCTAGGGTTTTAGGTTGTTGGACCTCCCCTCGATGGTTCGAGAAGAGATCCGAAGTGCGGGGCGGACCCGAGGGTCCGTCCCGCGGCGCGCTCACTTGAGCGCCCGGTCCAGCTCCTTCAGGCGATAGGAGCGTCCCTTGATGTTGAAGACGTTGCACTTGTGCAGCAGCCGGTCCAGCAGGGCCGTGGTCATCACCTCGTCCCCGGCCAGGATCTCGGGCCAGTCCTTGACGCTCTTGTTGGTGGTGATCAGCGTGGCCCCGCGCTGGTAGCGT
Organism: Acidobacteriota bacterium; assembly: GCA_035471925.1. Taxonomy (GTDB): domain Bacteria; phylum Acidobacteriota; class UBA6911; order RPQK01; family DATIPO01; genus JANQFM01. The sequence goes on from DATIPO010000242.1 coordinate 421, forward strand.
GCGCTGACCAGCCGGAAGAAGAGGCTGGCCTCCTGGCGCGTCATGGCCTGAAACCCAACCTCGTCGACAATCAAAAGCGCCACGTTGACGTACTTCTTGCGCCTGAGCGACTTGGGCGGCAGCTCGGCATCCTGGCGCAGGGCGTGAAGCAGGTCGTCCAAACGGAAGAAGGCCACCGAGAAGCCGTTCTCGACGGCCTTAACGCCCAAAGCGACGGCAAGATGGGTCTTGCCAACTCCGGGCGGCCCCAAGAAAAGAGTCGTCTCGTGCTCGCGGATCCAGTTGCAGGTGGCCAGCGTCTCGATGCGGTTCTTCTCGATGGCCGGCTGGAAGGAGAAGTCGAAGTTTCCTAGAGACTGCCCGGTGGGCAGGCCTGAGAGGCGCAGCGAAGTACGGATGCGCCGCTCCTCGCGGAAAGCCGATTCGCTCTCCAGCAGATCGTCCAAAAAGCGGTGAGGGCCTCCGTCGCGCTTGACGGCCTGCTCGATCAGTTCGGGAAGCCGCTCGGCGGCATGGCTCAGGCCCAGATGCTCGAGCCGTTCGCGGGTGCGGTCCAGGTCGACACGCGGTTTAGGCTTGCTCTTGCTCATCTCGCCACCTCCGCCAGATGGGCATACAGGTCCATGGGGCGCTGCTCGACCGGCATCTCCCACAACTGCTGGATCTTGCTTCCCATGCGCCCCAGAGGAGGCGGAGGGACTACCGTCTCGGTGGCTTCTCCATCCCAGCAGGAGGGATCGATCACCAGCCGTTCGGCGGTGTGGCGGGGGTAGGAGCGTACCACCCGGCCATCGGCGAAGATCTGCACCGAGCCCGAGCAGCCTCTAACCTCCACCCGGCTACCGGCCAGGCGGAAGGGCACCGAGTAGCGGCGTCCCTCGAAGGCCACCATGCAGTCGCGCTGCACCGGGCGGGTGACGGCGACGTCGAAGGGCTCGGGCAGGATCGGAAGCGGAGCCAAGTGCAGCAGCTCCTTCTGCCAGCTCTCGTACACGCTGCACCCGGTGGCTGGGCACAGCGCCCGCCGGCACCAGCGATCCAGCCGCTCGTCGCTCCACTCCTGCAGTTCCTGCAGACTGGCCCAGGCCCGGCTGCCCGGGTCGAGAAGCAGGCGCGAGAGCTTGACCTTGGCCTCCACCTTGCCCTTCTCCTGGGCCTGGCGGGGACGGCAGGCGTCGATGTGAAAGCCCACCGCTCTGGCGTAGGCCCGGTAGACG
>DATIPO010000243.1:0-2902 GCA_035471925.1 Acidobacteriota bacterium
CTCGCTGCCCCGCGCGCAGATCGCGACAATACGGTCGTCCCTCTCCCTTACCGACTCTAACCGTTACCCACATCTCCGGCCGACGTGGCAGCCGCAACGAGGAGCTGGAGGCGCAAGGCGTGAGGCCAACGTCGTCATCGGCGAACGCTCGTTGCAAAGCGTATCGCTAGGCAATAACGAGTCGAGGGCTGTATCGGAGTGAGGTTGCCCGGCACGCGACGTGGGATCGTCGGGCAGAAGAGAAGAGGAGGGATAAGCGTGGCGGGGCAGAGAGTGGCTACGACTCTCGGAGAATGAGCCACATGCCGGCGATATCTGGCAGTCGTTGTAGTCCGCGCCAGATTGTCATCGGTCCCGGTTCCTTGTCCTGTTTCCTGCCCAGGTGACCGCCGAGGCGCCCGATCATGCGGACGACCTCTTGGAGCGGTGGAGGCTCCTCCGGCACGTTGACCTCTCGCTCCAGGAAGGCCCAGACTCCTTTCCACTCGTGCTCCTCGAAGACCACCGAGCACGGCAGGTCGGGAAGCTCCCGACCGATGGTCGTCAGGTAAAGCACTCGCCACGCCACGATGCTATCGAGCGTCAGGCAGCGTTCCAACCTCTCGAGGGTTTCCAGTTGTCGTTCTTCCGCCTTGCAGCCGCTCTTGAGAATCCTGAAGAAGATCTCGACCATCCAGCGGCATGTGTACCAGTGGATCACGCTGCAAGCGTCGTCGAATGAGCGGACGGCCTCGGTGGTGAAGAGCATCCAGCTCACCGCCTCGGTGTGTTTCGGGGGGTCCTCCTCGTGAGCGTAGACACAGAAGATGCGTACAGGAGTCCGATCTGGTACCGGACGGCCCTTCGGTGGTCGGATCGTCACTTCCGCGAAGCGAATGGCGAGAGTGGCTTGCCTCTCCTTGCTTCCGGGCTGCCGTGGCACCGTAACCGTGAGGGTGCTCGCGAGCGGCTGGGCTTCCATGAAGCTCCAGACGTGTTTCTGGGGGTGGTCGACGTCTACCCGCCGGTCCCATGCCACTCGCACCAGAAGGCCACTTCGGGTATCGGGACCTGCAGCCTCGCTCAGGACCTCAAAGACGTCGCCTTCCCGATCGAAGACAGCGATCACTCTCGTCTCTTCGTCCTGGAGGTCTCGTTGGAAGCGCTCCGTCGCCTCCAACGATTGGAGCCACTTGACGCTCTCCTTCTCCTCGATGGGACGCTTGCTGGCTCCCTTCTCGTTGCTCTTGCCGAAGTCCTCCGCGCTGCGAACCCACGTCTGGAGATCGATGAGGCCGAGCGGAACTCTCTGGGGCGTCACCATCAGTGTCGGCTGGAACAGGAGGCCGTAATGGTCCAGGTCGCCCAGCGGCCCCAGCCCATCGGTGTTGATGTGGCTGGTGTGGTCCAGCATTGTCGTGTCGCCGATCGCCAGAACAAGGGACTCCCCTCTGGCACGCTCCAACACGTTCAGCTTGTGACGCTCGATGATGACCTGCGGATCCATCTTCGCGTTATCAAAAAGTCTGTAGGCGGCCTTGGCGCCTGGCCAGCCGCCACTGGAGCGAGGAATCGATCCCTCCGGGGCGGACATGAAGTCGTTCAGGACCTGTACCACACGAGCATCCAGCCGAGCGTCTCCCAAGCCCGCGTTGCTCAGCTCGTCTTGCGACCACTGGGCCCACTCCTTCTGCGGCGAGGTGAGGACGCCTGATTCCATCACGGCCGGCACAGGGCCCTCCGGAAGCCGCGCTCGAGCGCGTACACGAAAATCTGCTTTCGAGGTAACGACGCCGTGTGGTCACGATCGAGCTTTCCCCGACCCCGGGTCTCGCCGATGCACGTCCAGTTTGCGGCCTTGTAGCACGTACCGTAGAAACGCCCCCGTTCGACGAACGTCTCCAGGAGCACTGGCCTGTAACCGTAGCACTCTTGCCAGTCCAGTGGAAGACGGCGGGCACAGCGTGCCAAGATCCAGGAGGCGAGATTCCGGCTCTTGACCCATGGCACGATGAGAAAGCGAGAGTTGTTGACGACCAGGTGGAGGCTCGCCTTTCGCTGCTCCTGTGACCAGCCGATCCAGCTGTCTCGCGGTCCGACCTTCCACGCACTTGCCGAAAAGCCGACGACACCCAGCAGCCTGTCTGCCGACTCGACCAGGTAGCGTAGCTGAGCACCGGGGAGTCTCTTGTAGCCCAGATAGTGGAAGCGGCTGACTGCTTCGTTCCAGAGTCGAGAGTCGGCCCTGGTCTCCACCCTGCGAACTCTGGGTTCGACCAGCTGCCCGAGCGAGGCAACCACCTCCTCTCGAGGAACCGCGATCGTCTCTGTCGGGCGATACGGCTTTCGATTGCCGCTGCGCTTGCGCGGAGGCGGCAGTCGGATGAGCCCACGATCTTCCAGCCGCAGAAGCGCAACCCGGCAGCTCATCTCCTTGAGCTGGCCGTTGGGGCGTAGCCACCGCAACGTCTCGCACGTCCACGTCGCGATCTCTCTTCGCGACGCTGACGGATTCCGAGCGATCAACTCGTTGATTGCAGCAACGTCCGCGACGGAGAACGACCGACCGCAGACTGTCGCCGCGCACTCTTCACTTCTCATGCACTCGCGCGCCTCCAGTCACGCCGCACGGTTCAACGTACGGCGCGACAGTCTACGGAAGGCGCCGGAGTGTGTCCAGCTCTTTTTTCTCGAATCTTCTGCCCAGCGCTGGCGCCCTCCCTGCGGGGCGAAAGATGTGGGTAACGGTTAGCTTCCTCGGGGGTCCGGCTCCGCCGCCTCCAGGCCCCCTGGAATGCGGGCCCGACCCGACGCAGGACATACTGGGCTGCGACGTACAGCCGCTCTGTGACGACAGCTGCGCCGGATTCTAACAGCCCCTTCATCCCGGAGGTGACGAAAGGAAAGGGGCTACGTGCAACGA
>DATIPO010000244.1:0-2709 GCA_035471925.1 Acidobacteriota bacterium
CCGGAGGGCATTTGGGGAGGGGTCTGCCGTCAGTGCTTTGGAGAACCTCTGGCTCGGCTCCCGGGCCTGCCTGCCTTCCACGAGTATCCCAAGGATTTCTCATCAGAGCCTCGAGGCTTTCAAAGGATCGAGCATCTTGCCCGCGGCCGCTCAGTGACCGCTCTTGAGTTCTTGCAGCTAAACCCCGGTCGAATTTGGCCTGAGCCGCAGGGTGGCTATCTCTACGCGCCTGGTCTGTACCAGGGCAGCATATTCCGGTTTTCTAGGATTGGGCGAGGACGAAAGCCGCCGATCCCTCTACGCGGCCATAGACCTTACTTGCCCGCCTTAGAAACCTTGGACAGTGGAGTAAGCAGTGGGGCGAATTTTGTGGTGACGGTTAATGGCACGTCGCATCCTGCCAGGATCAATAGCGAATCACGTGGCCTTTTCACGCTGCCGGACGGGTCCATTCTGCATATCGTTAGGTCAAGGCATCGCGAACCGCCGGAAAACCGCCTTATGGTTGCAGAGCATTTCTCTCCCGCCGGAGAACTTTTGGGATTTGGCCCCCTGCTGACCGAACTTGATGACTTCGGATGTTCGACGGCTCCCAGTCACCTTGAGGTCTTGAATTCGGTGAGGGGAGTCTCGTCTTCCATCTCGTCCAGTGCTTGCTGATCGGAGTCACAGTTACTTCTATTCCGCTTGCATCAGCCATGCGCATCAATTGCTTGGAAGTACTTATGCGCCGCGACCTGCGGCCGCCCCATCGAAGCTTAACGGCTCATAGTTGGACGTTAATAGCTCAGATCGCAAATAGCTCAGATCGCACTGAGTCTTGCGCTGGTGGTCTCGGCTGGGCGCATGACCCTCTCCATCATGGCTCTAGAGCGGATCCCGCTGGGCTTCCAAGGTCGCGGGCTATTGGCTTTTCCCCTTCCGAGCTTATCGGCGGATGAGCGGGACCGGGCAGCGGTGTTGGATTCACTCCTTGACCGTATAAGAGCCCTCCGCGAGATTGAGGGAGCCACAGTGACCCAAACCTTGCCTCTCAGTTCCTTTCTGATTGAAGCAGAGGCCTGGATCGAACGTTCAAACGGCTCACGGGATCTGACGGATCCCGTCTTGGTGCAACCCGCTTCTTGGAATCACGTGCAAACCATGGGCCTTCATCTGGTCGCGGGCCGCTGGTTTCGCCCCAGCACCGCGGGGCGGGAAGTGGCGATCAATATGACTATGGCAAGACACTTGGCGCCGACCGCCCAAGAGGCTCTCGGTCGGCGTGTCAGCTTGCGAAGCCCAGACCGCGACGAATGGCTTGATGTCGTCGGTGTCATCGACGACGTCAAGACATCAGGGCTAACTTCCGCTAGCCGATCTGAAATCTATATCCCCTATGAGTTCTCCTCGGCTAAACCGCTGTATGTTCTCGTTAGGACTCCGCTCGATCCGCCAGCCCTCGCCGAGGCTTTGGCCGTAATTGGAAAAGCCAGCGGGTTGGACAGCTGGAAACCACGTGCCATGGCAATGTCACGGCATGCGCATCGGAGCTAAGACGGTTCATGCAGACACTGCTTCTGTTGGGCGGGCTCGGGTGCGGGCTTTTAATGCTTCTGGGAGTTTATTCCATCACTCTGCGGCAAACCGTTGCGAGGCGGACGGAACTTGCAGTCCGGACAGCCTTGGGCGCGCGTCCGGGAACGCTGCTTTGGTCGACAGGCCGCCCGCTCCTCATCTCGCTTTCATTGGGAACGTTCCTCGGCGTCTGGCTTGCTTACGAGAGTGAGGCCCTGATCAAAGGCTTCCTGTATGGTGCCACGGCAGCCGGTTCTTGGGTGCTTTTCGCTATCGTTGCGGCCATTTGGGCCACTGTCCTGCTAGCGGTGCTCGCAGGTGCGTGGCCCGCGTTGAGGTACCAACCTTCTGCCTTGCTGCGAAACGACTACTGAGGCCGCCGCGTTAGGCCAGCCACAGCGGGGGCCTGGGCCTAGTCTTTTTGTGCGGTCTGAGCGCGACTCGAAGACATGCCGGGGAGTGGCTTGTACCGTCTCGATCCTTCGAAAATCGCAGTCATCAGCTCCAGAGCTCGCGCAGAATGGAGCCCCAATCCTGGAGGCGTTTTTGCCAGCAGTCGTGCTGTTGCAGCGCTTGCTTGGGCCGTACCAGGCAAACGAACTCCATTTCTAGCCGAGTGTCGCTTAGAGACGTGCTTCCCCAGCCTTGGGGCAGGTCGTCCTGAGCAGCGGCCAGGGCCAGGGCTTTGACCTCCGAGCAGCCGTGAAAGGCCAGCAAATCGCCGCGCATGCGGTGATTGGCCAGTAGCACTGCGGCCTCGATCTCTTGGTTTTCCAGGGCAAGCCGGAAGTGCTCGCGCAGGCCGTCCAGCCCGGCTTCGATCTCGTGCAGCGAAGTCAATGCCTTGGCTTCCTGACCTCGGGCGATGAGGCGTTCCAGGGACTTGCGGGCTTCCCGTGCAGTGGCCGTCTCGCTTTCGGGGCCCTGGCCGCAGCATTCCCGCATCATGACGGCCATCTCCGTCCAACCCGCGGCCTCCAACCAGAGCGAGGGATGATCTCCGGCGGCGCAGCAGAGCTTGATCAGGAACTCAAGGCTGGGAGGGCCGCCGCCGCTCCAGACGCGGTGGAGGCTAGTGGCTGTCACTCCGGCTTTCCGGGCGACTTGGCGAGCGGACATACCCGGGAAGCGGTCTCTCAACAGTGCGGCAAG
>DATIPO010000245.1:0-1706 GCA_035471925.1 Acidobacteriota bacterium
ATCTGGACTCTCGATGAATGTACGTCCAGCGTCCACCGTTCGGGAACAAACTGTCCCGTCAATCGTGAGTAGAGGTACGATTCGCATCCGAATGAGCGCATGGTTCTTGCCTGAGGCGCAGCCCAGCGGAGATGACTCGTGGAATATCAAGTCGCACAACTGAATATCGCCTTGTGGTCTTTCCCGACCGCTGCCCAGCAGGCTGAGGCCAACGAGCGCCGGCATGGCTCGATAACCGGCGCGGATCCAACCAAATCTGAAAAGTTCAACCCTCAGATTGGCACATCGTTGTCTTTTCTTCCCCACCCCTGCGACCCATTGATTTGAACGAAGGCTTACGCTGCGTTACTCTTTCAAAAAGTCATTTATCTGTGATGGTCATCGGGAGTGGGAATGCCTTCAGAGTCCGGAGCCGGGGCGGGTCCTCGAGCTGCTGACCGTGAGAGGGTCGAGCAGGCGGTGCGAGCCCTTCGGGCTGGAGAGAAGGACGAAGAGCACTTCGACTTTCTCTTTCAGCGATTCTCACCTCCGCTGCGGCGGCAGCTCATGGCCTGGGGAGCATCTCCCGATGAGGCTCGCGATCTAAACCAGGATGCTTTTATTCGGATCTTCCAAGATGTGGAAGGTTTTCAGGGGGAGGAGCGGATCTTCGAATCTTGGGTGGGCTGGATCTGGAAGATCGCCCGCACTACTTGGCTGAGGAACCGGCGTTTCAAACAGGCCGCCAAGCGCCGTCCGGATTTCCAGCCCGCACCGGGACTCGATGAGATCTCCGAACGGACCGGAGGTCCGGCGGGTCAACTGGGAAAGGTCATCCGGGGCGAAGCCAAGCGGATGGTCCGCGAGGCGGTCGACGAGCTGCCCGAGCAAGAGCAGAACTGCGTGATTCTCTTTTACTATCAGGGGATGAAGACCCGCCAGATCTCCGTCGTCTTAAGGATCGCTGAGGGCACCGTCAAGGCCCATCTTAGTCACGCCCGTGCCAAGCTCAAGAAGAAACTAGGGCCCTATTTCGAGTTCGACGACCCGCGTCGGACCGACCTCGCTGAGGAGCAACGTGTCTGAAAAGAAACACGATTGGCGTTCGGCCTTGGACGAAGTCGTGCGCGACAAGCGCCGTGAGAGGGGTTCGCACCCTGATCACGCAACGTTGGTCGACTATCATTCTGGCCGCCTGCCGCCTGAAGCCGAGAAACAGGTGCGCCATCATCTGGTGCTCTGCCGGCGCTGCGCCAAGCTTCTGCTGGAATTCGACGCCTTCACCGCCGAAGCTGCCGACCCTTCCCAGGAATCTTCCCCCCCAGGTGACGAATCCAAGCCGAAACGCCGCTGGTGGTGGACGCCGCTGGCCGCGGCGGCTGTGCTTCTTCTGATCGTGCTGGCCTGGCCCTCGGCCGATCCCCTGCCGATCTACACGGGCCGGCTGTCCGGACAGGTTCAGCCGACCCGGGACGCCGATTCGGATCAGGGCGATATGGCCGTCCACGTTTTCCCTTCCGGCGGACGCCTGGTGCTTCGGCTTCAGCCCCAAACGGCACTGCAGGAGATGCCCACCGCTCGGGCCTACCTGCGGCATGACGGGGACTTGCGGGCTCTCAGCGCATCGGTAGTGGAAGTCAGGCGCGACGGAGTCGTCTCGCTGGAAGGAGAATTAGGCACCGACCTGATCTTGCCCCAGGGCCGAAGCGAGTTGATTGTTGTAGTGG
>DATIPO010000246.1:0-9664 GCA_035471925.1 Acidobacteriota bacterium
TCTGGCCACCTCCCACCTGCTTGAAAGCTACCTCCACCAACTCAGCCCGCATGACCAACTCACTTACGCCTCCGCCCTCACGCTCCTTTTCATCGCTGCTCTGATGGCCACCTACCTCCCCGCCCGCCGCGCCTCCCGCACCGATCCCATGGAGGCTCTGCGCTGTGAATAAGAGGTCGGAAAGCCGCATTGCTGGAGTGTTGCTGAGGCTCTACATGCGCCTGCTGCTGGCCTTCTATCCTGCGGCCTTTCGCCGCCGTCACGGCCGGGAATGGCGGCACCTGACAATGCTCGACCTTGAGGAATTGCGCGGGCTCCGCCGTCCTGCCTACCTCGCGGCGGTTTTGGTCGACGCTTTGCGGGGAGGCTTCCGGCTGCACTTGCGCCGGACGGCAAGAGCACAAGTCAGGCGCGTCCCCGCCACCGCAGCTCCATCCCGAGGCTTGACGACCATGTTCTACTCGCTCCCGCAAGACTTCTTCTATGGACTGCGCGGGCTCCGCCGCCGCCCCGGCTGGACCGCCGCCGCCGTCGCCACCCTGGCCATCGGTTTGGGAGCCACGACCGTCATCTTCAGCGCCGTCAATGACGTCCTGCTGCGGCCCCTTCCCTATCCCCAGGCCCACCAACTCGTCACGCTGGAAGTCGGGGAAGAGACGGCACAGCCTCGAGCCAACTTCTCGTATCCCGAGTTCGAGGCCGTACGGCAAGCCCTGGACGGGACACTCCAAGTGGCGGCCCACATCGCCTATGCCGAGACGGTTTACCTGCCTCAGGGACCACGCCACGTGACGGGCGAGATGGTTTCCTGGCAATTCGCCGAGGTCATGGGGATCGAGCCCTTCCGGGGACGCCAACTCCTGGCCTCGGATGAACGTCCCGGAGCGCCCGGGGCGGCACTCATCAGCCACCGCTTTTGGCAAAACGACCTCAAGGGCCGTTCCGATGTCCTGGGAACGTCGTTGCGCTTCGGGTCAGTGGACGTCCAAATCGTGGGCATCTTGCCTCCGGGCACCCACTTCCCGCAACCTTCGACCGACTTCTGGATTTCCCTGAGCCATTTTCCCAGGCAGCCCAATGTCCACATCCTGCGCCTGATGGGGCGTGTCCGCCCGGATTATTCGGTGGCCCAGGCCCAGCAGCGCTTGCGCAACCTTCCGCTGGTACTGCCCGGCGGCCAAGGAGCGAGTGGCGTCAAGGTACACCTCAATTCGCTGCTATCGTTCCTGGTAGGCGATTTCAGCCGTCAGCTTTGGCTGCTGATGGGTGCCGTCGGATTGGTGCTGCTCCTCACCTGCTTGAACGTCTCCAATCTTGTGTTGGCCCACACGGTGGGCCGCCGCGGCGAATTCGCCCTGCGCTCGGCCCTGGGAGCGGGCCGCGGACGTCTGCTGCGACAAGTCCTGGTGGAGGCTGTGCAGCTTGCCATGGCCGGAGGACTGGGAGCGGCCATGCTGGCTTACCTGGCGGATGGCCTGATCCTGAACTTGATTCCCGTGGAACTGCCCCGCGAGCAGGATCTTGGAGTGGACGCCACCGCATTTGCCGCCTGTTTCGGTGCCGCTTTCCTGTGCGGATTGCTGGTCGGGCTGCTGCCGGCTCTCTTGGCTTCCCGAGGAGTCTCCAACGTTGCTTTGCGCAGCGCCGGCGCCCGCTTCGGAGGCGACCGCTTTCAGCACCGCCTTCGGGCCGGACTGGCCAGCCTCCAGGTGGGCTTGGCCCTCGTGCTTCTGGTCGGATCCGGACTGCTGCTGAAGAGTTTCGCCACCCTATCCTCCGGCCAACTGGGATTCGAGCCGCGCCAAGTCCTGGCAGCGATTCCAATTCTCCGCAGCACCTCGGTATCGTCCCCTCAACAGCAGCGGGCCTTCTGGGCGCAACTGCTGCCGCGGCTTGAGGCCGACCCTAAGGTCGAACAAGCCGCACTGATCAAGTACCTGCCCTTCCTGAGCGGACCCGAACAGCCCCAGTACACTTCCGCTCCGAACGCTTCCGGATCGATTTCACAAGAGCCGTCCCCCTTGGCGGAGGCTTATCTTCAAGTGGTGGGAGGGCCGCTCTTTCAGACCCTGGGCGTGCCCTTGCTGGAGGGACGCGATTTCCTGCCGAGCGACAGAGCCGATTCCTCCAAGGTGGCCATCGTGGACGAATCGCTGGCCAGGAGACTGGGCGGCCAAGCCGTGGGCATGCAGATTCCCTGGGGCGATGACCGCGCACAGACCGTCCGCATCGTGGGCGTGGTGGGAAGCGTCCGCCAACATGGTTTGCAGCACCCCATGCGTCCGACGCTCTATCTGCCTTACGCCCAAGAGGACGAACTCTCGGGATGGGGCATGGCTTTGCTGATGCGCGTCAAGGGCGATCCGCTCGACCGCCTGCCGGATCTCCGCCGCCAAGTCAAGGCGCTGGCCCCGGACGTCCCCATTCCCTGGGTCATGCCCATGGCGGAACTCATCTCGCGCAATCTGGCCGCCCCCCGATTCCGCACGGTCCTGGTCGGGTTTTTCGCGGCTACGGCGCTCTTGCTGGCGGTCATCGGCGTCTTTGCCGTGCTGGCTCACAGCGTCGGTGCCCGCCGCCGCCAAATCGGCATCCGCATGGCCCTGGGCGCCGACCGTACCCGCATCCGCAAGTGGATTCTCAACCAAGCCCTGCTCTTGATCGTCCCCGGTTTGCTCTTGGGACTGGCCGGCTCCTGGTCCGCCGTCCGCCTGCTCGAGTCCTACCTGTACCGAACCGCTCCCCACGATCCCTGGACGTTTCTCTTAGCCACTCTGACCCTGACCGCCGCGGCCTTCCTCTCCGCCACCCTCCCCGCCCACCGCGCCTCCCGCACCAACCCCCTGCAAGCCCTGCGCTGCGAGTGAGCCCCGCACTCGACAGTCGCCTCTTCTCGTCGAGAGCGCGGTGTTACCGTTAGTGAAGGAATAGGATTACGCGTTCCCTCAAGGGTCTCGTTGAACCGAGCAGACTTGCGGCCATACACTGAAGCCATGGACCTGCGGCAGTTGGAGATGTTCAAGGCGATTGTGGATACGGGGTCTTTTACCAAGGCGGGGGAGAAGTTGTTCGTCTCCCAGAGCGCTGTCAGCCGGCAAATCAAGCTGTTGGAGGAGGAGCTGGGGGAGCCGGTTTTTCAGAGGACGCCTAAGAAAGTCCACCTGACAGAGGCCGGGCAACTGGTCCTGCAGTACTGCAACCGCGTCTTCAATGAGATCGGACTGTTGAAGTCCGAGGTGTCCGACTTGAGCGAACTGCGGCGGGGCACGGTGCGGCTGGGCGGGGGGATGTCGGTTTGCACCTACCTTTATCCGACGCTGCTCAAGAAATATCATCAGCGCTATCCCATGGTCGACGTCAGCATCTCGACGGGAACCAATGACGAGATCTTGAAGCAGATGCGCGAGCATGAAGTCGATCTGGCGCTGCTGAGCTTGCCCTTTCACGATCCCGATCTTGAGGTAGGACGGGCGGTGCGCGAGGAGATGCTGCTGATTCTTCCCCAGGATCACCCGCTCGCTCGGCAGGATGGACCGGTGCCCTTTGAATCGCTGCCTGAATCTCCCTTCATCCACTTCGAGCGGGGATCCAATACCCGCCAGCTCATTGACGAGATCTTCCGGGAACGGGAGATCTGGCCGCCCAAGACCATGGAAATCCAGAACGTGGAGATCACCAAGGCCCTGGTTGAGATCGGACTTGGGCTGAGCATCGTCCCCTATCCGGCCATCGCCTTAGCGGGCAAGAAACGCCGGCTGGCGGTGAGGAGGCTTGAGGGGCCGCGCATCTACCGCGAGATGGGCTGGGTTCACCTGAAGAGCGATTACATGTCCCACGCCATGCGCAAGATGCTGGAACTCTTCGAAGACATCCGCGATCGCTGGGAGAAGCTTGAAGCTCGCTAGCCGCCTTCAAAGTGGCAGGCGCCGCTGGGCCGTAAGCGTGACAGAAACGCCGCCAGGCGACCGGGAAAAGGCAGGGAGAGACTTGGAGGAGCTTCCTCGGGCTGAGAGCCTGGCCTCACTACGCCGGCTGGCCTTAATTCCTGGCATCCACTCGCAGCCCCAAGTCACGTGCCCACGATTTGGCTGTGAGGATTTCCGTGGCGTCAGGACGGCGGGTCAGTTCGGGGTGGCGCTTGGGGTCGACGGCTCCCGCCGGGTAGTACTGGGCCATCACGTTGACGTAAGAGCCTGGGCCGAGTTCATCGGCGACCCATTGCAGGATGCGGCGCGTCTCTTCCAAGCCTCCGGGCATGACCAAGTGGCGGATCAGCAGGCCCTGGCGGGCCAGCCCGTCGGATCCGATTTCCAGCGGACCCACCTGCTCGTGCATGGCCTTGATGGCGGCGCGGGCCGACGAGGGATAGTCGGCAGCCTTCATGTAGCGTTTAGAGGAGTCCTCCCTCCAGTACTTGAAGTCGGGCATGTAGATGTCGACCAGCCCGTCCATGAGTTCAAGGCTGGAGAGGGCGTCGTAGGCGCTGGTGTTGTAGACGACCGGCAGCTTCAGTCCTTTCGGAACGGCTTGGGCGAGCCCTTCGACGACTTGAGGGGCAACGTGCTCGGGGGTGACGAAGTTGATGTTGTGGCAGCCCCGGGCCTGAAGATCGAGCATGAGGCCGGCAAGTTGGTCCGGTGTCACCCCTTCGGCGCCTGGCCCGGACCGGCCGCCGCCGCTCACAGCGCCGCGCGCGGGGCCTCGGCTCACCGCCGGGATGGCTTGGCTGATGTCGTAATTCTGGCAGAACACGCAGCGCAGGTTGCAGTGGGAGAAGAAGATCGTGCCCGAGCCCCTCCAGCCCCGCAGCACGTCCTCTTCGCCGAAGTGGGGAAAGGCGCTGCTGACCACGGCGTAACGCCCCGTCTTGCAGGCCGCCCACTTGTCTTCCAGGCGATTGACTCCGCAGTCGCGGGGACAAGCCCGGCAATCACGCAATTCTTCGAGGGCCCGCTCCACTCGCAAGCGCCACTGCCGGGGCGAAAGAGACGTGTAGCGTGGGCGAGTCATGGCCTGTCAAGAGTATCACGCAGCCCAGCTTGGCTTCCCCGCGGTAGATACCGAAGGCTGATATTCATTGCAAGAGAGTTGAAACAGGATTAAACTGCGAGCAGCACTCCAAACCCGTCGTCTAGAGCGAAACCAAGTCGGCCTTCGGAAAGGATGGTCACCATGAGTTATTTGAGTGGGACGCGCTTGCATTTTGCCGGGGAGTTTAGCGCGACTCCTTCGACCATCAACAACTCCATCTGCAATTATGATCCGCAAGTGACCCGTCCTCAGCCGGGATGGAATCCAAACGGCCCGGCCTACTGGCAGTTTCAGAACTGCCGCGTCTCGTCACTGGTGACTGCGGGCGGAACAAGCAGCGGAGATCCGCTGCTCGGCGCGGCGCTTTCCACGCCGGGACAGCCTCCCGCCAAGCTGGTTGACTTGGATCCCATGCAGCAGGGGGCCTCGCAGATTTTCGGCATGGAAGTTCAAGTCGGGTCCTCCGATTCGGCCTCCTTCAGCGCTACGTTCCATCCAGTCGCCTTCGGCGATTTGTGGGGCCGTGCCCAGGGAGGCGCCCAAGGCGACATGGCCTTCAGCGCCTATTATCAGTCGGTGCTGGAAGAGGTCCTATGGGCCAACGTAGACGGCTCCGACTTTCTTAAGGCGCTGCAATCGGCCACCGCCTGCGGCCGTCTGTCCATCAAGTTCGTCGTGGACGGCTACAACACGGGCACCAAGCGGGGACGCGTGGTCGGCACCATCGGGCCCTATCTGGAAGGTGAACCGGTCAAGTTCGTGGCCGGACGCTACCTGCGTCCCCACGTTCGCCAAGTCACCTTCGGTCCGGCTTGGGTGGATGAAGAGAACAGCAAGTTGGTGGTCGACTTGGGCAACTCCCTTCCCACCGAATCGGCGGGGGGCGGTCCCATGAACTTGGGCAACCTGCAGGTGGTTATTTTGCACGCTGACGCCCGCCCCGAGGTGCTGGGAGATTTCGACTACAGCCTGGCGGCTTATGGACGCACGGCCTACGTCCAGGAATTCGAACTGAGTGAAGGACAATTGAGGAGCTTGGCCCGGACTCCCTTGGGAGTCATCGAATCCAACACCGCCACCCTGGTGATGGCCGAGAATCCGATGGGGGCCTACCTCAACGCCGAGCAAGCCGTCTATCGCATCTCGCCGGGACAAAAAGAGAAGGTTCGTGTGTGGGCTCTGCAGTTCGGCAAGCCGGCTGCACATCAGGAGATCGGCCTCTCTTTCGCCCGAGGAGCCTTGGGCGGCCCCGTATCCTGCCGCGGCGGACGGATCACCCTGCCCGTGGCCCAGCCTGAGAGCGCGTTGAGCCTTCCTTCTTCGGTTACAACCCGCTCCGAGGGACAGGCGGAGTTCGAACTGCTGGCGGCCGACCCCGGCAATCCGCGCCATTTCGTTGACGGACAGGTCTATCCGGTGCAGTACCTGTGGGGCACGGGCGAAGATCCGTCCTACCGGCGCGACCCTTCCAACATCTTGAGCGTGTTGGTCCACAACGCCTACGAGGTGCCCGAGCATCCAACCTGGGACGCCGACGTACAGCCCATATTCAGCCAGTACGCCAAGCTCTATCCGGTCATGAAGCCCATCGTCGACCTCTCCTCTTATCAGTCGGTCAAGGACAACGCTTCTTCGGTGGAGCGGGTCTTCGGGCTGAGTGTCGACAACCCCGGCTACATGCCCGTGACCCGCGACCTCTCGCCAGCCAAGCAGCAAATGGTCCTGCGCTGGTTCTCCCAGGGCGCCCCCGAAAACTGACTGCGTCAGGTGGGCGCCAACTCCGCTTTCGCACTGGAGCCCGGACTTGTGCTGCAAAGCCAACCTGGTTAAGTGTTGCAAGGCGGTCTCGGACGACCTCCCGAAACGCGCTGAGACCGCCCCCTCAAAACACCCCTAAGAGGCCGTTCCTGACCGGCTTGGCTACACTTTGGCGACAGCCTCTTACGGAGTGAAATGGCCGTTGTTCACTTACTCGGAGCGGAGGGCCAGCGCCGGATCGACTCGGGCGGCGCGGCGGGCGGGAAGGTAACAGGCCGCAAAGGCCACTCCAGCCAGCAGCAGAGGCACGGACAGGAAGGTCAGCGGATCGAAAGGACTGACCTGGAAGAGCAGGCTGCCGATGAAGCGCGCCAGCGCCAGGGCCAGGAGCAGGCCCGCGGCCACTCCCGTCAGGGTGGTAGCCATTCCCTGACGCAGCACCATGCTCAGGATGTCGGTACTGGCGGCGCCCAGCGCCATGCGTGTCCCCAACTCGCGGCGGCGCGAACCCACCCAGTAGGAAATGACTCCGTAGAGCCCGATGATGGCCAACAGGGTGGCCACGGCGGAGAAGCTGCCCAACAGCCAAGCCCGGAAGCGGGGCGTGGCCACCGAGATGAGGTCGATGCTGCCGGCCAACGACGAGACGCCGAAGAAGGGACGCTGAGCGTCGATTTCCCACAGGGCCGAGCGTACCGAGGACGCCAGGGCCAACGGATCGCCCGAGGTGGGGCGCACCAGGATGTTCATGTAGCTCCAGGCATTCTGGCGGTAAGCCAGGTAAATCTCCGGTTGAGCCGAAGATTCCAAGCCAAGCGGACGCGTGTTCTCGACCACGCCCACCACTTGCAAGGGCGTGTAGCGCCCGTCAAATCCCCTCATGCGGATCTGGGCCCCGACCACTTGGGACGTTCCTGCGCCCCCGGCTCTCTGACCTGTCGCCCGCGAGACTTGGCGAGCCGAAGCCGACGCCGGTGCCGATTGGTCCCCGGCAGAGGAGCCCGGAACTTCGCCCCTGCCGGGGTCGCCCTGTCCGACCTCCGCCGACCGAGGCCTGAACGCAGGCGCTTCGGGAAACAGGCGTTGGGCAGCCTCCCGGTTGAGGACGGCCACCGCTGGAGCTCCGGAGTCATCCGAGGACCGAAAGGCGCGCCCCGCAAGCAACCCGATACCCAGGGTCCGGAAATAGCCCTCCGTCACGACGCGCTGCGACAAGGTCTGTCCTTCCTCATCCCGGGACTGCGCCGGTCTCAGGACGAGGGAGGGGATGCCCTGTCCGCGTGTAGGCGGAAAGTTGGCGGCGGCCGCCGAAGCCACTCCCGGCAGGGCGCTGAGATTTTCCCGGGCCTGCTCGAAGTAGGAGATTTTTTGGGTGCTTCGGTACTCGTTGGGTGGCAGGACTAAACCCAGTGCCAGAATGTCGGTACGGAATCCCGGGTCCACGTTGCTTAGCTGCGAGAGGCTGCGCATCACCAGTCCGGCACCGGTCAGGAGCACCACCGCCAAGGCCACCTGAGCAGCCACGAGCGCGTTGCGCCAACGGCGCCGTCCCCGGGTGCCGGCGGCTCCCCGCGAGGCGCTGGAGAGGGCGTCGTGGAGATCGGCGCGGCTGCCCTGCAGCGCCGGGAGAAGCCCGAAGATGAGGCCCGTCGCCAGCGTGACGGCCAAGCTGAAGAGCAGCACTCCGGGATCGATGGTCACTTCGTCCAGGCGGGGAAGAGTGGAGGGGGCCAGGGCCAGCAGCGCGTCCAGCGCCCAGAAAGCGGCGGTGACGCCCAACCCGCCTCCCAAAACAGCCAGCAAGACCGATTCGGTCAGCATCTGGCGGACGATGCGTCCGCGACCGGCGCCGATGGCCAGGCGGACGCCGATCTCCTTCTCGCGTTCGCGCGATCGGGCCAGGAGCAGTGTGGCGATGTTGGTGCAGGCGATGAGCAGCACTAGTCCCACGGCGGCCATCAGCAGCCACAGCGTGAGGCTCAAGTCGCCCACGATGTGCTCGTGCATCGAAACCAGGCCGATGCTCACGTCCTGCTCATCCGGAGGACGCGTTTGGGCCAGCCGTTGGGCCAGAATCCGCATCTCCTCCTCCGCCCGGGAAAGTTGGACTGCGGGTGCCAGCCGTCCCAACACGAAGAGGTTTCGCTGCTCAAGCTGAGACTCAGCGGGAGTTCCCAGCGGGATGAAGAGGTCCCAGGGCGTCTCGTAGGGGAAGGAAAAACCGGGCGGCATCACGCCCACCACTTCAAAGGGTTTGCCGTCGAGTTCGATGGTGTCGCCGATTATGGGCCGTCCGCCGTATTGGCGCTGCCACAGGCGGTGGCTGAGGACCGTCACCTGGCTGCCGCGTCCCTCCTGGTCGCGGGCGTCGATGGTGCGCCCCTCCAGCGCCGGGACCCTGAGGAGAGAAAAGAGGTCGGCGCTGACTTTGGCCGCCCGCAGTTGTTCGGGCTGCTGCCCTCCCGTCAGATTGAAATTGTCGAACTGATAGGCGGCCAGAGGATCCCAGGAACGGCTTTGGCGCTTGAGCTCGCGAAAGTCTGGATGGGTAAAGGAGACCTGTGACCGCTCCTGGGATTCCAATTCCCAAACCCGATAAAGGCGCTGCGAGTCGGGGAAGGGAAGGGGGTCCAGCAGCACTCCGTCCACCACGCTGAAGATGGCGGTGTTGGCCCCGATTCCGAATG
Organism: Acidobacteriota bacterium; assembly: GCA_035471925.1. GTDB lineage: Bacteria > Acidobacteriota > UBA6911 > RPQK01 > DATIPO01 > JANQFM01. The sequence goes on from DATIPO010000246.1 coordinate 9,477, forward strand.
CCAGCGCCAGCAGCGCCACCGCCGTGAATGCGGGATTCTTGGCCAGAAGGCGGATGGCAAATCGAAGGTCGATCCAAAAGTCTCTCATCGTCGGCTCCAGGTCTCAGCGAACAGTCTCCAGACGTCGCTCTTCTCTTCTTTGACGTCTCCAGTGATCTTCGAGTTTGCAATCGTCGTGCCAGGAGCGG
>DATIPO010000247.1:0-1886 GCA_035471925.1 Acidobacteriota bacterium
TTCACCTCCAAATCTGCAGACTTCGCCTAGAACCAGTGGGGAAGCTAGCATCGACAGAGTTACTAGCAATGTCTTCGTAACCGTTTAGCCCCCTCCCCCTCCCCCTTGCCTGGCAGGACAGCAAGGCTAGCAGGGGGTAGGCAAAGCGGGCAGAGTTGACTATCGTAAGGGCCCTGATTTTAAGAGTAGCCAAATCCCCACTGAACTGATGCACCTGAGCGATTTTGATCTTCAGCAACTGGACAAGGCGAGGCTGTCGGAGTTGACGGTCTCGCAGAAGGAGGCGTTGCTGGAGAAGGCGCTGGAGGATCTGAAGGAGGCCCGTGAGCGGCTGCAGGCGGATTCGCGCACCAGTTCGCGGCCGCCGAGCAGCGATGCGCCGTGGTCGGGGGTAAGTGAGGAGCCGGACGCCGAGGGGGGGCCGCAGAACGCCGAGGAGGGAAAGGGGTGGAAGCTTGAGGAATCGGAAGCCGAGCGTGGTGATATCCCGGAGCCGGAAAAGGCCCCCAAGGATGAGGAGCCGAAGTCGTCGTCGAAACCCGGACGTCGCCCTGGTAGCCCTGGCCACAGCCGCACCCAGCAGCTGGAGGTGACCGAGACGATTGAGCATCGGCCCGTGTATTGCGCGCTGTGTGGTGAGGCGCTGGAGGGGTGCGAGTTCACGGCCCGTACCGGACTTTATGTACTGAATATCGAGCCGCCTGCGGAGCCGGGGCTGGCGGGCATCCAACTGCGCCATGACAAGCACATGTATGGTGAGTGCGTCTGTGCCTGCGGGCACGTGACGCGGAGCGAGCCGGGGCGCTGCGAGGCCGAGCCGATGTGGACTGGGGAGCTGAGCGAATGGCGACTGATCGGTCCCCGGCTGGCGAGCCTGATCGTGTGTCTGGTGCAGCGGATGCGGTTATCGCGACGCAAGGTCCAGGAGTTTTTGCGCGACTGGCTGGGGGTGGAATTGAGCACGGCGGTGATCAGCCAGTGTCTGATCGAAGCCGGGCGAGCGGTGGAGCCGCTCGAAGAGCCGCTGGTCGAAGAGTTGCAGCAGGCGGCGCTGGCCTATGTCGATGAGACGCCGTGGAAGGAGTCGGGGCAGCCGCTGTGGTTGTGGGTGATCAGCACCGCGACGGTGTGCCTGTACGCTATCGGTTACCGGAGCAAGGAGATCCTGATCAATGTCTTTGGCGAGACATTTGCTGGCTGGCTGATGAGCGACGGCTATCACGCCTATCGCCACTTTAGCCAGCGGCTGCGTTGCTGGGCACACCTGTTACGCAAGGCGCACGGTCTAAAAGCGAGCTTAAGCGGCCAAGCACGGGACTTTGGCCAGGCAACGCTGGACGTGATGAATGAGGCGATGGAGGCGATCTATCGAGCCCGCGAAGGGCCGCCGGTTGATCTGAGCGCTGCCTTCCAGGCGCGGTTGGCGGCATTTCGGGCCTTGTGCGAGCAGCACCATGACGCCAGTCATGAGAAGACGCGGGCCTTGGCGCGGGAGTTTCTCAATGACTGGGAAGCGATCTGGCGGGTACTGGCGCACCCGCACCTGCCGCTGACTAATAATGAAGCGGAGCGGTTGCTGCGCCACTGGGTGATCTTGCGACGGATTAGTCAGGGCACGCACACCGAGCAAGGCTCTCGCGCCCTGGCGCTGCTGGCAAGCGTCATCGAGACCTGCCGCAAGCGGGATGTCTTGCCGTGGCCGTATCTGGCCAGCGTGATTGCCGAACGGCGCAAGGGGAATCCGGCCCCGCCGTTACCTGCCGCCCCAATGGCCTGATGCCCCATCATCCAGGGAGGGGGCTAAACGGTTACACTTGGTTACGTACCCGATGGTGGCAGCGTCTGATTACCTGAAGCAGTAATCGCTTGAGCACTAGATCCCTCTC
>DATIPO010000248.1:0-14924 GCA_035471925.1 Acidobacteriota bacterium
CGTCGTAGACGGTGGCCTGGATTTCGGCCGTCTCTCCGGCGTTGATGGAATTGACCGCCGCCACCGATGAAACCACGTTCGCATCGGCGTCCACGTTGACCAGAAGGGTGGCCGCCGCAGTAGGCGCCGTGGGCAGAATGCTAGTGGTCGTCAGCAGACTGTCGCCGGCGAAAATGTTGAAGATGACCTCCACCGAAACGCTGCCTTCACTGGAGATCTTCACGTAACCCTGGCTGAGCTGCCCGGGGTCGTTGGAAAAGCTCTTCACCACGGCTGTTCCGCGGCCGGGGATCTCGACTTGAACCTCGCTGACGGCGCTGTCGCCGGTGATGGCCGACTGGAGCAGCAAGTCGGCGGGATTGCCGTCGGCGTCAAAGGACTCCACGGTGGCGCGGGTGGGGTTGAGGATGCCGTCATCCTGGCTGACAATGGTGATCGTGGTTGAAATGTTGGTGAACCCGCCTCCATGGGCGAATTGCGGTACGTAGACTTCCGTCTGGGCCAAGGCGGCCGAGAAGAAGAAGCTGAAAATCAGTAATGCTCGCGTTGCCACTTTATTCACTCCCTAATCAAGGTTGAAACTATAGATCTTGAATTCTCCGTCCCTCTCGATGATCGACCCGAAGAGCTGAATCTCCCGGGCCTTGCCCCGCTCATCTGTGATGGACAGAACGGGGTCGTCGTGGATCGTGAATCCTTGGTACTGCTTGACGCCGCCATCGATGCGGATGTCTCTGAACCCGTACTCCCGTCCGGCATGCCAACCCATGACCTTCTCGAATCCCCCCAGGCTGCGCAGCAGTGACTGGTTGTAGACCCACTCAGAGGTCAGGCCGCTGCCGGGCTGGCTGGCCGGAAGGGAAGGCCAGACGTACTGCTCGAACTCCTCGCGGGAGACCGCCATCGACTTGATCCGTTGACGGTCGCCCTCTTCGAGAACTTCGAGGAAGTACCGGGCCAGGGACTCGATTGAGTCCCTAGACCCGGCCAGTTGCCGCTCTTCCGTAATGCCGGGTGAATCGATTCGGAGTGCGTCCCCTATGAGCCATAGAGAACCAACTAAGAGCGGCAAAGCCGTGAAAAGCAAAATCCAGAGGGCCCGCGGGCCGGAGCGTGAGGACGCCCCGGCCTGCTGGGCGCGCTTCGATGTTTTAGAACGGGCCAAAATAGGTCCACCCTTGGGTCCAGTCATCAGTGGGATCCACGCCGCCGATGAAATCGATCGTGGTACAGAAGAAGCCGTCATCGGGCGGGATTTCCACGAAGTTGCGGTTGAGGGCGCTGGAGTTCAACTGCGGGCGGAAGTCAGGCGCCAGTTCAGAGAAGGGGTCGCGCAGGCCCGGGTTGACCAAACGGTTGGTCGGCTCTGAGGTAATGAAGTCCTGAGTCGTTCCCGGAGTGATTCCGGCATCGTCCTCTTCCCCCGAATCATCGGTATCGAATTGGGTGGCGTCGTTGGGACAGGAAACCACCACGCCGTCCTGGACGTCGCATTTGTTGTCCCAGAAAATGAAGTTCCTGACCGTCAGATCGCCTGAGTTGATCTGGTCGACGGTGGCTACGAAGTCGATATCGACGGCGTCGTCATTGAAGCCGGTCACGATCCCGTTGCGCAGCTTGCCGGCGGTTCCTTCGCGCAGCAGCATGCCGATGTCGCTGCTGCTGGAAGTGGGGACACCGACCAAAGTGATGTTGTAGAGGGTCGGATTGGAGCGGGGCAGCAGGTTGTTGTTGTTCTCAAGGTTGTCAGCTTCGATTCCCTGGTCGCCGTCGTCGGGCCGCTGCTGGGCCACCGCGAACTGGAGACGCCCGATCCAACCCAGGACCCAGTCGATGTTGTCGTCGCCGATGCCGGTGGTGAGGACGTACTTGGCGTCCACAGTGCCGCCGAAGAATTCGACGCCGTCATCCTGGTTGAAGTGAACCTGGATATGGCTGACGTGGGTTCCGCGGCCGACGCCCTGAAAGGCGATCCCGTTGAGTTCGTTGTCGGGGCTGAATTCGATGCCGGCAAACTCCACGCGGACGTAGGTAAGCGAGCCGCTGTCGTCTTCAGGGTCATCGCCGCCGAAGAGGCGCGTTCCGCCCTCGCCCTGCTGCTCGCCGGTGTTGATGGGAGCGCGTCCATTGATGATCAGTCCGCCCCATTGAGCGCGGGTGCGTTCGCCCACGTCGTTGGCGCTGGTCATGATGATAGGACGGGCTTGGGTACCGTTGGCGAAAATCTGTCCGCCGCGGTCAACCACCAGGGCCGACACCTGACCCGTGCCGAAAACCACCGTGCCGGGCTCGATCGTCAAGGTTCCGCCGGGATCGACGAAGATGGTCTGGTTATTGATGAAGTAAGCGTTGTTGCTGGTCCAAGTGGAGTCGCCGCTAATGTTGGCGTCGACCAGCACCAGCGCGTCGACGATGCTGAAGTTGAAGCAGCTCTTGGTGACGGTGCGCTGGCCGGAGCCCTCGCGGAGATCCAGGCAAATCTGATAGTTGCCGGTTCCCAGGGCGTCAGAGCCGATGGCGCCGGTCACGACGCCTCCGTCGCCCACCAGGGTGACGTCGTCGAGGGTAGTCACTGCGTTAGCCGTGAAGTTGTCGGGCCCGGTGCCGTTCATGGCGCGGAGGACACCTTCGTCCAGAAGACCGGAAGTGTCGATGTAGCGGACTGCACCGGTGGCCTGATTGCGAATCGAAAGGAAGAAGACACGCTCGGCCGAGTTGCCGTTGGGGTCGATGGTGACGTTGAAGGCAATGTCGGTCAGAAGGTTGTCGGGATTGCCGGGAGCGCCGTAGGCAACGGCGTTGGCGTAGCCGAAAACGCGGGGGTGAGGACCGTCGGCAACGGTCCGCTTGCTGCGGTCGCTGATTCCACGGTCATTGGCAAAGGCTCCGGCGGTAAAAACGGCCAAAAGAGCGAATGCGATGATTGATTTCTTCACGGCTTGAAGCTCCTTTCAGGATGCAGTTGAGAAGCGCTTACTCGCCGAAAAACGAGTAAGAGATCGTGATGCCGAATTTGCGCCCCGTACGGAAGAGTCGTTGTATCCGGTCTCCCTGGGTGTATTCGACGTCATTGTTGAGCAGGTTCTCGGCGCTGAACTTGAGGCTCCACTTGCGGGACGCTCCCAGAGGTTGAATCAGCACCGTATCCAAGGACGGGCGTCCAGATTCAATGATGTCAGGAATCCCAAAGGACCCCACATCGCTGATGCGGTCGCCCTGAAAGTTGAGCAATGCCCGAGCTGAGGTGCCCCAGTTGGGATTCGCATATTCGAAAATAGCGTTGAAGATGTGTCGAGACTGTCCCTGCAGAGGCCGAATCAGCGAGGTCACCGTCAGGTTGGCATCCGGCACAATGTCGACTTCCGAGTCCACAAAGGTGTAGTTGGCGTTGACGCTGAAGTTCTCAAGCGCCCTAGTCAGGAAACCGAGTCCGCGGCGGAAATCGAGTTCGAAGCCGAAGTTGCGGGCAGTGTCGGCGTTGTCATAAGACGTCAACAGGTTGGCCTGAGCCCGGACCACGCGTTCGATGGGATTCTCAAACGTCTTGTAGAAGAAACTGGCTGAGATCAGATCCAGAGGACTGGGAAACCACTCCCAGCGGACGTCGTAATTGCGAATCTTGGCCCGCACCAAGTCGGGGTTCCCCACCACCGAGCGTCCACCCACAACATCGGTGAAGTCGAAGGGTGAAAGCTCGCGGAACTCAGGCCGGTTAACCGTTTCGCTGAAAGACCCGCGCACGTTCATGCCGGCATTGAGGCGGTAGACCACATTGATGCTGGGCAGCACGTCGGTATTGCTGATGCGGCTGGTTTCCTGAATGAAAGCCGGGTTGAAGAGGTCGAAAGTCACCACTTCCTGGTCGTCGTTCTCGACTCGGACACCGCCCACGAAACGCCAGGGACCCAGAGTCAAATCGAGCATGCCGTAGGCAGAGCGATTGATCTGGAAGGCCTCGTAAGTGTCGGTATTGCGCGTTTCTTCGCGCAACTGTAAGACGCCGGGCCGGATGTTTTCCGGCGCGAAGACGTCTTCCGGCGCAGCCGTCAAGTCAATACCGCTCGTGTTCAAGGGAACCAACCGGAAGCGGCGCGAACTGAAGTCGCGCTCGCGGTCACGGTAGAGAGCACCGGCCTTGATCGTCAGGGCATAGCCGTCGCCATAGAAAAAGGACGAAAAGTCAACCTGCGGCTCCCAGATCACTTCGGCCAAGTTATTGAACTGGCGGAATCCGCTCTGGCTTTCATCCGTGACCTCGAATTGATCAGCGCCGGGATTGAATTCGTACAGGGTCTCCCGCAGATCAGGCTGCTCAAGAGTGGAGCGGGAACGCGTGATCGTCCACTTGAGGAAATTGTCGCCCAACAGTTGAAAAAAGTGCTCGCCGCCCACCTGTCCGCTGTAGATCGACTCTTCTTCGAAACGCAGCCGGATGTTGCGCAGGTCGGTACCGAAGTCGGTGTCGAACCCCTCAAAGGCGCGGGCCTCGTCGCTGGATGCGTGAGTGTAGAAATTGCGGAAGAGAAAACGGTTGGCCGAGCTCAAGCGGTAGGCGAAATTGGCGGTGGCGGCGGTGTTGGTGCTTTGGGTGCTGAGATCGAACTCGTAGTCGGACTTGACCTTGATGTCTTCATCGGCGCCGACGCTGAAATTGCGCCGGATTTCATGCTGGTTGTGGTAGCTGGTTCCGTGATTGAGGGCAACCACTACTCCCAGGTTTCCAAAAGTGTTGCCGCCGATGAGGTTGAACTTCTGATCAGGAATGGCATCGCTGCCGCGGTCAAAAGACCAGACGTTCGAAAAGGCCCGTCCGAAACGCTGCAGTTCCTCAGGCGTGAACCCCTCCGAAAAGCGGGTGGCCGGCACGATGCGTCCGGGCGGGAGAATGTCGGGCAAGTCGCGGCTGCCGTCGTCGAAGCCGAAGAACTCATAGTCGCCGCCGGGATAATCGGCAAAACTCTTGAATGTGGTGTTGGTCCCGAAGGTCGTGCCGTAGGAGACCCTAAAAGTGGGTCCCGTCGGAAAGTCGATGGTGTTGACCTTGACGACGCCGCCGGCGAATTCCCCGGGCTTGTCGGGGGAGTAGGACTTATCGGTCTGGATGTTCTCCAGCAAGCTGGCCGGGAAGAGATCCATGGGGACCACCTTCTTGTCGGGCTGGGTGGAGGGCAGCACCGATCCGTTCAACTGGGTGGCGCTGTAGCGCTCGCCCAAACCGCGGACGTAGACGAACTTGTTGTCCACGATGGAGACGCCCGTGACGCGCTGCATCACGTCGGAGGCGTCGGAACCTCCGTTGAGCGACATCTCCTGGCGTCCGATGCTGTCGCTCAAGGTGGCGGCGGACTTGCGCTCAACCAGCAAAGATTCGATCGAGGACTGATCGGAAGAAGCGACCACTTCGACGGTGTTGTCTTCCAGTTCCACCTCCAGACCTTCAGGATTGAGCGTCACCGTCTTGTCTACGGAACTGCCGTCCTCGGCTATGAGGTCCTTGACAACCTTCTCCAGGAAGCCGTCCTTGGAGAAGCGAACGTCGTAAGTTCCCGGTAGAAGGGCAAATTGGACCATTCCATCCAGGTCGGTTTTCTTGGCCACGTCCCCTGGGGTCACCATGACCTGCACATCGGCTACCAAATCACCGGTGGCACCGTGCAAGACGAAGATCGTGACCTCCGAATTCTGCTGAGCGAGAACCGGCGCCAGGCAGGCCAGCAACACCAGTCCCCACATCAAAGCTGTCGAAACTCGTTTCATTGGATTCTCCTTCATCGATTCGTGGAAAGACCCGGCAAAAGGCCGTCCCCGCGCACTTCAGGCGGCGAGAACGCCGCAAACCTATTCCTGTTCTGTGAAGAGAGAATTAAGACTTCGTGAAAAGCAGGTGACTGGCTAAAGCCTCAGCGGCCATGAGCCGTTGAAGCACTTGGCGAGGTGCATAAAAGCCCTTGCATTTCGCGAGAACTTCCTGCATACTCATCTTTCTGAGGAACGATTATGCGACCGACCACCGTAGCTAATTACTGCTGATTTTCGGGGACGAATCCCTGGAATAACCGGATCCGCGGAGCTGCTCCGCACCCTCTGGTCGGGCCCTTCGAAGCCTTCCTTTCCTACCCAATTCAGTCCCCAATTTCTCTCTCACGCCGAGCCTGCGCGTGACGAGGCCCCTCCCACGCTTTTTGGGGACATGACCGCCTCCTCATCCGCCCGGCTCTGCGTTTTAAGGCATGGAGCAAGAAGCCATGAGCGAAAAACAAGACTCCTTCTGGTCCTCCCTGCGCGCCGGAATGCGGGGGGAGGAACGCGACTACACCAGCGGACGCCTGGGATGGGCCGTGGCCCTCCTGGCCATCCCGATGGTGCTGGAAGTCTCCATGCAGGCGGTCTTCGAGGTGGTGGACATCTTCTTCGTGGGACGCCTGGGAGCCAAGGCCGTGGCAGCGGCAGGACTGACACAGGGTCTGCTGGCCCTGATCTATGCCGCCTCCACCGGCTTGAGCATGGCCACCACCGCCGTCGTCTCACGTCGCATCGGCGAGCGCAAGCGTGAAGAGGCCAGCCGCGCCGCCGCACAAGGATTGCTGCTGGCCGTCCTGGCTTCCCTGCCCTTCACCCTGGCTGGACTCTTCTTTCCCCGCCAGTTGCTGCTGCTGATGGGCGCCTCGCCCGAAGTGGCCGAGCTGGGGATGGGATTCTGCGCCTTGACATTGGGCGGCAGTGCATCGGTGATTCTGCTTTTCGTCCTCAACGCCGTCTTCCGCGGCGCCGGGGATGCGGCGCTGGCCATGCGCATACTGTGGCTGGCCAATCTGCTCAACATGATCCTCGACCCCATCTTCATCTTCGATTGGGGACTGGGATGGGGAGTCACGGGCGCAGCCGCGGCCACCCTGGTGGGACGGTCCACGGCCATCGTCATTCAGCTTATCCTGCTGTGGCGGGGCCATGGCCGCGTCGCGTTGACGGGCGCCGACCTGCGCGTCCAGCCCGCCCTGATGCGGCGAATGATGCGGCTGGCGGGAACCGGCATCCTGCAGTACCTGGTCTCCACGGCGAGTTGGCTGGCCATGGTCCGTATCGTGGCCATCTTCGGCTCGCAGGCGGTGGCCGGCTATACCATCGCCGTCCGGCTGGTGATCTTCGCCATTCTGCCTTCATGGGGCCTGGGGAATGCCGCCGCCACTCTTGTGGGACAAAACCTGGGGGCCAAGCAGCCCGACCGGGCCGAGAAGTCGGTTTGGATCACGTCGGTTTGGTCAGTGTGCTTCCTGGCGCTGACGACTGCCGTCTACCTGGTCGGTGCCGGCTGGATGATCCGCCTTTTCACGGCTGATCCCGCAGTCATCGCCATCGGAAGCTACAGCTTGAGGATCTTTTCCAGCAGCTATGTCTTCCTGGCGGCCACCATCGTCTTCTCACAGGCTTTCAACGGAGCCGGCGACACCTGGACGCCCACCTGGATCAACTTCCTGGGGTACTGGCTGCTGCAGGTTCCCCTGGCCTATCTTTTTGCGGTGCCCCTTGGCCTGGGCGAAAACGGCGTCTTCTATGCCATCGCCGTGGCCCAGGCCACCCTGGCCGTCGTCTTCCTGCAGATGTTCCGGCGAGGAGGCTGGAAGCTGCGCGAAGTCTGACAAGCGCCGCCCCCGCAGCGGGTCCGGGCTCGCTGCGGGGGAGCCCGGACTTTGCGCTGTAAAGATTTGGCCTGCGCCTGCATTACCCGGGACTGCATCCCTAAGGCCATTCCTGACCGGTTTTGCGACAGCCTCTGAAAGTGCGAAGCCGGCGTGTTGCCGGGAACCTCGACGCCCGGCCTCATTCCACCTCGATGGAACTGCCGGCAATGGACTTGCTGACCACGATTCGCGAGGGAAAACGTTCGGCCAGTTCGGGGACGTGGGAGATGACACCGATGAGGCGTTCGCCTCCGGCCAGGGTTTCGACGCTTTGCACCACCACGTCGAGCGTCTCCTGATCGAGAGTGGAGAAGCCCTCATCGAGAAAGAGGGAGTCGAGGCTGAGCTCCTGGCGATCGCTGACGAAGTCGGTCAAACCCTCGGCCAGAGCCAGGGCCAGCGAGAGGGAGGCCAGGAAACTCTCGCCGCCGCTAAGCGTGTTGACGGGACGGGCCTCGTCAGCGTTCCAATGGTCGAGGACGGCGAAGTGATCGCTTTCCACCTCAAAGGAATAGCGTTGAGAGCTGAGTTCCAGCAGATGCCGCGTCCCGTCCTGGGCCAGACGCCGGAAGGCTTCTTCCTGGATGAAGGAGATGAGCTGGTTGGCGCGCAAAGCCAGTCCCAATTCCTTGGCCACCGAGGCATTCTCTTTCTCTTGCTTGATTTCTCCGCGCAGCTCGCGGGCCGCCTCGATGCGCTTCTGAAGCTGCTCCAATCGCTCTTCCCCCCGCGCAGCCTGGGAACGCAGCTCAATCAGACGACCTTCCACCTTCTTCCGCTCCAGCTCCAACTGCCGGGCGGGATCGTCCTGGTCTCGCTCGGGCTCTTGACTGGCTTGAAAAAGGGGCAATTCGTCGAACAACTCTCGCAAAGCTTCCTTCAACTCTTCTTCTACCTGCTGCCGCGACTCTTCCTGCAACTTGAAGCTCTTTTTGACATCTTCCAGTCGTTCCTTCTCGCTTCGCAGACGGTCCTGCAGGCGTTGGGCCTGGGCAGTCAGATCCTGACGCTTCTCCTGCAAGGCTGACAGCTTCTCTGCCAGCTCGCGGCTCAGCCGCCGAGCCGTCTGCTGAGCCTTCAGTTGATTGCTGAAGGTCTGCAGCGAGTCGTCCTCCCCCAGCCATTCTCTGAAATCTCGGCGCAGGACCTTTTGCCGCAAGCTGTCTTCGGATTGCTGAGCCTCCATCGAGGCGGCTTCCTTGGCCGCCAATTCCAAGCGGTGGACGGCTTGCTGAGCGGCTTGGCTGCGGGCGGCTTTGTCCTTCTCTTTCTCTGTCCGCCGGAGGGCCGCATGGTCGGCCTTCTCCCGGAGATATCGCAGTTTTTGCAGGAGCTCCTTAAGAGCCGCCCGGGGATCACCCGCGGGTAGTTCTCCCAAGGTCTCCTTGACTTTTTCCTCCACGTCCTCGAGGGTCCGTCTTGAGTCCTCCACCGACTGTTCCAGCGTCTCGATCTCGCGGGGAAGCGATTGGTTTTCGCTTCTCAGGGCACTGACCCTCTCCCGCAGTTGGCGCTCGTCTTGGCGGGCCTGCCGCCGGGCCTGCTCGGCCTCCTCAAGCGCCTGATGCTCGGCCTCTTCCGGCAATCGCGGGACTTCCTGAAGGCAAACAGGACAGGGTTGGCCCTTCTCCAAATGACGCCGCAGGTCCTCGGCGCTGTGCAGGCGCCGCAGGCGCTCATATTCCTGGGAGGCCTCTTTGAGGGTTTCTTCGACTCGACTCAGTTCCTTCTGGGCGGAATTCAGACTCTCAGCCGTTTCAGATCTCCGTTGTCGGGCCTTCTCCAATTGTTGGCGGCGCTTGTCGAGTTCCCGGCGCAGGTTCGCCAGTTGCCGGGCTCCTTCCAGGGTCTGGCCGACGGCCTCCACCGATCCATGGCGCTCGACCGCCCGGTCCGCTTCTTCCTGACGGCTCTCTTCTTCTTTTCGGGCCTCCTGCAGGGCCTTCGCAGATTCTTTCAGCGCCTTTTCAGCCTGGACACGCTGCTCTTCGAGCTCTCCGCGCTGCTTTTCCAATCCTTTCAGCTCTTCCCCGCGCGAGGACTGACGCTCCATCAGCCGCCCCCACTCCTCGGCTTTGGATTCAAGCTGCGTCAGTCTCAGAAAGCGCTCCTCGTCGAAGCCGCTGTCCTCAAGTTGTTCTTCCAGCTTGGCGATCTCGGCTTGGCGCTCTTCAAGGGCCTCTTGGGTCTGCCTGAGTTGCTTTTGCTGCTCCTCCAGCTTTCCAGAGGCCGCTGTGATTTCCCGCTCCAGTTCCTGCAAAGTCGACTGCTTTTCACGCAGGCTCTGGGCCAGCGGCTGAGCCTTGCGGATGCGCTGGAACCGGTCGTCCAGCTCCTCCGTCTCATCTTTGAGCTGGCCGAGCTGTTTCTTGAGTTCCCTGCGGGACTTGGGGGTGGCATCAGCGTAGGATCTGTCAAGCTGCTCCTGTTTGACTTGGGCGGTATTGCGGGCGATCTCGGCAATCTCGCGGGCCCGTTTGCCCATCTTCTCGTAGATGTGCAGGCCCAGCAGTTCAGTGAGGATCTCGCGGCGTTCCCTGGGCGATCCCTTGAGGAAGCGGTCGAACTCGCCTTGAGGCAGCACAACCGATTTGGTGAAGCCGTCAAAGTCGAGTCCCACGATGCCTTCGATCAGACCTTTGATCTGGGTCACGCTGGAGGAGCGGGCCTGCCATTCCCCGTCCTCGTAGACCTCGAGCTGGGGCTTGCTGAGGGTGGCCCGGGCGGTATGGCGCAGAGTGCGGGCGATGCGCCAGCGACGGCCCGAGGCTCGGAATTCCAGCAGGACGGAAAGGCGCAGGAGGCCCTGGCTGATGAGGTCGGAGGCCTGCCGCTCGCCCAGCCGCGGGGTGCGTCCGTAGAGTGCGAAGATGACGGCGTCGAGCAAGGAGGTCTTGCCCGATCCGGTAGGTCCGGTAATGGCGAAGAGGTCGAGGTTCTCGAAATCGATCTCAGTCCTTTTCTTGAAGCACGTGAAGCCCTCCAGCTCAAGCCGTATCGGACGCATCCAGGGCCTCCTCGTAGAGCTGTTTAAAGAGCGCGGCCAGGGCCTCGGGCGGCTCAGCGCCATGTTGCTTGCGGTAGAAGTGCTGAAAGAGATCCTGGGGTGCCAGGCTGGAGACACTACGGTGGCGGACGGGTTCCTCGGTGCGCGGGTAGCGGGCCCGTACATCGATGGCGTTGGGCAGCGCCTCCCGCACTTGATCGGCGATGCCCGGCACCGGCTCGTCGAGTTCGACAGTGACCCGCAGGTAATCGTGGCCCCACTGTCTGGACTCGGCTTTCAAATCCTTCAGAGTGCCGGAGACATCGCGCAGCCGGCGTCCGGCCTTGAGGGCGACGCTTTCGATCTCGGCCGGAACGCCGGGCTCGGCCGTCCCCACGATGACGCGCTTCTCCTGCATCTGCTCGCCAAAGTCGAGTTGCAGCGTCGAACCGCAGTAGTGGCAAGGGACGGGGGCGTTGATTCGCTGGGGACGGTGCAGATGTCCCAGCGCCACATACTGGGCCGACTCGGGGAATTCCCCCGCGTCCAGGGCATAGGGATGAGCTACGTGAATGGCCCGCTCCGATCCCGAAGTCTCGGCCCCCAGAACATGTACGTGAGCCATGAGGATATTGACCTTGTCTTCCTCAAAAGACTCAGCCAACAAACGGCACATCTGACCGACCCGGTCCTTGTACTCCTGAAACCACTCCTCCTCGGGACCCATCAGCTGGCAGGCGTCCACCACCCTTCGTTCGCTGACGAAAGGCAGACAGGCCACCTTGATCTTCTCGCCTCCTGCCTCAAGCTCGACAACGCCTCCCTCCTCGGCGGCCGCAGGCTCGGGACGCACATGAATCCCCAAGGGCTGCAGCAGTTCCTTGAGCGCCGCCAACCGCTTAGGATGATCATGATTACCGCCGATCACCACGGTCGGCAGTTGGCGCTGCGCCAACCGCGCCAAGAACCCGTACACCACCCGCTCGGCTTGCGGCGAAGGCGCATGCGACTCAAACAAGTCCCCGGCCACCAACACCAAATCCACATCATGTTCGGCAGCCACCTCCAAAATATCTTCCAGCACCGCCTCCTGCTCCCCAACCCGAGACCTCCCCCTCAACATCTTCCCTACATGCCAGTCCCCGGTATGCAAGAACCTCATAAGGCCAGTCTAACTCAAGCCTCCGAACGTCAACCGCGTTCGGCGAATCGCAGGCAGCCCAGTCTGAACCAAAACGAACCTGGCAACGGTGGTTTTGCTCTTTGAACGAGTTGGAGCCAGGACCGCGCACGCTGCAGGCAATTGGCTTCGTCTCAAGGGCTGTGCTAGGCTGCACTCGGTTTTGGGCTAAGCGTGTTATCCCATTCCGACCAACCATTCCTGAAAGGGGCTCATGATGTTTGGACGTTGCCTTGTAGCATCGGTGCTGCTGGCCGTGAGTTGCGCTGGCGGGCCTTCCCAGGACGGCTCGCGTACCGAGGCGGACTACCTCGACTATTCGGGGCGCGGCGATCTGTTGGCGGGCGGAGTCAAGATGATTCCCGTGGAGACGCCCAAAGGGACGTTCAAGGTCTGGACCAAGCGTATCGGGAACAATCCTTCGGTTAAGCTTTTGCTGCTGCACGGTGGTCCCGGCGCCACTCACGAGTACTTTGAGGCCTGCGACAGCTACCTGCCCGGCGCCGGAATCGAGTATTACTACTACGATCAACTCGGCTCCTACTACAGTGACCAGCCCGACGAACCCGATCTGTGGGAGACCGCGCGCTTTGTCGAGGAGGTGGAGCAAGTGCGCCAGGCACTGGGTCTGGACCGCGACAACTTCTACCTTTTGGGGCACTCTTGGGGCGGGATTCTGGCCATGGAGTACTCGTTGAAGTATGAGCAGCACCTCAAGGGCCTGATCATCTCCAACATGATGGCCAGCATGCCTGCCTACAACGACTACGCCCAGAAGGTCCTCAAGCCCGACATGGACCCAACGGCACTCCAGGAGATCGAGGCTCTGGAGGCGGCGGGGAAGTATGACGATCCTCGCTACATGGAGCTTCTCATGGAGCATCACTACCAAGACCACGTGCTCCGCATGCCGGCCGAGGAGTGGCCCGAGCCCGTCAACCGGAGCTTCGAGCATCTTAATCCGGCCATCTACGTCCCCATGCAGGGGCCCAGCGAATTGGGCGCCAGCGGCAAGTTGCTCACCTGGGATCGGACTTCGGACTTGGCCCAGATCGAAGTCCCGGTGCTGGTCATCGGCGCTCAACACGACACCATGGACTCCAAACAAATGCGCTGGATGGCGGAGACATTGCCGAAAGGACGCTACCTCCATTGTCCCGACGGCAGCCACATGGCCATGTACGACGACCAGAAGATTTATTTCCAGGGGCTCATCAACTTCATCAATGACGTCGAGGACGGCAGCTTCTAAGCTCCGCCAAGGCGGCCGGGGGCGGGTCGTGATCTCACCACAATCTTGGGGGAGCACACGACGTCAGCCGGGCGATTCATGGTCGGCCATCCCGCCTGATGAACCCGTCGCGGAGAGTCGTCCATGTCAATGATGTTCGGGCAGAGCTGCCGCAAGCTTCTGGGGCATCGTGGGCCTGTGCTATTCTCGGCGGCGATGAGCCGGACTTGCGTGGCGCCAGTGGTGGGCGCCGAAGCCTATGGGAACGACAATTTTCTGCTGGCGGTGGAAGCGGCGGAGATGGCTGAGGAGTGCCGTCCGGGGCAGTTCGTGATGGCGGCTGAAGAGAGCGGTGCACTCTATCCGTCTCCGTTGTTGAAGCGGGCCCTGGCCGTTTATTCGACGCGCTGGGAGGGGCGCAGCGGCGTCATTACCTTGCTTCTCAAAGTCGTGGGCGACGGGACGCGCCGGCTGGCTTCTCTGCGGGCGGGAGACCGGGTGAGTCTGGTGGGTCCGCTGGGAAATGGCTTCAGCTTGGATGAAGCCGCCGGACGGCAGAGCTTTCTCGTCGCGGGAGGGATCGGCATCGCGTCCTTTCTGTTGCTGGCTCAGCAGTTGGTGGCGCGGGATGAAAAGGCCGTCCTGGTCTACGGGGCGCGCAGCGCATCCGATTTAATCGGCATCGAGGATTTCGAGCGGTTGGGGATGCCGGTTTACGTGTCCACCGACGACGGCAGCCGGGGCGTCCATGGGCTGGTGACAGCGGCGCTGGAGCGAGCTATTCAGGAAGAGACTGCTGGAGACGCCATCATCTTCACCTGTGGTCCGACGCCCATGATGCAGGCGGTGGCAGAGTGGGCGGCGCAGCGTTCCCTGGCCTGCCGCATTTCCGTCGAGAACCGCATGGCCTGCGGCTTTGGCGTTTGTTTGGGCTGTACCGTCAAGACCCGCCAGGGGTACCGGCTGGCATGCACCCATGGACCCGTGTTCGAAGCCGAGTCTTTTGTTTTCAGCGAACGCGGCGATGAAGGAACAGCCTAGGGAAGTGCGAGGTTCGAGGTGCGAAGGGGTGCCTTTGATGGATCCGAGAGTTGTGGGTTGAAGCATGGATGCTGATTTAAGCGTGAGCATTGCGGGGCAGCGGTTTAAGAATCCGGTGCTGACGGCGTCGGGGACTTTCGGCTATGGGCTGGAGTTCCTTCCCTACTTTGATATCTCGCGGCTGGGCGGATTTTGTACCAAGGGACTGTCGCGGCATCCGCGCCAAGGCAATGCGCCGGGACGCATCTTGGAGACGCCCTCCGGGATGCTCAATGCCATCGGGCTGGAGAACGTGGGTGTGGACGCCTTCATCTCCGACAAGCTGCCCGCCCTGCGCGGCCACGACACCCGCATCGTGGCCAATGTGCTGGGAGTGACGGTGGATGAGTTCGTCGAGATTACGGAGTTGCTCAATCCCGAAGCGCAAGTGAGCTGCCTGGAACTCAACATCTCCTGCCCCAACATTAAAGAAGGCGGGGTCGAGTTCGGGCACGATCCCGAGCTGACCTTCAAGGTCGTTGAGGCAGTGAAGAAAGCCTCTTCCAAACCGGTCTGGGTCAAGCTCAGTCCCAACGTCACCGACATCACCGTCTTCGCCCGCGCCTGCCAGGACGCGGGGGCCGATGCCATCACGCTGGTGAATACCTTCGTGGGCATGTCGATTCACGTCCGGGAGAAGCGCCCCATGCTCTCCAACACAGTGGGCGGACTCTCGGGACCCTCCATCCGTCCGCTGGCGCTGCGCCTGACCTGGCAGTGCGCTCAAGCCGTCGACATCCCCGTCGTCGGCATCGGCGGCATCTCCAC
>DATIPO010000249.1:0-1614 GCA_035471925.1 Acidobacteriota bacterium
ATCAGCCGCTTCGACCCCCAGAGACAACGGCAGCGGGAGCAGGCCCTGCAGCATTTGAGCCGACTCCTGCTGGAGCCTGTCGGCCAGGAGATCGCCAAGGCGAGCCGGCTGGTCGTGGTCTCGGACGGTGCGCTTCATTACATTCCATTCGCCGCACTGAACTCGCCCTTGTCCCCCGAAAAGCCGCTCTTGGAAGATCACGAGATCGTCCATCTGCCCTCGGCCTCGGCCCTGAGTGTTCAGCGCGGCGCATCGCCCGCCATTCCGAATGAGGCACCATGTCGGGCCGCGGTGCTGGCCGATCCCGTCTACAGTCCTCACGACGAGCGACTTGAAGAAGCGGTCGGCGCGGCCTCGCTACGCGATGGCGAGGGGGCGGAGTTTGAGCGGCTTTACGCCTCGCAACGCGAAGCTGAAGCCATTGTGTCTCTGTCCCCGGCTGGAGCCACCCGGGCCTTAACCGGAGTGCAAGCCAACCTGGAAGCCTTGCACAGTCCGCAAGTCAGAGACTGCCGGGTGCTGCATTTCGCCACTCATTGACTCATCGACGACCATCGTCCCGAATTGTCGGGACTGGTGCTTTCCCAGTACGGGCCAGACGGTTCCCCCCACGACGGCTTCCTGCGCATGCTGGATGTCTACGCCCTCGACTTGAAGGCCGAATTGGTGGTCCTCAGCGGATGTCAGACCGCCGACGGCAAGATGGTGGGCGGCGAGGGATTGGTTGGTCTGACGCGCGGATTCATGCATGCCGGGGTGCCCCGAGTGGTGGCCAGCCTGTGGCAGGTACAGGACCGGGCCACCGCCGAATTGATGCGCAACTTCTACAGAGGTCTGTGGCAGGAAGGGCTGACGCCCGCCGCGGCCCTCAGGCGGGCTCAGTTGGAAGTCCGCCGCGAGCGGCGCTGGCGCGATCCCTATTTTTGGACGGCATTCGTGTTTCAAGGCGATTGGAGATAGGTCCCGCCGGTGCACCTTTGCTGAGACAATGGGCTGATTCATGACAGAATTCTGATGATTGAACGGAATCTTGTAAAGAGAAAGGACTTGTGATGGCCGACTGCAACAAACTTAAGAAGAAGTGGGTGGTTGACACTTCAGATACGGACGTGTTCGTGCCCGGATGCCGCTACAAGATCGAGAAAGCGAAAGAGGATCTGGAGGAGTACACGATCGAGTTCTTGGAACTCCCGCCGCCCAATCCCGACGGCTTCAGCACCCTGGTCTGTGAAACCAGCCACGATGACGATGATGTGCTGGTGGGCACCTATACCGATACTGAGGACAATACGTATAGAGTCCTGATGGCCCTCGCCGATGACAAACATATGCAAGGTGAGGTCGGCGATGCCGTTGTCGAAGCCAAAAAAGGCCGGCCTGACGACGATCCGGCGGGCACTTGGGGCGCGGAAGAGGAGCCTCCGGCCAAAGGCAAGGATAAGGAAGAGGAAAAGAAGAAAAAGGACGACTGACACTCTTCATTCCAGCCCGCGTCAAGTTCTGGCAACCTTGGCTGGCGGGAGCGGGGCGCCTCTTCCTGGCGGGATCGGACGAGACTGCAGACCATCTTGGCCAAGCCTCGCGCGTGACTTTCCTGGCCACAGAGTGGCCTTA
>DATIPO010000250.1:0-1792 GCA_035471925.1 Acidobacteriota bacterium
GATGAGCTGGAGGGCCAGGTAGAGAAGCAGAAAGCTCTTGCCGCTGCCGGTCTTGCCTAGGATCGCCGCATGGCGGACCAACGCTCCAGGTGAGAGCGCCACGCGCCGCTCCGTCAGACGCCCGTCGTTCACTACCCGTCCCAAATCCACTCCGCCGGTGGAAACAGGCCGACGCCGCCGGTCGAGCTGCCGGTTCCAGACATGGGCGAAGAATTGATCGATGATGTTCATTGGGATTTTGGCGTGAAGTTGGTGATGAGAAGTTCTTGGGCCGCGGTCTTCCCGCCAGGCTTTAAGAACCGCTGCGTGGAGAGAGATCGGAAATGGAAGCCGGTGAAGATCGCTCGCACCTCAGGGCAGTCCCCCAGCGAGAGGACGAACTTGCCTCGGATGCGGCTTAGCCTGGACCTGAGGTTCTGGAAGTCTGTCTCCCCGAAGTTTTGGGGATAGACCTTGGTGCCCCAATAGGGCGGGTCGAGGTAGAAGAGCGTTTCCGGACGGTCGTAGCGGGAAAGAACCTCCTGGTATGGTCCGGCCTCGATCTGCACCCGGCTTAGGCGCTCGTGGGCCGCCTTGATCAAAGCGGCGATCTTCTTCGGGTCGAGTCCCGGAAAGTGCTGAATGCCGTAGCCAAAGTTTTGTCCAGTCGGCTTGTTGCCGTAGGCCGTGCGCAGCAGGTAGAAAAAGCGGGCGGCGCGCTGGATGTCGGTCAGCAGTTCCGGCTCTTGCCTGCTCAGCAAATCGAAATGGCGGCGGCTTCGCAGGGTAAAGCGCAAGTGGCGGCAAAGCTCCTCGGGGTGCTCGCGGCAGATGCGGAAGAAGTTCACGACCTCGAAGTTGAGGTCGTTGATGATCTCGGCCTTGGAAGGCTCTTTAGCAAAGAGCACATGCGCGCCTCCGGCGAAGGGCTCGACATAGGTGTGATGTGTTGGAAAGAGCGCGATGATGGCCGGGGCCAGACGGCTCTTTCCGCCGATGTATGCAAGGGGTCCTTTCACAGCTCGTGCCTCCTTTCCGGGCACGGCTGACAGGCTCTTACAGGTTGGCGGGAATCAACAGGCCACCCCCGCCCGAATCTGTAACGCTTTGGAATGCGGGCCGGAAAGGGCGGGGCGTTCGAGAGGTCCTAGCGGTCGCGGAAAGCGTTGGCGTAGAGCACTCGCCGCGCCCAGTGGGGCCGGAGAGTGGGACGCAGCGCGGGGGTGATGCGCAGCAGTCTGAAAATGGTGGATTGATGCCCGTAGGAGGCGACCTTCTCCGAGTGCTCTTCCAGCAAGTCGACGGCTTGCTGCTGCACGGATCGGCTGTCGGTGGCCAGCCCGCAGGCGGCAGTCCAGTTGAGGTTCATGGCTTGCTGGATGTGGCCTGATGGAAAGAGCTGAAGGGCTTGGTCGAAGGTCTCTTGAGCGCTGTCCCAGTTGACTGGCGGCAGGAGGTTTGACTGCCGGGGACCGAAGTTTGGAATCTCGTGATCCGGCATCTGTCCCGTATGCTGGACTTTGTCTTTCCAGGCCCGGCGGGCCGCAGCCAGGCTCTTTCGGGCAGTCCCGAAGTCCTCTTCCAGAAAGGCGACAACGCCCATCTGGCGCAGAACATCGGGAGAGGGTTCCTGACCTAAGGACTGAAGCATGTCTCGATGCAGATTCAGAAACCTGCGGGCACTCGCAGGATCCGAGCGCAGCACGCAGGCCTGAGCGACGACTTCAGCGGCGTGAGCGGCGCGCCTCAGGTCCAGTGGATCTCCCGAGGCCTTGTAGGCGCGGCGGGAGAGGTGCAGGCTCTTGAGCCCGTT
>DATIPO010000251.1:0-1626 GCA_035471925.1 Acidobacteriota bacterium
ATGGTTGCGAAGCAACTCTTTAGAGCAATTCCTCGGATTGAGTCCCCCTCACCCCAACCCTCTCCCCCAAGGGCATAGGCGCCAAGATAGCGGCCAAGTGGTTGAAAAGAGGAGCAAGATGAGAGAGGGTGGCAGTGTGTCCAACCGATGATTCCGCCCTTTTGGTGGATAAGGAGGAACGCATGGTTCTGCCACCCAAGCCCATTGATAAGGCATTTGAAGCGCTGTTGCAAGAGCTGCCCGCGGACCTGGAAGCCACGGCCCGCGAATTCAAAGCCTTTGCGCGGGCGCGCCAGGTTCCCAATGCCCAAGAGCTGATGCGCATGGTCTTGCTGTTCAGCGGGCTGGATCAAACGCTACGCGAGGTGGCCGGGACGATGACCCTGCTGGGTATGCCGATGAGCGACGAGGCGGTGCGCCAACGGCTCGCCGCGTGCCGACCGTGGGTGAAGGCGCTGCTGGATCAGCTGTTACCGCCCGCGGTGCGCCACGCCCTGCCCGACGGGTTACGGTTTCAGGTCATCGATGGGAGCACGGTGCAGGGGCCGGGTGCCGAGGGGATTTGGTATCGGGTGCACATCGCGCTGGACCTGGTCAGCCTGGAGCTGCGCTCGATTGCCGTGACGGATCGGAAAACCGGCGAGAAGCTCGGTCACTATCCGCTGGGCGCGGGCGATGTGGCGCTGGCCGATCGGGGCTACTGTCATCGCCAGGGCATCCACGAGACCCTGGAGCGCAACGCCCACGTGATCGTGCGCTACAACGCCCACAATCTGCCCTTGTCCGAGGCGGGCGGGGAGGCGGTGGATATCATGGCCGAACTGAAACGGGTGCCTAAGCAGTGCTGTTTGCAACTGTACCTGCCGCGCCCCGACGGGGACGGGCCCGCGCATCGGGTCTGGGTCCATGCCCGTCGCCTGCCCGCGGCGCAGGCGGCCGCGGCGCGGCGCCGTTGTCGGCGCAATGCCAAGCGCCGTCAACCCAAAAAATCCACCCTATACTTGGCCGGCTGGGTGCTGGTGCTGAGCACACTCCCGCCCGCGGTGTTGGACACCAACACGGTGCTGGCGCTCTATCGGGTCCGCTGGCAAGTGGAGTTGACGATCAAAAGGTGGAAAAGCCTGCTCGATCTGGATCAATTGCGCGCCCGCGAGGGCAGCCCCCTGGCCCCGTTGTGGCTGCACGGCAAGCTGTTGTATGCCCAGCTCTTGGAGCGGCGGGCCCGCGCCCAGCTCCCACCCCAGTGGGGCGATTTGGATCAGCCCCGCTCGGCGACGTGGTGGCGCGTGTGGAAGCTGCTCAAACAGCCCCTCGATCAGATCATCAGCGCCGTGGCCTTATGGAATCCCCAACGCTGGGCCGACTGTATGCAGAAGCTGGCCGAACGCTCCCGGCGACGGCCACTACAACAGCTGCCCGAACCGCTCAAGCGCCTGCGCTTCGGCTTACCGACCGCTTTAGCCGCGCCTGCCGAGGCATGAACGTACCATGAAGCGAGTAAAAATTGAAATTATTTCACCTCCTTATCGGACTATCTTGGCGCCTATGCCCTTGGGGGAGAGGGGATCCAGATACCTACCTCAGTCAGCCTTGGGGGAGAAGGTTAGAGAGAAGGGTATAATCTTT
>DATIPO010000252.1:0-1650 GCA_035471925.1 Acidobacteriota bacterium
GGCGGTGACGAGCTGCCGCTGATCCAGGAGGCCCAGGACCGCAACGATCTCAAAGCCATGGAGGCCGATCAGGTCACGGCGGTCATCCAGGGACGGGGAGATCCCACGCTGAAAAGCGGTGCGAGCCCGAGCTCGCTTCAGATGTTGCTCAACGAGAGCGGCAAGAAGTTCGGCAAGGTGGATCGCAACTACCGCGAAGAGCTGGACGAGCTGTTCATGTTCCAGCTTGAGCTGATCCAGCAGTATGCGGACCCGAAGCTCTTTTACCGGATGATGCCGGAGCGCGGTGCACAGGAGATGACCCGGCTCAAGATGATCCAGCGCCCCGACGGAGACCTTCGAGAGCAGTGGAAGATCTCGGTCCGCGCGCCGTCTGCTGAGACCAACCCCGAGGTCAAGCAGACCCAACTCACGATCTTCTACAACCTGACCACGCAGCACCTCCAGACGCTTCTCACCGTGGCGCAGCAGGTCTGGTCTCAGACCGACCCGGCTCGCCTTGAGCGGGTCACAGAGGAAGCGCTGGTGTTTTTGCATGCCCTTTACAAGCAACTCAAGGACTACGCCAGAATCGGACCGATCGGAGTCCCGATGCCGGATGTCGATCCCAAGCCGATCGACGAGACCATCAACCAGCTTTACCAGCAGTTCGCCCAGCTTGAGCAGGAGCTGACGCAGGCCCGTCAGCAGAATGCTCAGATGCAGATGATGATGCAGCCGGAAGGAGTCCCTGGTGGCGGACCCATGGCCGGCATGGCGTAACGTCCTCTCGCAGTTTCTCCGCGGCGAGTGGGCGGAGGCGAAAAAGAAGGGCTACACGGCCGTTCTTGAAGGAAACGAGACCGACCCCCAGGCCCTCGGCAGGGCAAGAGAGGGGCTGGCGATTTTCAGGCAAATCGAATCGCGATTGAGCCGACCCGAAAGGAGCGAGGATGGAACTTGACGAGATCGTCAAACTTGCCGACGAGAGCGAGCCGGAGGTCACGGACGAAGGCAAGGGAGCCGAGAAGACCGAACAGAAGGCAGCGGCTCAGGAGCCGAAGGAACCGTCTCCAGAACCCTCTGCCCCACAGACCCCTTCCGCCACCCACGACGGGGTGAGCCGCCAGGAGTTCAACACGCTGGTTCAGATGATGAACCACCTGGCGCAGCAACGTCAGCAACAGGGTGCGGGGCAGCCTCAAAACCGTCCCGAGCCCTGGAAGCCGGACCCGGTGGACAACCCCGACGACCTTGCCGTCGATGGGCGCAGAATGAGCGAGCACTGGAACAGCCAGCTCGCCAAGCTGGCCCAGCACCTGGAACAAAACACCGGGCAGGGAATGGGCTATCTCGCACAGATGGTCGAGAACCTCGGCCGTCAGGTCGAGACCCTCAGCGCCGGCTCGGGGGCCACCGCGAGGGCGAAGGCCAAGGAAATCGTGGCCGAGATGGGGTTTGACGACTTTGACGAGCTCGCCGCGGATGCCGAGGCGATGCTTTCCCAGCAGCCGCAGCTCAAGGCCAACCCCGACGCCTGGAAGGAAGCCTACTTCATGGCCAGAGTCCGGGCGGGCAAGCCCATGCGGGCGGAGCCGAAGTCCGCACCGCCTCCGTCGCTCGGAGCGAAGCCTCCGGAGCGCCCCAACCAGCGAAACGTGGATTTCTCGC
>DATIPO010000253.1:0-1513 GCA_035471925.1 Acidobacteriota bacterium
TTCGACTTCCTGGGCAACGAACCCGGCGTCGATCTTGCCGGTGTCCTTCCAGCGGTACTTGCGGGGCCGCAGGCCCTCGACGACTTCGTAGGCGCGGCCGAGATCCACGTCGTCGATGTCGCGCTTGAGACTGCGGTCGGAGGCAAACACCCCGGCCTGAATGAGCCAGGGCAGCGCCGCCTGTCCGAAATCCACGAGCCCCGGGCTGCCACCCTGCTGGGTGGTGATCGGTGGCACGTACTGGCCTGCGCCGCGGGACTGAGCGAGTTGGGCCAGATACGGGAAGTATCCCAGCCTGCTGCGGTTGAAGTCGTCCATCGACAGCAGCGGATAGCGATCCTGCCGGTCCTGCTCGTAGCGGAAGATGTCGAACGGGGTCTGAAGCCTTCCTCGCCGAATCGCTTCCTCCGAGCCCGCGAGCTGCGGCACCAGCGACGTGGCTCGCAGCAGGCGGTCCTGGAAGTTTTCCTGGCCCTGGAACCCCAACTGGTTGCGGAACTGCTCGTTCTGAAGCCCCATGCCGGTGGCAGACAGACCGCGGTCGAGGTCCGCTTGCGTTTGGTCGTACAGACGGCGCAGCAGTTCGGAGCCGAGGTTCTGAGCAACTCTCCCGCCAACTTCTCCCGCCCGGTTCATTGCCGAGGTGGAGAACCTGTTTCCCGTGAAACCTGCGGTCGCCATCGCGTCGGAGACACCGCTCCGGATCGCCTCGTCGGCCACCGGCAGGAAGCCACGGTAGACGTCCAGGGCGCTCGTTCCAGAAGACATTGGGGTCCGGGTCTGAGGCGGCCCACCCGCAGAAGAGGGAAAGCGAGGCTCCAGTGGCTCGCCCTGGGGAGGGAAGAAGAAGCTGGGGGAGCCAGCAGAAGACTCCGGTCGTCGCACCATGTCGATGACGCCCGGCTTGGAGTGAGGAGCCGCCTTCCGCAGCGAACTTTCAAACGGGTTGAAGGAGTCGTTTCTCTGCCGTGGGCCAAAGGACGAGCTGCCACCGATAAGGTCACGCACGGAACCACCGCCAAGCGACAGGGGCTCACCCACGGGCGGGAAGGCCGAAGCTCCACGTTGCCGTGGGTCGAAGGACGAGCTCGCGCCGCCAATATTGCGCACGGCAGCATCACCACCCCCGGCGGTGTTGCGGACTGCCCCGTCGCCACCACCCGGAAGAACCGGGGACGTGGTGCCCGGCCCCTGGTTACCCATTCGCTGGTCTATTTCTCGCCGGTAGGTGGGTTTGGAGCCAAACTCCATCGGCTCCCCGGCTGCTGCCCACTGATCGAGGATTTCCTGGGAGGGCGCATACTCCTCGCCCATGTCCCAGCCCCGGCGCCACATGTCGGCGATCGCGTACTCCCGTCCCATGCCTCGGTTCGGCCCCCGCCAGTTGCCAAACCATTCGAGCTGTCCCTGCGGGACAATGGCGTTGGGGTCACCCCCTGGGCTTCTCGGAGTCGGCGCGCCTTGAAACGCAGCGCCGCCGCCGGGACCGAGTGCCGGGAAGCCGCCCGAGGGG
>DATIPO010000254.1:0-2556 GCA_035471925.1 Acidobacteriota bacterium
CTGCCCCGCGACTTGCCGGAATCCGTGCGGCAGGCCCCCCGCGATCCGTTGGACGTCAAGATCCCGGGCAGCACATTGGCCGAAATCGAGCGGGCCGCCATTCTCAAGAGCATGCTGGCCGTGGGTGGCAGAGCCACCGACGCGGCCGCCATTCTGGGGATCTCCAAGAGCAAGATCTACTACCGCCTCCGCGACTACGGTGACCCCTCCTCGGGAAGCGCCGAGGACGATGAATGACGGTGTGGCCCTTGTGGAGCTTCCCGACCATCCGTGCTAAAACAGACTGCTATGGCCAAGATCAAGCACATCGAAGTGGCCGGACCCGATGGGGGCCGGCTCAAGTCGTTTTATGGAGACCTGTTCCATTGGGACATGAAGCGCCGCGATATCGCCGGCTTCGACTACTACGATCTTCAGGGCGGCAGCGAGCCCAGCCTGGGCATCCGCCACGAACCTCAGGGCTCGGCCGAGATCGTCATCTACATCGAAGTCGACGATCTAGAAGGGACGGTGGAAAAGGCCCAGAAGTTAGGCGCTTCAGTGCGCATCCCGCCGATGGAACACGAAGGGCTCCGTTTCGCCCTCGTAGAGGATCCCGAAGGCAATCCCGTGGGGTTGACGCAGGCGACCTAAGGCGGCCTGGGCCTTGACCGTTTCCTGACGAGAACTTGGCCGGGCGGCGATCTGACTAGGTCCTGCTTGTGCTAGCCTGGAAGGCCAAGTGCTATTCCAGAAACCAACGGGAAACGGAGGACCCTAACATGAAGCAGAATTGGAAGCTGTTGCTTTTGCTGTCGTCAGTGGTGCTGGCGGTTGCGGCCTGCGGCTCGGTGGATGCCGACTCGATGGAATACAAGGTCGAGATCGGCGAGTCAGCCTCGATGGCCAAGAAGGTCAAGGAACATAACCTCACTCAAGAAGCCCTCAAGCAGGGCCAGACCGAATACGAAGCCAAGACTGCCGATGGGACGGCTCACAAGTTCACCCTCACCGAGAAGCAAATCGAAGACATCCTGGGTGGAACCACGGTCATCGTGGAGACCTCTCAAGGCGGCATGAAGGTCAAGATCGGACCCGCCAAGCAGAAGAAGAAAGATTCCGGCTGGTAGACTGTTTTCATGCGGTTCCGCAGCCTGCTTTGCGCCCTCTTGATGGTGGCGGCCTGCCGTCCCGCCGGGGATCGTCCGCCGGACCTGGAGGAGAGGCTGCGCCAGCAAGAAGAGCAACTGCTGGCCCAACGTCCGGCTGCTTTGTCGGCGCAGCAGGCTTTTGGAGCCGATCCTTATAAGATCGACTACCTTCCCGGACTCGACCGCTACCTGGTGCTGTTGCGCAATGCTTCCCAGGTGCTGCTTTGTGACCCCCAGCTCAAGGTGCTCGACCGCCAGTCCGTCCCGCGCTCGCCCGCGGGCTGGGCTCGCCAAGGCGAAGAACGTCTCTATGTGGCCGGGGAATTGTCGTCGCGGGTGGCAGTCCTGGCACTGGAAAGTGAACGGCTAGATTCGCTCGAGTCCATCGAACTGGGCCAATCGGTATCGGTCCGCGACTTGGTCTACCTGTGGGCAGGCGGTCCCACGCTTTATCTGCTGGACGGATTCGACCGCCAGTTGTTGCGCCTCGACCTCACCCGCGGAGGCCAGCGGGCCTATCCCCTAGGTGCCGGGCCGACTCAGATCCTGCACCAGGACGGCCACCTCATCATCAACCTGCTCTACGAGCACGCCATTCTCATCTTGCCCTTGGCTGCGGGGCTTCCCGACTTCCAGAAGGCATCCCGCATCGAGAACGACGGACCTTTTTGGGGCTTGGCCGCCCATCGCCTCGGCGACCGTTTGATCATTGCCGCCGGAGGCATTGAAGACCATCCGCTCGACCGCAGCGGCGGCGAGTTCGGCAATGTCGATTCTTTCCTCCATCTTTTTGAGCTGCGCCGCTTGGAGCGCCCGATTGCGGGCCCGTTTGACCCCCTGCGGCAGAGCGTCTTCCACTGGGACGCGGAAGCTGAGCGGCGGGTCAGCCGCGTCAATCTCTCCGAACTGAAGGTGGTGACGCCCAAGGCTCTCGCATTTGAGAATCGAGAGGGCGGCTTGGAGCTGTGGGCGGCGGGCTATGGCTCCCCAAGGCTGGCAGTGTTCAAGGTGGGGTGGAATGAGGCGGGCGAAAGCAGGGCTTTCGGCGGCGGGCAGTCCGGCACTGAGGAGGGGACGGCGGGGGACCAGCCTGAGTCGCGGGCGGGTTCGGACCCATTGAGCGGTCCCGCATCCCGGCCCTCGGGGTTGGAGGTCGAGTTGCTGCGTCTCATGGAGTCCGTTCCCGGGCTGACCGACCTCAAGCTGCATCGGAGAAACGGGCGACTTCTGCTGGCGGCGGCCAATCCGCTGCTGGATCGGGTCGAGATCAGGAGCCCCTCAAGTCCAGGATCGGCCCCGGCTGAGCTGGCATCGCTTTCCTTTTCCGGCCAACGCCAGGCCGCGCAGGCCAGCCGTCTGGGAGAGGCGCTTTTCTTCACCACGCTGCTGTCGCCCAAAAACAGCTCTGAGGGACCGCTTTCGCGCC
>DATIPO010000255.1:0-6044 GCA_035471925.1 Acidobacteriota bacterium
GCTTCGGGCATGCGGGAGGCCAGGGATTTGCGCAGGAACTCGCGGAAGGAGTGCGGGAAGTAGAGCGAGTCCAGGAAGAAGCGGAGTTCGTTGCGGCGCTTGAGCGGAATCCAGAATCGGCCCTGCTTCAGGTATTCCTTCTTGCCCAGGTTGTACCACTGCCCCGAGTGGGCTTCGACCAAGTTGACTTGATTGCTGCCGTCGCTGACCTGAACCAGCATGGGCCTTCCTCCTTCACTACTGAGCGGGGTTTATCCGCGGCTCCCCCGCAACGCTCGTCCCAGCCACAGCGGAACGACGGGCTTAGCCAAGTAGACGAGGTCCTGCCACAGCGTCCAACGGCTCACGTAATGCACGTCCCGGCTGGACTGCGAGGTCGATGGGCCGGATTCTCTAAAGAACAGCCAAGGACCTTTCACTCCCGGCTTCATGGCGAAGCGGCGAAGCTGCCGCCACTTGCCCATCGAATCCATTTCCGCTGTGGTCACAGGGCAGGGTCCAACCAGGCTCATCTCTCCCTTGAGGACGTTGATCAGTTGGGGCAAGCGGTCAAGACCCGTGGTGGCGAGGAATCCCCTTTCGGCACCCCGGGTATTGAATTGGCGCGCTTTGAAGGGTTTGTAGTGCAGCCCCACGAACTCATGGAGGCTGAAGACCTGGCCCTGCGAGCTCTTGCGGCGCTTGATGATGTAGGCAATGAGCGGGAAAAGAGGCAGGCACAGGACCAGCAAAACCGAAGCTCCCAAGAGGTCCACCCCACGCTTGACGGTCAGTTTGGGGCTCAGGCGCGGAAGCTGCGGCACGCGCGAGAGCACGCTGCCCTGGGGTTCTGCTGTCAGACATGTCTTAAATTTCATAGTGATGCTCGCCTCCAAGCGCTCGCGCCGCTGCCAGTCTAAGCCCCCCTGGCCAGAGCAGCCGGTGACCGGAGTCACTGGTCTTTAACTCCGCTCAGGTGGTTTTGGTTTAAGATCAGGTGCCGGGAGACGCTATGGATGTCATCCTCAGGGACCTTCAATATACCTAAAGGCGCATCGCCCGCAGTCCGGGATTCACTGTGGTGGCCGTGCTTTCGCTGGGACTGGGCATCGGGGCCAATACCGCCATCTTCACGCTCATTGACGAAGTCCTGCTGGGGGACGTCCCCTACCGTGATCCCCACAACCTGCGGCAAGAGTGCGAAGCGAGGTTGCGGATGCTCGCTTCGCACTCTGTTTCAGTAAGGGCAGCCGGCCCTATCAAGAAGTACCGATTCGCCGAAGCCTTCCCTCACCAAAGGCGAAAAAAGGCGAGCAGCAAACGCATTTCAGTCGTCAAGGTCCGAACTCGGGGCCGGCTGCACTGGCCTGCGAAGGGCCTCTAGCTGCCTTCCAAGTGGCAGTGGATGTCCAGGGTCGTGCCGCTGACCTTGTAGGTGGCAACATCGCCACTCCCGGTCTGGTAGGCGACCTTGTCCGAGCATTCCTTGCTCTTGCCCAGTTCGGCGTGGACCTCAGGCCAGCACTCCGCTCCGTCGGGAATGTTGAAATTGCTGAGGTCCAGGCACTTGGTCTGGCCAATGGGATAGGTGTCGGTCCACCCGGACTCTCCGCCGTCCCACTTGACTCTGAACTTCATGACGAAGCCGCCGTTGTTGGCGCAGCAGATTTTTCCTACGTTCTGCATGATGGATCTCCTTGTCGTTCTATGTTGAAACTCGCTCCCTAACTCTGTCGCCTCTCACCTGCTTATCTCACACGCTGATGAGAACGCCGAGATAGGATTACTTCTGTGAAAAAAGTACCGGCCTGACAAGTGTCAACCAAGGTGCCGAAAAATAACTTGATGACAAGTATACCTATTATCGGTATAATGCTCTCATGGACATAGGCAGGCACTTGCCGCTGACTCATTTGTCGTTCCTGATTCTGATGGCGCTGCAGGAGAAACCCAGGCACGGCTATTCCATCATCAAGACGGTTGGAAAGCTGTCCCAGGACCGGCTGAGTCCGGGCACCGGGACTTTTTATTCCGCCCTCCACCGCATGCAGGACGAAGCACTACTCGCAGAATGTCCGGCACCTGAGGGAAGCAAGGGCGATTCGCGGCGCCGCTACTACGAACTGACGGATCTGGGAGAGGCCGTGCTGCAAGCCGAAGCCCAGCGGCTGGACTCGCTTCTGGTGGAAGCGCGCCGCCGCAAGATCTTGACGGAGGGACGCACATGAACAAGTCCGCCCCCCGCCTGCACTGGTTGCTCCGGCTTGGCCTGCGCTCGCTGCCCCGCCGCATGGAGCGCGATGAAATCGGGCAGACGCTGGCGCTGCGTGAAGCTGATGCGCGCCGCGAGGGCCGTTCCTTGCTGGTCTTCCGGCTGAGGGAGTGCGCCGATCTGCTGCGTACCGCTCTGCACTGGAGGCTGCGCCCAAGAAGAGGACGCCGCAAGCCCAACTCCCCACCTCGGCGTGGACGTCCATGGACGGGGCTGAGCAACGACTTGCGTTATGCCTGGCGGACGCTGCTGCGCCGTCCGCTGTGGACAGCCTCGGCCGCGGCCACTCTGACCCTCGGCCTTGGAGCTACCGTCAGCATCTTCAGCGCCGTTGAGGCGGTGTTGCTGAGTCCCCTGCCCTATCCCCAGGCGGAGCGCCTTGTCCATCTGCGCGAAGTGTCTTACGACGGCAACACCCGCTCGGTGGCCTGGCTCAACTTCCAGGATTGGAAGCGCAACGCCCAATCCTTCAGCCAGATGGCGGCCTACTCTTCCTGGGGCGTCAACTTGCAGACGCCCCAAGGGGCCCAGCGGCTTTCCACCGGTCTCGTCAGCCGAGATTTCTTGGACACGCTGGGAGTCAAGCCGCTCAGGGGTCGACTCCCCAGTCCTCTGGAGTACCAGCGCGGCGCAGCCCCGGTGGCCGTCATCAGCCATGGCTTGTGGATGCGCCAGTGGGGCGGCGATAATGCCGTCCTGGGGCGGGAAATCGATCTGGCCGACCTGCAAAACTCTGGCGCGGGCGTTGAAATCGTCGGCATTCTGCCGCCCCAAGTCGCGTTCCCGTCCGCCTCCACCGAACTTTGGATTCCCTTGGCCCAACTCATGCCTCAAGAGGACTTGGAGGACCGCGGATCGCACCCCGGCATCCGCGTCCTGGGACGCCTGGATGAGGGTGTCAGCCTGGAGGCCGCCCGCCAGGAACTCGACGCCATCGCACTCCAACTGGCGGAACGCTATCCGGAAAGCAATAAGGGAACCGGCATCTTCACAGTCCCGCTGCGCGACCACTTGGTGGGCGACGCCGGCCAGACCGTGCTGATCTTGGCTCTGGCCGCCGGGCTCGTCCTCCTCATTGCCTGCGCCAATGTGGCCGGACTGCTGGTGGCCAGAGGAGCCGCCCGCCAAAGGGAGTTCTCACTGCGCACGGCGCTGGGCGCGGGACGCTGGCCCCTTCTGCGCCTGCTCCTAACCGAAGGATTCGCGCTGGCCTTGCTAGGCGGGGCCGCGGGACTGGCGCTGGCCTGGCTGGGCATCGGCCTGATCCGCACACAGGTTGCTCCCCAGGCTGGGATCTTCGGATTGGAGGACGTGACCCTCGATCCCGGCGTGGTGCTCTTCGCCTTGGCCGCCTCCCTGGTCAGCGGACTTCTCTTCTCGCTGACGCCGCTCACCTTCGCCCGGCGGGCCAGCCTGCGCAGCGGACTGGAAACCGACTCGCGCAGCGCCAGCGGAGGCACCCTGCTGCGCCGCGTCCTGGTCACGGGCGAGGTCGCTCTCTCCTTGACGCTGCTGCTGGGGGCGGGTTGGCTGGTGGTCACCCTGCAACAATTGCTGAGCGCCGACCCCGGCTTCCAAACCCGCAACGTCCTGACCGCCGAGGTGGACCTCAGCGGCCCTCAGCATGGATTCGCCCAGGAAGCGACGCGCCAGTTCTACGAAGACCTCACGGCCCGACTTGAGGCGCTTCCTCAGGTGCAGGAGGCCGCCGCCGTCAATCCGCTGCCGCTGAGCGGCTACGGACGCCAGTGGTCCCTGACCGTCCCCGGAAACTCGCGGCTGGAGACCGGAGAGAAGCTGCGCACCGACCTCTTCATCGTCCAGGGAGACTATTTCAAAGCCCTCTCCATTCCCTTGCGAAGCGGACGCCTCTTCAGCGGGCAAGATGATCCTCAAAGCCCCCGCGTTGTCGTCATCGACGAAACTCTGGCCCGACGGGTCTTCGACGGCGACCCGCTGGGACGCCTGATCCAGTTTGGCGACAACCAGTTCCGCGTCATCGGTGTAGTTGGGCATGTCAAGCCTTACGGGGTGGACGCCCTGTCCCGTCCTCAGGCCTACGTCAGCGCGGGCCAGCGCTCCTTCCCGGCCATGAGGCTGGTGGTCAAGACCACCGGCGATCCTCTCGAGATGGCCGCAACCGTGCGCCAAGCCGTGCTGCAGCAGGACAAGACCCAACTGGTGCACCGCATCCGCTCCCTGGAGGACTATCGTCAAAGCGGCGCTTCCCAAAGGAAGCTGGCGGCGGGACTGCTGGGGATCTTCGCGATAACGGCCCTGGTGCTGGCGGTGGTGGGACTCTATGGAGTGCTCTCTTATGAAGTGGCCCGGCGGCGGCGCGAGATGGGTGTCCGCCTCTCTTTGGGCGCCTCGCGCAGCAACATCCTGGGCCTGATCCTCAAGGACGGACTCAAGGTGACGCTGGCCGGTCTTACGCTGGGATTGGCGGCGGGCTTGCCTCTGAGCCGCCTCCTGAGCGGATTGCTTTTCAACGTCACGCCCTACCACCCCGGCTACATCGTCTCCACGGCGGCGCTGCTCCTGTTCACGGCCCTGCTGGCCTGTCTGGCCCCGGCCCTGCGCGCCACCCGCACCGACCCCGTCCGCTCCCTGCGCTGCGAGTAGCGCCAGTAACCTGCCGACAACTGGACCGCCGCCGCACCGCCCGGAAAGTCCAGTCTCGCTGAAAGTCCGACGCGTCGGGGCGGTCCAGAGCCTGGAAGAGGGTACGCCAGCCTCCTCCCCCGCCAGGCCAGAAGAAGGAGCGCAGCGACGGGCCCAAGTTGGTCAATACGACGGCTGAATACCAGAGTGGTAGGGACATTCGGCACTTCGAGTCGTCGGTGGAACTGGTAAAGCGTTTGAAATCAAGTCAGGGCTCGCTGGTTGGGGTCAAGTCGGGGCTCGCTGTTTGAGATCAGGTCGGGGCTCGCTGAAGGCGAGCCATAAGCCAGCCCAGGGTAGAGCAAGCCGCGATAGCGGCGCCGCGGCACCCTGGGTGAGGCGTCCCAAGGAAACGAACGCTGTAAGCGTGCAATAGCGTTACGGGTCCTGCCCTTTAGCCAGTTTCGACCACTGCCAGACACCGTTGGCGACGCTGTCCGGGAGACGGTGGCCCAACTGGCGGCAGAGCATGATGATCTGTCCCCGATGGTGGGCTTCGTGAGCCGACAAATAAGTCATGAAGTGGACGATGTCGGGCGCCAGATTCGACCAGGCGATTTTGGGAAGCAGCCCGCCTTGCTCCAGGCAGGCGGAGATCAATTGTGTGACCGCCTCAGCGCTCTCGTCCAGCGCCGCAAGCAACTCCTCCGGCGTGACCCTGAAACGGTCGGCTTTCTCAGGAACAGAGATCTCATAGGGCTTGCCCAGATTCTTGACCCACATGCAGCGGCAGTTGTGGAGGTGCCCGGCGATCATGCGGATGGTCCGCCGCGGCATCCCGGGCAGTTTCTCACCCCACACCTCCTCGGGCAGCTCCCCGACCAGAAAACTCGTGGCGCGGCTGCACGTCCGCCAACTCTGCTGAACGGCTTCTGACAGGTCTGTGCTCATGACGTTCACTCCTGCATCCTGGTGAAGGTTACACCAAGTTGAGAGAGGCCGGGCATCAGAAAACGGCGGTCTTAAGGGAAGCGCTCAGGGCCGTCAGCCTGGACAGAGCGGCGAAACCGGCCATAAACCCACTGACGCCGGGCCGGAAAGTCACGACCGCGCTACCCTCCGGTTGGCTTGCCATCTGCTCCCGCCGGCACTAGACTGCAAGAACTGAATTCCTCATTTCAGAATGGAT
>DATIPO010000256.1:0-8880 GCA_035471925.1 Acidobacteriota bacterium
CAAGCTGCGCATTCTCCGCGCCATCCGCTTCGCCTGCCGGCTCGGTTTCGAGATCGAGAAGGAGACCTGGAAGCAGGTGGCAGCCCAAGCCGGTGAACTCACCCAGGTCAGTTGGGAACGCATCCGCGACGAGTTGGTCAAGATGTTGACCGGACCCGATGCTTCGCGCGGACTGCTTCTGATGAAGCAAAGCGGCATTCTGCGGGTGATTCTGCCCGAGGTTGCCGACATGCAAGGCGTGGCTCAGCCGCCTCAGTTTCATCCTGAAGGGGACGTCTTCACCCATACCCGCCTCCTCTTCAAGATGGCCGGCCCAGTGGACGATCAAGCCCTGGCGCTGGCCATGCTGCTGCACGACGTAGGCAAGCCGCCCACCTACACGGTGGGAGAGCGCATCCGCTTCGACCGCCACGCCGAGGTGGGTGCCGAGATGGCCGACGACCTTGGACGCCGCCTGCGCCTCTCCAATGAAGTGCGGACCGAAGTGGTTGACCTGGTGCGCCAGCACTTGCGCTTCATGCACGTGGAGGACATGCGCACGGCCACCCTCAAGCGTTTTCTTCGCCAGGACAATTTCCACAAGCACTTAGAGCTGCACCGCTGGGACTGTCTGGCCAGCCACGGTGATCTGGGCACCTGGGAATTCTGCCGCACCAAGCTGGAGGAGTTCGCGCGCCAACCGGCGCGTCCCAAACCCCTCATCGATGGAAATGACCTGATTGAGATGGGCTATCGGCCCGGCCCTCAGTTTAAGGAAATGCTGACCCGCGTGGAAGATCTGCAACTCGAGGGCGAACTGAGCGAAGCCGATGAGGCGCGCCGTTGGATCGCCGAGAATTACCCGCAGCCCGACGGCGGGGGCAAGGCCGACCCGGCAAAGCGCTGATCGTCGGACTCCTGAGACGGATCGAGCCACCAGAATTCGAAGGCCACGCGGCGGTTTGGGAAGAGGCGGCGCAAGGCTTCCAGGTAAAGCTGGCGCTGGCGCCGGTACTCGGGCGAGGCGTGGCGACGTCCGGTCTTGTAGTCGACGGCGATGACTGTTTGCCCCTCCTCAAGCACCAGGTCGATCACGCCGTACCAAGGCTCGTTCCGGTATTCCAGGTGGACGGGAAGCTCCTTGGCCAGGATCCGCCCCGCACGGTAGCGTTCGACCAGAGGCCCCTCCGAATCTCCCTGGGTTCGGCCCGAGACGAAGGCTTTCAGCAGAGACTCAGCGCGGTCGACGGCATGGCCTCCGGGATCAGCGCCGTCCTCAACCGACGCCGGCTCCCACTGCCCCCATTGCGGCTGGCGTTGCAGGAGCAACTCTAAGCCGCTCCTCTCGGGCGGCCTGCGGCCATCCCACTCCTCCAACCACTGGTGAACCAAGTTGCCGGCCAGCCGGCGGACATCGGGGGCTTCGAGGGGCCTTTCACGCCAGTCGGAGACCTCCTCGCGCATCTCATCGTCGGCCCTGCGGAACTCGTCGGTGGGACTGCGCCACAGAGGCTGTCCTGCCCAAAGCTCTTGGCGCTGGCGACGGCCTTCCCAGAGCTCCTCATAGTCCTCGCCCAACGGCCACGCCTCAGGTGGAGCCGCGCGTCTGCGGGGATCGCAGGCCGCCAGCAAGTGAAAGGCCAGGGTCCCGCGGCCGAGTTCGCTGCGTCCACCGGCCTGTTCAGCGGCCAGGCAAGCCTGCTGCATCAGTTGGCGGATTTCGGGCGCGGGCTTTGAGCGGAAGGAATGCTGGGCGCTGATGAGGACCAGTTGTTCCCGAGCCCTGGTGGCGGCTACATAAGCCAAGCGCATGGCCTCGTCACGATTGCGCTGCTTCTCTTCCTCCAGGGCCCGGGCGTATCCTTGGCTCTGTATTGTGAGAGGACCCAGGGGGAGTGCGAAGTGACCGCTTTGGGGCCGGGCCGAGGGACCTGAATGATCGGCAAGAACCGCCGGTTCGCGGCTGGGGAATTCCCCTTTCAGTTCCTCCAGCACGGAATGCCATCCGCACACGATTACGGCCCGGTTTTCCAGTCCTTTGGCCTTGTGTATCGTGAGGACGCGGACGGCGTCGAGGCTCTCGTCCGAAATGCTGACGTCCTCGCCCAAGTCGGCGTCGAAGCGGTCGCCCCGGTCGGCCCGCCGCCGCTGTTCCAACAGCCACAGCAGCACCGGTTCGCTCCCCTCCTCTACTTCCAGGCGATAGCTGGCCAGCAGGCGTTCCAGGCGCACCAGGCTGCGTCCTTCGTGATCGTGACGGCTGACGTAAGACTCCAGAGGCAGCCGGTTGCGCACTTGCTGCAGCCAGTCCTGAGTGCTCATTTCAAGGCGGACTCGGGCCAACCGGCGCAGGGCTGAGAGCCTCCCCAGCGGAAGGGCGGGCAGATCCTCGGGCAGCGGTTCCTGGCCCTGCAGCAGCAAGCCCTCCTTGATCTGGGGCAGGAGGCTTTGGATGGAGGCGTCGTCGAGTCCCACCCAGGGTCCGCGCAGCAAAGCGGCGCAAGCCAGGGTGTCGTCGGGATGGTGCATGGCAATCAGCAGATTGAGCAAGTCCAGCACCTCGGGCTGACGATAAAAGGTGCGGGCTCCCGTGCTGACATAGGGAACACCGGCTTGGCGCAGGGCCGCCAGGATGGGATCGAGTTCGCTTTCCTTGCGCACCAGAAGTGAGATTTCCTTGTAAGCGTAGCCCCGCTGGCGCAATCCGCTGACGCTGCGAACCGCTTGGGCGGCCGTAATGCGGCGCGCTTCGGAGGCGCTGAATCCACGACCCTGGGGACGCTCGTCGCGCAGGTGGATCCACTGGGGGCGCTCCCCCGCTTCAAAAGGCAAGGCCATCTGATCGCGCGCCGGACGCCGGCGGCGGTGGGCCGGCGGCGACGGCTGCTGGCTGCGGGGACGGTGAAAAGCGTCCAGCCTTTCTTGCAGGCCGACCGCCGGAATCTCCTTGTGGAAGAACTCATTGATGAAGTCGAGCACCGGCTCCAGACTGCGGAAGCTGGTGGTGAGCTGGAACTGCCTGGGTTCGCTCCCCGTGATCTCGGCGTAGCTCTCCAGAAAGGACTGGAGGGCGGGAAGGTCGGCTCCCCGGAAGCGGTAGATCGACTGCTTGCGGTCTCCCACGAAAAAGCCCAGCGGGACGCGCTGTGCTTCTTCCCGCTTGAGCAGCAATTCCAGCAGGCGCAGTTGCAGCGGATCGGTGTCCTGAAACTCGTCCACCAGCAGGACGGCCAGCCGCTGCTGCTCGCGGCGGCGGATGTCGGGATGGTCCTCCAACAGTTTCACGGCCTTTTCAATCATGTCGTCGAAGGTCACCAAGCCCAGTTCGCGCAAGGCAGCACCCTGGCTCCACTGGGCGAAGTTTGCCAGCAGACGTCTCAAGGACTTCCACGCCGATGCCCAGCGCGTGTCCAGCAGCAAGCCCACCAGAGGGCGTTGCAGGTCGGCGTATCCGGCGAAGAACTCCAGGGCTTGGGGAGAGGAGGCCTCCAGAGCCTTGTCGAGCGTCTTCCAGCGCTCCTCGCTGTCGAGGAAAAGGCTCGACTTCTTGTCGGAGAGGAAGCGCAGCAAGCGTCCCAAGGCGCCGGGATCGGGACCGTCCGGGGACCCATCATCCTGTTGGGCGGCGGAACTGCACACGGCCTGCACCAGACGGGTCAGTTCCTCCAGGTTGGCGGTCTTCTTGCCCGGCCAGTAATGATGAAGCCGCTCCACAACCTCTTTCAGGCAACCCAAGGCCTGACGGCCGTCGGCGTGCTCTCCCGCCTCAAGCCGGGCCAGCCAGGGATTGAAAAGGGTCTCTTGCAGCCAGACATCGATTTGCCGCGGAGCAGCAACCGCCAGCACTCGGGCCAAGTCGTCTCCCAGTCGTGGATCTCTCAGGGCCTGGCGGTTCCACCAGCGGTCGATGAGCTGGCGGGGCAGGACGGAGAGGTCGGTCTCATCTTCCCGTGCGAAGTGGGCGCCCGGGGGGATGCCGGCTTCCAGAGGATGACGGCGCAGCAGCCCGGCCGAGAAACTGTGCAGGGTGGAGATCTGCATGTCGGCAGCCAGTTCGGCCAGGGCTTCGGCTCCGCGGCGAAGCTTTTCCATGGGGCGGCGGTAGCCTCGGCTGCGCATTTCACTCAGGACCCCGTCGACGACCTCAGCCAGCAGGCGTTCTTTGGGGGGCGGGTCCTGCAAGTCGGTTTCTCCCAGCTCAGCCACCCGGCGCAGGTCATCGTGCAGCCGCGTCTGCATCTCCGCCGAGGCCTTGCGTGTGAAGGTTGTCAGCACCAGCGAGCGCACCACCCGGCGAGCGGCTCCCATGCGGGCGCTGCGCTCGGAGGCGCGGTAGAGAGCCGTCAGCTCCACTCCGGCGGACTCCTGGTGGCTGGCTCGGAAGCAGTCCAGAAAGGGCGCCTGCAGGAGCAGATGAAGGGCCCGATGGGTCAGGGTGTGGGTCTTGCCCGTCCCCGCCCCGGCCCACACGAAGGCGTGTTCCTCGGTAAGGACGGCCTGGCTGCGCTCTCCGGCGTCGGCGGGGGCCGGCCAAGCCGAGACAGGGCTGGCGGAAACATGCAGGCTCATGCCTCCTCCTCCTCACGACCGAAACGCCTCAGCAGGAAGTCCAGCCGCTGGGGGGCCTGGCGGCGGAAAGCATCCGCCAGTTGCCTGGGGGCGGAGGCGTCGTGGCGGCGGCACAGCGAGGCGAAGTCGCAATACTGGCAGGGCTCCAGGCGGTCCAAACCCAGGCGCGAACAGGCTTCGTTGGAAAGGGCGGGCCAGCGTCCGCCCTTGAGGATCGGTCCCAGAGGGGTCAGGACGTCCTCAGCCGAGGGCGCTTCCCGGGCTTGGCGCGAAGCAGGCGGCGACTCGGCCAAAAAGACGTAGGAGAAGCCCGGAAGGGCGGCGCTCTGCTGCTGCCAGAGCCAGGGATAGAGGGAAGCCTGGAGGCGGAATCCGGCTCCGATCTGATCGTCAAGCTTGTAGCCCGGGTCTCTTCCGGCCTTGTAGTCGACGACGCTCTCCCCGGCACCGAATTCGCCCTCGTCGATGCGGTCGAGCCGTCCTTCGATCTGCAACTCGGGAAGGCCGGGAAAGCTGGCGCGCAGGCGGGCTTCCAGCCGCGAAGGACAGGTGCCTTCGCAGCCGGTCAGTTGCTTGAGGTAGTCCTCAAGTTGAGCTGCCAGGGCCTGCAAAGCGGCCTCTTTGAGCAGAGGATGAGGTGAGGCTTTTCCGCGGCAGGCTGCTTCCAGCGAGGACTCCAGAGCCCGGCGCAGGGGACGGGCTCTGTCGCGCAGGGCGTTGCGGGCCGCGGCGGCCAGTGAAAGCTGCTGAGCCAAAGCCGGACGCAGCACGGCTTGCAGAGCCTCGTGAAGCAGCTTGCCCCTCTGCAAAGGCGCCAGTTCGCGTTCCCGCGTCAAAGGCGTGAGCGGACTCCATCCGGCCATCCGGGCGGCGTAAAAGCGGAAGGGACAGCGGGCCAGGTCTTCCAGGGCGGTGACGCTGATGGGACGGTCCGGGTCCAGAACTGCCGAGTGCGGCACCGCCTGATCGGAGGAGACGGTGGAGGTGGCCTGTCCGCGGCGTCCCAGCAATCCCGCCAGGCGGGGAGGAAGCAGCGCGCCCGAAGATTCCTCTTGCAGCAGGTGTCGGGCTTGCTCACGGGGACCGCGGGGCAAGGGCGGACGGCGGACGGCGTTCCAGGCGCTCAGATAGCGCTGCACCCAGGGAGAGGCGGCCACCCGGCGTCCGCTCTCGTCGCTCTCGGGCACCACCCAGTGGACGGCCTCAGCCGAGGTGTTGAGCAGGTAAAAAAGCAGCAGTTGCTCTTCGCCCGCCCGCGACTTGATGGGCAGGCGGTAGCCGACGTCGCGGGCCAAATGAAGCAGCCGGCGGCGCGAATCATCGCTGAGCAGCGGATCCTCGTCGACCCGGCGGGGGAGATGACGGCTGCTCAGTCCCATCACAATCAGCCGCCGCGCCGTGAGTCCGCGGCTGCGCATCAGTGAGGTGAAGGCCACGGCCCGACGGTTGAAACGGTCGCCTACGGGATGGCTGGGGCCCTCGGAGAGCAGGTCCTTGATGAGAGCCAGGGGCAGTGTCAGATGGGGGTTCCATTGCTGCATCTGGCGCAGGGCCTGACGCAGCGGATCCAGGCAGCGGGGCTGCTCGATCCAGTGGCGCTGGAGGGCGTCCACCAGTTGCAGGGCTTGCTCCGGATTCAATTCCGACATCCTGCTGTAGGCGGAAAGTTCCAGAAAGCGGTCGACCTGTTCTTGCTGGGAAGGATCCAGTCCGCCGCGGCCCAGCAGGTCCCAATGCGGACCTCCCCAGATTTCGCCTTGGCGCAGCTTGCGGTCCAAATCCTGGTGGGACGGCAAGAGCTGAGGGTGATCGCGCAGATAGGCCAGAAGCGGCTCGGCCGGTGCGTCTTCTTGAAGGAGGCCGGCTAGCTGACGCAGCGAACGCACCCGGGGCGTGGGATCGCTTTCCACGTCCAAGGCCCGCAAGGGCAGAGCGAAGGCCTGGAACGCCTCCCGGATATGGTGGAGATAAGTTTCAGCCGAGGGTGCGGCGATGAGGATGTCTTGGGGATTGAGATCGGGCTCCTGATCGAGCCAGCGTCGGGCTTGCAGTGCGGCAGCCAAGGCCTCTGAACGCAATCCCGAAGCCCGCTGAAAACCCACACAGGAGGGCTGGCGTCCCACCTCTCCCTGGGGAAAGGTGGCGCGGAAATACTGCTGGGGAGAGGATGGTGCGCCCGACTCATCCAGCAGCGCGTCGTCGAGAGCAGATTGCCCCGCTGGCAGGCTGGATCTCGGGTCCGAGTCTCCGGACCCACTGTTGAGCTTATCCAACCCCGTGTCGGGCTTTTGGGACCCCGCATGCTCTTCGGATCCGGTGGCCCCTTCTTCGGACTCGGCGACGGGATCGGCGGCGCGGCGGCGTACGAGATGCTCCTCCCCCAGCCGCAGGCTCAGGTCCTCGAGGAGGTCCTGCACCCATTCGAAGGCGGGATGCACTTCCCCGCCCCGGCGCAGGACCGGAAAGTAGAGTCTCAGCGGCAGCTTGCGGGCACAGGCGCAGAGCACCTGCAAGTTGACGTCGGTAAAGTCGTAGAATCCGTACAGCCAGACTTGCGGGGGCTGATCGGGCCGGGCGCTCAGGGCCTTCGAGAGCTGCTCCTGTGGGGCTTCTTCGACCGCTCCCGCCAGGCGCTGTACTTGCAGTGGCATCCACAGCACGCCGCGTTCCTGCAAGAGTCGGAGCCACGCGTAGTAGAGGGTGACAACCTCCTGCTCGACCAGCTTCAGTTGCGGTGCCTGGGCCAGCTCTTTGAGCAGGTCCTCCTGAGCCGGACCGAAGCCGCCGTCGGCCAGATCGAAGAAGGTGGGAAAGAGCAGCCGCTGTCCCGAGGGCATCTCATTGAGGCGACCGCTCAGCTCCAGATCGGGGAAGCGCCGGCACAATTCCAGCAGCAGCAGATCGAGGAGCGGGTGACGACGATCTCCCAAGGGACAGTCCAGTCCTTGGCCCAGGCGGCGCAAGAAGGTCCCGATGGTGGCAACCCTCACTGCGACGGCGCCTTCCGAGCCTGCGCGGCAGGCCAGCGTCCAGCGCAGATGATTGGCCAGCGAAGCCGTCGGCGTCACCAGCCATAGAGGCTGCAATCCTCCCTTGCGAGACTCGCTTTCGGCGTCCAGGCACAGCCTCTCCAGCAGCCGCCTATAGTCCGCACCTTCTCTGATCTCCAAACTCATGGGTCCGAGCGCCTCCCGTACCCTTCAGAATAGGGGCCGCCTCTGACACCGACCGCTGTAAAGGCGCCGCCTTGGAATCACGCCTCTTTGGCGATGTCCGTGGCGGAGCGGCGCAGGCTGCGCAAGGAATAGTGGGTCCCGCGCCAGATCACGCCGCCCTGCTTGAGGGTCAGCACGGCGGAGCGGGCGATGATGTGGACCAACAGAAGGAATCCCAGGGGATAGCCCAAGGCACAAATTAGAGGCTTTCGCAGATAGCGGCAGAATTCCAGGAAGAGAGCCAGATGGGAGAGGGTGATGGCGGCCAGGGTGGCCTGCGTCCAGCCTGAGGTGAGCAGCACGCCTATCGGCGGACCGACCCACATCAGGAGGGTGGCCAACGAGGCGCCAAGGGCTTTTTCCCAGCGGTAGCCGAAAGCAGCGAAAGCGTTCTTGCTCAGCCCCTCCACCATCTCGCGCAGGTTAGCGTACCATTCCAGCCAGAGCAGGCGGTCGGCCACCAGGCAGTCCTGGCGGAATCCCGAGCGCTTGACGATCAGGCCCAGCTTGACGTCGTCATCGACTTGAAGGGCGATCCGCGGCAAGCCTCCGCAACCTTCATAAGCCTGGCGGGTCAGCAGGTTGAAAGCCCCCACTCCGACGTAGGCTGAACTTTTGGGATCGCGGGCCTTCCAGGGACGCTGGAAGAGCGTGAAGCTCAAACCAAAAGTGACCTGCAAAATGGTCAGGACCCATCCCCGGGACCGGATGTCGGGGATGCAGGCCAGATGGTCGATCTCCTGGCGCCGCAAGTGTCCCACAGCCCGCTTGAGCGCCGAGGACTCGAAATGCACATCGGCGTCGCTGAATAGCAGCAAGTCGCTCTGGCAGTGCTCAGCTCCGTAGTGCAGAGCGTGAGTCTTTCCCAGCCAGCCTTGAGGCAACGAGTCCACCCGCAGCCGACGCAGATTGCGATGCCGCTGCGACATCTGCTCCAGGATCTCGGGAGTCCGGTCGCTCGACCGGTCATCGACCACGACGACCTGATAGTCGGGATAGTCGAGCTTCAGGAGGCTGCTCAGGGCCGATTCCAGATGGCGTTCTTCATTGCGGGCTGGAACGATGATGGCCACCGAAGGGGCCCGGCTCTCTTCCACTGGATCGATGTCCGACAGCC
>DATIPO010000257.1:0-5694 GCA_035471925.1 Acidobacteriota bacterium
ATTGAAACACTCCCGCCGCGTCCCGCCAGTCAATCTCCCGCGTGAACTCGGGTCCTAGCGGACGATCCAGGAGAACAAGGATTGAAACGTCGCCAGCCAGAGCATGAGGGAGAACAGCGCGCCGTCCTAGCGGACGATCCACGAGAACAAGGATTGAAACGAAACTTCATGGCCGCTCCTTTTCACCTCAACTCGGATGCGTCCTCCAAGCCGACGCTCCTTCTAACTCCGCACCTCGCAGCCCGCACTACCCTAGGGTGTGCGGACGGGGGGAGCGGGACGGCCGGGGAGGCTCATGGGGTTCTCCTCGATGCGTTTGAGGACTTCCTCGATGGCCCGTTCCAGTTGGGCGTCGCGGCCTTCGATGAGGTCTTTGGGCGAGTTCTCGACGACGATGTCGGGATCGACGCCGTAACCTTCGATGGTCCACTCGCCGTCGACGCTGCCGAAACCGAATTCGGGGACGTTGACGCTGCCGCCGTCAATCAGCGTCCCGCGGTTGGTGATGCCGATGACGCCGCCCCAAGAGCGCTTGCCGATCAGCGGACCCAATCCCGCCTCGCGGAACATGGCTGGGAAGATGTCTCCGTCAGACGCCGAAGTCTCGTTGAGCAGGCACACCATGTGTCCGTGAAAGACCACCGAGGGATAGGTGCTCGTATAGTCGCTGGTGCGGGGAAATCCCGTCCGCAGCAGTTCGCGCCTGAGGCGCTCGATGAGCATTTGGGAGACGTTGCCGCCGCCGTTGCCGCGCACGTCGATGACCAGGCCCTCCTTGCGGATCTGCCCGTAGTACCACTTGATGAACTCGCGGATGCCGTTGGAGCCCATGTCGGGGATGTGGAGATAGCCGACCCGTCCGTCGGTCATCTCGGACACCTTGCGGCGGTTGGCTTCCACCCAGTTGAGGTAGGCCAGGTCGCGCTCGTGGCGGATGGGCTGATAGGTGATGTCGCGGCGTTCGCCGTCGGGCGAATCGGCCACCGTCCAGGTCACGGGACGTCCGTACTTGTGAAGCAGCGCTTCATAGGGATTGTCTCCCGCCTGCAGTTCCTGGCCGTCGACGGCCAGCAGATAGTCGCCTTCCTGCACGTTGACGCCTACTTCGGTCAAAGGAGAGCGGTAGAGGCTTTCTTCGTTCTGTCCGCGCAGGATGGTGGCGATGCGGTAGCGTCCGGCCTCGGCGTCGAGTTGGAAGCGGGCTCCCGCCAGCGCCGCCGAAGGACGGTCGGGCTGGCGCCAATCGCCGCCGGTGATGTAGGCGTGTCCCACGTTGAGTTCGGCGATCATCTCCGAAATCACGTAGTTGAGGTCGGAGCGGTGGGCCACATGCTCGAGCAGGGGACGGTACTGCTCACGCAGCGCCTCCCAGTCATAGCCGTGCATGTTCTCGACATAGAAAAAGTCACGGTAGCGCCGCCACACTTCGTCGAAGATCTGCTCCCATTCCTCCTTGGGAACGCGGTCGACCTGCAGTCCGCCGGTGGACACGCTCTTAGCCGACTTGGCGCCGTTGGGATTGGCGTCCATGAGCTGAAAGCCGTTGCCCCGCCGCACCAGCAACTTGCTGTTGTCGGCTGATACGGTGTAGCCGGAGATGGGCTCCGCCATGTCGCTTTCCTTGCGGTCTTTGAGAGCGTAGATCTTGAGTCCGGGCGCAACATCGGAACCGCGTCCGTAGTAGAAAGGACCCGTGCGGACGTAGATCAGGTGTCCCTTGACGGCCCACAGTCCGCCGTAGTTGTCGTCGCTGACGGGGACGCGTTCAACGCGCTGGGCCAGTCCTTCAAAGTCGATGGACTCGGCGGGTTCCTGGGCCTCTTCTCCTCCCTCTTCGGCGTCCTCTTGGGCCGCCTCCTCTTCTTGACCCATATCCTCGGCCGCCTCCTGTTCAGCGGAGTCTTCTTCCTGGGCCTTTTCGTCCTTCTCCACTGTGACTTCGTCGCTGCGGGGCGGGAAGAGGCTCTCGACGTCCTTGCGCAGGGCCATGGCGTA
Source organism: Acidobacteriota bacterium (assembly GCA_035471925.1). Lineage (GTDB taxonomy): Bacteria > Acidobacteriota > UBA6911 > RPQK01 > DATIPO01 > JANQFM01. The sequence goes on from DATIPO010000257.1 coordinate 1,996, forward strand.
GATGCCGCTCTCGCGGTCAACGGCATAATTCCATTCGAAGCTGCCGATCTGGGGCTGGAACATGCGGTCGCTGAGATAGAAGAGATAGTCGCCGTCAGAACCCCACACCGGGCTGAACTCGTTGAAGATCTCATCGGTGACGCGGTGCAGTTGGCCGTCCTGCGAGTCCCAGATGTATATGGAGCTGAAGCCGTTGGGATCGCTGAGGGCGAAGGTCATGAAGCGTCCCTTGGGAGACCAGGAATAGCCCGGAATCTGCCCGCCCTTTTCATCAGCGATCTGCTGCACCGAGCGGTCTTCCAGGGTAAGGACGAAAAGCCGGCCTTCCTTGTCGGAGTAGGCGATTCGCTCGCCGTCCGGCGACCACAGCGGGAAATAAAGCATGGCCTGATTGCCGTCGGTCAACTGCTCGACCTCGCCCCGTCCGTCCTGGGCGATCAGGTAGAGTTCTTCTTCGCCGTCCATGTCGGAGATGAAAGCGATCTGGGAGCCGTCCGGCGACCAAGCGGGGGCTTTGTCGTGAGCGTCCGAAGAGCGGGTCAGGTTGCGGGTGGGACCATGTTCGACGGGAGCCGTGAAAATGTCTCCGCGAGCGGCGAAAAGGGCCCGTTCGCCCTTGGGACTGAGTCCGAAGTTCTCGATCACGTCGGCGGCCGAGGCGTGCACAGGACGCATGGCCAGCCCATCGTAGGGAACGTTGATGTTGATCTTGTTGAAATCGCCCTCAGAGACATCGAGAATATGCAGTTCGCCGGCCAGCTCGAAAACGATGCGGTCGTCCTCGGCCTTGCTGGGCCAGCGCACGTCCCACGTGGTGCTGCGCGTGAGCTGGCTGATGTCGCCGGAACCGACGTCGTAGGAGTAAAGGTTGAGAGTGTCGTCGCGGTCAGAGGCGAAATAGATGACGCCGTCGCCCCACATCGGATCGCGGTCGCTGCGTACGTGCTGGGTCACGGGCGTGGTTTCCAGGGTCTCCAGGTCGATGATTTGAAGGTCCTGGGCCCAACCGCCCTGATAGCGCTTCCAGGAACGGAAATCACGGAAGAGGGGCGAGTAGACCATCTTGCTTCCGTCGGGCGAGAAGTCGCCGGCACCCGCGGTGGGCATGGGCATGGCTTGGGGAAGTCCGCCTTCGACCGAGACGGTGAAGAGGCGTCCCTCGGCCAGTGAAAAACCCTCGCGCAGCGAACGGAAGAGGACGGCGCTTCCGTCGGGCGTCCAGCCGTAGACGATGTTGTCGTATCCCCAGCGGGGCGGCAGGGGTCCGCGGGCCGGATAGAACGTCAGTTGCCTGGGGACGCCGCCTTCGGCTGGCATGACGTAGACTTGCTCGTCGCCGTCGTACTGGCCCGTGAAGGCGATCCAGCGGCCATCGGGAGAGAATTTAGGAAAGATCTCGATCCCTTCATGGGAGGTCAGCCGCCGCGCCGTGCCGCCGGAGGCCGAAGCCGTCCACAGATCGCCGGCATAGCTGAAAGCCACCTGGTCGCCGTGAAGGTCAGGAAAGCGCAGCAGCTTGGTTTGTCCCCAAAGCTGTCCCGTCAGAATCAGGGCCGTCAACACGACCGTTGCCGTTGTCCAAGAACACCTCGACGCGGCGAGCGCCCGCAGACCGCCCAGAGGATTGGGCCAACTGCCCTTGGTCGATGAAACGTGGCCGGTGTGTAATCTGGATGGCCAGCTGGTGGCTCTAGATGCGTTCGATTTCATGGTCTCTCGTCTCCCTTACCCGCGCTGTCCCCATGAGCCTCAAGAGAGGCCGCGCGGGCCGCTGTTGGTTTTCTCGCTCCATGCTACACGCCTACCGCGTCCTGACAAAGCTTGATGGCCCGCAAGTTGCGCGCCCAGACTCGATGCAGGCGAGCCATTTTGCCCTTCGCGAGAACTGCGAGGGCAGACCCGCGCTCTTGTCGAGGGCAACTCCGGGCTCGCCGCAGGCCAGCTTTTTGCCCCCTTCGGTAGAGCTGCGAGGGCAAACCGCCGCTTTAGCCGAAAACAAGTCCGGGCTCGCTGCAAGCGAACCTTTTGCCCCCTTGGAAGGCTGCGAAGGCAAGCCGCCGCTTCAGCCGAGAACAAGTCCGGGCTCGCTGTAGGCGAGCCATAAGCCAGCCCAGGGTAGAGCAATGGCGCGAAGCGCCCGAGCGGCACCCTGGGTAAGGCAAAGAGCTCTGAAGAAACCCTGTAAGGGTGGAATAGCGGCTTCAAGACCAATTTTTCCAGGCACCTATCGTCTCAGGCGTAGCGGCGCAAGACGCGCAGGCAGCCGCTCAGGTAGGACGTCCCGAAAAGATTGAGGTGGTTGAGCAGGTGGTAAAGCTGATAGATGTCGTTGCGGGCTTGATGCCCGTCTTGCTTGGGACGGATCTCGTGGTAGGCGGCGTAAAAACCCGAGTCGAATCCGCCGAAGAGGCGGGTCATGGCCAAGTCGGCCTCGCCGCGTCCGTAGTAAGCGGCGGGATCGATGAGGACGGGTCGTCCTAAATCGTCGCACAGGTAGTTCCCGCTCCACAGATCGCCGTGCAGCAGGCAGGGTGCTTCCTCGGGCTGGTCGATGTAGTCGCCCAGGCGATCCAGCAAGCGCTCCCCCAGACGCCTCATCTGGCTGTCAGCGTGGCCCTTCTCACCCGCCAGCTCAAGCTGGTGCCGCAGACGCTTGTCACGGAAGAAATGGACCCAGTCGTCGGTCCAGCCATTGGGCTGGGGAGTGCTGCCGATATAGTTGTCGTGCTCGAATCCGAAACGCTCGGCGGCAGAGTCCTCATGCAGCCTGGCCAACCCGCGTCCCAAGCGGCGGAAGAAATCTCCGGCGGGATGGCCGGTGGCGATGTATTCCATCACGATGAAATGGGCCACGCCCTTCTCACCGCCCCCTACGGCCACGACTTCGGGCACCCTCAACTCCTGTGCGGCCTCGCCCAGGGCTTTGAGCCCCTCGGCCTCACGCTCGAACATGCCCGGCAGCGGATCGGAGTTCGACTTGAGGAAGAACTGCCGCCCGTCCTCCAGTTCGATGCGCCGAGCGGAGTTGATGCACCCCCCGCCTACGCCCGTGCTCTGCTTGATCGCCGCCCGTTTGCCGGTTGCCTCAGCTATGGCCCGCTCAACAGCCTCATCAAAAGTCATCGACTTACCTCAGCGCCCTCATTGTCCGACGTAGAATCCGCCATCGGATCCACAGCACCCTCGAAAGACCGCGACCGATGATGAAGTGAAAGGAACTCACCCCCGCGAACCGCCATCGAGATGCTCCAACAGGCCATCCATGCCCTCTTCCAACAGATCGAGGACCGTGTCGAATCCGTCCCGTCCCCCGTAGTAGGGATCGGGAACGTCCTCGGGGAACCCGTCTCCCACAAAGTCGCTGAAGAGCTTGATCTTGTCCTGATGGCGTCCTTGACGGTCCATCGACCGGATGCTGCGGAGATTGGAGCGGTCCATGGCCACGATCAAATCGAACCGCTCGAAGTCGATGTCTGAAAACTGCCGCGAACGCCCCGTCAGGTCGAGCCCCCGGCGCGAGGCCGCCTGACGCATCCGCCGATCAGGCGGCTCCCCCACATGATAGGCCGAAGTCCCGGCCGAGTCGGCCTGATACTCGCTGTCGAGTCCTCGCTCGGCCACATACTGCTTGAACACGCCTTCCCCGGCGGGAGACCGACAAATATTCCCCAAACAGACAAACAAAACCCGTTTCCTACT
>DATIPO010000258.1:0-11900 GCA_035471925.1 Acidobacteriota bacterium
GCCAAGGCTCTCCAACTCCAGCCCGAATTGGCCGAAACTCGGGCTTCGCGCGGTCTGGCCCTCTCGCTGAGCGAGCAGTTCGAAGAGGCTGAAGAAGAGTTCGAGAAGGCCATCCGCCTCAATCCGCGGCTCTTCGAGGCCTTTTATTTCTACGCCCGCACCTGCTTTGCCCAGGGCAAGCTGGAGCGGGCCGCCGAGCTCTTCGCCCGGGCCGCCCGGGTTAATCCCGAAGACGTCCAGTCGCCCAGCCTCCTGGGCTGCACCTACGCCGGACTGGGCTGGACCGAGAAGGCCGAAGCCGCCTACCGCTTGGCCGTCAGCCGGGCCCGCAAGCGTCTCGAGCTCAATCCCGACGACGCCCGCACGCTCTATCTCGGGGCTCAGTCCCTCTTGTCGTTGGGCGAAACCGATCAAGCCGTCCAGTGGGCTGAAAAGTCCAGGGCGCTGGTTCCCGACGACCCTTACACGCTCTATGGGCTGGCCTGCTTCCACGCCCAACTGGGCAACGTCGATGAGGCCATCGATTATCTTCAGGAGGCCGTCAAGAACGGTTTCGGCCACGTACGCTGGATCGAAAACGACGTCGACCTCAAACCCCTCCGCAACTCTCCCCGCTACCGCACCCTCCTCTCTTCTCTAGCCTGATGGCCTGCCGCGATCCGCCCGCCACGGGTCGTGCGGTTCCGGTCTTTGGCTCGCGTTGCGCCGAAACCCAAGGCATGGGCCGAGACATGCTAAAATTCCCAAGGGTGCTGGCGTAGCTCAACTGGCAGAGCAGCTGATTTGTAATCAGCAGGTTGGGGGTTCGAGTCCCTTCGCCAGCTCCAGGCTAACTTGCCTGTTGTCAGCCATTTGCAGCTTTCCTTTTTCCAGCCAAACCACCTGCGCCGGCCTGTGTGTGAGAACTTGTCCTTAGGCACTGGGGTTCAAGTCACGGCTAAAGGCTTGATTTGATCGACTTCTGAACCGATTTGTTGGGCGGCATCCCACAGGTCAACGGCTCGCTGTGCGTTGAGCCAGAATTCAGGGGAGTTCCCAAACAGCCGCGAAAGCCGTAGAGCCATCTGCGGGCTCACGGATCGGCGCTCGCGAAGCAATTCATTAACGGACTGACGCGATACCCCCAGAGCTCCGGCAAGTCCGGCTACCGTGAGAGCATAGTCGGTTAGAAAGTCTTCCCGAAGCATTTCGCCCGGATGAATGGGGCGTACTTCCTTGCGCCCTGTGTTCGGAATGCTCATCGTTCACCTCACTCAGTGGTAATCCGTAATCTCGACGTCATAGGCATCGCCATCAAACCATCGAAAGGCAATTCGCCACTGATCATTGATCGAGACTGCATGCTGACCCTCGCGGTCGCCCTTGAGCTTGTGGAGCCTATTTCCAGGGGGAACCCGGAGGTCGTCCAGTCGTGATCCATATACTCCAGTTTTCGCCCGGCGCACTCGCGATTTCAACAGGCAGACGCGTGGACCGTCCGCTAGTGGCCGTCACGTGACAAAATGTCAACGCGGAAAAGGGCGGACTTTCCGCATGGCCCCCGACGCCCGCCGTTGTCTTTCGAACGGGCAGCGGCTAGACTGGCAGCGTGAGCATCAAGAGGCTTTCGTTGTTATTGCTGCTCTTTTCCGTCGCATGTCAGTCTGCCCAGCCGCCGCCTGCTCCCGCTGAAGCTTTGGAGCGGCCCAATATCATCATGATCGTAGTGGACGACCTGCGATGGGACGAAATGGGCGTTGCGGGACATCCCTACCTCGAAACACCCCATATCGACCGGCTGGCGGCCGAGGGCGCCTATTTCAGCAAGGCCTTCCATACCGTACCGCTCTGCTCGCCCAACCGGGCCACCATCCTCACCGGCCAGTATCCCTCGCGCCACGGCATCATCGACAACGTCTCGCGGGCGCGGGCAAGCCACCGCCTCGAGACGTTCCCCCGCGCCATTCAGCGTCATGGCTATGAAACCGCCTTCCTGGGCAAGTGGCACATGGGGAACGATCCCACGCCCCGTCCCGGATTCGATCTGTGGGTGGCCATTCCGGGCCAGGGCCGGAGCATCAACCCCGAACTCTACGAAAACGGCCAGATCGGAGTCGTCGAAGGATACCTGACCGACATCCTGACCGAACGGGCTCTCTCCTTCATCGACCAGGAGCGGGAAGGGCCGTTTATGCTCTACTTGGCCCACAAGGCCATCCACCCCGACATCCAGCAACTCGACGACGGTTCCGCCGACCCCTCCACTTCGCTGGGCTACATCCCGGCACCGCGCCACCGGGGCCGCTATGCCGACAAGGAGTTTCCGTTGCGGCCCAACGCCGTCGGGTCCTTGGACGAATTGACCGGCAAGCCGGCCCTGCGCCGGGCGCTGCAACGCAAGTATGCCGAGTCGAACGAGCCCCTGCAGGCCGACCAGAAGACCATCCGCGACCGCGCCGAAATGCTGCTGGCCGCAGACGAGGGATTGGGAAGGCTGATGAGCCGGCTGGAGGAATCCGGCAAGCTGGCCAACACGGCCATCATCCTGACCAGCGACAACGGATTCTTTTACGGGGAGCACGCCCTGACCGTCGAGCGCCGGCTGCCCTACGAGGAATCCATTCGCACCCCGCTGCTGATCCGTTATCCGCCTCTGATCGCCGCCGGCACCCGCATCGACAGCCTGGTCGCCTCGGTCGACTTGGCTCCCACCGCGCTGGATCTGGCCGGCACCCCCATCGGCGAGCACATCCAGGGCCGCTCGCTGCTCCCTCTGCTGCGAGGGAATTCTCAAGGGTGGAGGGATTCGATCCTGATCGAGTTCTATACCTACGAAAACCCTTTCCCCTGGCTGCTCGACATGGACTATCGGGCCCTCCGGACGGGCCGTTACAAGTACATCCATTGGATGCAGCACCCGGACGAGAACGAGCTTTACGACCTGCTGGAAGACCCCTATGAAGTCCGCAACTTGTTCGCCGATCCGGCCATGGAGGCGGTGAAGCAGGAACTGCAGAAGAAGTTGAGAAGCGCGGTGCTGCATGCGTCGGGCTTAGAGGAATGACCTCATGCGAGGTGACCACTCGATGACACGTTGCGTATACCTTCTGACTGTACTGTCCCTTGCCTTTGGGTCGACGGCGGCTTTTGGGCAGGAGGCCGAGTCGCCACCAGTCGTTATTGTGCATGGGGCCTGGGGTGGCGGTTGGGATTGGAAACCCGTGGCCGATGAATTTCAGGCTCGCGGACATGACGTGTATCGCGCCATGCTGACCGGCCTCGGGGAGCGCCATCACCTCGCCTCGGCGGACATTGGGCTGGGACTGCATGTGACCGATGTCGTGAACTTGATCGTGTGGGAGCAACTCAAGGATGTCGTGCTGGTGGGCCACAGCTACGGCGGCATGGTGATCACAGGGGTCGCCGAGCAGATCCCCGACCGCATCGGCCAACTGGTGTATGTCGACGCCTTCCTGCCCTTTGATGGCGAATGCGCGAGGTCGGCGCAGAACCAAGATCGCTCTGCCTGTGACGGGTTTGATGATGAAGAGGGGGGCGGCTTCATTCGGTTTTCGGAGGGCTTTTTGGTGCCGGGTTGGGTGAAGCCCAATGCCACTCCGCCCCACGATGTCCCCCACCCTGCCCAGACCTTGCTCGACCGTCTAGAACTGGCTGGTTCTCCTGGGGCTGGGCGGCCGGCGGGTTACATCATCACCCGGGAAACGCCGGACGGCCCCGACGGCTTTGACTGGGCTGCCAAGCGGGCCCGGGAGTTAGGTTGGCGGGTGGCGGAGATGAGAGCCGACCACAATCCGCAGCGGAGTCACGTGGCGGAGTTGGTCGATCTTGTGCTCTCGTTCCTCCGGTAGGACTCGCTAACCCTACGAAGCTGCGGCCTGCGGGCCTCGCGCGTCACTCGCGGTCCAGTGAATTCGACCCCACGATTGCTTCGGGCTATCTCCAATGTTCCAATACGTGGGGGCGACCAAGGCCAGGCCGCTGTCTCTCGGGGCTACTGGAAGCGTTCTTCGAGGGTGCAGCAGCGGACGGGAACGTTGTTGGGAGCCGTCAAGCTGAATCGTCCTCCGGCTGCCAAGTCCGCCGGACTGGGAACGCGGAAGCGGTAGCCTCGAAAACCGTCCGGATCGATCTTGAAGCGGATCTTCTCGCCAGATCGCGATTGAGCGGTCACCGTCTGCTGCGCCGGATCGACGGTCGTGACGCAGTAATTCTGCATCCCCCGGGTATTGGGACGGCGCGACCGCCCGGCTTGGACCCTGCCGCCGCCTGCTTTCTGGCCGCGGGCGGACTCGATGTTCAGGCCGTCGAACTTCTCGCCCGGAGGACCCACGATCGAAAACCGTTGGCCCTCGCCGACCCCGGTGAGATTGGCGTGAAAACAGCGCCCTTTGAAGATCGAGGGCGGCATGCGGAATTCCAGCGTTTCCCCGCTCTCGCCGTGCGCTTTGATGACCCAGGTGCGCGGGTTGATGGAATCGATTTCGTACTCGCCCGACTGGAAGACGGCGCTTGAGAGAAACGACATCCCGGCAGCCAGCAGCAGCACGAGAGAGAACAGAATCAGCCGAATTGTTGCTTTCATGTCCCCAAGTTTAACCGTCCGCCAGCAGCCCTCACAACTATCCGCTTCCGCCGCTTCAGTTTGGCCCTGTCAAGCTTGAGGGTTGAATTGGTCCGATCTTCGTGAGGCGCGCCGGGTTGCGCGCGGCCTTACGACTAGTGTCCGTTGTCTACGCGCATCAACGGCGGCTGCCGTGTCTTCAGGATCCACTGGCTGCCATCCCACTCCCAGGTGTCGCCGAAGACGCGTTGGCCGTCGTGGCCTCCGTAGAGGACGATGACGTTGTTTTGGCTGTCGTAAGCCAGGGAGGTGTGGTTGCGGGCTTGGGGACCTTCCTGGGTCAAGAGGGCCCACTGCTTTCCGTCCCACTCCCAGGTGTCGCCGCGTCGTCCCTGCGGGGTCCAGCCTCCAAAGCGGAGGAGGGTCCGGCGCGCCACGTCGTAGGCCATGGCACTGTTGAATCGTCCCCCTGTTCCGGCGGGGATGCGTTCCCAGGTGGCGCCGTCCCACTCCCACGTTTCCTCCATGGCGCCGCTGCCCCCGAAGAGGACCACCTTCTCCCGGTGGACGTCAAAGGCCATGGAGGCGCCGTTGCGGGGCGAAGGACCAGTCACGTTGCGCGCTTCCCAGCGCTGTCCGTCCCACTCCCAGGTGTCTCCCAGCCGGATTCGCTCTCCATCAGCATTGCGGTATCCCCCGAAGAGCACGATCCGCTGGCGGGCGCTGTCATAGACCATCGCCGCCTCGGCGCGGGGTGAGGGCGTCGCCGCCTCGATCTGAGACCAGCTCTGACCGTCCCATGTCCACATATCGCCCAGGAAGGTCGCGGTGTCCTCTTCGGTACCGAAGAGGACCCGGTTGCCGCCGAAGAGGACCAGCCGTTTGGTGGCGGGATTGTAGGCCAATGACGGAAAGGTCCTGGGAGGAGGCCCGGCCTTGGACAAGCAGTCCCACCGCTTCCCGTCCCAACCCCACAGATCTCCCATGACCTGGCGTTCATCAGCGCCGCCGAAGAGAAGGACCCGGCCCCGGTCAGAATCATAGGCCAAGGCATGAGCGTTGCGGACGCCCAGAGGCTGGTCTGAGGAACACCCGCCGGCGCTGATCCCCGGCATGAGGGTGAAGAGAAGAAATACTGCGATGTTCATGATGCGCCCAAGGTGCCCAGCTCTATAACACCCTGCTCTCAATACGCCGCGAGGGCTGCGAAGTTCCCCCGGTGATGGACCGGTCTGGTTTGCTGGTGCCGTCGGGGGTCGCTTTGCCCGCTCGCGATGTGGCAAAATAGCCGGGTCAGATCGAGAAAAAAAGGAGTAGTCGTGATGACTTTTAAACGGATATTCGGGCTTCTGTTTGTTTTGGGTTTTCTTTCTTGTGGTCAGGTCCTGCTGGGGCAGGAGTACGGCAGCGGAGTGCAGATGGAGGAATCGGTCTCCATTGCTCAAATTCTGGAGAATCCCGAGCAACTGGAGGGCAAGCGCGTGCGCATCGACGGCCAAGTCGTCGAAGTCTGCGCCATGGCCGGCTGCTGGATCGAGGTGAGCGACCAGCAAGGCGACCGCATCCGCGTCAAGGTCGACGACGGCGTGATCGTCTTTCCCCAGTCGCTGAAAGGGCAGACGGTCAAAGCCGAAGGGACGGTGGAAGTCCTTCCCATGAGCCGCCAGCAGTACGTCGACTGGCTCAAGCACTTGGCTGAAGAGACGGGCAACGAATTCGATCCCGAGACCGTCGGCGAACCTCCCTATCAGATCGTCCGCCTGCACGGCTTGGGAGCGGAAGTCACCCAGCCCGGCTAGCCTCTCTACGCTAAAACATCAAAACCCCGCCTTGGCTGCTGGTGCGACAACGCCCTGGGGCCGCTCTGGAGAGATCTCCGCCCAGACCAGGCCGCGGCTCCCAAGACCTCATCAGGGCTTCCTGCCCGCAAAGGGAACCCTGCCTGCCCGCCCCGCCTCAACAGCTTGCTATAACGATAATCCAAACCCATTTATCAACAACATAGTAGAGCCATATATTATAAACAACCCGACTTGCGCGGTAGCTCTGTGTATGTTACGCTGATCCAGATAAGTGAACATTTCGAAATATGGCAAAAGAAAAGGATATGAATGCTCCGAATCGAAGATTCTCAACACCTAAACCGCACAGCTCTGCTCACAAGAGTAATCAGCGCAGTCATTGGACTTCTCTTGATACAGGCTCCGATATGGGCCCAGGACGGCACACTCAAGTGGGATTTCGATGCCGGCCAGATCATTGAATCGTCACCCGCTATTGGACCCGAAGGAATAACCTATGTCGGATCCGTTAACGATCAGCTTTTCGCCGTCCAGCCGGACGGGACTCAACAGTGGAGCTTCGACACGGGCGACAGCATTAGACAGGCGTCCGTCGTGGCTGAGTCCGGCGTCATTTACGTCGGCAACGACAATGGCGTCATCTTCGCCCTCAACCCGGACGGCACGCAGATGTGGACCTTCGACTCCGGCTTGGAGAGCCGCTTGACGGGCGAGATGGCTTTGGCCGCTGACGGCACCCTCTACGCAGGAATCGGCACAGCTACTGAGGCGACTGTCTTCGCCATCAATCCCGACGGCAGCCAAGCCTGGACCTTTGATCCCGGGAGCACCATTCGCGGGATCTCCATCGGAAACGGGGGGGCCGTGGTTTTAACCGACGGTACCGGCGACGTCTACTCGCTCACTTCTCAGGGAGACTTGATGTGGAACGTCGACTTCACAAACGGGATCAATGCGCCGGCCAGCATCGCCGATGACGGCACCATCTATGTGGCCTCTAATTCGGAGTTCATGGCCCTTGATCCTGAGGACGGAAGTCAGATCTGGGAAATCGCCACTGAAGGAAGCAGCGAATCGGCAGCGACGGCCGTAGACGGCACCATTTATCTGCCGGTAGCCGAATCGGCCAGCGCCGGCGCACTCCTTGCCCTCGATCCTGAAGACGGAAGTCAGATCTGGAGCTTTGGGACCACGGCCCGGGTGCAAACGACGCCAGCCGTGGGGTTCGACGGGATCATCTATATCGGAACCGACTCCGAGACAGTCATCGCCGTCCGGCCCGACGGAACCCAGCTCTGGGTTTTTGAAGCCGAGGGAGACGTGCAGTCCTCGGCAACCATCGCCGAGGACGGAACCGTCATCTTCGGCTCCAACGACGGCATGCTCTACGGGGTGAGGAGTTCATCCGCCGGATTGGCCGCCAGCTCTTGGCCCAAAAAGCAGCGCGACGTGCGCAACACGGGCCGGTTCGGATCAGATGTCACCCGTCGGCGCTGGTTTGCTCCCCAGGTGTACTGGCTAGACGAGGAAAACAACTCGGTCATCACCGTCACCCACATCGGGGGCTCAGCAGGCAATCCAGTGGGGACCACTGCCTCCTTCCGCATCGATGTCCTCAACGCGGACGGCAGTTTGCGCTTTTCGCGCGAGGAGTCGGTTGAACCGGGCGAAACCGCCGACATCGTTTTGACGCCGCCGGATGAAAACCCGTTCGCTGGGGCGGCCGTCATCGATGCTGCCATAAGCGACGGCAGCTTTCTAGCTCCCTTCCTTACCTGGCGCTTCGACATATCCGACCGTCTGGAGCCTCTGGGGATCGGCGCCTTCTTTTCTGATCCCACCGATGCCGCCTTGGTCCACCACTTTCCCGGTCGGGCCAGCTCCAACGTCGGTCTAGGCGTAGGCGTGCAAAACATCGGAAACAACGAGATAGGCTGTTCCCTGGAGTTCACGAACTCCAACGGAACTATGGCCGCAGAAGAAGACTTCGAGTTGCAGCCGCTCGGCTCGTTGGTGGGCTTTTTCAACGACTCCCTTCCCGGGGACTTCAGTGGAAAGGGCACGCTCTCCTGTGATGCGCCGGTGGTGGTCATCGCCGTGAACCAAGACTTCGCCAACGGAGGCTTTCCTACCGATCGCGTCACTATCAAGCAACGAAATTAGCAGCTAAGCTAGCGACACACCGTAGGATACGAAACGGGACCCACGCCTGCGGGAGCGAGGCCTCGACGGAGATTTCACTCAGCCGGCAGCCTTGCTGGGCGGAGTCTGCCCTTGCTCGCCTCGTCCCGAGTAGATGCTGCATCCCGTGGCTTTGATGATGAGGTGGACGGGTTTGCCGGGCCGCAGTTCCAGTCCGGACATGGCCTGTGAGGTGACTTGGATGGCCAGGTCGGGGAGGTCGGGTCCCAGCGCGGCACGGACCAGGCGCAAGCCCACCAGGTCCTCAATCGAGGTGATCTTGGCGGGCAGGATGTTGCGGGCCGACAGTCCCTGAGGATGGTCGGTGGCGATGATGATCTCGTGGGCCGGTATGCCTACCATCAGATCGTCGCCGACTTGGGCCGTGGACTTGGGGGCGGTCAGTTGCAGGGGACTCTCAGATTCCCCCAGGCGGACTTGGCTGGTGGCGCCCTGGGTGCTGATGAGGACTCCCGGCAGCAGGTTCTCGAATCCGGCCTCTTCAGCCAGCGGAAAAATCTTGGGATCGGTCAGGACCTGGCGCGGCGAGCCGCGGGCGATGACGTGTCCCTCGTGAAGGACGATCAGTTCATCGCACAAGGCCTGAATTTCGGCAGGATCGTGAGAGACCAGCAGGGTGGGGGTGCGGAATTCGCGGCGGACGCGGCGCAGGAAGGGCAGTACGCGGCGGCGCAAGGGCAAGTCGAGGGAGGCCAGCGGCTCGTCCATCAGCAGCAGGCGCGGACCCGAACACAGGGCCCGTCCCAGCGCCACCCGCTTGCGTTCCCCGCCCGAGAGAGTGGTGACCGGGCGCTGCAAGAGCGGCTCCAGCTCCAAAAGGCGGCACACCGAAGCGAAGGTGTCCTCCAGGCGTCCGCCGTTGCGGCGGGCCCGGGCGGCGCCGGAGAGCAGGTTGCGGCGCACGTTGCGGTGAGGGAAGAGCAACCCGTCCTGGGGGACGTAGCCGATATGCCGTTCCTCAGGACGCAGGAAGGTTCCCGACGAGGAGTCGAACCACAGCTCCGCTCCCAGCCGGATGCGTCCCTGGGCCTGACGCCTCAGTCCGGCCACGGTTTCCAGAAGGCTGGTCTTGCCCGCGCCGGACGATCCGAAAACCCCCATCACCTGGGTCTGGCTGGAGAAGTCAACCTCCAAGTCGAAGCGGTCCAGGGGCAGCCGGATGCGGATCTCCAGGCCGGTTTGGGGCTGGTCACTCATCAAGAGGCTCCTGACGGCGAGGTTGAGGCCCGAGCCAGGCCCTTTCGGGACAGGTGTTCAGAAAGCAAAATGGACGTGAAGCCCACCGCCAGCGAGACGGCCAGCAAAAAGTAGGCCTCGCGGTCGGCTCCCACCTGCTGGGCCGAAAAGATGGCCGAGGCCAGGGTCTGGGTGCGGCCCGGGATGTTCCCCGCGATGGTCACCGTGGCCCCGAACTCGCCGATGGCGCGCGTAAAGCCCAGAATCGCCGCTGCCAGGAGCCCCTTGAAGGAGAGAGGCAAGGTGAAACTGGCAAACGTGGCCAATCGTCCATGGCCCAGGGTTCGGGCCATCATCTCCAGCCGGGGATCGACGCCTTCGAAGGTCACCCGGGCGGTGCGCACCACCAGCGGCAAGGACATTACCGCCGCAGCCAACACAGCGCCCCTCCAGGTCAGCAAGATCCCGGGATCGAATCCCAAGGACTCCTTGCCCAGGATGCCGTGCACCGAAAAAGCCTCCAGCAACAGATAGCCTACTGCCGTGGGAGGGAGCACCAAGGGCAATCCCACCAGGGCCGAGACCAGGCCTTTGCCGCGAAACTCGAAGCGGGCCAGGAAATAGGCCAGCGGCACTCCCGGAAGCAGCACCAATAGGGTGGCCAGGGAAGCCACTTGCAGGGAAAGCCGCAGCGCCATCCAAGCACCTTCATCCATCGTCTTCACTCCTGTGCGCTAACTCCGCAACGCCGAATCCGAACCCCATGGCCTCCAGCATTCCTCTGGCTTCGGGACTCCTCAGAAACTCCAAAAAGCGCTTCCCCTGCTCAGGATTGGGAGCGTTCTTGATCAAAGCCGCCGGGTAGCGGATGTGCGGGCCCCTCTCGGGCGGAACCTGGTAGAGCACCTTGACCCGTTGCGAGGCGGCCGAGTCGGTGCGGTAGACGATGCCGAGGATCTGCGGATCGGCTTCCACCAAAGCTAGCGCGGCGCGGACGTCGGGAGCAGGTGCCACCCGCGATTCGAGACGTTTCCACAGTTGGGGATCGATCGATTGCAGGTACTGGCGGGCATAGCGTCCCGCAGGTACAGCTTCAGGATCGGCCAGCGAGAGATAGCGGAAGTCGAGCTCGGCCAATTGGGCTGGGTCGTCCAACTGCAGCGGACTGTCCCGGTGGGCGATGATGACCAGGCGGTTGGAGGCGAAGATGCGCCGCGTTTCCGTTTCGATGCGTCCGGCCTCTTGCAGGAAGTCCATCCACTGCTCGTTGGCGGAAAGGAAGACGTCCGCTTCAGGCGAGGCTTCGATCTGCTGGGCCAGCACGTTGGAACCGGCGAAGTTGAAGAGCACCCGGGTGCCGCTGTTTTTCTGGAAGGCACTGGACAGATCCTGCATGACGTCACGCAGGCTGGCGGCTGCGTACACCACCACCTCGTCTTTCTCCGAGGAGGCTCCCGCGCAGCCGGCTAAGCAGAGCGCCGAGACACAGAGAACTCCGAGGAGTGCGAGAAGGACCCTGGCGGTTCTGGTGACTCTAAGGCGCATCACGCTCATTATAGTCTTGTCACCGGCTGGCGGGCGCCGCCCGGGCCAGGCTGCTCCGGACTGGGCTGCCTTGATTTCGCATTGGTTCTTCATAAGGCTTGTCCTCAGAACGCATAGTTGACTTGAGTGTAGAAATGGACGGTGTTGCCCTCCCCAGGGGCGTTTGGAGCCTCCTCCAAGAATCTCCAGCGAGGAGCCAGGCTCCCCCGGCTTCCAGGCGCACAACCCGCATCCAGGGGGAAAATCGGAGCCGCCATTCCATCTGGTGTCCCAGGAAGCTTCCAGAGGAGCCGGTTTGGTCGCGCAGTCCCGAAGTGGTCCAGGCATCTCTGGCGCTGGCCAGGAAGGCGGCGCGATAGCCGAGGAGAATCTGGCTTCGGCGGCCGGGCTCTGCCGTGAGGCGGAAGCCGTGCGAGTGGATATTGCTGCGGGCCAGGGCCCCGTAGATTCCAGTGGGTCCGAACTCAAAGCGGCGGGCGCCGAAGAGGGTGTCGAAACGGTTGTTCTCGCCGTCTCCCGGCTGGTTCGTGGAGCTAAGTTGCGCGGCCCTCTCGGAGTCATTGCTAAAGTCGGAACTCTTTGGTCACGAACGGGGCTCATTCACGGGTGCCGTC
>DATIPO010000259.1:0-10530 GCA_035471925.1 Acidobacteriota bacterium
CTATTTTATTGAACAGGGCAAGGTCCGAATTTCCGTGGTGTCTGTGGTTGGAAAGGAAGCCACCCTTCAGATCCTGGGGCCGCGCGAGTTTTTTGGTGAAGGTTGCATGATGGGCCAGACGGCGAGGGTGGGGACGGCCGAGGCGCTAGAACCCTCGACGGTGGTTCAAGTGAACAAGGCGACCTTGAAGCGGGCCATCGAAAGCAAGCCCGAATTTGCCCAGCGATTCATCGGTCTGCTGCTGCGTCGCAACCTCGAACTGGAAGAAGATCTGTGCGACCAGCTTTTTAATCAGAGCGAGAAACGGCTGGCGCGGGCGCTGTTGAAGCTGGCCCGCTTCGGCAAAGACGAGGTCACGCCGGACGTGCATATTCCCTCGATAAAACACGAGATTCTGGCGGAAATGATCGGCACCACGAGGCCGCGCGTGAATTTTTTCATGAACAAGTTTCGAAAGCTGGGCCTGATCGACTATAACGACGGACTCATTGTGCGCGCGTCGCTTCTGACCGACATGGTTCTCAACGATTAGGACTCGCGCGGAGTGGGGGACCGTGCCCCGATGACGGGATGCCAAGAGGTGAATTTCTCTTTGCGCGAGCCCTGAAACGTCCTTTTCTCTCCTTTACGTCTGCTCGGAAGCCGCTGGCCCGCGGGAGCAACGAACTTCCCCCCTCGATTTTGATCGAGAACCGCACAAGGCGGTCGAAGCGGTCATCTAC
Organism: Acidobacteriota bacterium; assembly: GCA_035471925.1. Classification (GTDB taxonomy): domain Bacteria; phylum Acidobacteriota; class UBA6911; order RPQK01; family DATIPO01; genus JANQFM01. The sequence continues at coordinate 723 of DATIPO010000259.1, forward strand.
TTCGTGTCTATTTGCAGGACCGTTCCGGTCTTGGCGACCTTCAGCGGTGCTCCCGCTCACAAGTTTGGCTAGTTCGTTTGCAAACAGCGGGTTCTCCGGGTACTCGGCGACGAGTTCTTGAAGTTTGGTGTGGGCCAGTTCCGGCTGCTCTTCGCGAAGGGCCACCAGCGCAAGCATGATTTTGGCAAAGGGCCGTAAGTAGCGGCCACTCGCGGCGGCGATCTTGAGCTGCTGAACACCAAGATTTTTGTTTCCGCGGATTCCGGAAAAGCGGAGAAAGAGCCGCTTGAACGTCGACAGGCTGCCGACGACGTAATTTGCAAGTCCCAGGGTAAGGTAGGCATCGGCGGCTTCAGGGGCTACTGCCAGAAGTCTCTCGGCAAACTCGTTCGCTTCGCCGAGCATGCGCAAGCTTTCCCGCTGTTCCATATCAATCAGGCTGGCGTAGTCGGCCTGCAGGCCCATACTGAGCGTCATGGCGAACAGGGTGTCCGCATCCTTTGGGTTTGCCTGCAGGCGTAACCGCGCCAAGTCTTGTGCCCGCTGCACCGCGGCGAAGAAAGCCGTGCGCAGCGCGGGGTCGGGCTTGAGCGCCACTTTACCCAGAAAGCGATCGTCGTCCAGAAAGAATTCTGAGGTCAAAACATCCTGCTGGTAACACTCCTCAAACAGGTAACTCGCTGCTTCAGAAGCTTCCGCCAACGGGTCTTCCGGATGAGACTTTTGCCATGCGGCGAACTGCGCGCGAGCTTCCGAAAACTTAAGTTGGTAAAGCAGGTGGAAACCGGCGTCAATTTTCGGCGCACGTGAAATCCCACCCTGGTTCTGCTCCGACTTGGCCTGCGTTGGCGGCATCCCAAGAGTCACGGCAGCACTTGTCCCAAAAATAAGAAAGCAAACCACTGAGAAGGGGATCACAACCCTTTCATTTACTTTCAGGAGCATGAGGACACGAGTTTATCCAGACACAGAAAAGCCGGCTGTTCAATCTTGAACACACCCATGCAATCCCCTTTTGCGTCTATCAGGTACCCAATGCCTCTGCCAGAGGATGACCTACAGCGACTGGACCAGCATCTTTTTCAGCTCTTTGTCTCTTTGAGCTTTGCGGTGAGTTCAGCGATAACATGATCCGAGCGGCGGGGCGTCGATTTCTTGGCCATTTCAGTTTCTCCTAGGGCTGTCAGTGCAAATCACCTTGCCTTCGATCTGCCGCGGGGCAGCCTCTCATTTCACCAGCGGGGCTGTGCGGCGATAACGTCCTCTGGGGAACTGGGGTATTATGCGGACCCAGCCCAACGTTTCGGGAATCAGGAGGGTCAGCCGGATTGATCGAGTGCATCTGATGAAGACGACAGCACCGCCATTGCCAAAAGCCGGTCCTCCCCGCCGCAGGGCATTCCTCGTCGACTTGATCATCTATATCTCGGTGATGTTTCTGGTCAGGGAGGTCTACTTCCCGGAAATTGGGTTCATCGCCAATGGTCTGATGTGGTCGCTAACAACTCTGGCTGTTGCGACCTGGCGGATGAAGGCCAGGGGAATCTCCTGGAAAGACCTGGGTTTACGTCGACCGGAAAGCTACGGAATCACGCTGATCGCGACAGTGGCCATCCTTGGCATGGCGATCATGTCCGTCGTGGTTTTCGAGTTGGTCAAAGATCAACTCGCCTTCGGCCTTACCCCCGAAGATTCAGGCGCGAGCGCCGTTTCTCGGTTTGGTGACCTGCAGGGCAATTGGCTACTGTTTCTGACGATTATTCCCTTCGTCTGGATCGAATCACTGCTGGAAGAACTTCTGGACCGGGGCTTCTTAATGAATTGGATTGAACGAATGCTCCCAAACGGTCTGTTTGCCACGGTATCCGCAGTGGTCACTCAGGCCGCGATCTTCGGCTTTCGCCATTCCTACGATCTTTCGGAACGATCAATTACCGTAGGTCTGATAGGCCTTGCCATGGGCGTCGGCTATGTCGTCTTCGGCCGTAACCTGTGGCCGCTCATCGTTGCTCATTGCGTCCTCAACACGCTATCTATGCTGGACAGGGTCACTTAGGGCGCTACCTTTGAAAGGAGACAAGCATGGGAAAGAGTTGTGACATCGTGAAGGCGCTATACGAAGCCTTCGGCAAGGGGGACGTAGCGGCGGTACTTGGCGCCTTCGCCCCCCAGATCGAATGGACGGAGGCAGAGAGCTTCCTCTACGCCGACGGCAACCCTTACGTGGGACCGCAGGCGGTGGCCGAAGGTGTGTTTCAGCGACTCGTCTCCGACATTGAAGACTTTGCCGTCCTGCCCGAGCATTTCATCGACGACCACGACACCATCGCCGTCGAAGGGCGATACCGGGGAAGGATGAAGGCCACGGGAACGCCGGTTGACGCCCAGTTCGTGCACGTGTGGCGATTACGCGACGGCAAGGTCGTCCGCTTTCAGCAGTACACCGACACCAAGCAGTGGGCGGATGCGGCCGCATCCTGACAGACAAGTCGATATTTGGACTTGGAAGCCTCCTGCACTTCGATCATCGGACAGGTTCGCATTCTGCCTGGTCTGCCTCATCAGACGGCTCTTTCGAGCCAGGTTGGGGTCGTGTACCATAAGGCGAATTGGAACTGCTCCGGACAACCTGCCAAAGGGGGATTGTGATGAGACGTGGGGTTCTTGTTTTCTTTGTGAGTCTGGTTTTGCTGGGTGCGCCTTGGGGCGGACTGCTAGCGCAACAAGAGCCAGAGGAGATTCTCAAGGAGCTGGAGGAGATCGCCGTGATCGATCAGAAGATCATGGTGCAGATGCGGGATGGGGTGCGGTTGGCTACCGATGTTTACCGGCCCAAGACCGACAAGCCCGTGCCCATCATCTTCTCCAAGACGCCCTACAACTTCAATATCTGGAGAGACGGCGAGCTCTCGGGACGCACGCTGCGGCGGGCCTTGGAAGTGGTCAAGCGGGGATACGCCTATGTCGTGCAGAACGAACGCGGCAAGTTCTTTTCCGAGGGAAAGTGGGACATCTTGGGACCGCCACGCACCGATGGCTACGATGCGCTGAGCTGGATGTCCGAGCAGCCTTGGTCGAACGGCCTTGTGGGAACCTTCGGGTGCTCCTCTACCGCCGAGTGGCAGATGGGAGTGGCTTCCTTGGGACATCCGGCCCTGGCCGCCATGGTCCCGCAGGGATTCGGTGCCGGCGTGGGACGCGTGGGCGGATTCTACGAGCAGGGCAACTGGTACCGCGGCGGGGCTGTACAGATGCTCTTCATCGCCTGGCTCTACGGTAACCAGAATATCCAGCGTCCCAACTTTCCCGAGTACTTCACGCAAGAAGACCTGGTGCGGGTTTCGCGCTTTTACGACCTGGCCCCCGAGATGCCCCGGGTGGACTGGTCGCAGGGGCTGGCCCACCTGCCGGTGCAGGACATCATGCGCAACGTCGACGGTCCGCGCGGGATCTTCGCGGGGATGATCAAGCGCAAGCCCAACGACCCGGCCTGGTATCAGGGCGGACTCTACCACGACGACATGCCCCTGGAAGTCCCCGGCCTCTGGTTCATGTCCTGGTACGACGTGTCGACGGGACCCAACCTGGCCCTTTTCAATCACGTCCGCAACAACGCCCAGGACCCGGCCGTCAGGCGAAACCAGTACGCCGTCATCGCCCCCTCGCTGCACTGCCGCTACCGTCTGGCCGGCCCCGACAAGGTAGTGGGCGAGCGCTACATGGGAGACACCAGCTTCGACTACGAAGGGCTCGTCTACGGATGGTTCGACTACTGGCTCAAACAGGAGAAAAACGGCGTCCTTGAGCGTACGCCGCGCGTCCAGTACTTCACCATGGGAACCAACAAGTGGCAGTCCTCGGACACCTGGCCGCCTCAGGACGCCCAAATGGTCACCTTCTACCTGCACAGCGGCGGCAACGCCAACTCGCTTCACGGGGACGGACGCCTCTCCCATCAAGCCCCCGACGACGATCAGTCCCCCGACGCCTTCACCTACGATCCCGCCAACCCGGTGCCCTCTTACGGGGGCAACGTCTGCTGCACGGGTAACGCCGTCGAGGGAGGATCCTTCGACCAGCAGCGGATGGAGACCCGCAACGACATCCTGGTCTATTCCACCGAGCCGCTGAACGAGGGGGTGGAGGTCACCGGCACCATCGAGATCGACCTCTACGTGGAGTCCGACGCACCCGATACCGACTTCACCGTCAAGCTCATCGACGTCTATCCCGACGGACGGGCCTACAACCTCGACGAGACGATTCAACGCGTGCGCTACCGGGAGGGATACGACCAGGAAGTCTTCATGCGTCCGGGAGAGGTCTACAAGGTGGCGGTCAGTCCCATGTCGACCAGCAACTACTTCGCTCCCGGGCACCGCATCCGCATCGAGGTGTCGAGCAGCAACTTCCCCCGCTTCGACCGCAACCTCAACACCGGCGGAAACAACTACGACGAGGCCCAAGGACGGGTGGCCCGCAACAAGGTCCGCCACTCCGCGCAGCATCCCTCCCAAATCCGTCTCCCCATCATCAAACCTGTCCCCGGCAACGCCGGATCGGAGTAGACGGGGTATCCACCTCTTGCCTTCACGGGGGCAGGTTGCGATCGAGCAGAGTGAGGCCGAAGGCGCCGATGATGCCGTCCGGCCGCCGCAGGGCGACTGAGGCGGGCGGCGGCGCGCGCGGTCCAAGAGGCTTCTAGCCGAGGCGCTGGCTTCTCACCATTACGGCCTTCGGATACCGCTGACGCCGCCGTCAATGAGAGTCCTTTCACTAAGGCTAAACTGTATCTCAGCCATCTGAGTAAGGCAAGGTCCTTTGTGGATTGTCATCTCGCACATGATCGACTTGAGACAACCTCTCATTCGTAGCGCAGGGCCTGGATGGGATCGACGTGGATGGCGCGGAGGGCGGGGAGCAGCGAGGCTGCTAAGCCAACGCCCAGCGAGAGCAGGACGGCGGCCAGGAAGGCCGGTGGGTCGAGCACCCCGGCGAAGACGATCAGGCTGGAGAGCAGCGACGTCAGGAAAAAGGCCAGAATCAACCCGGCCAGGATGCCGGCTCCCACGTGCAGCATGCCGCCGCGCAACACCAACTGCAAGATACGGCCACGGTCGGCCCCCAACGCCACGCGGATCCCGATTTCACGGGTGCGGCGCGACACCGAGTAGGACACCATGCCGTAGAGTCCGATCGCGGTCAGGCACAGGGTCAGAAGGCCGAAAGCGGTAGTGATGGCGGCCATGGCTCGGTTGAGAAAGAACGGCATCTGGCGCAGTTCGTTGAAGGTGATCAGTTGGTTGGGTGCCAGCCGGGCGTCCAGCGCCCGCAGTTCCTGGCGCAAAAGCCCACGCATCTGGGCCGGATCGTCAGCGGTCCTGACATGGACCGTCAAATAGGCGAAGTAGGCCAGTTGAAAGGGCATGTAGATGAAGGGGCGCGGAGATTCAGCCAGGGACGAGTACTTGGCGTCCGAGGCCACTCCGACCACTTCGGCTTCGATTTCTTGGCCAGCGAAGGTGATCCTCTTGCCCAGCGCGCTCTCATCCGGCCAGTAGAGTTTGGCCATGGTTTCGTTGATGACGATGGACGGCGCAGAACCGGGGGGCGGCGGTGTGGTTGCGTGGGCACGGCCCTCCATGAGCGGGATGCCCATGGTCTTGAAGTAATCGGCGCCCACCGAATTGACCGCTATGGGAATGGAGGTTCGCCCCTCGGGAGGTTGGTGGCCGGGGATGCGCACCCCCATTCGGTCGCTCGACCCTTCCAGGGGAACGATGGAAGCGACGCTGACGGCCTCCACCCCGGGTTGGGCCTTAAGGCGCTCGCGCAGGTCGCGGAGGAAAGTCCGCGTGCGGATTTCATCGTAGCCATGGCGCTGAAAATCGATCTCGGCCAGCAGCAACTTGTCGGCTGCGAATCCAGGATCGAGGCTCTCGGCCATGGAAAGGTCGCGCAGCAAGAGGCCCGCCACCGTCACCAGCACCAGCGAGAAGCACACTTGGGCCACCACCAGTCCACCCTGCCAACGGAGGCGGGAGCGGGAGGAGGTGGCACTGGAAGCGCCTCCCTTGACGGCCGAGGCCACCTCGGCGCGGGCAGCCTGCATGGCGGGGACGAGTCCGAAGGCCACGCTGGCTCCCAGGGCCACCAGGAAAGTGAAGGCGACCAGGGTCCAGTTGAACGAAAGGTCGGGAGAAAAGGCGGCGAACTGCTCCGTGGGGGGGCGCGCCCACAGCAGCGCCTGCTGGGTGAGCAGGGTGACGGGCAGTGCAGCCGGTCCGATGACCAGCGCCAGCAGGATGCTCTCGGTCAGGAACTGGCGCATCAGTTGCCAGCGGCCTGCGCCCATGGCCTTGCGGACGGCGATCTCGCGTCCGCGGGCCGAGACCCGGGCCAGCAGCAGACTGGCCACGTTGGCGCAAGCGACCAACAGCAGCAAACCTGAGACGGCCATGACGAACACGAACAAGTTGCGGGTGCCTTCGCGGAACTGCTCGGGAATGGCCGCTGCCGGAACCAACTGCACGGCTAACGCCGCTGCCTCACTGGGGAAATCCTGGGTAATGGTAGCTACTGCGGTGTCGATGCTGGTGCCCGCGCTCTCCAGAGTGGCGTCGGGCGCCAAGCGTCCAGTGATGTTGAGCCATCCCCATCCCCAGCGCTCGCGCGACAGTCCCCGGGGACGCACTTGCTCGTACATGGCTAGCGGGGCCCACAGGTCGGAGGTGAAGATATCGTAGCTGCCGCGGAAGCTGGAGGGCATGACGCCCACTACTTCGAAGGCGTGGGTGTTGATGAAGACGGTGCGTCCCAGAATGTCGGGCGAGCTTCCGAAGCGCGTCTCCCACAAGCTTTCGCTGATCACGACGACGGGGTGTCCGCCTTCGATTTGGTCGTCGGCGGGGCTGAGTCCACGTCCCAGCAGCGGACGCACGCCCAGTATCTCGAAGAAGTTTCCGCTGACGACTTCGCCGCGTCGGACCTCGGGGTCCTGGCCCGTCGCCAGGCTGAAGGTGATGAGGCTGTGAGCCGCCATTCCTTGGAAAGAGCGACTGCGTCGGCGCAACTCGCGGTACTCAGGATAAGAGAAGGTGCCGTAGCGGGTGCCGTCGGGCAGGAGGGAGAAAACCCGCACCAGACGGTCCGGTTGGGGAAGGTTGGGCTGGCTGAGCAGCAGCGCGTCGGCGAAGCTGAAGATGGCACCATTTGCCCCCACGCCGATGGCCAGTATGAGCACGGCCACCAGAGTGATTCCAGGAGTCCGCCTGAGAACGCGGAGAGCATAGCGTATGTCGGGCCAGATGTTGAGCAACATTGTCTTCCTCGAAGAGGACGCTGGAGGCCTGATCCCAAAGGAGCGGCCGAACGTCCACTTCTCTCTTCTCCCGGCGACGGGCGGACGTACCTCGACCGCGAAAAGTCGGTCGAAGTCAACGTCCAGGCCGCGAAGCAGCCTTTCCCGGGTGCGTCCGCTTGGATAGGGACGCTTGCCGTTGACCAGCAGGGACAGGTGTCCCTTGCTGATGCCTAGCCGCAGGGCCCAGTGGTTCTGAGTGAGCTTTCCCCGCTCCAGAATCCGGGCCAGCTCCCGGTGTTTGAGTCGTATTCTCACGAGGCTTTTCGATTCTGGGGGAAGGTGATTTGAGAAGTCAAGAGCCAGCTCCAGAAAGCGTTTTCAAGTGTTCACGCCCCGATCAAAGGGGGCCGAGGATGGGTCGCGCCAAACGCTGCCAATCCTTACCGTCTGCAGGGGGTCTCTGGGTGGCCAAGTTCCACCAACAGTCAATACTTTGCTAGCCGGATCGTGGTCGTCGGATGCTCTCATCGGCAAGAGTCTGCGCTATGACTTGACGGGACCACCTCCGGCTTCTACTTTGAAGAAGGCGGCCAAGCTGCTCAGTCCATTTCCCCTGAACATCACCTCGTGACACAAGCGAGGCGGTCCGCTGCTGGTAGCGGTTGACCGGCCCGCAAACGAGAAAAGTTAACCATGACCTGGAAGATCACAAGTACGATTCCGGCCTTCGCTGTGCCTGACTTGAAGGTGGCGATCGATTTCTATTCCCGGCTGGGATTCACAGTTGACTGGCAATGGCCCGACGAACAACCGACTCACGCCGGGCTCCGTCGGGGCGAGTGTTCGATCATGTTCTCTCGCTCCCAGCCCTGCCAACGTGCCGACGTCTACTTCATCGTCGACGACGTAGACGCCTGCCATGCCGAAGTGATGAAGGGCAAGCCTTGGGAGTTGGCGGAAAGCGCCGGTTCTCTGGCGAAGAGAAACGACTGCCCGCCCGAACAGTCCCTGCAACCGCCAGCCGCCCCAGCTTCGACCGACTATGGATTGAGAGACTTCTCCATCGTCGATCCCTGGGGCCACCACATGACGTTCGGAGAGGTTGAGCCAGGCGAGGAAACCTCCTAAGCCGCAAAAAAAGGCGAGCATGACGTTCCGGCAGTCGAGCTGAGGACTCAGAGAAAGGAAGACGATGATGGTTGCCCATTTACGCATGGTTTTTGTCCTTATACCGGTGCTCTTGGCGGGAACCGGGTTGCAGGCTCAGGGGACGCTGGAGGATTACCGCCGGGCCGAAGACATCCGCGAGCGCTTCGACAAGCTGATGGTGGGAGTAGTCGGCGGCGGAGCCCACTGGATCGGCAAGTCTAACCAGCTCTGGTACCGGGTTTCGGTCAAGGACGGCCACCGCTTCGTGATGGCCGACGCTGAAGCCTGGGACAAGGGTCCGGCCTTCGACCATGAGCGTCTGGCGCAGGCGCTGTCGGCTGCCCTGGACGAGGAATACTCAGCCACAACTCTGCCCTTCCGCGAGTTCGACTTCGCGGACGACCGCCAAGCCATCGAAATCGAGATCAAAGACTCAAAATGGCGCTGCTCCCTGACCGACTACACTTGTGAGGCCGGAGGCGAGGCCGAAGATGAAGAAGAGGAGGGCGAACGACCCGACACCGTCGTGTCTCCCGACAAGAAGCTCGAGGCCTGCATCCGCAATTTCAATGTGGCGATTCGTCCGGTGGGCGGACAAGAGGTCGATTCCGAGGAGGATCAACAAGGCGACCGCAACGGACGCTCTCAAAAACCACCGCCCTGCGCCGAGGACCCGCAGGCCGTCCTGCTCAGCCGCGACGGCAGCGAAGGCGACGCCTACCAGTTGCGCTCCATCGAATGGTCGCCTGATTCCAAGAAGCTGGCCGTCTACCGCCGTCAACCCGGTTACCGGCGCCTGGTTCACTTCGTGCGCTCCTCCCCCAAGGACCAGGTGCAGCCCAAGCATGAGACCACGGCGACATTGCCCAGTTGGTCCAATGGCCTTTACCGTAAGCCGGGTGATCGGCTGGACGCCATCCAGCCCGTGCTCTTCCAGGTGGAAGAGCGGCGTCAGATCGTCATCGACAAGACCCACTTCCCCAATCCCTACCGGATTTCCCGTCCCGTATGGCGCGAGGACAGCCGCGCCTATACTTTCGAGTACAACCAGCGCGGACACCAGGTTTACCGCGTCCTCGAGGTGGACGGCCAATCAGGTCAGGTTCGCGTCCTTATTTCAGAGGAGCCCGACACTTTCTTCACCTACAGCCGGGCTCGGGGCAGTCTGCGAGGCTCGGGCAAGTACTGGCGCCACGACCTGGACGACGGACGACAGATCCTGTGGATGTCGGAGCGCGACGGCTGGAACCACCTCTACCTTTACGACGGCGCCAGTGGAGACGTCATCCGTCAGGTCACGCGGGGCGAGTGGGTGGTCAAGTCGGTCGATCGTGTCGATGAAGAAAACCAGCACAT
>DATIPO010000260.1:0-3448 GCA_035471925.1 Acidobacteriota bacterium
AAGGCCCGGCATTCCTGGGTTTTCGACTCGGGTTTTCGGCGGGGTTTTCGGGACAGGGCCTTATGACTGATTGCGCAGAGACAAAAGGCCCGGTTTTTGCGATTGTTGGCTGCTAAAAGCCATGAGGGGCCTCGGAACCTGATGGCGCTGGACCATATCACCCCGATTTGAGATCCTTCTTGGCAATCTCTACTAAGTCCTTGAGGCACGAGTCTGTAGCAGCCCACTCTCTAGACAAGCACGTGTACCAGTCAAGGGCATTAGATGCCGCTTTCCTTTCTTTCTCGTAGCGGCAGAGCCGCAGGTGGGCCTCATCGCTGAGCAGAAACCCACCGACATCTGCGGCCCGCTCAATCTCCAAGCTGGCCTCCTTTGCCCTCCTGCGAAGTTCTTCGTCTCGTTCTGGAACTCCCACCTGGCCCCCGATCACCGTGCGCGGGCCGTCCGAGCCCTTGACAGGGCATTCTCAACTGACACAAAAACTGACACAGTGGAAAAATCGGCGACTGAAGGGGAACGGCTAAACCGTTGAAAAGATTGGTGGAGCTGACGGGACTCGAACCCGTGACCCCCTGAATGCCATTCAGGTACTCTTCCAACTGAGCTACAGCCCCACCTTGAAGAGTTTCGGGCCGGGCGCTAACCCGACCCGAAGCCGCCATTATACAAAGAAGCGGCTGTCTCGTCTAGCGGCAGAAGCGCCGTGAGCGAGCCGCCGACAGCCCATTATTCCGTCATTTGGTCGATCAGGGCCAGGTCGCGCTCGATCTCGCCTTGGGCTTCAAGGCGGTCGATCACGCGGGTTATGTACTCGGCGAAGAACTGACGGCGCTTTTGGTCGAGCAGGTTCTGGCGGATCTGGTCCTTCTCCTGCTCGAACTTTTCTTCGTCGATGGGAGATTTCTCCACTAGCTGGAAGACCACAAAGTTCTCTCTCACCCGGGCCGGACCGCCGATCGCGTCCGGTTCCATCTCAAAGGCCTCATTGATGATCAGGGGCGAGAAGCGGATGACGTCGTCGATGCTCGCGTTGGTGTTGTTCTTGAAGAAGTCGGTGGTGGTCACCGGCACGTCCATCTCATCGGCCGCCTGCTGGAAGGAAACACCTTCCTGACTGGCCTTGGCCAAGAACTCGTCGGCCTTGGCTTCAGCCAGTTTGCGTCCCTCGTCCTGCCGGAACTGGGTCTCCACCTGGTCTCTCACCTCCTCCAGCGGACGGGCCTGTGGAGGCCGAATCTCGGCCAGCTCGGCGAAGAGGAGGTGGTTGGGGCTGAATTGGTACATGGGCGTCGTGTCGCCCACCTCGGCCAACCCAAACACCATGCTTGAAAACTCCGTTGACGCCACCGTGCCCGGAACGGATTCGGTTCGAGAAAACCAGTCGGACGTTTGGACTTCCAGTCCGTTTTCAGCCGCCACCGTTTCAAGGTCGGCACCGGCCTGAAGCTGCTGGTTGATGCGCTGGGCTAGCCTTTGGCTTTCGTCGTTGGCTTTCTGGCGCTGGGCGTTGAAGCGGGCGATGGCCCGGTCTTGCGAATTCTGCACGTCGGTCTTGCGGATGATGTGAAAGCCTTGGGTGGTGCGTACCAATTGGTCGGCCGTTTGGCCCTTCTGCAGGGCAAAGGCCGCGTCCTCAAAGGGCTGCTCGCGCTCGCCACGGCGGATAAAGCCGATATCGCCCCCTTTGTTGGCGCTGCCGGCATCGTCGGAATGTTCAGCCGCCAGGGCCGCGAAATCGCCGCCCTGCTGAATCTCCTCCAGGACCTGCTGGGCCTGCTGGCGGACCTCTTCTTCCTCGGCGTCCTCGACGGCAAAGAGGATTTGGCTGACACGGATCGCATCGGGATCGTTCTGGGGCATCTGGGCCGCGATCTCCTCTTCGCTGACCTCCACGTCGGTGGGCTGAATCTGGACCGACAGAGTCTTGGCTCGGCGCTGAGCGGGTGCGGTGTAGTCAGCCATGTTGGCCTTGTAATAGGCTTGCAGGGCCTCTTCGTCGATGTCCTCAGGCTGGACTTCCTCGGCGTTGAAGTGCACGTAGCGGATCTTGGCCTCTTGATTCTGGGTCACGAACTGCTCGCGCACTGCCTCGTCGTCGACTTCCAACGATACGGTCAGCATGTTGCGCAGCTTGTTGGCCACGATGTCGGAACGGATGCCCAGCTCGAAGGAGCGGGCCGAATAGTTGTTGGCGCGCAACACGTCCTGGTAGCGCTGGCGTCCGATGAACTGGCCGTTCTCCATGAAAACCGGCATCTGGGAGAGGATGTGGAGCACTTCTTCCGGCGTGACCGTCAGCCCCAGCCGCTCGGCCTCGACCAGCATGGCGTAGGAGCTCACCAGCCGGCTCAGGGCCTGCTGCTTGAGTCCCAACTGCTGGGCGAACTGGGGATTCTGCTCCAAGTAAGGCCGAAACTGCTCTTCCAGGGCTCGGTACTGGCGCGCAAAGTCCTCCCGTGTGATGCGGTATTCACCCACCCGGGCCACGTCGCCGGCGTAGAGTCCCGACCCCACGTTGGGAGGGTTGACGAAGAAAACGAGCATACTGGCCGCCAAGGTGAAGATGACAAACCAGAGCAGGGGTTTCAAGCGCTTAAGATTATTCCGCAACCACTTCAATGCCATGTCCGAGTACTCCTCATGTGGGGTCGTTCCGCCGACCCGCCCGGCCGGTCCTCACGACCGAAAAGTAAGCTGGAAATTATAGCATGGCCGCCATTTCTGTGATTGCCGCCGCTTCCGCAGCGACACAGGTGTGTGTAATATGAAAGTTTTCAGAAGAGGCCGGGCGCCCAATGGGTTGGCAGCAAACCACTCAACGACTGATGGATGCCATCATCCGGCGCGACGAGCAAAGCGCCGCCGAAATCAGCGTGGGCCTGTGCGCGGACAGAGAACCGTTCCAAGATTGGCGTTTCCTTCGCTGGGACGCTCAAGAGGAATGCCTGCGTCCCCTTTGGCCGGCTGGAGAGCAAGCTAAACTCGACCTCAGCGCTGACCTTAAAGAGCGTCTTGAAAAGGGCGAGCCAATTGCCCATAATGTTCACTCTGAGGCTGGCAACGGCAATGGCAACGGGGCGCGCGCAACTTCCTCCGCCTTCTGGATTCCATTGGTCTACGGAGATCAATTGCAGGGTGTCCTGCAAGGGCAGGCCGAGCAAGGCGATTTGTCCGGGGAGTTGCGGCAGCGCGTCGGGCTGCTGGCCCGGGGCTGGTTTCTGGTCGGGCTGCTGGAGGAAAAGGAGCGGCTGCTCTACCGCGACCCCTTGACCGGTCTCAACAACGCCGACTTTCTGATGGACTTCCTCAAAAGGGAACTGTCCAGGGCGTCACGCTACCAAAGGAATGTCGCGGTTGTTTTTCTCGACATCGATTGGTTCAAAAACGTCAACGACATGCACGGGCATCTGATGGGAAGCCACGTGCTGCGCGAAATCGGACGCCTGCT
>DATIPO010000261.1:0-3530 GCA_035471925.1 Acidobacteriota bacterium
TTTTTCCAATCAGGTCAGAGGCTACCGCCGGGAAGACGGGAGCTGGGAGGTGCTGCGGGGCGTCGACCTCGATGTCAAACCAGGCACCTATCCGGTCGAAGTTATGGCGCTGGTGGAGGGAAGCGATTCGGTGCCGGGCCGGACGCTGCGAACTCAGCATGTGCTGTGGATAGAGGACAAGACCTTTCCCACCCGCAAACTGACGGTCGAGCCCAAGTATGTCGACCCTCCGCCCGAGACGCGGGAGCGGATCGCCCGCGAATCGCGACTGTTGGTAGACCTCTTTCACACTTCGACCCCCCGGCGCTACTGGCAGGGCGAGTTCGTCGCGCCCGTCCCGGGACGCGTCAACCGCGACAGTTTCGGCAAGCGCAGCGTCTTCAACGGAAAGCCCCGCAGCCCCCACACGGGTGCCGACTTCTCGGCTCCCTCGGGGACACCCGTCAAGGCTCCCAACGCCGGCAGAGTGGTGTTGGTCCGCGACCTTTACTTCGCCGGACACACCGTCATCCTCGACCACGGACTGGGGCTCTACAGCTTCTTCGCCCACCTCTCGGAGTTCAAGGTGGAAGAGGGGCAGATGGTGGAGCGCGGGCACGTATTGGGCCTCAGCGGGTCCAGCGGACGCGTCACCGGCCCCCATCTCCACTACGCCGTCCGCCTCGACAACGCCCGCGTCGATCCCCTGGCCCTGATTGAGCTGCTGGGGCCGGAAGCTGATTAACGCTACGCTTCAGAGGTTCTGACCCGGGCCGTTCGTTTCAACGTCATCCCACACTTTCAGCGTGGATGGGAGAGATTGCGGTGACCCAGGGATCCGCCCTTGCCGCGCTTCGCTTGCCGCGGGCTACTCCCTGGGCTTTAGCGAATCGCTCGCTTTCAGCGAGCGCGACTTGACTCGTGACTCATTGCCTCACTCCGCAGCCAGCAGAAAAGGATAGGCTTGTGGATCGTTCTCTATGGCGGCTGCTTGCCTCGCGCCCACAGCCGCGGGACAAGGTTCAAAGAACGAGGAGGACTACTCGTGTTGAGAGTCAACTCCGGGCTCGCTGAAGGCGAAGGATTCGTCCCTCCTTCGCCAAAAGGCCAGGGAGGGCAGGCAGCCACTGTGTTGGAGGTCAAGCGTTGTGTGTGGAGACTTTGAACCGGCGACGGGAGAAGTCCGAAGTGCGAACGGCGAAGTTCGAGATCCCCGAAGGGGCAGCGACCAGTGTTGAAAGTCAAGTGTTTTCTGTGGACCCTCAGAGCAGGCGTCGGGAGAAGTCCGGAGTGCGAACGGCGAAGTTCGAGATCCCCGAAGGGGAGGAATTCACCAGCCCAGGGTGCAGCCCGCGGCCAAGCGAAGCGCGGCAAGGGCGGAACCCTGGGTGTGTAGTCAGGGGGGAAACGAACCCTTCTATGGAGCCGTCTGTTGTCAAGGAGAATCTTTCAGGGAGTCATGTTAGTCACTTCCTTGTTTGGTACCGATGAGAAACTGCGCCGTTGGGAGCCAGTTCTGTTTGGGGCGTGGAGTGCGCGAAGGCCCTCCCGAACCACCTTCTATCCGTGCCGGACGGCGGGCGTCCTGCACCTAATGCTGTCTATGCGCTCAAGGAGCGGACTTGGGACAGAACTCTTGCCGGCTTCTCCTTCTGAAAGTCGGCCCCCCTTGCAGCGGGCGGCCCGGGTTCTTAATCGAGAAGCCGAACTCCGAACGGGTCACGATTTCGCTGCTGCTCTCATATCTGCGGATTTTCCTCCTGTGAGCATCTTTTCTCTCGTCGCTGCGCTTGAGCTTTCGGCCTCAGGCCGCAGCCGGCGCCTGGCCCTTCAACAGCACGCCCGGCGGCAGTTCTCCGGTCTCCCGGAAACGCCACAGCAAGATCGCCAGCTTGCGCGCCACGGCCACGATGCCCACCTTGCGGGCCCGCTTTCCGGCGTGGGCGAAACGGCGTTCGAACCACCGGCTCAACTCGCTTTGCGGCTGGTAGCGCACCCACATCCAGGCCACTTCGACGATGATTTTCCGCACCCAGCGGTTGCCGGCCTTGCTGATGCCTTGCTCGTAGCTGCTCCCGCCGCTCTGGTAGGGGCTGGGCGTGAGCCCCAGCAGCGAGCCCAACTGCTTGCCGTTGCGGATCCGGCGCCAGGAGAAGATCTCCATCTCCAGCGTCCAGCTCAACTCCGGCCCGACGGCCTTGATCTGCATCATCCGCTTGATGCGGCTCATCGACTCGCTGGCCTCTTCGCGCAGCCACCGGCGGCGAAGGCTCGCCAGTTCCGCGATCTGCTGCTGGACCGCCTCCCAGAGATTGAACAGCCCCATCAGGCGGGCCTTGAGAAAACGGTCCAGAGGACGCCCGTCTCCGCTGCGCATCCCTTCCAGCGCCTCGGGCAACTCCCCGACAGGACCCCGCAGACAGGCTCCCTGGGTGGCCAGCAAGCCGCGCACCCGGTTCGAGAGCCGCGTGGCCTCCCGCTTGAGGTCGCTCAGGTGACGGTGCAGATGCCGCTCGTCTTCTGCCTGCGGACTGGGCACGTTGACCGCCTTGAAGGCCTCGTGCTCGCCCATGTGGCGGCGGATGAGCAGCCGCAGCAGGCTCTCCACGTCCAGGCTGTCGCTCTTGGCCCGCCGCGCCTGGCGCTTGACCTCGATGCTCGAGGAATTCACCTGCAGGTTCTCGATCTGCATCTGCTGCAAGAAGCGGTGCACCCAGTGAGCGTCCCGGCCAGCCTCGTAGCAACTGCATACGGCCGCCCCGCGGTCCAGGCCGAAGCGCTTCTTGGCCTTGGCCAATTCCTTCTCCAGGGCCTTGCGGTCTCCAGCCGGAATCGTCACCTGGCGGGCACGTTGGCCCAGGTTGACGGCCGTTCCCAGGCGCCACCGCCTGGCCGACAGTTCCAGAGCCAGATACAGCACCGACTGTGTCTCGGTATAATTCGATTCACGGGTCGCTGTGGTCATTGGCTTGTTCCTTTCTTTTTCTTTAGGGTTTTGGATAAGCCTAACAACAGCGACCCACTTTTTTCGCCACTGCCTAATCGGAAGCCAACTCACATAGCATCTGAAGGGGTGAGACAACGGTTCCGATACCGTTCCCCTACCGTGGCAGTTGGATTCCGCGGTCTTCGGGGTGTTCGGCGGGGCGGTAGAAGATGGCGATGTTGCCGATCACGCCTACCAGGTCGCTGGCCGTGCGCTCGGCCATCAGCCCAGCCAGCTTCTTGCGCTCGTCCTTGTGGTCGACGAATTTGACTTTGATCAGTTCGTGGGCGTTGATTGAACGGTCGAACTCTTCCACCAGCGGCTCGGTCAGCCCGTGCTGGCCCACCTGCACCACGGGCTTGAGGTTGTGGGCCAAGCCTTTCAGATACTTTCGCTGACTTCCTGATAATCCCAGCATTGGGCGACTTTAACACGTCCGCCCTTATCGTATCGAGTGCTCAACGCTGCATCTGGGCGATGAGGCGGCGGACGGCGGGGGAGGCCGGGGCGTCGACGACGGAGCCGTTCTCGAAATGGATGCGGGTGCCCGGATGGGGGCGGACGC
>DATIPO010000262.1:0-4662 GCA_035471925.1 Acidobacteriota bacterium
CATGATATAAACCCTGAAAGGGTGGAATAAGAGGGCTTCCTGAATGCGAGTCTTGATTGTCGATGACGAACCGCCGGCCAGGCGCAAGCTGAGGCGCTTTTTGGACGACGAAGGCGACGTCGAGGTGGTGGGCGAAGCCGCCTCGGGAAAGGAGGCCGTGGCCGCCATCCGACGGCTGCGCCCGCAGGCCGTCTTCCTCGACATCCAGATGCCCGAAATGGACGGCTTTGAGGTGTTGCGCGAGCTTGAGCGCGATGTGCAGGAAGGGTTCATGCCCCGCATCGTCTTCGTCACGGCCTACGATCAATTCGCCCTCAAGGCCTTCGAGGTGGCGGCCCTCGATTACCTCCTCAAGCCCTTCGACCGCCAGCGCCTGAGTCAAGCCCTGGAGCGCCTGCGCCGGGAAGTGGAGCAGGCGCAAAGACCCGACATGCAGGAAGGCGTCCAGGAACTGCTCGATCACCTTCGCCGCCGGCGCCAGTACGCCAAGCGCATCATGGTGCGTTCGCAGGGGCGGGTCCGCTTCCTTAAGACCGACGAAATCGACTGGATCCAAGCCGCCGGCAACTATGCAGAACTGCATGTCGGATCGCGTTCGCACCTGCTGCGGGAAACCTTGTCCACACTGGAAGAGCGCCTCGATCCCGAGCAATTCGTCCGCGTCCACCGCTCGGCCATCGTCAACCTGGACCGGGTGCGCGAAGTGCATCCTTATTCTAAGAACGACTACACCATCGTCCTGGCCTCCGGCCACAAGGTCCGCATGAGCCGCCGCTACCGCGACCGTCTGGAGCAGGCCTCCGACCTCCCTTGAAGGACGCACCAGCGGACGGATGGGGCATAATGGCCCGATGCGGCTTACCTCGCGGCAGAAGGACCTGCTCAAGGCGGTCTGTTCAACGCTGGCTCCCTCGGTGGCCTCGGCCGAGGACGGCGAGGTGGGGGATTTTTGGAGGCGGTCGGCCGGGGACCTTCCCGTGGACGAGCTGATCGTCGAATCGATTGGAGCTCAACGTCCACGCGTCCAACGCGACTTCCGACGTCTGCTCGGATGGCTGGGATCTCCCCTGCTGGGGCTGACCTGGGGCGGTCCTCTCAAGCCCTTCGACATGCTGGATGCCGATCAGCGCCAAGCCCTTTTTCGAAGCTGGTCGTCCTCACGCTTCAACTCGCTGCGGCAGGGGTTCGCTTCCCTCAGGAAGCTGGCGCTCTACGGCTTCTACGGGATCTGCGACGAGAAGGGCGGCAACCCATCCTGGAAGGCCATCGGATATCCCGGACCGCACCTGAATTCCAGCGCCCAGCGGCCGCATGGCATCGCCTCGCTGCCTGTGGAGTCCGACCTGGAACTGCGCTGTCAGGCGCTGATTATCGGAAGCGGCGCGGGCGGCGGCGTGGTGGCCGGTGAGCTGGCCCGCGCCGGGTTGGACGTCATCGTGGCCGAGAAAGGCGGGAACTACGACGAGACCGACTTCAACAACCACGAAGTCGACATGGTCAACCGCCTCTACGAAGGACGTGGCATCGTCACCTCCCATGACGGGGGCATCGGCCTGCTGGCGGGAAGCTGCCTGGGGGGCGGCACGACGGTCAACTGGGCCGGCTCTTTCCGCACCCCGGCCTACATCCTGGAAGAATGGGCCCGCCTCTACCAGCTTCCCGAGGTCCTGCAATCGGGCTTCCAGGACTCCATGGATGCCGTCTGCAAGACCCTGGGAGTCACCACCGCGGGTCCCCGCCACAATCCTCAGAACCAGGCCCTCTGGGATGCTTCGCTGAAGCGAGGAGACGAGGTCGAGGTCATCGCCCGCAATATCCGGGGCTGTCCCCAGCCGGATGGGTTGGAGTGCGGCTACTGCGGGCTGGGCTGCCGGCTGGGAAGCAAGCAAAGCGTCCTCAGGACCTACCTGCGCGAGGCTCATCAACTGGGGGCGCGCGTCCTCTGCGACACCACGCTTGAACGGGTGCTGGTGGAGTCGGGACGGGCCGTGGGCGCCGAGGGCCGCTGCCGGGGCGCCGACGGGCGGCTTCACCGGGTCTGCATCCTGGCCGACCGTGTGGTGCTGGCCGCCGGATCGATCCACTCTCCCGCTCTGCTGCGCCGCTCCGGGTTGGAAAACCGCTGGATCGGCCGCAACCTCTACCTGCATCCGACGGTCGGAGTGACCGGCTTTTATCCGCGTCCCATCCGGTCCTGGTGGGGGCCCATGATGTCGGTAGTCAACAATTCCTTCATTCACCTCGACGGCGCTTACGGCTTCAAACTGGAGACGCCGCCGGTACACCCCGCTTTCGGCGCGGCCCCCTACCCCTGGGTTTCGGGTGAAGACCACAAGCAGCTCATGCTGAAAAGCGAGCGGGCCGCCCATTTCATCGTCCTCACCCGAGACCGCCACGGCGGACGCGTCACCTTGGACCGGGAAGGCTATCCTGTGGTGCGCTACCGGCTCCACAGCTACGACCGCGCTCATATGCTCAGAGGATTGGCGGAAGCCGCCGACCTGCACTGGGAAGCCGGCGCCGAGAGCGTCCTCTTTCACCACAACGGCAACTATCGCTTTTCCTCGCGCCGGGCTTTCCGCCAGGAAATCGGGCGCATCGCCTCTTGGGGATGGGAGCCCAACCGCCATTCCCTCTTCAGCGCCCATCAGATGAGCACGTGCCGCATGGCGGGCTCGTCCTCGCTGGGAGCCGTCCGGCCCTCGGGCCGGTGCTGGGAGGTGGAGAATCTCTACGTGGCCGATGCTTCGGCCTTGCCCAAATGCAGCGGCGTCAATCCCATGCTCACCATCATGGCCCTGGCCCACCACACGGCCCAATCCATCAAGGACTCGGCCTCCGCCGTTATTCTCTAGGCCCGGAAACGCCGAACGCAAGAAGGCCAGAAGACGTCAATCCCAAACACTGTTTCGACCTTCCCAAAAAGGCAAACGGCCGCTCCAGGACTCCCCCTTGAGCGGCCGTTCATTTGGCATTCGATGGACACCTCTGTCATCGAAAGATCCACTATTCCTTAGGCGCCTCCAAGTCATCCTTGGAAACCGAGCCTTGAGGCTTGGTGTCCGGGGGCGGTTCGGGAGGCGGATCCTCCCCGGCTTGATGAATCGTTGTCCAGTCTTCCAACCAGTCGTACATGGTTCCTCCTAAAAAGTTGTCAACAGGTGTTCTACGGGCCCGGTTCCGCCGTTTCAGGCGGCCTTGGTCCTATAGACACGGTCTGGCCAGAATTGTGTGAGACGAGCGCTCGGCGAATCCTTACTTGCCGTCGACAGTCGGCTGAGCCGGGAAGTCTCCCCAAGCCACGGGCTTTACTTCCAGTCGCCTTGGACCATGAATCCCGCAAAGAAAAAAGCATCATGGCCCCATTGCGGATGCCTGGCCATCTCCAACTGGGCGTGACGAAGAGCTTGCACCGCGCTTTCGCCCTTTTCAAAGAGGTTCCGGTAGAAATAAGTCATCAAGTCCTTGGTGGCCTCGTCATCGACATCCCAGAGGCTGACCACGGCCTGTCTCGCTCCAGCCGCGAAGAATCCCTGAGTCAATCCAACAACCCCCTCGCCCCGATAAGTCAAGCCAGCCCCGCTACGGCAGGCGCTGAGCACGACCAAATCGGCGGACAGGCGCAGTCGAGCGATTTCGTAGACACGAAGATAGGGATTGATAGGTTTTCCCGAACCGTCGAACGCCGCCAACACAAAATGAGAAAATTCGGGATAGAGAGGATGAATGTCAGCGTGGCCTGCGATATGGAGTATCGGGTAGTCGTCGATCTGACCACTCAGGAAAAGGTCCCGGTTTGCCCTCAGGCCGGTGGCCTCAAAAATGCCCTTTTTGCTACCCGCCGAGTTTGCGGCAATCGTGACGATCGCTTGGGTCTCGCGGCCTGCCGCAGGCAGGCGGTGCAGACGTTGGCTCAGGACGTGGCGGTCAGCCCCGCCACCTCCTCCAGAAGCCTCGGCTGACAGCCCCTCCCGGGAGCTGAGCCTGTCGTCCGACCGATTGTAGACGGGATCGCCGACGACTGCGATTCGCTTGTCCCGTGGTCTTTTCCGCGTCGATCGACGCCTCAGGACTCTCCAGGTGCTCAGCGACGGCACGGAGATGACCGCATGGCTCTTCATCAAAGACCGAGGGGAAGCCTCGCTCAAGGTACTGGGATCAGGAAGCAGACTAAAGGGAATCCGACTCAGGGCTCCATCGGCAACGACTACAACGACTGACTTAGAATCCAGGTGCTCGCGGACCGGATCGAGGAGAATTCGGCTCAAAGAGCCTAAAGCATCCGCTGGAAAGCTCTTCGCCGGACGATCATGAGGGTCAAGCTCCCTGTGGAACCGGTCAACAAGGGCTCCTACATCATCTGAACCCTCCAGTCTCTTGCTTTCAAACAGGTCCGCACCAAGTAACCAGACATGGTCAGCACCCTGGCCTAACGAATAGTAAAGCACTAAGACTTCCTCGTCGTCGAGCACTTCCCGTTCGATGGCATCCCAGTCAAGCGGCGCTTGGGAAGGGTTCTGCGAGTCAAGGTGGGCTTGCAAGGCAATTTGGGCCCGTATCTTGTCCAGTTCATGTTCCAGCGGAGCTGAACTGCAGGTAATTGAGGCGATTAGGCCGTCTCCGGGCATTTGCCGGCGCCGAGTCTCAAGTCTGGCAAATTGA